>CAKRUB010000027.1 GCA_934402375.1 uncultured Acetatifactor sp.
CAGAAGCGGAATGTGGGGCTGGAAGAAGCGGTGGATCGTGCGATAGAGGACTGTATCGAAAATCATGTGCTGGAGGAATTTTTCAGAGACAGGAAGGATGAGGTGAAGAAAATGACACATCTGGATTACACATGGGAGAAGCGGGAACAGATGATCCGGAAGGAAGAGTTTGAAGATGGCGTTGCAGAGGGTATGGAACGTGGCGTTGAACAGGGAAGTCTTCGGAGATTAGTGAATCAGGTCTGCAGTAAACTGAAAAAAGGAAAGACGCCAGAGGAGATCGCGGATGCTCTGGAGGAGCCGATAGAAAACATACGGAAGATTTGCCGAATCGCGGAACAATATGCGCCGGAATATTCTGAGGAGGATGTATGCCGCGCACTGATGGATTAGAGGACGTTGGTGATACAGGAGGGGACTTTGTCATGGTTGGTTTATGCATAGTGTGACAAAGCAATAGTCCGGGTATCGTGACAAAAGCAACGTCGCTCTGGATGCGGAAAAAAATGTGATTTTGGAACAACTCTGTCCCTTTTTATTTTATTTTTTGTATGGTATTATGTTATTGCTCGCAGATGAGATGGTAAATGTCTGTAAGAGCGCAAAGTGTATAGATTAGGGTGTCAAAGGATGGTTTGTAAAAAATGTGCCTAGGGTAAACTCCTTAATAATCATCCTTTTGACATTCTAATCAAATTTTAATTGCATAGTGCATTGGGGAATGGGGATGGAATAGGTTCCTTTTGTTCTCGGCGCATTATGGTAACGAAGGGTGACCAGCCGCAGGAGCTTCGGGAACTGTTGCAGTACATGGAGAATTCCACCGCGGGAAATGCACGATCGGAAGGATTGAGGGCTCTGCACCGGATGGTGACGGAGGTAAAGCGTGACTGAGAGGTAGGGTTCGCGTATATGAAGAGTTACTGTAAAACAGGAAATCATTAAAAAAGACTTGACAACAGATTTTTAATTTCCTATAATGCAGAAAACAGAATATAAAAGGCAATGATAAGAAGAAGTAGCACATCGTGGAGCATACAGAAAGCAGCCGGCTGATGAGAGGCGCATGGGAAACTTTGTGTGAATACATCTTTGAGCTTCACACCAAATTCCGCATGGATAGTAGGCTGTGACGGTTCCTGCACCCGTTATCGTGCTAGGGTATAAGCTGTGACGCAGTCAGTCGTACCCGAAGAGGCAGACAGTGTGAGCTGTCTGTGAACATTAGGTGGTACCACGAGATATTAGCTCTCGTCCTTTTGACAGGATGGGAGCTTTTTTGGTGCGCTTTTCAGAGCACATCGCCCGTCGCCAGGAATGATTTTAAGGAGGAAACGAAAATGAACGCAATGGAAGAGAAGAATTTACAGCAGCAAGTACATCATCAGATGCGCGTGATCAGACAGGGTGCGGCGGAGCTGATCGGAGAGGAGGAGCTGGAGGCAAAGCTCATGCGCGGCCTTCAGACCGGAAAGCCGCTGATCGTAAAATTCGGCATGGACCCGAGCGCGCCTGACCTTCATCTCGGGCACGCTGTTGCGCTCCGAAAATTGAAACAAATTCAGGATCTTGGGCATACTGTTGTCATCGTCATCGGAGATTTCACGGGAAGGGTCGGCGATCCGACAGGAAAGAGCAAGGGGAGAAAAGCAATGACGGACAGGGAGGTGCTGGTCAATGCCATGACCTATCAGGAGCAGGTTTTCCATATCCTTGACAGGGAGAAGACGCAGGTGCGCTACAATGGGGAATGGCTGGAGCTCTTAAAGCTGGATGAGGTACTGCAGCTCGCATCGACGATCACGGTTGCCAGAATGCTGGAGCGGGAGGATTTTAAGAACCGTTTCCGTAACAATATTCCGATCGGGCTTCATGAATTTTTCTATCCCTTAATGCAGGCATATGATTCGGTTGCGCTGGAAGCCGATCTTGAGCTTGGTGGAACAGACCAGACCTTCAACGTCCTCATGGGCAGGAGCCTTCAGAAGGATATGGGCATGGAGAGCCAGTCGGCGTTGTTCATGCCGATTCTGGAGGGAACCGACGGCGTTGAGAAAATGAGTAAGAGCCTTGGAAACTACATCGGCATTTATGAGGATGCCAGAACGATGTTTACAAAGGTCATGCAGATTCCGGATAAGTTTATCGTGAAATACTTTGAACTGGCGACGGACATCCAGCCGGAGAAGTTGGATCAGGTAAAGGAAGAGCTTGCGGACGGCGGCAATCCGAGGGATGCGAAGCTTCTTCTCGCAAAGACCATCACGCGGCTCTACCACAGCGAGGAGGAGACAGAAGGAGCGGAGAGGTTCTTTCTCGAGGCATTTACAAAGCGTCAGGTGCCTGACGACGCGGACACGCTTCCGGTTGTCATGGAGAAGGGAAACCTTCTGGATTGTATCCGGCCTCTGGTAAATGCGGGAATCGTTCCCAGCGGTGCGGAATTTAGGCGTATGCTCGCACAGGGCGGTATACAGAAGAACGGAATATGTGTCGGGAGCGTGGATGAGGCGATCCAGACAGGAGATGTTTTAAAAATCGGAAAGCGCAAGTTTGTGAAGATCGAGATGTATTAAAACAAATGTAGTAATAAAAACCGTATTGAAAAGATAAAAAAACCATAAAATCTGCTTTTGAGACCGAAATCCTATTGCTATTCAGGACTGTACATGGTAATCTATACAAGATAATTCATAAAAAATAACAGCGAGAGGATTTTGCATATGCGTGAATTGTTCCATATCATCAGCGATGGCTCCTGCGATCTGCCGACAGAGCTGACCGAGGAAAAGAATATAACAGTTGTGCCGTTTTATGTATCCTTTGACGAAGGGCATTATCTGAAGGAGAAGGAAGAAATCGGCATCAGGGAATTTTACCAGCAGATGATAGACCGGAAGGGGGTATATCCGAAGTCCTCCATGCCGTCTACGCAGGACTATGTAGATGTGTTCCTGCCCTGTGCCGAAAAGGGCGAGCCGGTTATCTGTATCTGTATCACGACGAAATTCAGCGGTTCCATGCAGTCTGCTGTAAATGCAAGGGAAATCGTCAAAGAGGAATATCCCGACGTGGAGATCACAGTCATTGATGCGACCGTAAACACCGTGCTGCAGGGACAGTATGTGCTTGAGGCGGTGGCAATGCGCGATGCGGGTTTCACCTACCGGGACACGGTTGCAAGACTGGAGCAGATCAAGAGCACCGGAAGGATTTTCTTCACGGTGGGAAATATGGAATACCTGAAGCACGGCGGACGAATCGGCAAGGTCGGCGCATTGGCAGGAAGTGTTCTGGACATTCGCCCGGTCATTACGCTCAAAAAAGGTGAAATCTATCCCTCGGGAATCGGCAGGGGAAGGAAGCGCAGCACCGACAAGGCGAAGGCGCTGTTGCTCGACTATCTGAAGGACAGTGGAATGGGTATTGAATGCTTCAGCCTTTCGGTCGGCTATGGCTATGATGTGGAGGAGGGAAAAGAATACCGTGACAGCGTCATTGAAATGCTGCGCAATCACGGCTATGAGATCAGTGAGATTCCCGTGTACCAGATCGGGGCCACGATTGCGGTTCATACAGGCCCTTATCCGCTGGGAATCGGTGTCATTGAAAAGGCGATTCATAAATAAATGAAAATCAACGGGCTCCGGTGCAGTGCATCAGGAGCTCTTTTATATTGTCAAATTCATAATCGGCGGGGTAGG
Organism: uncultured Acetatifactor sp.; assembly: GCA_934402375.1. Taxonomy (GTDB): domain Bacteria; phylum Bacillota; class Clostridia; order Lachnospirales; family Lachnospiraceae; genus Acetatifactor. The sequence goes on from CAKRUB010000027.1 coordinate 3,705, forward strand.
GAGTGTCTGCCATGTCGGAGGGCTTCGCCTCCCCGGTGAAGACAACACAGGTGTCAACCTGACCGTTGATGCCGCACGCGATGTCGGTGTAGAGCCTGTCTCCCACGACAAGGGTTTCCTCCCTTGAGAAGCCGGACAGGGCGAGGCAGAGATCGACGACCTCACGGCTCGGCTTGCCGAGGTAGACAGGCTTTTTATCTGTGGTCTCGGTGATCATGTTGCAGATGGCGCCGCAGTCGGGGATAAAGCCGAAGTCGATGGGGCAGCGCAGGTCGGGGTTCGTGCCGTAGAAGGGAACCTCGGTCGTCAGAAGCGCCTTGGATGCCTGAACCAGCTTCTCATAGCTGAGCTCGCTGTCGTAGGCAACGACGACGCAGGCAATATCCTTCTCGGCGGTCTCTGTGATGTGCAGACCGTTTTTCTTCAATTCAGACACGAAGGAGGCTGTGCCGAGAACATAAATTTTCTGATTGACATAATTCTCCTTCAAAAAACGTAGTGTCATAAAGCCGGAGGTGATGAACTGATCCTCGGTCGTCTCCAGTCCGAAGGCGGAGCGGAACTTGCTGACATAATCAGCGCCGCTCTTTGTCGAGTTATTCGTTATAAAGTAGGCCTTGCCGCCGATGCTGTCAATGTAGGCGAGCAGATCGGCGCTGCCGTCGTACAGGGTGTCGCCGACCGCGAGCGTCCCGTCAATATCAAATAAAAAGAGCTTCTTTTTCTCCAGATTTTTCAATGGTTTCATAGTTGTCCTCATTTCCGAATATCGGGTTGATTATAGCATCCCAAGGGGAAAACTGCAAGCACTCACGCGCCGGTTCTGCCGTTCTATGGCGGAACGGTTGTGCTCGTCCGCAACATCTAGTATAATTATATTTATATGGTTGTGCATCAGATGACGACAGGAGAATGAGCTATGGTAAGAAAGCATTTCAGATTTACAGGCAGGGTACAGGGAGTGGGCTTCAGGACAAGGGCGAAATATGCGGCGCGCGGCATGTGCATTACAGGCTGGGTCAGAAATGAATGGGATGGTGCAGTGGAGATGGAGGCGCAGGGTGCGGAGGGCGCGATTGACCAGATGCTCATCATGATCAACCGGAGCGACTACATTGTAATCGACAGCATCGAGACGAAGGAGATTCCGCTAGTTGAGCATGAGACCTCTTTCACGGCGATCTACGACTGACATGATTTCAATCACAAGCTTTGTGTCTGCAGGCACTTGATACAAACTTGCTATGCACAAAGAACGTGCGCGGAAATGAGGAGGAAGCATGAGCCTGAAATTTGTATTTGGCCCCTCCGGCTCGGACATGAGCCGGTATATTTATAAAGAAGTGATCCGAAGGGCAGCAGAAGCCCCGAGACAGAATTTCCTGATCATTGTTCCCGACCAGTTCACCATGCAGACCCAGAAGGAGTTGGTGGCGCTGGATGAGAAAGGCGGCATCATGAACATCGATGTCCTGAGCTTCGGACGGCTGAACCACCGCATTATGGAGGAGGTCGGCAGCGACGAGATTCCTGTGCTGGACGACACCGGAAAGAGTCTTGTGCTTCAGAAGGTTGCGGCGGATCTCAAGGATCAGCTGCCGGTGCTGGGGAGCTTTCTGTACAAGCAGGGCTATATCCACGAGGTAAAGAGCGCCATCTCGGAATTCATGCAGTATGGAATCGGGACGGAGGATGTGCAGAAGCTGATCCGGTTTGCCGGGAACCGCGGAGCGCTTGTGCAGAAATTAAAGGATCTGGAGACACTCTACCGCGGCTTTACAGAGTATATTCAGGGCAACTTTATCACGACGGAGGAGACGCTGGATGTTCTCAGGCGTTCGCTGGAGAGATCCCGGCTGCTTCCGGGGAGCGTGGTCGTCTTCGACGGCTTTACGGGCTTCACACCCATCCAGAACCGCGTAATTCAGGAGCTGATGCGGCTGTGCGGGGAAGTCATCGTGACGCTGACGCTGGGCGAGGGTGAGAATCCCTATGAGCAGGACGGGGAACAGAGGCTGTTCCATTTAAGTAAGAAGACGGTCGCTGACCTTGCGAGGCTTGCGGCGGATGCCGGAGTGGGCAGGGGAGAGGACGCCTTCGTGACGGACGGGGCTGTGCCGTGTGCTCCCGGAGAGGAAAAGGCAGCGGCGCTGAAGCATCTCGAGAGGAATCTGTTCCGCTATCATGTTGACAGCTATGGGGAGAAGCAGCGGGACATCCGCATTTTCGAGACGACGACACCGCGGGACGAGGTACATCAGACCGGACTTTTCATCCGAAGGCTGACGAGGGAGGAAGGGCTTGCTTACCGGGATATTGCGGTTATCACGGGCGATCTGGAAGGGTATGCGCCCTATGTCGAGACGGAGTTTGCCCAGATGGATATTCCGTGCTTTATCGACAGGACGAGGGGTATTCTCCTGAACCCGATGGTGGAGTATATCAAGAGTGCGCTGGAGCTGTATCTGAAGGATTTTTCCTATGACGCCGTATTTCATTACCTGCGGAGCGGACTGGCGGACATGGAACCGGAGGAGACGGACATTCTGGAAAATTATGCGATTAAAACAGGGCTTAGGGGTTACCGGCGGTACAGCCGCCTTTTCACCCGCAAGACGGATGAGATGGAGGAAGAGGAGCTGAACCGGCTGAACGCGCTGCGGGAGCGCCTGATGGCACAGACGCAGATGCTCCATATGAAAGAGGAGGAGCCGGTGAGTGATTATGTGAATAAGCTGTATGACTTTCTGGTACAGAACAATGTACAGAAAAAGCTGGCGGAGTACGAGGCGGAATTTCAGGCGGAGGGGCAGTTGTCCCGCGCAAGGGAATATGCCCAGATATACCGGCTGATTATGGAGCTTTTGGAGCAGATCTATGAGCTGCTCGGTGATGAAGTGATTTCGCTGCAGGAATTTTCGGACATTCTGGAAGCGGGCTTCGGGGAGATCGAGGTCGGCACAATTCCCCAGAATGTCGACCGTGTCCTTGTGGGCGACATGGAGAGGACGAGGCTCAGACAGGTGAAGGTTCTGTTTTTCCTCGGCGTAAACGACGGAAATATCCCGAAAAATGCGTCTAAGGGAGGAATCATTTCGGACATGGACAGGGAGTTTCTGCGGGAGTCCGAGCTCGAACTGGCGCCGAGTCCGAGACAGCAGATGTTCATCCAGAGGCTTTACCTCTATTTAAATATGACGAAGCCCTCCCAAAGGCTGTATCTTGGCTATTCAAAGATCAACAGCGCCGGAAAGTCCATGCGCCCGGCGTATCTGATCGATACGGTCAGGAAGCTATTTCCAGACATTGAGACGGAATACCCGGAGCTGCAAAGTCCGTTGGAACAGATTGTCACAGGCAGAGAAGGTGCAGGATATCTTGCAAAAGGGCTGCGCGAGCTTGCCACTGGCGTCCTGACCCCGGAAAAGGAGCGGGAGATTCTGACAATCTATTCTGCCTTCGGGGAGGATTTGTCGAAAGAGCGCGATTTTCTGCGGGCTGCGGCATTCCGGCGCTATCGGGACAGCGGGCTTTCGGCGGTTGTTGCGGAGGCACTCTACGGAAGGTATCTGGAGAACAGCGTATCCCGTCTGGAGACTTACGCAGCCTGCGCTTACAGGCATTTTCTGCAATATGGACTGACTCTGCAGGAGAGGGAGGAATTTTCCTTTGAAAACGCAGACATGGGTAATGTTTACCATGCTGTTTTGGAGGAATTTGCAGGAAAACTTGCAGAAAAGAATTATACATGGTTTGATTTCCCAGAGGAATTTGCCGTGCAGGCAGTGCGCACGGCGCTCGAGAGCTATGCGGCAGCCTATGGGGATACTGTGCTCTACAGCAGCGCGCGCAACGAGTACGCAATCACGAGGATGGCGAGAATCCTGACGAGAACGGTGCTGACGCTGCAAAAGCAGCTGCGCAGGGGGAGCTTCCGGCCGGATGCCTATGAGCTTTCCTTCCGGTTTACGGATGACCTTTCCAGCGTCAACGTCGCGCTTTCCGAGCATGAGAGGATGCGGCTGCAGGGAAGGATCGATAGAATTGATGTTTCGGAGGAAGAGGATCGTGTCTATGTCAAGGTCGTGGATTACAAATCGGGCAATAAGCACTTTGATCTGGCGGCATTGTACTATGGCTTACAGCTTCAGCTTGTCGTCTACATGAATGCGGCAATGGAGGTGGAGGCGAAGAAGCATCCCGGGAAGGAGATTCTACCGGCGGCGCTTCTCTATTACCATATCGATGACCCTGTCGTGGAGACACCGGTGGAGCTGACGGAGGAAGAGCTTCAGCAGCAGATTGCGGCACAACTGCGCATGAACGGCGTTGTCAGCAGTGAGCCGGGCGTCGTGGAACGGCTGGACGGGGACATGGAAGACAAGTCGGATGTCGTTCCCGTCGAGCGGAAGAAGGATGGCAGCTTCAGCGCCAGATCCTCCGTGCTGACAGGGGAGCAGTTAAAGACTGTCTCTGAGTATGTGACGAAGAAGATCGCCGGAATCGGCAGAGAAATTTTAGACGGAAAAATATCGCTCAACCCGTATGAAATGGGCAGCGAGGAAGCCTGCACATGGTGCGCTTACAAGCATGTCTGCGGCTTTGAGACGGCAATGCCGGGCTGCGAAAAGAGAGCGCTTGAGGATATCGGCGCAGACGAAGCACTGGAGAAAATGGCGGAGGAGGTGAGCACATGGCAGTAAAATTTACATCGCAGCAGCAGAAGGTAATCGACCTTAGGGGCTGCAATATCCTTGTGTCCGCCGCCGCCGGCAGCGGAAAGACGGCGGTGCTGGTGGAACGCATTGTCAACAAGGTGTGCGACGAGACACATCCCGTTGATATTGACCGGCTGCTCATTGTGACCTTCACCAACGCCGCGGCAGCCGAAATGAGGGAGCGCATTGCCGCGGGAATTTCCGCAAGACTGGAGAAGGAGCCTGACTCCGAGCATATCCAGAGGCAGGCAGCGCTTCTGCACAATGCACAGATCACGACAATCGACAGCTTCTGTCTTTTCCTGCTGCGGAACCATTTTAACGAGATCGGACTTGACCCCGCCTTCCGCATTGCGGACGAGGGAGAGATCAAGCTGATGCAGCAGGAGGTTCTGGAGGAACTGCTGGAGGATGCCTATGCCTCCGGGGAGGAAGCCTTCCGGTACTGTGTGGAGTATTTCTGTCCGGGCGGCAGGGAGAGCACGTTACAGCAGCACATCCTGAATCTGTCGAGATATGCAGCCAGCTTTCCGTGGCCGGAGGAGTGGCTTGAGGAGAGAAGAACCGACTATGATGCCTCCGGGGTGGAGGAGCTTTGCGAGAGCAGCTACGGAAAATATCTTGCCCGGCATCTGGCGGCGATGGCGGAGGGCTGGAAGGGAAAGCTGGAGCAGGTGCAGAGGCTCTGTCAGGAGCCGGATGGGCCATATATGTACGGGGAGCTTGTGGACAGTGAGATCGAACAGATGGAGCGGCTGTGCTCCTGCCAGACTTTGGAGAAATTTGCACAGTGGCTTCCGGCGGTGAATTTCGGACGACTTTCCTCAAAAAAGGATGAGAGCGTGAGCCCAGCGAAGAGGGAGCTTGCCTCTTCCCTGCGCGCGGAGGTGAAGAAAAGCGTGAAGGGGATCGCGGACAGGTTTTTTGCGACGCCACTGGAGCTTGCCGCAGAACAGGCTCTCGTCTGCCGGGAACCGCTGAATACGCTGATTGATCTCGTCCTTGACTTCCAGAAGAGAATGGCGGCGAAGAAGCGCGACCGGAAGGTCATTGATTTCACGGACATGGAGCACTTTGCACTGGATATTCTGTTAAAAAAGGATGGGGATGCCGTCTGGCCGAGCCGGGTCGCCGAGGAATACCGGCAGCACTTTGAAGAAATCCTCATTGACGAATATCAGGACAGCAATCTGGTACAGGAATTCCTGCTGGAGGCGGTCTCCGGGGAAGCGGAGGGGCGCTTCAACCGCTTCATGGTCGGCGATGTCAAGCAGAGCATCTATAAGTTCCGGCTGGCGAGACCCGAATTGTTCATGGAGAAATACCATTCCTACACAGCCGATGCGGGGGAGCGGCAGAGAATCGACCTAGCGAAAAACTTCCGAAGCCGCAGGGAGGTCGTGGATGCGGTAAATGGTGTATTTTCAAGGCTTATGAGCGAGCAGGTCGGCGGGCTTGCCTACGACGAGAGGGCGGCGCTTTATCCCGGTGCGGTATATCCCGACAGCATGGGAAACGAGAGTGAGCTGCTGCTTGTGGAGAAGCCTTCGGCGGAGTCCGGGCTGAACGAAAGACAGATGGAGGCAAAGGCGGTTGCCGCGAAGATCAAGCAGCTCCGAGCGGAGTTTCAGGTGACGGATAAGGCGAGCGGTGAGCTGAGGCCTGTGCGGTATGCGGATATGGTCATCCTGCTGCGCACCAACAGCGGCTGGGATGAGGTGTTTAAGTCTGTGCTGGAGGAGGAAGGCATTCCGGTCTACATTACCTCGAAGACGGGCTATTTCGGAGCGACCGAGGTGCAGGAGCTGTTGCAGCTGCTGCGCGTGCTGGACAATCCGCGTCAGGATATTCCGCTGTTCGGAACGATGAAGTCACTGTTCGGCGGCTTTACGGAGGATGAGATTGCACTGATCAGAAGCCGTTACAGGCGCGTGAGCCTCTACGAGGCGGCGGAAAGCTTCGCGGCAGGGGAGACGGAAGAAGGGCAGGAGAGGCTTGCAGCAGAGGAACCGGAGACGGCGCTGCGGGAAAAGATGGCGCAGTTCCTTGAAAGGATACGCCGGTACAGGCATCTGACCGTATACATGCCTGTGCGGGAGCTGCTGACGAAGCTGATCACGGATTTCGACTATCTGAATTATGTGACGGCGCTGCCCGCCGGGAGCAAGAGGCGTGCGAACGTGGAGATGCTTCTGACAAGAGCCTCCGACTTTGAGAAGACGAGCTATTTCGGACTGTTTCATTTCATCCGCTATATGGAGCAGCTTGAAAAATACGATGTGGATTACGGAGAGGCGGGACTGTTGGATGAAAATGCGGATGTCGTGCGGATCATCAGCATTCACAAGAGCAAAGGACTGGAATTTCCCGTCACCTTTGTCTCGGGGCTGAGCAAGCGTTTCAACATGCAGGATGTGAACCAGTCGCTGATCCTCGACATGGATCTTGGTCTAGGCATGGACTATGTTGATCCGGTCAGGCGCATCCGCAACAAGACGCTCCGGCGCTGCACGCTTGCGAGAAAGCTGCGCGAGGAGAGTCTTTCGGAGGAGCTTCGGGTATTCTATGTCGCCATGACCCGTGCGAGGGAGAAGCTGATCCTGACGGCGACGCTGGAGAATGCCGCGGAGAAGTGGGCGGCAGCGGAGGAGAGCGCCGGGGAACAGCTGTTGTATTCGGATTTCATCGAGAGCAGCAGCTACCTTGACTTCCTCATGCCGGTGCTCGGAAGGACAGGAATCCGGGTGTCGGTGTGGAATGAGACGGATCTGGCGACGGGCGATCTCGGGGAACAGATCGAGCTTGGCGGCAGAGAAAGGCTGCTTGAGCATGCGGAAGAATACGGGGACGCAGAGGCACTTGCGAAGCTGCGCAGCCGCCTCCGGGAGAAGTATGCGTTTGAGAAGCTTGCCGGCTTGTACACGAAGACAACGGTTTCCGAATTAAAGATCGCTGCCATGGCGGACAAGGACGAGGCGGCATATCACACTTTCGAGGAGAAAGAGATTCAGCCATATATTCCAACCTTCCGCAGGGAGGAGGAAGCGGTCAGCGGAACGGTTCGCGGTAACGCTTACCACAGGGTGATGGAGCTGATGGACTTTGCACAGCTGGTTTCAGAGTTGGGCGGTGCGCCGGGGGAGGATTACGAGACCTATCGCGGGCACTGGAGACAGGATAAGGCGGCGGTTGTGTTGAGAGCCTTTCTGGAGACGGAGGTCGGAAGCAGGCGTTTAAAGCGGGAGTATGCCGATGCAGTCAATGTGCGCAAGCTGCTGCATTTTCTGGAATCGGAGCTGGCATACCGGATGTTCGCCGCGCAGCGCGAAGGAAAATTGTACAGGGAGCAGCCCTTTGTCATGGGAGTCAGCGCGGCGAAGTTGGGCGGGGAATTTCCCGATACGGAGAGTGTGCTGATTCAGGGAATCATCGATGTGTTCTTTGAAGAGGGGGACGGCATCGTCCTGCTCGATTACAAGACGGACGCTGTCGCTACGATGGAGGAGTTGAGAAACCGTTACGAGACGCAGCTGGATTATTACAGCGAGGCGCTGATGAAGCTCCGGCGGAAGCCGGTCGTGGAGAAGCTGTTGTACTCCTTCCATTTAGAGAGGTATTAGGGGGATTTCAGTGTGTGGGTCTCTGCATGGGACGTTGCGCGGAATGCACAGACCACCGCAGGCACGCTCTCGCTACCTTCCGCACGCAGCGGCACATAAGATGCTATAGTACAGCATCTAAGTGCCGGCGGCTCCAGAGTGCGCTGCTTGTGGTCAGGTGCATCCCGTGCAACTGTTATCTGCATATAGTTAGTACAAGACCGGTTTTCTAGTAGATACTAAGGTTCTCCGGGGTTCATAAATATTGAGAATATTGAGGGTTACTCCTCTGTTAAGAGAAAGCGCTTGGTCTGGGGGACTTTGAGGAGGGCGATTGCGCCTGCCAGTGTGAAGATCAGCTCGGGCAGCATGTAGCAGCCGTTGTATAAAAAGCTGTAGAGGTAGGTGTTCTCGGTGGCGAAGCCGTTCCAAAGCTCTCCGAAGCTGTGCCAGATGACAACGCCGCTCAGGAAGTGCAGGACAAAGCGCAGTCCGACTGCGAGGGTGATGCCGCCGATCCAGCCGGGAAGGTTCTTCTTGCGGAAGAGACCGGCGATGCCGAGCACGGTAAAGGCACCGAGATAATCAAGGAAGATGCAGGCGATGAGCATACCGGGGGTAAGTCCCCACCCGAAGAGACCGTCCATGACGCCCTGCGCAAACTGGATGAGCGAGAAGGCGAAGGCTGTCATGAGACCGGCGCCGACGCCTCTGCGGATGGAAAAGAGGACGATGGGAAGCATGGAGAGAAGGGTGATGGAGCCGCCCCACGGGAGTTTAAATACCCGGATGAAGCTCAGGACTGTAGCGAGGGCTACCATGACCGCTCCCTCAACTAAGATTTTTGTTTTTTTGTCTTTCATAAAAAAATCCTCCTTATTCTGGCTAAGGAGGGACAACATCGGCTCCGCGGATTGCGGATGCAGAATGACCGTATGGCTTTCTGCGTTGCTTCCTTACGCCGGTATTACCCGGTTCAAGTAGTGAGGGTTAGAAGCGGCTATGCCTGCTTCAATCTCAGCGATGTGCTCCCCTAGCGTTTTTTATGGCTGCTTTGCAGCTTTTCCAGATTACTATAAGGATTTTCGGGAAAATTGTCAAGAACAATGGAAAGGAATTTTGAAAATATGCGCAGCTCAAAGATTGTCTTAGGAATATTGGCACATGTCGATGCGGGGAAGACTACGCTTTCTGAGGCATTGCTCTACACGGCGGGAGAGCTTAGAAAACCGGGCAGGGTGGATCACGGAGATGCCTTTCTGGATAATTTTGCGCTTGAGCGGGAGAGGGGGATCACGATCTTCTCAAAACAGGCAAATCTGGAGTGGGAGGGTCGGGAGATCATTCTGTTGGATACGCCCGGACATGTGGATTTTTCCACAGAGATGGAGCGGACGCTTCAGGTGCTGGATTACGCGCTGTTAGTCATCAGCGGCTCGGACGGCGTACAGGCGCATACGGCAACGCTCTGGAAGTTGTTGCAGAAATATCGGATTCCGACCTTTCTGTTTATCAACAAAATGGATCAGCCGGATACGGATCGGACGAAGCTGATGGAGGAGCTGAGGGAGAGGCTCGACGGTGGGTGCGTTGCGTTCGACCGGGCGGCGGAAGATTCCGCACAGTGGCGGGAGGAGGTCGCCATGTGTAGTGAAGCGCTTCTCGAGGAATATCTGGAGAGCGGGCAGCTCAGTGACGAGACAATAGCGGCTGCGGTCAGTGACAGACGGCTCTTTCCCTGTTATTTCGGGACGGCTTTGCAGCTTGAAGGTGTGGAGGGGCTGCTTGACGGTCTCTGCCGGTTCGCGCAGGAGAAGGAATATCCCGAGGCATTCGGGGCGAGGGTTTATAAGATTTCCAGAGATACGTCGGGAAACCGTCTGACACATTTGAAGGTGACGGGCGGTGTGCTCCGCGTGAAGATGTTGCTGGACAACCATCGCAGCGCTGCGTCCGAGGAGGAGTGCTGGGAGGAGAAGGCGGATACCCTGAGGATTTGTGACGGAGCGGGCTTCCGGGCGGCGGAGCAGGTGGAGGCGGGAGGCATCTGCGCCGTGACCGGGCTCGGGCGGACTTACGCAGGAGAAGGTCTGGGAGAAGAGGGGCGGAGTGAGCAGCCCGTCCTTGTGCCGGTTCTGACCTATCGGCTGGTTGCGCCGGAGGGCACGGATATGGTGAAGCTTCTCGGGCAGATGCGAAAGCTGGAGGAGGAAGAGCCGGAGCTGAATGTCGTCTGGCGGGTAAAGGCGAAGGAAATCCATGTGCAGGTCATGGGCGAGGTTCAGACGCAGATTTTGCAGAGTCTGATCCGGGAGCGCTTCGGGCTGGATGTGGGCTTCGACGACGGACAGCTTCTCTACAAGGAAACGATTGCGTCAAAGGCGGTGGGCATTGGGCACTTCGAGCCGTTGCGCCATTACGCGGAGGTGCAGCTTCTGCTGGAGCCGGGAGAGCCGGGAAGTGGGCTGGAGCTTGCGACGACATGCAGTGAGGATGTGCTTGACAGGAACTGGCAGCGGCTGATTCTGTCCCATCTGGGGGAGCGGGCGCACCCCGGAGTGCTGACTGGCTCACCGTTGACGGACGTGAAGCTTACGCTGCTGACCGGAAGAGCGCACATCAAGCACACGGAGGGAGGAGATTTCCGGCAGGCGACTTACCGGGCGCTGCGGCAGGGACTGATGCAGTGCAAAAGCGTGCTGCTGGAGCCGGTGTTCTCCTTTGTGCTTGAGGTGCCGACGGAGCAGCTCGGTCGCGCAATGTCGGATATCCAGAGAATGTCGGGAAGCCTTGAACCGCCCGTGACGGAGGGGGAGATGAGCACGCTGACAGGGAGCGCTCCAGTGGCGACGATGCGGGAGTACCAGCGGGAGGTCAACGCCTATACGAGAGGACGCGGACGGTTCTCCTGCATGCTGAAGGGCTACGAGCCCTGCCATAATGAGGAGGAGGTAGTCCTTGAAATCGGCTATGACCCGGATGCGGATACAGAAAATCCGTCGGCATCGGTATTCTGCTCCCACGGTGCGGGAATGCTTGTCGAGTGGCAGGAGGTTCCGCAATATGCGCATCTGGAGAGCGGCTGGCAGCCTGATGGGGAGAGCGAAGAGACGGATAACGGGAGCTATCCGGAAAGGGCACAGCGGAAACGTCCGGGAGGTGCCGGCGAGGCATCCTCGGGCTATATCACGCAGGAGGAAATTGAGGCGATCTTTCAGCAGACCTATAAGAAGACGGCGCAGTCCTACGAGCCCTACCGTTATCATCAGCTGAATACCGGCAGTGTAAAAAAGGAAGAGGCTCCTGCGGAGGAGCCGCAGAAGCAGCGGCGGCAGAACGAAAAAGAGAAGGAAAAGCCGGAGGAATTTTTTCTTGTGGACGGCTATAACATCATCTTTGCATGGGAGGAGCTGCGGGCGCTTGCGGAACTGAACCTTGACAGCGCGAGGGACAGGCTGATGGACATCTGCTGTAATTTCCAGGGCTTTCACGGTGCGACACTGATACTGGTCTATGATGCCTATAAGGTCAAGGGCGGGCAGCGCTCGGTGCAGAAGTACCACAATATTTATGTGGTCTATACGAAAGAGGCAGAGACGGCGGATCAGTATATCGAGAAGACCGTGCATGAGATTGGCAAAAAGCATCGTGTGACGGTGGCAACCTCGGACGCGCTGGAGCAGATGATTATCTGGGGAGACGGCGCGGTGCGGCTGTCTGCTCGGGGTTTCCGCGACGCCGTGGAGGCAGCGTCGAGAGGAGCCAGAGGGACGTTCCTTTTGTCATGATACTGGGGTCAAAAGCCTATCGGAGCCTTTGACTCCGACATTCTGTCGAGGAATGCCCGCGCTGCGTCAGAGAGTACGGCGTAGCGCTTCCAGACGAGCGCATGGTGTATTTCCAGAGGCGGGTCGAGCGGGCGGAAGCAGAGCCCGGAATCGAGCAGCTCCGGCAGATGATCATCGGTGGTCAGAAAATAGCCGAGACCGCTTCTGACAAATGCCGCCGGATCGCCGTTTACGACATTATAGGTGGCGGCAATATTCAGCTGATCCAGCTCTGTCTGTGCCCAGTGAGCAATCTCACGCTGCAGCCCGATGCGGCGGTGCGCGATAAGCGGAAGGCGTCGAAAATCCTCTTTTGTCACGGTCGATTTCCCGGCAAGAGCGCAGTCGCTCGGCATGAGCAGCCCCCAGCGGGCAAAGTCTTTCAGGGAAAGGTATTCATATTTTACCGCATCGACCGGCTCAAGCAGAACGGCGAAGTCCAGAATTCCGTGCTCCAGCCTTTCTGTCACATCTGTCGCGTCACTGGTATAAAAGTCAAAGCAGACGTTCGGATGCTCCGCCCGCAGCGCTGTTGCTGCCTGTAGAAGTCTTTTGAGCGGTGTCCCACCTACGGAAATTCTGCCGTTTAGGAGCAGACGGTCGGAATGGAGCTCCTGCTTTGTCTTTTCAAACAGGGAAACGATCTCTTCCGCGCGTTTCCTGAGCAGAATCCCGTCCGCTGTCAGTGTGACTTTTCGCTTTCCACGGATCAAAAGCTGTTTGCCCAGCTCAGTTTCCAGCTCCATGAGCTGCTTGGAGAGTGAGGGCTGTGTGATATGCAGGCTTTCTGCTGCCCGCGTGATATTTTCCTCTCTTGCCACTGTCAAAAAATAACGGAGTACCCGGATATCCATCTTAATTCCCATCCCTTTCTGTGATCCGTAAAATTCGTTTTTAATCAATATAACATGCCTTATCATTCCTTTCAACTATGGTTACACATTCTTTATAAGTATTTGCTATCGCAAGGGTACAGGTCTATAATGTGTGCGCAGAAATGGAGCAAAACGGAGTGATTTGACAATATGGAAAATACTGCTAAGACAAAACAGCTTGATATGCTGCATGGTTCCATCTGGAACAAGCTGCCGCAGTTTGCCCTGCCGGTTGCGGCGACGGCAATACTGGAACAGCTTTTTAATGCTTCGGATATTGCCGTGGTCGGCAATTTCACCGGCGCAGAGCGCACGGCTGCCGTGGCGGCAGTGGGAGCGAACAGTCCCATCATCGGTCTGATTGTCAATCTTTTCATTGGAATTGCCCTGGGAACGAATGTGGTGATCGCCCATGCCATCGGAAAGGGAGAGAAGGATGATGTGCAGAAGGCGGTGCATACCTCTGTCGTCATCTCTGTTCTCGGCGGTGCGCTGGTCGCGTTGCTCGGTGAGCTGGTGGCAGCACCGCTGTTGGGGCTTCTGAATGTGCCGGATGAGGTGTTTCCGCTGGCGCTGCTGTATCTGCGTATTTACCTGCTGGGGATGCCGGTGATTCTTCTGTATAACTTTGAAGCCGCCATTTTCCGCAGCATTGGGGAGACAAAAATTCCGCTGCTTGCGCTTGCAACCTCCGGCGTACTGAATGTGCTTTTGAATTTATTCTTCGTTGCTGTTCTGCACATGACCGTGAACGGCGTTGCCATTGCAACCGTAATCTCCAATGCAGTCAGCTCGGTTCTGCTCTTTTGCAGACTTCGCAGCTCGAAACAGGCGATTCATCTTGAGCCAAAGCTGCTGCGGATTGACAGGACAATCTTGCTGCGTATTCTGCGCATCGGTCTGCCGGCGGGTGTGCAGAGCGCCGTGTTTGCGGTATCGAACATCGTGATCCAGTCTGCTATCAACAGCCTCGGCACGGTAGTCATGGCGGCATCCAGTGCGGCGTTCAATATTGAAATATTTACTTATGACATCCTCAATTCGTTTTCACAGGCGTGTACCACCTTTGTTGGACAGAATTTCGGCGCCGGTGAGCTTCGCCGTTGCAAGAAAACATTGGCGCTCTGCCTGATCGAGGGCATTGCTGCGCTGGCGGTGGCGATCACAGCGATCCTGTTCTTCGGGAAAACGTTGCTTGCGATCTTTAACAACGATCCGGAGGTTATTGCCATCGGCTATATTCGACTCATGATGGTGATGACGTCCCATTCGTTCAGCCTGTTCTACGAAGTAATGTCCGGCTATCTGCGGGGCTTCGGCATCTCGCTGACTCCGGCGCTTCTGACAATGCTCGGGGTTTGCGGTGTCCGCATAGGGTGGATTCAGTTTGTTTTCCCGTTGAACAGGAGCTTTCAGACGATCATGACCGCATATCCGATCAGTCTGTGTACGACAGCACTGCTCATATTAATTGCGTTGCTATGTTACCATCCGTCAAAAAGATTTGCGGCGAAAAAGGCAACCGAATAGCCGAACAATGTATGCACAACGGAGAGCAAAAAATAGGTAGTAACCGAACCGCCGAAATGCTATAATTTTAATAACTATAGGATAGGGGGAACGGCTGAATGAATACAAACAGGCTTCCGTTTTATAACAACTGGTTCTTTTTAAGAACCAATCTGAAGGTTACCATGGGAGAGATCGAGAATCAGAAGACACGGTTTGAGGCGGTGGAGCTTCCGCACGACTGGCTGATCTACGATGCGAAAAATCTTTATCAGGATGGCTGCGGCTGGTATCGCAAAGAGTTTGAATTAATCACCGGAGAGGTGGAGAACTTTGCGGGAGAGCTTGGCAGGGGCGACGGAGAACAGGAGAATACCTCCGCTGCTGGAACGGAGAAGATTTTTGCCCACATCGACCGGGGAGAGCGCGTCATTCTCCGGTTTGACGGTGTCTACATGAATTCCACGGTGTATGTCAACGGGACTAAGATCGGGGACTGGAAATACGGGTATTCTACCTTTGATATGGATGTGACGGCGGCGCTGACACCGGGTAAAAACGTGGTGATGGTACAGGTGCGTTTTCAGTCGCCGAACAGCAGATGGTATTCCGGGGCTGGCATTTACCGCAAGGTATGGCTCAAGGTATGTCCGGCGGTATATCTGCCGTTAGACGGTACATATGTGACGACGAAGGCAGCAGGAGAGGACTTTGAGCTGGAGGCGGAGACGGAGGTTGCCGGAAGACTGGATATTGGCGCTGGCTGCCATTACCGCCTGTACTGCGGAGACGAACTGACAGACGATCTTGGGTGGTTCCCTGTGGAGCAGCTGGGAAAGACGGAGGGCGGACAGGCATTCGGCAAGGCAGCCGTGAAAGCAACGATACGGAAACCGAAGCTCTGGGATGTAAAAGATCCCCAGTGCTACCGTCTTTCGGTTACGCTCTGCCGCGAGGGCAGGGAGGATGTCATGGACAGTGATGACATCACAATCGGTTTTCGGACGATAGAACTGACTACCGACAGAGGGCTTTTCCTAAACGGAAAACGCGTCAAGATTCACGGTGTCTGCGAGCACCATGATCTCGGCTGTCTCGGAGCGGCATTCCATGCGCCGGCAATGGAGAGAAAGATCAGGATGCTGAAGAAGATGGGAGTCAATGCCATCCGCACGAGCCATAACATGCCTGACCCTGCGCTGATGGAGCTTGCGGACCGCATGGGTATGCTGATCTTAAGCGAGGCATTCGATATGTGGGAGCGCTCTAAGACGGAGTATGACTACGGAAGATTCTTTAAGGAGTGGTGTGAGGCGGATGTGAGCAGCTGGGTACGCCGGGACAGAAACCACCCGAGTCTGCTGCTGTGGTCGATCGGCAACGAGATCTATGATACCCATGCGGACGAGCACGGTCAGGACATTACGCGGAGGCTGATGAAGGCAGTGCGGGAGCATGACCCGAAGGAGAATGCGCTCGTCACGATCGGCTCCAACTATATGCCGTGGGAAAATGCCAGAAAATGTGCGGATATTGTGAAGGTTGCGGGGTATAATTATGCCGAGAAGTATTATGACGAGCATCACAGGGAACACCCCGACTGGATGATGTACGGCAGTGAGACGGCATCGGTTGTGCAGAGCCGTGGCATCTATCATTTCCCGCTCAGGGAGGCAGTGCTCTCGGATGAGGACGAGCAGTGCTCCGCGTTGGGAAATTCCACGACGAGCTGGGGAGCGAGAAGCTGGGAGAAGTGCATCACGGATGACAGGGATCCTGTCTATATCTGGGGACAGTTCCTCTGGACAGGTTTTGACTACATCGGCGAGCCGACACCTTACCACACGAAGAACTCCTATTTCGGACAGATCGATACTGCAGGCTTCCCGAAGGATCCTTACTATGTATTTCAGGCAGAATGGACAGACGGAAAGGAAGCGCCGATGGTGCATCTTTTCCCCTACTGGGATTTCAACCCGGGTCAGATCATCGATGTGCGCGCCTGCACAAACGCGCCCGCTGTGGAGCTGTTTGTAAACGGAGTTTCCCAAGGAAAAAGGGAGATCGACCATGTACACGGTCTGGAGCTTGTTCCGACATGGCAGGTGCCCTATGAGCCCGGAACCATCACGGCGGTTGCCTATGATGAAAACGGGAAAGAGGTCGGAAGGGACAGCCATACCTCCTTTGGGGACAGTAAGAGAATTGTGCTCTCCGCTGACAAGACAAGCCTTGTTGCCGACTGCGAGGATATGTGCTTCGTCACGGTATCGACGCTCGATGAAATGGGGAATCCCGTGGAGAATGCGACGGATTATGTGAAGGCGGAGATCACCGGCCCGGGAAGAATTCTGGGAATGGACAACGGTGACAGCACGGATTATGACAATTACAAGACGACGGTCAGGAAGCTCTTCTCCGGCAAGCTGCTAGTGGTGGTCGGCAGCACGGGCGAGGCAGGGGAAATCTGTCTGACGCTGCGAGGCAGAGGGCTTGAGACGGCGAAGCTGCGGTTGACAGTCGTGGAGGCTTCCGGGACTGTTGTGAGAAAGCCTTATCTGGAGGATTGTACAGCGAAGGTAGTCGCATTCCCGGGAAGAGTTCCGGTGAGAAAGCTGGAGCTTCGCGCGGAGGGCGGCAGGACATTGACACCTGACAGACAGGAGCTTACGGTGGATGCCGTACTCTACCCTGCGAATACTACGGACAGGGAGCTTGTCTGGAAGGCAGTGAATGCGTCGGGCATCGACGTGAATTTTGTGCAGATCGAGAGTTATCGGGATGAACAGGGTGGAGAACATGCAAGATTCAAGGCAGTCGGCGACGGTGAGTTCTATGTGCGCTGCATGGCGAAGAGCGGCGACAGGGTTGTGCTGATCTCGCATCTGGAATGTCGTGCGGAGGGACTGGGATATGCTTATCTGGATCCCTATGGTTTTATTTCGGCGGGGCTGTATTCCGACACGATTGGTGAGATTACCAGCGGAAATGAGAAGGGAATCGCAACCTCCAGAGACGGTGTGAGCGGCGTTGTCTATTCCGGCATCGATTTCGGGGAGTACGGCTCAGACGAGATTACACTGCCGGTATTCTCCTTCTCGGGAGAAGAATATCCGATCGAGATCTGGCTTGGCAAGCCCGGTGAGGAAGGCAGCAGACTGTTAGACAGGGTAATTTACCAGAAACCCTCTATCTGGAATGTCTATCAGGAGGAAACCTATAAGCTGCCGGAACGCATCAAGGGCATCGCTGCAATCAGCTTCCTGATGACAAACAAGGTTCACCTCAAGGGCTTTTATTTTAAAAAGCTGGAAAAGGCTTATGGAAAGCTTCTTGCCGGGGAGGCGAACGCGATCTACGGTGATTCCTTTACGAGGGATGAGACAGCAGTGCGCGGCATCGGCAACAATGTGACGATTGTATATGAAAATATGGACTTCGGGGAAGCGGGTGCGCAGAGCGTCACCCTCTGGGGCAGCACGCCGCTGGCGGCAAATACCATCCATATTCACTTTACGGATGAGACAGGGGAGACGGTGAACCGCATTGTGGAATTCAAGGGTGGAGTGAAGGAGCAGACCTTCCCGATTGAAAAGCTCTGTGGCAAGGGAAGGATCGAGCTGATCTTCCTGCCGGGCAGCAGTTTCGACTTAGAGGCACTACAGTTCGCGCGCGAGCAAAGGTAGTTGCGGAGCGGTTGCAATATGTGATATGATAAGCCTTAGCGGCGGGGACATGTTTTTTCCGCCGCCAAGGCTTTTTGGATGGGAGAAAATAACCATGTTACATTTCTGGATTTCTGATACTTATGATTCTCTGCTGGCGCTTGCCGGTATTATTTTTGCTTTTGCTGCAACCGTATTTGCAACGCATAAGCTGCAGGGGGTTCTGCCGAAGGACGCGGGGCGTGAGTTCGCCCATGACGGAAAGCTCTCTGCAGGAAAGCCGAGGGGCGCAGGTATTATCTTTGTGCTGTGCTTTGTGGCGGCATCGCTGCTCTTTGCCCCGCTGGATGCGGAGATCGTCATTTATCTGATACTGACTGTCATCTGCATGATGACGGGCTTTCTGGACGATGCCTCGAAGATGCCGTGGGGAGAGTATAAGAAGGGTTTTCTGGATCTCTGCGTGGCGGCGCTGGTCGCAATGACCTTCCTGAAATATAATTCCAACACGATAGAGCTGGCGCTGTTTCATGTCAGTATCACGATTCCACCGGTGCTGTTTGCAATATTGATCGTGATTCTTGTATGGACCTCTGTGAACGTCACAAACTGTGCGGACGGCGTGGACGGTCTGTCCGGCACGCTCACAATCATATCGGTCATGACGGTCTATCTGATAGACAGAATCCTTGCGAGAGGGGAGGAATTTTCCTTCCTGATTCTGCTGTTTGCCGTATGTATTTTAGGCTATCTCTGGTACAATGCGACACCGAGCAAGCTTATGATGGGGGACGCAGGTTCGCGCTCCATGGGATTATTCATCAGCATCGCCATACTGAAGACGGGCTGCCCTCTGCTCTATGTGCCGGTGGCGCTTGTGCTGATACTGGACGGTGGTTTGGGGCTGATCAAGGTTGCGCTGCTGCGCTTTTTAAAGATCAGGATATTGAAGAATACGCGCACGCCGCTGCACGATCATGTCAGAAAGGTGTGGGGGTGGTCGAACACGCAGACCGTATTCCGCTTTGCGATCATCCAGATTATTCTGGCGGTGGCGGTGGTCTACGGCATTCAGGGGTGAGAGTGATGGCGGCGGTCAGGTACATCTTGCACAACTGTTTTGGAAGAAAGAAGGAAATTTGATATGTATGACGAACTGACAAAGAGTGATATTAAGAAGATGGAGGAGGAGATTGAGTACCGCAAGCTGGTGGTGCGTCCCAAGGCGCTGGAGGATGTGAAGGAGACGAGGGCGCATGGCGATCTCAGCGAGAACTTTGAATATCATGCCGCGAAGAAGTACAAGAACCAGAACGAGAGCCGCATCCGTTACCTGGAGAGGATGATCAAGACGGCGAAGGTGATTTCCGAGGATTCGGCGGAGGATGAGGTCGGAATCAATAATACCGTCACGGTCGAGTTTGTAGACGATGCCTCGGTAGAAACCTATAAGATTGTGACAACGGTTCGCGGAAATTCACTTGAGAATCTCATCAGCAATGAAAGCCCGCTGGGCAAGGCGCTCCTAGGAAAGAAGGAGGGGGATACCGCCCATGTGCAGGTTAATGACACAGTTGGATATGATGTCAGGATACTCAAAATAGAAAATACCGTGGACGACGGAAGCGATAAGATTAGGAGCTTTTGATAACAGTTCAGCTGCTACGCGACTATGCGGATGGCGCGTCTGAACGGATTGCGTTTGAACGGATAAATTTGGAGGAGCTGCATGAAAAAATATTTACTCTTTGATCTGGACGGAACCCTGACAGATCCGAAGGTGGGCATCTGTACCTGCGTGCAATATGCGCTGGCATCCTTCGGCATCGAGGAACCGGATATTGAGAAGCTGACACCGTTTATCGGGCCGCCGCTGAAGGACAGCTTTCAGGAGTTCTATGGATTCACGGATGAGCAGGCGGCAGCGGCGATTGAGAAATACAGAGAACGCTTTCAGGATGTCGGCTTATTTGAAAATGAGATCTATGCAGGAGTTCCCGAGATGCTGAGAAGTCTGAGCGCGAAGGGAATGTTCCTTGCGGTGGCATCCAGTAAACCTACAGTTTTCGTAAAAAGGATACTGGAGCATTTTGATATTGCGAAATATTTTAAGGTTGTTGTCGGCAGTGAACTGGACGGTACGAGAACGAGCAAGGATGAGGTCGTCGAGGAGGCGCTCAGACAGCTGTTCGGAGATCAGCCGGTAGATAAGTCTGCTGTCTATATGATCGGAGACCGGAAGTTTGACATTGAAGGCGCGAGGGCGATGGGTGTCGAGAGTGTCGGTGTCAGTTATGGCTACGGCGGAATGGAGGAGCTTCGGGAGGCAAAGGCAGATTATATCGTGCGCTCGGTCGAGGAGCTACAGAAGTTTCTGCTGCGCGGCTCGGAGGAGGCTGCGGGAAAGGGACTTACCTTCCAGAAAATATGGCAGTTCGGCTATCCGTTTCTGATGTTCCTGCTGATCAAGAGTATTGCGGTCGGTGTCGTGGCATATCTCTATCTGTTGATCGATGGGCATTTCCCCGGGACGGGGCTTCTGATCTATGACGATGCGGGAAATCCGGCGGGAACGACGGGGAACGGTTCTGCAATCGCGCAGATTATCGGATTTGCGGCGGGAGCGGCTGTTGTCTGGAAGAGTGCGCGCACGATGATCCGCGAGGCGGCTGACGACTCCAGATTACTGCATATCCGCAAGGAGCCTGTGCAGTCCTATCTCTTCCTGACCGTGGCGTCTGTCGGAATGATGCTCGGATTAAATATGTTGATGGAGCTGACGGGTATGACAGACATTTCCGCCGCTTATCAGAGGGTTTCAGAGCAGCAGTATTCGGCGGGGCTCATTCCGGCGCTGCTTCTGTATGTAGTCGCTGCGCCGCTTGCGGAGGAGCTGTTATTCCGGGGCGTGATCTATAACTGCCTGAAGCGGACGTTGAAGCCTGCGGCGGCAATGCTCGCGGCAGCAGTCTTTTTCGGCGTGTATCACGGAAATTCCGTGCAGGGCATCTACGGTTTCTGCATGGCGTGTCTGATCATTTATGCTTATGAATATTTCGGGGATTTCAGGGTGCCGGTTGTCATGCATGCGCTGATCAACCTGATTTCCTATCTGCTGTGCAATACGGAGCTGGCGGTGTCTGACTTTGTGTGCTGGCCGGTCTGCATCATTTCTCTGGTGGTAGGCGCAGGGGCGGTTCTGCTGATGCGCAGACAGAGGAAGGTATTTTAATCAGAGGTATTTTCGGGGAGAACCAGAATGAGATTTTCGATTATTACGGTGTCGTACAATCCCGGGGAGAAGCTGCGAGAGACGCTTCGCAGTGTGGCAGCGCAGAGCTTTACGGATTACGAGGTCATCGTCAAGGACGGCGGCAGCACGGATGGGTCTACGGATTTTCTGAAAGGTTCGGAGGGAGAAGGGCTGAACCGTGTGCGGTTCTATGAGGAGAAGGACAAGGGAATTTACGATGCCATGAACAGGGCGGTCGGCTATGCGAGGGGGGAGTATGTTCTGTTCCTGAATTGCGGTGATCTGCTGGCGGATGAAAATGTGCTGGAGCGGGTGAGTGAGGTTATCGAGCGGACAGAGCGCGATGGGGCAAAAGCCTGCAAAGCGCAGGGCGAACCGAGATATGTATTCTATGGGGATACCTTCAGCGAACAGACGAAGGTGACAATCGCCTCGGCGCCGGAGATTACGGGATTTACCTGTTACAGAAATATTCCCTGCCATCAGTCCTGCTTCTACAGCCTTGAACTGTGCAGGGAAAAGCCATATGATCTAAGCTATAAGATCCGTGCGGATTACGACCATTTTCTTTGGTGCTTCTACCGGGGAAATGCCGGGTTTATCCACATGGATTTCCCGGTGTCCTCCTATGAAGGGGGAGGCTATTCGGAGAGTAAGGAAAACAGAAAGAGAGACGCGCGGGAGCACAGACAGATCACCGATACCTATATGAAAAAGACAGAGCTGTTCAGGTATCGGGCGGTCATGGCGCTGACACTCGCTCCGGTGAGGCGCAAAATGGCGGAAAGCAAGGCGTTTTCCGGGCTGTATCACCGGCTGAAAAGTGTGTTATATAAAGGGAAGGATTGAAATTAAAGCTCAGCGCGGTAAATTCGGTAGCTGTATATGAGAGCAGCGATGACAGCGCCCAGCAGGTAAACGGTCGTCAAAATAATTACTGTGGCGGAGCCGGTAAAGATGGCGGTGACAATGGTCAGCAGTCCGGCGATAATGAGTGCGCCGGCTCCGAAACGATTGCTTTTCATCCACGTGACATCGTTATACATGCTCCATTTCGTTCGGATACCCAATAAACGGTTTTTCTTTGTCTTTGGCATGAAGTTGCTGATCACGATAAGAAGAATGCCCGATAAAATGCAGCAAAGACGGCTGATGTCCACAGGGGCATGCGTGTCGCCTGCGGCAGTGATACAGTAGTCAGTGCCGAGGAAAAAACATTGCATGGCACCGAACATAAGAGCCATACCGATGGCAGTTACCTGAAACACTTTGGTATTTGCAGCAGCTTCGGCGCGTTCCTTGTCGGAAGCTGCATTTTTTGCTTTCTTTTCATAAAGGCGGATCAACAGATGCCAGAAAAGGGTAAAGGCAAGTATCAGGACAGGGAAGATCAGATTTTCATATTTGCTTCCCCACCGGTCAATCTGTCCCGCCATATTATAGTGCATGGGTACGGAGTCCGGCAGGAATTGCAGTGCTACAGCAGTGATGATGAGAGGAACGAGAGAAAGGAGCCACATTGTTTTTTTCATGTTGTCTTACCTCCAAATTGTTGAATCCATATAATTAATTCTTCTAAAACAGTGGTGTTAATTTCATAATAGATGAAGTTTTTCTCCCTGTATTCTATGACAAGGTCTGCGCTTTTCAGCAGCTTCAGATGGTAGGAAAGCGCCTGTGGCGTAATGCCGAGACGTTCGGCAATTTCGCCCGCATTCATTCTGCCGTTTCTGAGTATTACCAGAATTTCCCGGCGCTGACTGTCTGATAAAACCTTAAAAACATTTGACTCACTCAATGTTACACACCTATTTCAAAAAAATTTTAAATACCTACAAGCTGATTATAAGACGGTAGAGTTTACGGTGTCAAGAGCTATTTCAAATTATTTTTAAATACTTTATCGGTTTTAATAGATACTGAGGCTTTTGCCACGATGTCTTTAACATTTTATTCCAGTGTCTTCAGATGGAATCGGAATGGAAAAGGACGGTATGTCCCTGATGACAAAATAGCAAATGTTGTATATAATGGAGGCAGGTGTTTGAAATCAGGTTGCGAAGGAGATGCTGTTGATATGGGCAAGGGATATGCGCTTATTAATGGAGTGATTCTGGATGGAAGCAGGGAGATGAAACCGCAGACGGGGAAGGTAATCCTTGTTGAGGGAAATAAGATTGCCGCTATTCGGCAGGAAGGAACCGATCTGGGTGGGTATCAGGTGATTGATCTTGCCGGGCAGTATATCATGCCGGGGCTGATCAACCTTCATGTCCATATTCCGGGAACGGGAAAACCCAAAAAGAAACCGCAGGATGTCAGAAAGCTGGTCAGGAAGGTGACGGCGAACGGGCTGATGAGAAGACTATCCTACGGCTTGTGCGCAGCTCTCGTCAGACCTGAGGTATACAGTGGTGTGACGACGATCAGAACTGTCGGCGGCATTCTTGATTATGATTCCAGACTCCGGGATGAGATTAACGCCGGAAAGAAGACAGGTCCGCGCATACTTGCCGCAAACATGGCGGTTTCTGTGCCGGGGGGACATATGGCGGGTTCTCTTGCCTATGAGGCAAACAGCGCAGAGGAAGCGGCGGCGTATGTGCGAAAGATTGCGGAGACGAAGCCGGATCTCATTAAACTGATGATTACGGGCGGCGTGCTGGATGCTACGAAGAGAGGCGAGCCCGGTGTCCTTAAGATGCCGCCGGAATATGTAAAGGCAGCCTGCGAGGAAGCGCATAAGCATGGCTTGAAGGTGGCGGCGCATGTGGAGAGCGCAGAGGGAGTCAGGGTTGCCCTGGAAAACGGCGTAGATACGATCGAACATGGGGCGGAACCGGACGATGAGATCATCCGGCTGTTCAAGGAGAAAAAGGCGGCGCTGGTTACAACGATTTCTCCGGCACTGCCCTATGCTTTGTTTGACCGCTCGGTGAGCCATGCAACGGAAGAGCAGCAGTATAATGGCAATATTGTGTTCAAGGGAATTGTGGATTGCGCGAAGAGGTGTCTTGTGGAGAACATCCCGGTCGGTCTGGGAACGGATACAGGCTGTCCCTATATCACACATTATGATATGTGGCGGGAGCTGTTCTATTTCCATAAATACTGCGGTGTGGACAATGCTTTTGCTCTCTATACTGCGACAGCGGGAAATGCAGGTATCCTCGGCATGGATGACCGTATCGGCATGGTTAAGGAAGGAATGTGTGCAGATCTGATTGCCATGAAGCAGAATCCTTTGGAGGATTTGAAGGCACTCCGGCATGTCAGTATGGTCATAGCGAATGGCGTGCTTATAGATTGTACAAAGCTAAAGAAGGACGAGGAAACAGAAAGAGAACTGGACAAGTTCTTATAAGAAAGGCGAGAGCGTAAAATGAAATTTATTTCTTGGAATGTCAACGGACTGCGTGCCGTGATGGGAAAAGACTTCATGGGGATATTTGAAAAACTGGATGCGGATTTTTTCTGCCTTCAGGAGACAAAGCTGCAGGCGGGGCAGATCGAGATGAAGCTGCCGGGCTATTATCAGTACTGGAACTATGCAGAAAAGAAGGGCTATTCGGGGACAGCTGTCTTTACAAAGCTTGAACCCACGCAGGTCAGCTATGGCATTGGCATTGAGGAACATGACCATGAAGGACGTGTCATCACGCTTGAGTACCCGGATTTTTACCTTGTAAATGTCTATACGCCGAACTCGCAGGAGGAATTGAAACGGCTGGATTACCGTATGCAGTGGGAGGATGCTTTCAGAGCTTATCTGAATCGTCTGGCATCTGAAAAGGGAGTCATAGTCTGCGGAGATATGAATGTAGCACATAAAGAGATTGATCTGAAAAATCCGAAGACAAATCACAACAATGCAGGCTTTACCGATCAGGAGAGAGGAAAGATGTCAGAGCTTCTGGAGAGTGGCTTTGTGGACAGCTATCGCCATTTTTACCCCGACACGGAAGGTGTGTACAGCTGGTGGTCTTACCGTTTTCAGGCGAGAGTGAGGAATACAGGCTGGCGCATTGACTATTTCCTTGTATCTGAGCAGATAAAAGAGCGTATGCTGGGGGCTGCAATCCACACAGATATTTATGGATCGGATCATTGTCCTGTGGAGCTTACACTGGAATAAGGAAGTATTGATCTTGTACGGACAGAATAATTTACGGGAAAGTGATGGTTTGCGGCGGGAATAGAGATGAATAGTGTTTGGATTAGGATAAAAAGCAGCAGATTCTATAAGGAAAAGTTAGAGGACACCAAAGCGATTGCCTTTCTGAAGAAGGGGAAAAGGGGATTATCCAAGGTCAAGGGGAAAATTGTCGGTATCTGGAAAAAAGAAGAGCGTTTTCCGCGAATGGTACCGTTGTTGGAGCAGAATTTCTACGAACCGGAGGAAGTGCCGGACTATGTGGCTGAGGCTGCTGCAAGTGGGGAAATTGTGGATGTCATCATCCCGATTTATAACGGATATTCTTACCTGGAAAAGCTGTTCGAGGATCTCCCGGAGGCGGGAATGCCCTGCCGGTTTCTGCTGGTGGACGATAAGAGCCCGGATGAGAGAGTCCATGCGTTGGAGAGGCTTTTCGTTGAAAAGCATCCCAATGCGCTTTTGTTGGAGAACGAAGAAAATCTTGGTTTTGTGAAAAGCGTGAATCGTGGTCTGGAGCAGTCGAGAGGGCATGTTGCCCTTGTCAACACGGATACGGAGCTTCCTGCCGGCTGGCTTGCCCGTCTGATGCTGCCCATTCTCAGAAATCCCAAAGTAGGCAGTACGACTCCATATACAAACAGTGGAACAATATTCAGCTTTCCGAATTTCTGCTATAACAATCCGATCTACAGAGGCTTCAGCGTGGATGTGCTGGATAGTTATTTTAAATGTGTGAAGCCGGGAAATATCGAGGCGCCAACCGGGGTGGGCTTCTGTATGGGGATGAACAGGGAAGCGATTGCCAAGGTGGGAATTCTGGATGCAGAGAAGTATACCCGAGGCTTCGGCGAGGAGAACGACTGGTGTCAGCGCGCTGTACAGAAGGGCTTCCACAATGTCCAGGTGGAAAATCTGTTTGTATACCATAAACACGGCGGGAGCTTTGTAAGTGAGGAAAAGCAGAAGCTGATCGAAAGCCATAAGCAGATTCTGGCGAGGGATTACCCCAACTATGATGCGGAGGTAGTGCAATTTATCCGGAGGGATAAGAACCGTGTGCTGCGGCAGCTGTTGGAAATCCTGGTTGATACACATGAGACGAAATCGATTCTGTTCATAAACCATTGCCTCGGCGGCGGTGCGACGAAATACCTGAACGAGCGCAAGGCGGAGCTTCTGACCGACGGCTGCTGCGTCTCCACGATTGCGTTCAATGTGAAGGTGCCGGTGTGGACATTTACCTTTGAAAACAACAGAGGCACCCAGACCTATGAGTGCTGGTCCATGGAAGAGGTTCTGAAAGTATGCGGGTATTTCAAATTTGACGAGCTCTATGTGAACGAACTGGTTTCCTTTGCACATCTATGGGATATGCAGAAGGTGATCCTCAAGGTGCGTGACAGTCAGACGAACTGCAGGCTGATCATGCTGATGCATGACTATTTTGCAATCTGTCCCAGCACAAACCTAATGGACGGCAATCTGGAATACTGTGGTATGCCTGACACGGCGGAGTGCGAACAATGCTATGCAAGAAAGGGCTATCAGACCGGATATGCCTGTCCCAGCAGGAAGGTGTGGGTACAGAACTGGAAGGAATTTCTGAAGCATTTTGACGAGGTAAGATGCTTTTCCGGGGATACGCTTGCGCGTATGAAAAGGGAGTTTGGAGATGACCTTGCCTATACGCTGGTGCCACATCAGGTTTCCTATCTGTTCCCGATTCATAAGACAACGAAGACGACCGAGACTCTGAATATCGGTCTGCTTGGTGTATTTACCGTACACAAGGGCGGAGAATTTGTTAAGAAGCTATTGAAGGAAATCGAAGACCGGCAGCTGCCCGTGCGTTTCCGGCTGCTTGGCAGATGTGAGGAGCTTGATATGAAAGCCTTCCCCGAATTTTCGGAGACCGGTTTGTACAGGCGTGAGGAGCTGGTTCGACTGATCTTTGAGAATGACATAGATCTTTTCCTGCTCCCCTCCGTCTGTCCGGAGACCTTCTCCTATACAGCCGAGGAGATCATGAAAATGGGGATGCCTGTTGCAGCCTTTGATCTGGGGGCGCCTGCCGAGCGCATTCGGGACTACGACAAGGGGCTGATACTGCGGGCGCCGGAAGGGAAGAGACCGATGGAGATCGTTCCGGCGAAGGCATTGGAAGAAATCCTTGCGTTTGCTGAGAAGCTTGGAATCTCTGCGCAGAAGAGCTTTTCCAAAAAGCTTCTGTACGTTGTGGAATACATTTCCTTCTCGTCTAGATACCGTCTGGAGCATCTGCGGGAAGAGCTGCTCTTTCAGGGAGTGGATGGAGAGCTTACGGAGACAGGGGAGCTTGAGAAGAGGTTTGAGAAAGCCCATAATTTTGGAATTAACTGGAATGAAATAGGGGCGGTTGTCATTTACCGCTGCCGGTACAGGGGATGCATACCGGAGCTGATTGCGGAGGCGAGGAAACATAAAATCCGGTTGGTGTACGATATTGATGACTATATTTTTGACTATGCCGGTATCCGTGATCTCCCGTTCTTCCACACGGAGGAGTATAAGGACTTTGAGGCTTACAGTGGGATGATCCATAAATGCATGGAGCAGATGGATGGCTTCCTGCTGTCAACGGACAGTCTGGCGGCTGTGACTGCGCTGGAATTCCCCGGGAAAGCCACCTATATAAACCGGAATGCAGCCAGTGCGGAGATGGTGATCCTGTCGAAGCTGGCAATGGAAAAGAAGAGATGCAGAGATACCTTCATCGTGGGCTATTACAGCGGATCGAATACGCATAACCGTGATTTTGAACTGATCGAGGACGTCCTGCTGGAATTTATGAAGGCGCACAGCGAGGTTCGGCTGAAGGTGGTAGGGTGTCTGGAGCTCGGGTCTAAGTTTGACGGCGTGAAGGAGCAGGTGATCCGGGAGGGCTTCATGGACTGGCGCAGGCTTCCTGAATCCATTGCGGAGGTCGATTGTAATCTGATGCCTTTGGAGGACACGATCTTCCAGCAGTGCAAGTCAGAAAATAAATGGATGGAGGCGGCGCTGGTTGGCGTGCCGACCATCGGCAGCATGAACAGGGAATTGGAAGGCGCAACCAGACAGCTTGAGAATATTATTCTGTGCAGAACTGCGGAGGAATGGCGGGAAGGTCTGGAAAGACTGCTGGCGGACAGAACTGCGGCTGCGGAGATGGCAGCGAGGGCGAGAGACTATGTGCTTTCCCATAAGACCACGCTGCAGCGGGATCAGAAACTTTTGGACTTTGTGTTGGGAGTGGAGAAGTGAGGCGGCAGAAGGATAGAGAACAGCTGAGATTCCGACAGTGGATCAGGGAAAACGAAAACAACGGAGAGCAGAAAGTGACATGCGGGAACGGGGCGGCTTTTCAGCCGCGCCTGCTGTTCATTTTGCTGCAAATGGGAAAGATGCCGGTGAACGCTGCCGCGAGGAAAAGACTCTTTCGGGCGAACGGTAAACCGTACAGGGATCGTATGGCAGCAGTGGTGAGCACACTGGAAGGGCTGGAGGAAGTGCTGGCGGAGAGCAGTGCCGATTACGTCGTATTTCTGACAGAGGCGGACTGGTGTGATTTGAAGGGATGGTCGAAGCTGACGGTAACCGACAGGACAACGGACATGATCTATGGGGACGAGGACATGATTTCCCTGCGAAGCAGAGAGCGTTTTTCGCCCTTTTTTAAACCTGACTGGTCACCGGAGCTGTTTTTCTGTGACAGATATACGGGACAGGCGTGCGCCTACCGCAGGGAGCGCTGCCTTAAGGTACTGGCGGATGTGGAGAAAAGGGCAGCCGGCTTTCTGTATGAATTGGCGCTTCGTTATACCGAAGGCATGCCTGAAGACCGGATACTGCATTTTCCTTACATTTTAAATCACAGGATCGCGGAGCATGCTGAGGAGATTGCACCGGACGAGCAAAGCGCGATCGACAGGATCAAGGAGGAGGCACTCAGGCGGCGGGGAATCAGAGGACATATAGAGCCTGTTGCGGATATGCCTTTGAGCAGAGTTGTCTATGAGCCGGGGGGAACACCGAAGGTCAGTATTGTCGTTCCGTCCAAAGACAATGTCGGACTTCTTACAGCCTGCATGGATTCTCTGGAGGAAAATACGGACTATGCCAACCGGGAGATTGTGCTTGTTGACAATGGAAGCAGCCCGGAGAACCGGGAGCGGATCGATGCTTATTGTCGGGTACATTCCATCCAATATGTGTATGAACCGATGCCGTTTAACTTTGCAAGGATGTGCAATCTGGGCGCGGAGCATGCAAAGGGAGAATTTCTGCTTTTTCTGAATGATGATATAGAAGTGATCCAGCCGGACTGGCTCGGGCGTATGGCAGGACAGGCGGCATTGCCGCATACAGGAGCCGTCGGGGCGAAGCTGTATTATCCGGGAGGCAGGATCATCCAGCACGCGGGCGTCATCAATGTCGGCATGGGACCATCCCATGCACTGTTGGGCAAGGAGGATGCGGAGGTGTATTATTATGGAAGAAATCGTCTGGACTATAACTGTCTGGCGGTGACGGCGGCGTGCCTGATGGTACAGACTGCAAAATTCCGTCAGGTCGGGGGCTTTGATGAGTCGCTTGCAGTAGCTTTTAATGATGTGGATCTGTGCATGAAGCTGCATGAGGCAGGCTATGACAATGTAATTCGGAATGATGTATGCCTGATTCATCATGAATCGGCAAGCCGTGGTCTTGATTCCAGAGACGAGAAGAAAATGCGCCGTCTGATTGAGGAGCGCACGCTGCTCTGGGAAAAGCATCCCTGCTATGCGAAGGGCATTGACCCATACTACTCTGTGAATCTTGCACCGGATTGCACGGACTTTTCCTGCAGGCTTTCCGGAAACACGCTGCTTTCCGCAAAAATGGCGGGAACGATAAAACATCCGGAGCGGTATGAAAGTCCTTTTCAGGTGCATATTGATGAGGTTGTCCGGGATGGAGACTGCATTGTGCGGGGCTGGTACTATTGGAAGAGCGACAAGGCAATGGCGGGTGTGAGGCCCTGTCTGGCACTGTCGGGAGAAAACGGCGAGGCAGTCTGCTATGAAGCCTGTAAGGTGGAGCGCAGGGATGTCGCAGAGGTGCTTGGCGTGGAATGGCAGGAGTGCGGTTTCAGCTGCAGACTGCCCGGAGACACCGGGAAAAGGATAGAGAAAGGAGCAAAAATAGGTATTCTGCTGAAAACGGCAGGCTGGAGAAAAAAGCTGAACTGGAGTGACTATATTTCAACAAAGGAGGACATTTAGGAGGGCATGAACATGAAAAGCAAGAGCAAAATCTTACTGGTTCTATTGATGACAGCAATTCTGTGCGGCTGCGGCGGGAAGACAGACGAGGAAAGTGTCGAGGCCAGCGTCAGCGAGGAGACGGTTGATTATGGAGAGCAGTACCGGCAGGAGCCTGTCATTGATCTGCTTGCCGGGGGCTGGAAAATGGAGGACATTGCGAATCCGGACAGCTTTATGTCGGTTTCTGAGTACCGGCAGGAGACGTTTGAAGATCATGAGCAGACAAGGGATTATCCGGGCGGGTGCTGTGTCGACCAGAACCGGATTTATTATCTCAGAACATACTATTTTCAGACCGAGGGGGAGCAGACGGTAGACATAAGACCCTATATGGACATTCTCGACTGCGATACCATGACAATTCAGACGATAGCCTGTCCGGCACAGAATTTTGATTTCTTTTCGGTATCGCAGGGGCGCATCATGACATACGCTGACGGACGGGATGAGGATGGGTATGTGACGGGATTTCAAGCCAGAGAGCTGTATGAGGACGGAACGACCTCAGAACCGGTAGACTTATTCCCGGTTGTTGAAATGGGGATACCTCTTCCGAACGCCGCATGGTTTGTCATGGAACTGGACGCTCTTTGGGAGGCGCGCTCGGGACATCATTACCTGATTCCGGCGGATGGATCGGGACTGTATGTGGCAGATGAGGAAGGTAATCTGGTTACTGAGTTCCACGGCTTCGGGGAAGGGAAGACAACGATCTCAGCGATGTGCCAGACATACGACGGCATCTGGCTGTTCAGATCATGGGACAGCGTCAGCAAGCAGACCAGTGTCTTCTACTTTGACGGAGATACGCCGGTCGTACTGTATGAGGGAAATGTTCCTGCCTATCAGGAGATATTTGCGGATTCCCATGGAAATTTTCTCTATTTAGACAATAACAATGCGCTGATTACATGGAATATCCTTACGGGAGAGCAGACAAGAAGGTATATTGGTTCCAAGGAGATCTTTCAATATCTTCTGGGGCTTGCGCGGAATGAAAACGGTGACGTTGTCCTGTTTTCGGATGACAATACCCTGAGGATCATCACGACCTCCGGCCCTGCAGTGACAGCGACGATCCGCCTGCAGCCGTATATATTTTTGGATTATGGAATGCAGACGGCGATTGCCAATTATGAGAGAACGCATCCGGGAGTGACCATCGAAATTGGGGAAGAATATCGGTACGACGAGAAGGATAATAAGATCAACCAGATCTATGCCGACATTGCCAGGGGGGAAGGTCCCGATATTATCCAGCTGGACAGGGAGCAGCTCATGGCATTGCAGGATAAGGACTGTCTTATGAACTTAGACGGGGTGCTGTCTGAACAGCTGGAGAGCGTGTTATTTCAGGGGCTGTTGGACAGCGGACGTATAGATGGGGAACAATATATGCTGCCGACGAGCGCGGCGACTTATACCCTGATGGTCAATAATGAAGTATGGGACAAGCCATCGTGGACAGTGCAGGAGTTCATCGACGTTATAGAGGCGAGAGAGGCAGCCGGAACTCCTTTTAAAACACTTTGTTCAAGCAGTTTCTTTACGATAGATCCGTTATATCTGTTTATCAGGGACATCGGGCATTCTGATTTCTTAGATGCAGAGAAGAAGACCTGCTCCTTTGACTCTGACGAGTTCATTCACATTCTGGAGATCTGTAAGCGGTATCAGATTTCAATTACGGATAACTTCGTTGAGAGCACGGAAAGCTGGGGAAGAACGGTTCTGCAGAGCGGGGAGGTTCTGGTATATGCGGATCGAATGAGCTTTTCGGGGTTCAGCAGTACGATGGCGGCTCTTGGGCCGGACTATCACTTCGTGGGCTATCCGACAAATGCGGATAACGGCAATTTCATCTATTGCTATAGCGGAATGGCAGTCAATAAGAACACGGAGCATTTTGAGATTATCAAGGATTTCCTGAACAGCCTGTACGAGTTTAATGACACATTGGTATCTGATGTCATTTTACGCCGGGATTACTATGATGGGCGGATCATAACACCGAAGAATGCAGATTGGGTGACACAGCCGGAGGTAAGGCTTGATGGGCATACTTACACAATAATCAGCGGCAAGCCCGACGGAGAGAGCTATATCGAAGAATATCTGGAAATAATGGACAGCCTGACACCCTATGAAACGCAATATGATTTTATCAGGGGAATTATTACGGAGGAGGCAGATGCTTACTTCACCGGGGATAAGACAGCCGAGATCGTGGCGCAAAATATACAGTCAAGGGTGCAGCTCTATCTGGATGAGCAATAAACGGATTTTTTTCAGAAAAAAGGCACATACTATAAATGTAATCGGGCGGTCGGTTTACGGCCGCCCTTTTTCTGAAAAAGGAGTGTGCAAGATTGAAAAATAAAATTTTTCAATCACGAGATTTGTGTCTGCGCGTACTTGACACAAACTCGCTATGCGCAAAGAACGTGCGCAGAAATGGGGAAAACTATGGATTTTAACGGAATCAGTGGCGACGGCTTTACGCTCGGTGAGCTTCCGCTGGGATTTGGAATGGCGCTTGCGATGAATGAGTCTGCCATGCAGGGATATGCGGCTCTGACGGAGGCGGAGAAAGAGAAACTGATCCTGAGATGTAAGGATGTTCAGACGAAGGACGAAATGCAGAGGATCGTGGATTCTCTGGCTCCCGGCACGGACATACAGGCAATCCGGGGCGAGGATGCATTCCTGTAAAGAGAATGCGGCAAAAACAGACGGTGGTGGGTGTCAATACCATCCGCCGTCTATTGTAATAATCTGTCCGGTCATGTAAGCGGGAGCGGAGGCCGTCTGGAGAATCAGCGACGCGACCTCCTCCGGTCTGCCGAGCCGGTCAGCAGGAATCTCTGCGGTGAGGGAACAAAGCTCATCCTCTGTGAGACAACTGTTCATCGCGGTGTCAATGACACCGCAGGCGATGGCGTTGACCTGGATGTTGCTCGGGGCAAGCTCCTTGGCGAGCGCTCTGGTGAAAGCATTCATGCCGCCCTTTGAGGCGGAATAGGCGACCTCCATGGAAGCTCCCTGTGCGCCCCAGACGGAGGAGACGTTGATAATGTGTCCGCTATGTTTTTTCAGCATTAAGGGAATTGCGGCGCGGCAGGTGTAGAAGCAGGAATCGAGATTCACTGCCAGAAGCCGGTGCCATTCGTCTGCTGTCATGTCTGTCAGCAGACCGATGTGGGCAATGCCGGCATTGTTGACGAGAACGTCGAGTGTGTCGAGGACCTCAAAGAGCCGGAGCACTTCTTTCTCATTTCCCATATCGCATTTGACGGCAGAGCATTGGATGCCGTATTTTTTTTCAAGAGCGGCAGCGGTTTCCTGAAGCGCTGCGATCGAGCTGTTGCAGGTCAGGATCAGGTCGTAGCCGGAGGCGGCGAAGCACTCTGCGGTTGCCTTGCCAATGCCTCGAGAGGCTCCGGTGATGAGAGCGGTTTTCTTATTTCCATTTATAGGTGTCATGTCAGTTCTCCTTTGACGTTACTGTTCACTCCGTTCACAGCAACACGCTTCGCGATGCACAGCGCCTGCAAGTCTCGCAAAATTGCATTTCATGCAATTTTGACTTCGCGGAATATGGACGGTGAACAGTAACCCTTTGACACCACTTTACCACACAACGGCTTGCTTTTCCACTGGGAAACTGTTACTCTTAGAGAAGTGAAGTCATATTGACACATGGAGGGAATATGTACGATTTGATTATTATCGGCTCGGGTCCGGCGGGACTTTCGGCCGCAGTGTACGGAATGAGGGCTGGACTGGAGCTTCTGGTGCTGGAAAAGGCACCGATGAGCGGCGGACAGATACTGAATACTTATGAGGTTGACAATTACCTCGGCTTGCCGGGGATCAACGGCTTTGACATGGGGATGCAGTTCAGGGCACATGCGGACAAGCTCGGCGTGGACTTCCGGGAGGCGGAGGTCGCGGAAATCTGCGACCGAGGCGAAAGCAAGCTTGTGAAGACCGACATTGGGGAATTTGAGACAAAGACGGTAATCCTTGCGACAGGGGCAGTACATGCCCATCTGAACGTGCCCGGGGAAGAGGAATTGTCCGGCATGGGAGTCTCTTACTGCGCTACCTGTGACGGCGCTTTCTTCCGCGGCAGGACGGTTGCGGTAGTCGGCGGAGGAGATGTCGCGCTCGAGGATGCGATCTATCTTGCGCGCACCTGCGAAAAGGTTTATCTGATCCACAGGCGGGACGAGCTGCGCGGAGCGATGGTTTTGCAGGAAGAATTAAAATGTCTGGAGAATGTGGAGATTCTCTACCATACAGTCGTGGAGGAAATCGCAGGGACGGACGCGGTGCATGGTCTGCGTATCCGTGATACCGAATCGGGTGCGGAATCGGAGCTGACGGTACAGGGTGTGTTTATCGCCGTCGGGATTCATCCGAATACAGAGCTTGTGCAGGGACTTTTACCGCTTGACGAGGGTGGCTACATTTCAGCCGGTGAGGACTGTGCGACGGCGTTGCCGGGGCTGTTCGCGGCGGGAGATGTGAGGAGGAAGCCGCTCAGACAGATTATCACGGCGGTTGCGGACGGAGCGAATGCCGCGGTCGCCGCAGGGATGTTTTGCAAAAAATAATTTCTTAACAGATTTCTTAATAAAAAGAAAAGATTTATGAAGAAAGAATCATCAATTTTGATGGTTCTTTTTTGTGCATTTTTACAAAAATCCAGTAAACATGCGGTTTCCAAGGAATTATCTGCCATACATGGAAAGTTGACAAATGGAAACAGGAGTGTTATATTCTTTAATGGTTGTAACAATTCCGTAACAAATGATGTAAAAAATTAACTTTTTGAAATAGATTCAGGCAGATATTGAAATTCAAATATGGAGGAAAACATGAAGCGCAGTCATTTCAGGACAACAGCATATATATTGGCAGCAGTGATCGGATTTTCCGGTGCGAGTCTCACGGCGGAGGCATCTGTTCTCCCGAGTGGAGGCATCGGACTGGTGATCGCCAAGGGAAATAAGCTGGAGGACATTTCCAGCCAGACAGCGATTCCGGTCGAATCGATCATTGAGTGGATGAACATTGAAGACGGTGAAACGGCGGAGGAAGTTACTGCAGAAGATGCAGAGGAAGAGCTGTTCCGCAACCTTGTGATTGCGCAGGTGCGCTCCTGTGTCAATGTGAGAAGTCTGCCGAGCGAATCGGGAGAGATTCTCGGTAAACTCTATAATAATTCTGTCGGAACCTTTATTAAAGAGGAGGACGGCTGGTATCTGATCAAGTCCGGCTCCGTTACAGGATATGTAAAGGCTGAGTATTGTGTGACAGGCGAGGATGCAGTGGACATCGCCAGAAGCGTGGGAACGAGAATCGCAACGGTGACAACGCAGACGTTGTTTGTCCGCACAGAGCCCACGACAGAGTCCTCGATCTTAGGCATGGTTCCCGAGGCGGATGAGCTTCTGGTGCTGGAGGAGACAGAGGGCTGGGTAAAGGTCGATGTTGAGGAAGGTACCGGATGGGTATCTACCGATTATGTAACTCTTCACAGCGAGTTTGTTCAGGCGGAATCCAAGGAGGAGGAAGCGGCACGTCTCGCAAAGGAAGCGGAAGAGCGTCAGAAGGCTCAGGCTGCAGCAGCGGCGAAGGTGTCAAAGAAGACCGAGACGAGCAGCTCTTCGGCAAACACACAGAGCTATTCTGTGGGAGAAGGCAGTGAAATGGGTGTTGCAGTTGCGGAATACGGTCTGCAGTTTGTCGGCAACCCTTATGTATGGGGCGGCACCAGCCTGACCAATGGCGCTGACTGCTCCGGCTTTGTAATGAGTGTGTATGCGAACTTTGGCGTAAGCCTGCCTCATTCCTCTGCATCTGACCGTTCTCAGGGCTATGCAGTGGATGGACTTGCAAATGCGCAGCCGGGCGACCTGATCTGCTATTCCGGACATGTGGCAATTTACATCGGCAACGGTCAGATTGTTCATGCATCCAATAAGAAGACAGGAATTATAGTCTCACAGGCGGATTACAGAAAGATCCTTGCTATCAGACGAATCTTCTAAATAAGTAAAATTAACCTGAATTATTCACGGAACAGTATCTGAACTGGTAACTGTACCATGAATCCAAAAATTGACCCATGTAGCCTAAA
>CAKRUB010000028.1 GCA_934402375.1 uncultured Acetatifactor sp.
TTAGGCTACATGGGTCAATTTTTGGATTCATGGTACAGTTACCAGTTCAGATACTGTTCCGTGAATAATTCAGGCTAATATTTCTAATGTCTCTAATAATTACTTTTCTCATTTGTTATCCCACCTTTTTTTCAGTAAACTATAATCGGCAACAATGCCCAAAGCAAAACTTACAATCAATCCCATAGTTATTAACTGTCGTAGGAACGTTGTTTTTGTCACAAGGATGTATACTTTGTCACGACCATTGCATTTCCCCGACCCCAAAACATTCCTGTAATTAATCCACCTTTTCTAACCACTTCTCTACTGCCGTTAAAAATATTTTGGCATCTTCTATTTGTTTTTCTGCCTCTTTTTTTCCGGCAATAAAGAAATCGTCATAATCCGATTTTTCTCTCAAAAATGCACTGTTTTTTATAATAACAGATAAACTTCTATCCATGATTCCTTCTTTCAAGAACTCCTTGTTAAAAAAAGCAATCACACCCGAATGTTTAGAAAAATCAAAACCTTTTACAATATTAGCGGCTCGCATAGCATGAAAAATCGCATAATAAGAACGATTCAAAGAGGTCTTATATTGTCCGATTTCAAGATTTCCCTCCGCTGCGGATAACATTTCTTTGGCTTTTTCCATGCGATACCCAGCCAATTCTCTTAAGCTGCCCTCCAAAGAATAATTCCCTCCTTTTGAACATTCTGATAAAACGGTAAAATGCTTCCCCACTTTTCCATGTTTTCTTTCTGAATGTCAATAATAGAAAATACTCTGTCATATCGAAGATCTAACTCCGCTGACCAACGAATGAACCGTTCCTTTGTAGAATTATCCATTTCATTTTTTACAATAATTGCAATATCAATATCGCTATCATCGGTATTATCATTTCTGGCAACAGATCCGTACAATATGATTGACAGAATATTATCTGAAAAAATATCTGTCAATCCGTGAACTAAATCTGCCTTCATAGCATTAGTCAGCATAATATCACCTCGTTTTCACTAGATTATCCTTTTACTGTTATGTACAATTATATCCCATCTCTTTATTATTTACAACAAAAATAAGAAGAACATGGCCTTTCTACCGTGTTCCTCCTATCAATTAAACATGCTGGTGACATGGCTTGAACCTCTTTAAACTTTGAAAAACCATATAAAACAAAGCTTCCCGAAGTCTCTGTCCATCATTGCGTACAGATCATGCTTCATACTTCCTATCCAAAAATTCCTTAACCGCATCACAAAATTTAACTGCATCTGCAATCTGTTCTTCCACTTCTGCTGCAGTCTTATCCATATAAGGCAACCCCCTCCCTTAGCACATTCTGATAAAACGGTAATATATCTAATCTTTCTTCAAAAGACTGCCTGTCTATCAACAAGAGTGAAACCTCTATATCATTGGCAAGACTTATCCTGCTGGCTATTCTACTTACCTCCTTGCGATATGCCCTTATTTCCTCCAAACTGCAATCCATAATAATCATAATATCCACATCCGATTCCAAATCGAAATCCCCACGAGCATAGGAGCCATAAAGAATGATTTTGTATATCTTATCGGACAATAACTCTAGAGCAGCCCTAATCACACTCTGTGTAACTGTCTGCAATTCGTTTTTTGAACACATGGGCTGTACCTCCCTATTTAAATTCAATATCACCTAATTAATATTTTATCCGATTTTGAAAGACAGCACAACACATGTTTTCTGAATTTTCTTTTTCCAACTTTCGTGTTATACTCAAAATCATACCAGAAGAAACATCTCTTCGACACCGTGTCAGACCAGAAAACCCAGTATTTATGCAGTCTACACGTTTCTACACGGTATTTTAAGAGAAATCTTGTAGAAAAAAAATACGGGAAACACTGATAAATTCAATGTTTCCCATACTTTAAACTCAATGCTGGTGGCCGGACTTGAACCGGCACGAGGTTGCCCCCGAGGGATTTTAAGTCCCTTGCGTCTGCCTATTCCGCCACACCAGCGGACGCATATGATAAAAGCACGCGCTCACCGCAACGTGCAAATGGATGGGGGTGGATTCGAACCACCGAAGCAATTTGCAGCAGATTTACAGTCTGTCCCCTTTGGCCACTCGGGAACCCATCCATGTCCCGGACATAATGCCCTGACAATGTGAAATTTTAACATAGTTTGATGCGAAATGCAAGAATTATCTTCTCTTCCAGAATGTGAAAATTATACCTGCAACAATCATCGAAATTCCCAAGCCCATAAATATACCTTGGACAAACCCATAAGCCGGATTCTGAATTACCATGGCAACAAGATTTGTCAGAAGACCTAATGGAAGAAATGGGGAAATTCTCCTTTTTCCAACCAGTCCGTTATCCTCCGGCTCCTTCCCCATCCTCTCCCGCAACTCATTCAGTATGCCGTTAATCCGGTTTACCTCGTTTACAATTAAGAGCGTAATCGCACCGATTACCAACGCCATAACCCAAGCTGCAGCGGTACCCTGTATGCCCCCGATGATCTCCATCACCATGCAGATAAGTTCCACAAGGATCACGGCCTTCAGTGTTGACCTGATCCAAAAATAGTGCTCATAGGTGGATTCCGCATCGGTATACAGCTCAAACGGTCCGTCCTCCGCCTTCTTGCGCAGAAAAACCCAGGGTCCCCATGCGGACACGATCTCTACGCCCGCCTCCTCCATAAATTCCCGGTAATCGCGGGGTACATAAAAGAAGCCCTTTGTAAAGTCAATCTGGTAGATATATTCACCCGGCTCACTCTTTAAAAATTTGTAGAAGCCAAGGAAAAAGCCCGTCAGCGCATAGCCCTCCGCTGCCATCTGATTCAACCATGTAGTTTCCTTGTCCTTGTCAAAAAGTGGCTTAAATTTAACCATCTTTCCCCCCTTATTCTTTCGTACTCAACCCTGCTTCCTTTTTCCATGGGCCATTATGGTAAAATACCACGGATAAGATCGTTCCGAGTGCCCAGCCGATCGGCCATGCGCACCAGATGCCGGTCGCGCCCCAGAGTGCGGAGAAGACGAACGCAAGCACCACTCTCAGGATCAGATCCGTAAAGGTCGATACCATGAATCTTCCCATGAGTCCCGCTCCGCGGAGCACACCGTCCGCCACCAGCTTAATGGAAATCAGGAAATAGAACGGCGAAACAATTCTCAGGAACATGACTCCCGTGTCAATAGCATCTCCTGTGATATTCTCCATAAATATGTATACAAGGTAGCGTCCCGCCAGCAGATAAGCCAGAACGAGGGGCACACAGAGCATCCACACCATCTTCCAGCCCGCGCGGAAGCCCTGTTTTACGCGGTGGAGCTTTCCTGCACCGATATTCTGGGAGCTAAAGTTGGAGATACCGTTGCCCAGCGTTGTCAGTGAGGTGATAACCAGATTGTTCAGCTTGATCGCTGCAGAGTAGCCCGCCATAACACTCGGGCCGAAGCCGTTGATTACGCTTTGCAGAATGATATTTCCCACGGAGACAAAGCTCTGCTGGAGGATGCTGGGAACAGCGATGACTGTTATCCTGCCCAGCAGCGCCCACGAAAAGAGCTTCGCCCTTTTCTCGAGCTTAATGTCGGCAAGGCGTTTCAGCACGAACGCAACGGCAAGCACGCAGCTGACACCCTGACAGATAAAGGTTGCCCACGCGACGCCGGCAACGCCCATCTGGAACTCTTTTACAAACAAAATGTCCATCGCTATGTTTGACAGCGACGAGATTGCCAGAAAGATAAACGGAGTCTTGGAATCTCCCAGCGCCGAGAAAATACCGGTGCTGATGTTATAAAAAAACAGGAACGGCAGTCCCCAGATATAAATGTCCAGATAAAGCATGGAATCCGCCATCAGTTCAGCGGGTGTATTGATCAGATGCAGCAGCCACTCGCAGCCGAAGATTCCGAACAGCATCAGCACCGCGCAGAGCACGCCGGTAGCGATCAGGGAGGTGTACACTGCCGTTTTCATCTCGCCGTAGTCCTTCGTCCCGAAAAGCCGGGAGACAATGACGGAGCAGCCGATATTACAGCCAAAGGCAAAAGCAATGAAAATCAGCGTGATCTCGTAGCTGTTGCCGACTGCCGCAAGGGCGTTCTCCCCGATAAATTTTCCTGCAACAAAGCTGTCCGCGATGTTGTAAAGCTGCTGAAAAATAATACTTCCGAACAGTGGCAGGCAGAACTTCCACAGCACCTTCTGGGGATCTCCCACTGTTAAATCCTTATTCATCTCCGACGTAACCTCTTTTCTTTATCCTACTCTGCGGGCACAAATTTCAAGATAACGGCGCAGGTCTTCGGCAGCTGGACATGAATCTTGCCGCTGATGACCTCATATTCCTGCCCGTCGCTGAAGCCGTTCTCGTCCGTCCAGAGCAAAGCCTTCATCCTGCCATGCTTCGGCGTCCCGAGATCCCACACAAAAATCTCCCGCTCGACAGGACGGCTGTTATTGTTGACAAGGATCAGGCAATGACCGTTCTTATTAAAACGTCCGTATGCCAGAAAATTATAGTCACCGTCAACATATTTGATCGAGCCGCAGCGCAGCTCCTCATTCTCCCTGCGGAGGTGAATGATCTTCTTATGGAAGGCGATCAGCTCCTGATCCTCGCGCCCCCATGGATAGGTTCGTCTGCTGTCCGGGTCTGTAAAGCCGCACACGCCCGCCTCATCGCCATAATAGATGGTCGGCGCGCCCAGCCATGTCATCTGAATGACTACCGCCTCCCGGAATACCGCCTTATTGATACCCTGCTCTGCAGCGTAAGCTCCGGCGCTGTCGACTCTGCCGACCCTGCGGTTGGTACGGGTCAGAAAGCGTGAATGGTCATGGTTTGACAGCTCATTCATCGCCACCTGCCAGCTCGGCATGGAAAAGCTCGCACAATGGTGCTTCATGGCACCCCAGAAGCTCTCTGCGTTACCGAGAAGGTCTTCCCGGAAATCATCGCTGTGCTTCTCCATTCCTGTCAGGAACCAGGTCACAGGCTCCATAAACGCATCATAGTTCATGACGGTGTCCCATTCATTTCCCTGCAGCCAGTCACGCGTATTTCCGTAATGCTCCGCCAGAATGATAGCCTCCGGGTTCGCTTCCTTTACCGCCTTGCGGAACTGCTGCCAGAAATAGTGGTTGTACTCCTGACTATGTCCGAGATCTGCCGCAACGTCCAGTCTCCAGCCGTCGGCATTGAACGGCGGTGACACCCATTTCTTTGCGACACGCAGTACATAGTCAAACAATGCCTGTGAGCCCTCGTAGTTCAGCTTCGGAAGTGTGTCATGTCCCCACCAGCCGTCGTAGGAATTATTGTACGGCCAGCAGTTCTCATTGTGAAACTGAAAGTAGCTCCTATAAGGACTGTCAGCGCTGACGTACGCGCCCTTCTCGTACCCTTCCGCACCCTCGTAAATGCGCTCGCG
The DNA here is from genome assembly GCA_934402375.1 of uncultured Acetatifactor sp. Lineage (GTDB taxonomy): Bacteria > Bacillota > Clostridia > Lachnospirales > Lachnospiraceae > Acetatifactor. The sequence continues at coordinate 5,446 of CAKRUB010000028.1, forward strand.
GTCGAGCCACTTATTAAAGGAGCCGCAGTGGTTGAATACACCGTCGAGTATGACGCGGATTCCCCTTCTATGGGCTTCCTCCACCACGCGGATAAAGAACTGGTTACTCGCCTCGAGATTCGCCCGGTTCGTCACACGGTCAATATATCTGGATGCCTGTCGGTTCTCATTCTGTCCGTGGGGGAGCAGGTCGCCGTTATCAACCACGATCTTCCCGAAATGGGGATCAATATAGTCGTAATCCTGAATATCATATTTATGGTTGGAAGGCGAGACAAACAGTGGATTAAAATAGATCACATCCACACCCAAATCCTGCAGATAATCCATTTTATCGAGGACTCCCTGCAGATCGCCTCCGTAAAAGTTTCTCACGTCCATATTTGCGGGATTCCGGTTCCAGTCCTCCACCCGCTGCACATGGTCATTGATATAGCTGTACTCGTCCGTCAGCACATCATTCGTAGGATCGCCGTTGCAGAAGCGATCCACATAGATCTGGTACATAACTGCACCCTTCGCCCACTGCGGGGTCTTAAAGCCGGGCAGAATCACAAAATCATAGTATTCGTTCACATCCTGCACCAGTCCGCGGGTGTCATAATATCCGTGAAGTCTTCCCGACTGCACCTCGAAATGGTAAGTAACCTTCTCTGACTCCAGATGAATCTTCGCCGTATAATAATCGAAGTGCTTTTCCGTCTCCGTTTTTTCCATAATAAACTGTTCTCCCCGATATACCAGAAGAACACGATCCACATTATTCCTTGCCGTCCGGAATCTGACGGTGACATCCTCATTGGCGGACGGCTCCGGCGGAATGAGATAATCGCCGGTGGTATCTGAGAAAAGGGCTCGTCGGTTAAACACAGGCCGCATATTTGCAATATACTGTCTGTTGTCCTCCATATGCTTTATTTGCTCCAGATCCATTTTTTCTATCACGGTTTCATTCTCCCTGTCATATGACGTCAGAATTCACAGAGTCCTATTCACTAAATATTCCTTTCGGCTCTAAACAGTTACATTTTACTTAATATGCCCTATTAATTCAATAGTCAACCATAAAAAAACAGTACAAGCCTCCCTGAACGGTAAAAAGGACAGCCATGGGGTGACTGTCCTTTTTAGAGAAGGTATTTCTTTCTTATGGGGTATAGCAAAAAACTATATAATGTATTGGGGGGGTTACGAGTATTATAATAGCATCCCCATGGGTTTTTGACTATTCCCAGAATTCACAAATATTACAAAATCATTGTTTGCTTTTTGTGCATTTTATCCAAATATCTATTGTGTAAATCTACCAACTGCTCTCGGATGTCATTTGTGCAACACCACGGACAGGTCAAACCGTTATGCCTCAGCCGCAAACAGAGCCTCAAATTCTTCCCTGCCGATCTTCTCTTTTTTAAGCAGCAGCTGCGCACAGCTGTGAAGCACCTGCTCATGCTCCATGATGATTCTTCTCGCACGGGAGTAGCACTGGTCAATAATGGACTTAACCTCCTTGTCGATCTCGCCGGACACAGCTTCACTGTGGGATTTCGCATGCGCAAGATCCTTGCCGATGAAAACCTCATCATCATCGTCATCATAGCAGATAACGCCGATGTTGTCTGACATACCGAAGCGTGTCACCATCTTACGCGCAACCTTGGTCGCCTTCTTGATGTCGCTGGACGCGCCGGTCGTGATATCCTTGAAAATCAGCTCCTCCGCGATCCTTCCGCCCAGAGATACCATGATCTCCTGCAGCATCTGATCCTTTGTCATGAACATGTCGTCTCTCTCGGGAAGCGGCATGGTATAACCCGCCGCGCCCTGTCCTGTAGGGATGATAGAGACCGTGTAAACCGGACCGACATCCGGGAGTACATGAAACAGAATCGCATGACCGGATTCGTGGTACGCTGTGATTTTCTTTTCTTTGTCGGAGATCACGCGGCTTCTCTTCTCCGCGCCGATTCCGACCTTGACAAATGCCTTGCGGATATCGTCCTGCGTGATATATGCCTTGCCAGCCTTGGCAGCATTGATTGCCGCCTCATTCAGCAGATTCTCAAGGTCTGCACCGGTGAAGCCCGCCGTCGTCTGCGCGATCTGCTTCAAATCGACATCCTCGGCAAGCGGCTTATTCTTCGCATGTACCTTCAGAATATCCTCTCTGCCGCCGACATCGGGAGCGCCGACCGCCACCTTTCTGTCGAAACGTCCGGGGCGCAGGATCGCAGGATCGAGAATGTCAACCCTGTTCGTCGCCGCCATGACGATAATTCCCTCATTGACACCGAAGCCGTCCATCTCCACAAGAAGCTGATTCAGCGTCTGCTCTCTCTCGTCATGTCCGCCGCCCATACCGGTACCGCGGCGCCTTGCAACCGCATCAATCTCATCGATAAAGACAATACACGGCGCGTTCTTCTTTGCTTCCTCGAACAGGTCACGCACACGGGAAGCGCCGACGCCGACATACATTTCCACGAAATCTGAACCGGAAATGCTGAAAAAGGCAACGTTCGCCTCTCCCGCGACCGCCTTTGCAAGCAGCGTCTTACCTGTTCCGGGCGGTCCCTCCAGCAGAACGCCCTTCGGGATTCTCGCTCCGACCTGATTATATTTTCCGGGCTGTTTCAGGAAATCCACAATCTCCTCGAGGTCTTCCTTCTCCTCCTTCAGACCCGCCACCTGCTCAAAGGTGATCTTCTTGTCTCCCGTGGACATTTTCGCGCGGCTCTTGCCAAAGTTCATCATCTTGGCATTTCCCGCGTTTGCATTCATGTTCTGGGCATTTATCATCATAAAGAGGAAAACACCGACCACAATCACAATCAGCATCGGGATGAGCGTGTTGAGCACCCAGCCCTCCCTGTGTACGTCATACACCATGGGATCAAAGCCGTAGGATCTCACCAGCTCTTCCATCTCAATGATGTCCGTCACATACAGCGTCTTACTTTCACCGTTCTTCAGCTCAATGTCCAAAGCGCCTGTCGGCGTCTCACTGTTCAGCTGAATCTCTACGCTGACGACATTTCCGGCTTCTATGTCGGTTATGAACTGACCCTTGGTATAGTTCTCCTCGATCTTCTGGTTCACGATGCCGGAGACAAATACAACGACCAGGGCAAACAGCATAAACACGACTACCGAATAAATTTTCTTACCTTCCTGCTTCAATGCGCAAGCCTCCTGTTAATTATCAAATTCCACTACTCCGATGTAAGGCAGGTTGCGGTACATCTGGTCATAGTCCAGACCATAGCCGACAACAAATTCGTCGGGAATCTGGAAGCCTGTATAATCTACATTTACATCTATGACACGTCTGTCAGGCTTATCAAGCAGGGTGCAGAGACGCAGGGATGCGGGACCTCTGTCGCGCAGCATCTCCAGCAGATAGCTCAAAGTCCTTCCGCTGTCCACAATATCTTCCACTACCAGTACATTCTTATCCTTGAGGGATTCGTCCAGATCCTTTACAATCTTGACAACGCCGCTGGACTTCGTGTCGCTTCCGTAGCTGGATACGGACATAAAGTCAAGCGATACGGGAACCGTGATTCTCTTTGCGAGCTCACACATAAAGAAGCTCCCGCCCTTTAACACACAGACCAGATGAATCTGCTTGCCTGCGTAATCCTTGCTGATCTGGTCACCAATCTCCTGAATTCTTCTGTCTACCTCTTCCTCTGATAAAAGTACTCTGATGTGCTCTGCCATTGCTATTCTTCTCCTCCATCCTGCTATGCACAGTCCTAATGTGTAATGAGTCTGACCTGTAAAACATGCTTTGTATTACCGTCGACCTTATAATATTCGCTGATACGGTAGCCGATCAGCCAGATGACATGACTTCCCTCCGCCAGCACGGGAATCCTGTCCCGCAGCTCGCGGGGGATCTTTTCTGTCACCATGTAATCCTTCAGGGACTTATGGATCATTCCGCCCTTACCGTCTGACAGTGTGAGATAGTCTCCTGTCTGCCGAAACCGAAGCGTCGGCGATTCTTTCATTTTAGCATAGTCAAACCATTTCGTATACTTATTTTTGGGAACTTCTTCGCCATTTATGAGAAAAATTTCCGAATAATGGAGTTCCGGTAGCTCCCTTTGCTCAGTTTCTCCCCTTCTGTAAATAAAAACGCGCCCATATTCTCTTCTGACACAAATGTCATATGGAAGGTCAATGCTCCGGTTTCCTTCTTTTTCAAGCAATGCAAGCGCATCCCCGACATGCAGTGCGGAAATATCCTTTCCCGTCGGAGAGATTTCCTCCAGAAGCCGTAGAAGAATCCTCTTACGGATCGCCGGATGAAATTTCAGAAAGCCGTCCGCCGCGATCTCCAGCCGCTCCTTCTCCCGCGTCACACAGCTTCGCATGGCTTCGTCGGTCTGCTGCCGCAGATAATCCTCTGTCTCAGAGAGAATGTCCGCCGTCCTGCACATATGGCTCACCGCCCCTGCGGAAACCTCGTTCTCCGCCAGCGGAAGGAGGTGATGCCGGATGCGGTTTCTGGTATATTCATCCTCCTCATTAGTATGATCATTCTGCCAGCAAATACCACAAGCTTTCAGATAATCTTCAATTTCACCGCGTTCCAGACAGAGCAGAGGGCGGATGATGTCCCCCCTGACCGGTTCAATCCCACAAAGCCCTTTCAGCCCGCTTCCCCGAAAGAGGTGCAGCAGCATGGTCTCCGCCCTGTCCTGCGCATTGTGCGCCACAGCGAGCTTATTTCCGCCGAGCTCTTCCGCCGTCTCCCGGAACGCACGGTAGCGCAGCCGCCTCCCCGCGTCCTCCTCCGAGCATTTCTCCCGCGCGGCGAACCCCGGCACATCCACGGACACCAGCCGGAACGGCACATTGCGCTCCTCACAGAGCTTCTCCACGAACGCCGCGTCCTCATCGGCAGCCTCTCCACGAATGCCATGGTTCACATGAACGACAGTCAGTCCGATCGGCACTCTTTTCCGATACTCCAGCAACAGAAATAAGAGGCAAACTGAGTCTGCCCCTCCTGAAACTCCGAGGATCAGATGATCCCCCGGCTGTATCATATTATGGTTCTCCATATAGGAAAATACCTTTTGTTCTGTCCTGTTCTCCATCATAGGCAAATGGTATCTCATTTTCTCGAAAAAATCAAGCGATTCCAGTCTCCCAGATACCGACGACGCCCACTGTCATGTCGTCGCGGATATGCCCCTTTGCGGCAATCAACGCCAACCTCAGGAGCTTGTCCGCCAGCTCTCCGGGATTCTGCTCCTTCATCTCCAGAATGAGCCTGCTGACGGTATTCTCGTATTCCTGTTCGCCAAACGCATCAATGACACCGTCCGATACCATGAAAAGGTAATTGCCGTCCTCCAGCGTGCGGCTCAACGGCTGGGACTCGATCTGCTGGAAAATTCCGAGCGGAAGGCTGCCCTCCGCCAGCTGCTCCACCTCCTGCTCTCTTTTCAGGAAGGTCGCTGCCCCGCCGATCTTCCGAAGCTTGCATTCCCCACTGTAAAGGTCGATCTCACATATGTCCAGCGTGGGATGGTTTCTGTCTCCACCCGCTGCAAACAGTGCCGTATTTACCATTCCGATTGCTGCATCAGTGCTGTAGCCCGCCTCGAGCAGCTTCTCCATGAGGTCGAGTACCTGCTCACTGTCCTTCCCCGCCTGTTCCCCCGAGCCTGTCCCGTCGGAGAGCATCACCGTCAGTCTTCCTCTCTCTGCCTCCAGCACGGCATAGTTATCCCCGGACGCCGTCTCACCTTCCTCCGTCGCTCTGGAAAATCCTGTCAGCGCCAGAAAGCGCGCCTCCTGCTCCAGCATAAAGCTGTGCGGCGTCTGATCTACGACAAACGGACTCGTGACCGCAAGCTGCAATCTCCTGTTCAACAGGACGGAGATCATGTCCGCTACCTCCTCCGCGGAAATGCCCGCCTTTCTGTCCGTGCTCATCGTAAGCACGATCGCCTCCCTGCCGTCGTCCCTGTCCATATAGCAGGGGTTTTCCACGCGGATTCCCTCTTCGCGCATAGCATGAATAAGCAGGCGTTTCTTCCTCTCCTCCATCGGCTTGTAACAGAGCACCTCACACGCAACCTCTGTCATGATCTTTGCCATCTCCCGCAGATGGCTCTTCAAGATCTGTCTGTTTTCCCAAAGCCTTCTCTCCGACAGCACAATCTGTCTCTCCTCTGTCCCGGGGCAAAAATCCCCGTCATAGCTTCTTGCCAGTTCATAAAAGCTGTCCGCATAATTTAAAAGTCTTCTCCTGCACAGGTCAGACACCTGCGCTGTCCGAAGTTCAATCTCCGCTGTCTTCATCTCCTGCCCCGCTTTCTGCCGCCCCAACCGGACGGTAAGCCCGATTATAGATATGCGGCTCTGTTTATTTTGTCAAAACAGGGCACGCCGCACTTAAAGTTTTGCGACAAAAAAAGCAGGAGCTCTGCGGCTCCCGCTACTTTTCTTCTTTAAATAGAATCTCACCTTCATAAACCAGACCGAGCTTTTCCCTCGCCACATCTTCTATGTAACCCTTGGTCTGAACCTCTTTGCCGAATTCCTCTATCTCCGCGGTTCTGTCCTTCTCTGCGGCAATCTGTTCGTCCAGAAGCTGCTCTTCCTGCGCTTTCACCTCGATCTTCTGCTGCAGCTCCACACTCTTTACCGCTACAACAATCATGATCATGAGAACGACAAGCGAAACCAGAAACATGCTAAGCCGGTTCTGATGTTTTTTCCGATAAGCAACCCTGCGACCCCGTCCTGCCATAGATACTCCTTCCCCCCGAAATGAACTACTTCTTTAAACCTATTTTAAGCATTTTGAGAAAATACGTCAACTTGTTTTTTATCTGTCTCCCAATCCTGTGAACCACCTTGGCGATGCACGATCCTGTCTTCGCAGCGCCCTTTCCGGCAAGCCCCAGCAGCTTCCTCAGCGGCCATGACAGCCAGCCCAGAACCTTTCCCAGTATCAGTGATATATATTTTACCAGAAAAGGGCTGCAAAGCTTCCGGTACAGCGCCATGCCCAGCAGGGCGCCGAACACTGCAAACCACCTCAGCGTGCCGTTGCTTTCACGGTACATGAGCAGAAAGACCTCCGCTCCACAGTAGACCCAGAAGCCCAGATCCTCCACCGAAACAAAGAAAAGGTTATGCGGCACGATCCTCCTGAATATCCTTAACAGGTCATAGAGGAGGGTTACAAGGACGCCCAGCAGAAAAGCGTGCAGAAGAAATTCATTTTCACTCGCCATGGAAGCCTACCGGAACAGCTTGGTCAACAGGGATTCTGACTTATGCCCTCCGGTTGCTGCATCGGAATAGGTAAGGCTGTCGATCCTGCCGTCCACGTCTACCTCCCCTTTTTCCAGAGTCAGCCTGCTGACATGCAGATCATTTCCCTTTATCATGAGCATTCCCTGCTCTGTCTCCAGCAGAATCTCATGTATATCAAAGGAAAGTACATCATTGACACCGTTGATCGTACAGCTCTTCCGGTTCGTCATAGTCATCTTATGCATGCGTGTGCTGCTGTTCAGATCCTCCATAGGTTTCTCCCTGTTAATCCTTTATAAAAGCCTATGCGGATCCTCCCCTCTTCATGCACTAAAGATACTTAAAAAGCTCCTTCGCCTCATCCTTTTTCACCGTCTCCTGTACATCCAGCACCTCGACCTTAACTTCCTTATTGCCGAAGGAGATTGTGATGATGTCACCCTCCTTGACATTAGTGGATGCCTTTGCCGGTTTATCATTGATCAGCACACGTCCGCTGTCACATGCCTCGTTAGCCACCGTGCGGCGCTTGATCAGCCGCGATACCTTTAAATATTTATCCAGTCTCATATCTATCCCCATTTCTGCGCAAAAATAACAAAACGGAGAACCCGCTGAAGGTTCTCCGCCATAGTTCAAAAGCTCAACTTAGTTGATCATGTCCTTTAATGCCTTACCAGCCTTAAACTTAGGTGCCTTGGAAGCCTTGATCTTCATAGCCTTACCGGTCTGAGGATTTCTTCCTTCTCTCTCTGCTCTCTCAGATACCTCGAAAGTACCGAAACCAACCAGCTGAACCTTACCGCCCTTCTTCAACTCTTCAGCAACAACGTCTGTGAAAGCCTTCAGTGTCTTCTCAGCGTCCTTCTTGGATACGCCGGCCTGCTCAGCCATAGCTGCGATTAACTCTGTCTTGTTCATATTGAACTCCTCCTGTAATGAGTTTTCTTTTTTGTATTCTCTTAGATGCTTCTTGTGAAACGTCTATAATATATATATATGCTTTTCCGTGGTTTGTCAAGGCATTTTCCGTATCATTGCTGATATTTACGGCATTTTCCCATTTTTTTCTGTTGAATTTGTCAACCCTAAAATACCCCTTGTTTACTGTGAAGAAGAGTTGCCCGATACGGTTGCACTGTTCATGATCAGATCTGCAAAGGAATAGGAAATGTCCTTTTCTTCGTCATCGATCTGCACGGTATAGCTTCTGGTCTCATAGCCTGTCCTGCGCAGGGTGATAATATGCCCACCCGCTACCTTGCGGAAGCTGCACGGCGAGACTCCCATATAATTGCCGTCGAAATAGACCTCCGCCCCTTCCGGTGCATCTACATAGACCTTGTAATAATCCGTGACCGTATCTGTTGAAGAGCTGCTCTCCGAATCGCTATCTGCGGAATTTTCATCAAGCACGACATTAATCCCCGCCGACTCCTGCGCAACCCGGATGTACTGGGTGACGGACTGATAGCCGGTAGCCCGGGCTATGAGCTGATGGATGCCGTAGGTCAGGCTGACCGGAGCTGACGGATCGATCTTATCCCCATCGATATAAAGCTCAGCGGACGCCGGATCCACGGAAAAGAGCACCGTTCCATACTGCGGCTCGGGAATCTCCAGATCTCCGATGTCAAGCGTCGTCTCCGCATTTCTGTTGATGATGACGTTCTTTGTTCCGCCGCCGCCCTTATTGCTGATATTGACCTGATAGCTCCCCTCCGGGATCAGAAGCAGCATATCATCTGTGATCTTCCTGATCTGCGTCTGTCCGATCTCGATCCAGCCGCCGATGAAATTTTCGTCGTTCACCAGTCTCAGATACCCGTGACCCTTCTGTACCTTCACTGTCAGAATCTGTGTGTCAATCCCCTGAAAGCTCAGTACATCCGCCGGGTTCAGATCAATGCTGCTGATACTTCTTCCCTCGGAAAAATATTGCGTATTGGATGTCAGCTTATAAATTTCCGATCCGATACTGATCTCGCCGCGCACGGTGTTGATCTCATATTTCTCCACATCATCATAGCGCCATGCCTCCGAAGAAAGCGTGAGTGTCGTGAGATGCTTCTTCGCCTTTAGAAATCTGACATCGACAATATCACCCAGCTCCACCTGACTGAAAGAAATGCTCCCGCCGTATTTATCATAAAATCGTGTCGTTCCGTCCATGGATAGGGTATAATTCTTTCCCAGCTCCAGATTCAGAAACGTGACTGTCCCTTCCTTCTCATCCTTCGCCACATAGATCGCCGTATCGGCGGAATCATAGCTGTCCGGTCCCGTGACGACAAAGCCCGTCTCCACACTCTCTGAGGAAGCTTCCTCCGACACAGGCTGTTCATTGTTCCGGGACGGCTCAGTACAGCCCGCCAGCAGAAAAACCATTGCAGCTAAAAGGAGACCCCTGCCTATTCCGTATATACTCTTTCTTTTTCCTTTGTCCGTCACTTTTCCCTCCTTAGGCTAACTCCCTGAACACAGCATTGAGAAACTTCTGCTTCTCCTTCTCCTGTGCGACCAGCTTCTCCAGTTTTTCCTGATTCTTACCCGGAATCCACGCCTTCCTCGAGTTATAATAGAAGTTCACAATCTTCCAGAACTTCTCCGGGTACGCAAGCCGGTAATACAGATCAATCCGGCTCTGCGCTGAAATAGGGCGCTCCCTCTCATAGGCGCACAGCAGCTCCGAACCAAGTGCAACCGACCAGTTTGCTTTCTCACACAGCTTTCTCAGGAGCAGATACAGATCCCTGACCGGATCATCCGCAAGACATCTCTCGAAATTCACGATGAACCACCCGTTCGTTCCCATGAGAATGTTATGGTACTGGTAATCCCCATGGCACATCAGCACCTTCTCCTGCGGCGGGGCACCGGCATCCCTTCTGTCGAAGGCTTCCTTATATGCCTGCCACTCTTCCGTCACCGCGACCGCCTGCTCCAGAAAGTAATCACAGGCGCCGAGCAGATCCAGCTCGAACATCTGCTTCTGACCCTTCTGCTTCAGATATTTTTTAACCTTGCGGATCTCCCTGTTATGCTTCTCATATTCCTTCTCAGGTCTGAACACTGAAAAAGAGCCCAGAAGCTCCGCCGGGAGCTCCATGCACTTATGCAGCTCCGCCAGAAGCCGCACCGCCTGAATGCATTCCCCTCTGTCAGAGATATTGCATTCCCTGCCATCCTGCCATGTCTTCAGAATATATGTCGTCTGATCGGTGTCCTTTACAAACAGCTCTCCCTCTTTTGTCGGGAGAATATGCTCTGTCTGGATCCGTCCGTTCACGGCTATTGTCTCAAGCAGACTGTTCTGAAGGCGCACCTTCTCCTCATTGCCGGCGTATTCCTTAAAAATAAGGCTTCCCTTGTCGGTATCGCAAACAATGGCGCTTCTTCCCTTCCTTGTGCGAAGCACCTCTATATCATACTGCCCCAGTAATTCCACTGCTCTGTCATTCACAGCCTGCCCCTCCTGCCATTCGATATGTCGCCCGAAGCGTCTTCTCCGCTCCGCTCATCATATCTTATGAGAAGGGTTCTCAAACTATTCAAAACCTTGTGAATCCAAATGACTTATTGCAGCCGCTTTGCCTCTGAAAGCAGTTTTTCCTTCGTGTTGCAGGCGGGATCGTCCAACACAAGCTGAAGTAATTTCTGCAGTACATCGCCCAGCTCTCTTCCGGGCTTCATACCCGCGGCAATCAGATCGGAGCCTGTGACCGCGAGACTTTTTAAGGACACACACTGCTGTTTTTCACAGATCTCGGCGTATAGCTGCCTCCAGTTCTCCAGTCGTTTCAGCTTCTCGTCTCTCAGGTAGTCGCTCTGCGCCATCATGTCGGCGTACTTTACCTGAAACAACGCCGGAAATGCATCCTCTCCTATCTTGTTCATCGCGCGGCGCACGATCTGTAACGTCGGCTCCACACTGTTTCCGTAGTCATGGTACATTACCAGCTTATATACCATGTTGATCGTATCGTTGTCAAATTTCAGTCTGCGGAGAATCGTCTTCGCCATCTCAGCGCTGAGTCTCTCATGGTTGTAAAAGTGGGTAATCCCCTGCTCATCGATTGTCAGCGTGTCCGGCTTTCCGATGTCATGCAGAAGCATTGTCAGCCGCAGCACCTTATCTGCTGGAACATATGCCAGCGAATGCAGAATGTGCTCCCCGACACTGTACATATGGTGTGGGTGATGCTGCTCTGTCTCCATTGCCCTGTCAAATTCCGGGAAAAATATCTTTGTGACACCCATGTCATAAGCAGTGCGGAGGTAATCTGGATGCGGTGACACAAGCATCTTTACCAGTTCTGTCTGTATTCTCTCCGCGCTGATATTTTTCAGCGTAGGTGCAAGTCTGCGGATGCCCTGCTGTGTCTCCTCGTCAATTTCATAGCCAAGCTGTGCCGAAAAACGGATTGCACGCAGCATACGGAGCGCATCCTCGCCAAACCGTTCCTCCGCCCTTCCGACGCATCTGATCCTGCCCAGGCGGATGTCCTCCATGCCGCCAAAAATATCTACAAGACCCTTTTCCTCATTATATGCCATGGCATTGATGGTAAAGTCACGGCGTTTCAGATCCTCCTCCAGATTCGGAGTAAAGACGACCTCCTTCGGATGTCTGCTGTCCTCATACTCGCCGTCAATGCGGTAGGTCGTCACCTCAAAGCCTTCCCTGTCCTGCATGACCGTCACGGTTCCATGCTGCAGCCCCGTGTCAATCGTGCGTGGAAAAAGTGCCTTTACCTGTTCCGGTTTCGCCGAGGTCGTGATGTCCCAGTCCTGCGGCTGTCTGCCCAGAATGGAATCCCTGACACAGCCGCCGACGACATATGCCTCAAAGCCTGCTGCCTGAATGGTATTTACTACCCTTTTTGCCTTGTCCGGCACATTGATCCTGATATTACTGCTCAAAACTGTCTCCTCTTACACAAAGAATTTCTCGATGACCTGAATCAGTCCATCCTCGTCGTTTGTGGCGGTAATGTAATCTGCCGCATCCTTCACCGGCTGCTGCGCATTTCCCATTGCAACGCCGACCCCGGCATAGCGGATCATGGAAATGTCGTTAAAGCCGTCTCCACAGCAAATCGTGTCCTCCCGCTTCACACCGATGACCGGAAGGATCTTATCCAGGGAAGCTGCCTTATCCACATTCGGCGGCATGATCTCTATGAAAAAAGGCTCTGAGCGATAAATGCTCGCATAGCTTCCATACTTCTCCACAAGCTGCTTTTCAAACAGTTCCGCCTTCTCCGGCTCCGCCGTCATCAGGCACTTATTGATGTCAAAATCCACGAAATCCAAGAAGTTGGAAACCTCCTTTACCGGAAGTCCATTGATTCTCGCTTCCAGCTCGACATATTTATCTGTCGGAAACGCGGAAATTACCTCGTTTCCAAGATAGGTGATAAGCCCGCAGCCGTTCTTCTCCGCAAAGTGGTACAGTCCCGGGAGCAGAGTCTGGGGCAGGATTTTCTGGTAGATGATCTCCCCCGTTTTACAGTCGATGATCCTCGCGCCGTTAAAGGAAAGCAGATAGCCGCCGAATTTTTCCAGCTCCAGCTCCTCCTCATACCTTCGCATACCCGGTGTGGGTCTGCCGGAGGCAAGAATGACCTTGTGTCCCTGCTGCATCAGATCCTGTATCGCCGTCTTTGTCGCGGGCGTGATCTCTTTCCTTGAGTTTGTCAGAGTTCCGTCTATGTCTAATACGAATGCCTTTGTTGTCATGTTTATCCCTTTTCTGCGCACGTCCTTTTCAATCTTCTCTCTCAAAAAGGCGGTGAGAAAATCCCACCGCCCGCCTGTTTGTTATCAATTTATTCCTGTGCGCTTCCGTCTGTTGAAGCCTCGTTGCTGTCTGACGCTTCGTCTGCCGACGTGCTGCTCTCTTCCGATGCACTTTCTGCAGCAGCGCTTTCAGCCGCCTGAACCTTCAGATAATTCAGATTACCCTTGGGGTCTTCTACCGGATAGTCCTTGCTGATCTCATCCAGATACTCGCTCATCGTTGTAGATAAGAGCGTAGTCTTGATATTCTGGCTCCATTCGGGCTTATTCGTTCCGACATAGTAGGCTACATAGGAATTCTCGCCCTCGCCGCCTACGATTGCTGTCGTATCACCGGCGACGCGCGCACTGTCAAACATCCATGCTGACAGGTTCGCATCCATGCCTGAAGAGGTCAGTGCCTCATACAGACCACCCTCTACCGAAGCGCCCTGACTGTCTGCCAGTGCCGCAAAGCTGTCCTCCGTAGCGGCTCCGTTCTTCCACTCCTCCAGCAGTGCATTCGCATCTGCTGTGGAATCCTGCGTCAGAGTAATAATTCTGGCATCTACCGTAGGTGCCTGATCGAGGTAGCGATCCTCAAACTCCAGTACATAATAGAGGTGGCTGGAGGTATTCTCGATGATCGTGCTGTCTCCTGCCGTTCTCTCGCTGTCAAACAACCATTCGCGGATCAGGCTCAGTACCTCACTGCTCTTTTCATTTTCATGCAGGTCGCCTTCGGTTGCAACGGTTGTCAGTGCCTCCTCTGCCTCGTTGTGTGCCAGCTTCATAGCGAACTCAATCTCTGCCTCGGAGGGCTCATAAGTCGTATCTTCTGTGTCAGTGGAGGTTGTCGTATCCGTAGTGTCCGTCTCCTCGACAGGGTCTGCCAGCTCGGTAGGCTCTGTAGGCAGTTCCGCATTCACCGTGACAAGACGGTAATCAACGGAGTCGTAGTTATTCTTATTCTCTTCGTAATAATTCTGAATCTCTTCATCGGTGGGAGCCTTCTCCTCTGAAACCTGAGCGTAGAACGCGTTGATCTCCATCGCCTCCTTGATATAGCTCTTGAGGCGGGACGCTGTAGCGTAGGTTCCGTAGGTCTGCTGGATATAAGCCTTCTCTGTCACACCTGCCTCTGCCGCAGCTGTTTTCAGGGTTTCCTCATATTTAGCATACTCCTCCGTAGCATCGTAGGTAAAGCCTGCTGCCTTCGCCTGATCTCTGAGTGCTTTGTTGGTGGCAATGTTTTCTGCTGCCATCTGTTCAAAATAGTCCTGCCAGCTCAGAGTATCGGAATACATCTTGGTCGACAAATCACCGCTCAGATCGATCCCGAACATGCTCAGATAATAACTGTACTGGGAGAGGTAGTTATTCTTCATCAGGTTGTAGTTGTAATCGAACTCTACCCTTGATACTTTTTCTCCCGCAACCTCGATATAAGTTCCGTTAATTGTTAAATAGCTTCGGATAGGGAAGGACGCAACCAGACAGAACAGCGCCGCCACAACGACAATACCTGTGATCTTGCTGATCTTCTCCTCCTTTTCGGCCTTTTTCTTAGCCGCTTCTCTCTCCTGCATCTTCCGATCATACCGCGTCATGACCTTTTCCTGCTTTTCTTCTGTATTTTCCGTTACCTTCTTAGACATGGGAAAATAATTCTCCTTCCTTCTTCGTCTTGAAAATTCACCGTGCAAAACCAGCACACCTGTCCGTCATTATACTGCAAGATGGAAGTCAAGTGCAATCTATTTCACATATTTTTCAAGTTTTTCCACAATATTTTTCATGCATCCGGGCTCAAAAGGACAATCCAGACCAACTTCCTTGATCATATTCGTGTAAAAATCACTTGCAGAAAGCTTACAGAGCTTCAGATAGCTCTCCCATGCTCCCTTGAAATCCTCGTCCATCTTGACCTTATACTGTAATGCGCAGGTCTGTGCCAGACAGTAATCAATATAGTAGAGCGGAACATCATAGATATGTGTCTGCTTCTGCCAGAAACCGCCTTTTCCGAAGAACTTGTCGTCGCCGTAATCCATGTGCGGTCTGTACTCATGCTCAAGCTTCAGCCATGCCGCATGTCTCTCCGCAGGTGTCATGTCGGGATTCTCATACACAATGTGCTGGAACTCGTCAACCATACATCCGTAGGGAATGAATGCCGCAGAATCCTCCAGATGCATCTCGATGTACTTCTCCGCCTGATCGCCAAAGAAGCTCTCCATCCAGCCCTGCGTGAAAAATTCCATGGACATGGAGTGGATCTCCGCCGTCTCCATACCGATATCCGCGTGCTCTCTGATCGGATCCTTTCCGGACAGATAGCCCTGGAACGCATGTCCGCACTCATGAGTGATAACATCGACGTCTCCGCTGGTGCCGTTGAAGTTAGCAAAGACAAAGGGCGACTGGTAATCCGGAATGTAGGTCATATATCCGCCCGCCTTCTTCGTCTTACGTCCGATGACGTCAAAAAGCTCATTCTCCATCATAAAGTCCATGAACTCCTTCGTCTCGGGAGAAAGCTCCCCGTACATCTTCTGACCGGCAGCCAGAATCTCCTCGGGGGTTCCGAAGGGCGCAGGATTGCCATCCTTAAAGTATACCGCAGCATCAATATAGCTGAGCTTGTCCAGTCCGAGTCTCTTTCTTCTGCGCTCATGCAGCTCCTCCGCAAAGGGAACGAAGTCCTTCTTCACCTGCTCGCGGTATGCCTCGACCTCCTTGCGTCCGTAGCAGTTTCTTCCCATACGATAGTAGCCAAGCTCCAGATAGTTGTCGTAGCCCATCATTTTTGCCTGTGCGGTACGGTTCTTCACCAGCTTGTCATAGATTTCATCCAGCTTGTCCGCATTTGCCTCAAAGAATGCACTGTACGCCTTCCATGCAGCTGCTCTTACACTTCTGTCCTGATGGATCAGATAAGGGCGCATCAGGGAAAGGTTCAGCTCCTTGCCGTCAAAGCTGATCTTCGCACTGGCGATGAGCTTGTCATATTCCATCGTCAGTGCATTCTCCTCCTGCATCAGCGGAATCAGCTTCTCGTCCATTGCCTTCTGGGCAATTTCCATATTCTTAAAGGCTACTGGCCCGATCTTCTTCTCAAGGTAATCCCTGAAAGGGGACTCATAGAGCTTTTTCTGGTATGCAAGACAGGCGTTGCTGTACTCCGGCATCTTCTCATCGTAGTATTCATGCTCCTTCTCATAGAAAGCATCGGAGGTATCGACATCAAACCGGATATTTGCAATGGTGTACATTGATTCAACT
Source organism: uncultured Acetatifactor sp. (assembly GCA_934402375.1). Lineage (GTDB taxonomy): Bacteria > Bacillota > Clostridia > Lachnospirales > Lachnospiraceae > Acetatifactor. The sequence continues at coordinate 21,799 of CAKRUB010000028.1, forward strand.
CTTCCGGTCAGCTTGTAATATTTCTGATGAATGGCAAACTGTTCTTCTCCGCTCTTTGCCGCGTCGAACGCCTCCATAAGCTCCTTTAATTCCTTCTGTACCTGTTCAAAGTCAATTCTCTCATACGGCATTTCCTTAAACTTCATACTTTTTTCCTCTTTTCTGCGCCTGTCACAGCGCCACTAATGAAATCTATTCTACATGATTTTCAGAAAACTGTAAACAAAACAACCTATTAATTTCTCTCATTTTCCCTTGACAGATGTTTGCAATATGCTAATATTAAAACTGCTGTTTTAGATTAATCTTCTATATTTTCAATCAGGAGGGAATTTATGTTAGAAGAACTCAAGAAAAAAAGTTTTAAAAGTTCGCTGGTACTCAGTATCGTTTTAGCCATTGCAGGACTGGCGATGGCGATCTGGCAGGCGCCGAATGTATTTTATATGCTGACCGGTTATGTTCAGTTTGAAAGTCTGGGGGTCGACGAGATTAAGGATCAGCTTGTAAAAATCGATCTCGACACTGTATTTACCTATTACCTTGAGGAGTACAGTGAAAACACAAAGACACATCAACGCACAACAACCAGTCTGTATTATATCACATGGACAGGCGATGACAATGCTACGGATTATCGTTATATCACGATCAAGGTTCCGGCAAAATATCAGAACCGCATGGATGAGATCGCGGAAAATACCTACAACGGCATTTACTCCAGTCCCCTCACTCTCACCGGTAAAATAAAAAAACTCTCCTCAGAGGATTATGGCTATTTTGAAGAATATTTTGTATCCTCAGATGGAGTGGGCTGGACACAGGAGGAATTTGAGGACTATACCTCCCCGTACTACATCAATGTTTTTGTCGACCCGGCGAGCCAGAATGGCGTATATCTGGTAGTCTTCTTCGGTGGTATCATCTTGATCGCCTATAGCATCTTCAGAATGATAAAGGCCTCTACCGGCGGTTACCTAAAGAGCTTCCAGAAGAGCTATCTGCAGGCAGGCTACACCGAAGCCTCAATAGATGCCGATATGAATTCTGCTGTCAACTACTTAAAGAAGGATGCCATCAAGCTCGGAAGGCTCTGCATATATGATCTCCAGAGTATCACCCCCAGGGCAATTCCCGTAAACAAGATGCTCTGGGCTTACCAGAACACGACAACGCACCGTACCAACGGCATCAAGACAGGTGTTACCTATAGCATCAATATTTACAGCGAGGGACATTCAAAGGTGCAGATTATCAGCGTTCCGGATGAGACTACCGCACAGGATATTCTGCAGAATATAGACCGCAGGTATCCATGGGTCGTTGTCGGATATACCGAGGATCTGAAGAAAATGTTCTTTAAGGATCACAGCCAGTTCCTGCAGCTGCGTTACAACACCGTTGAGCACACCACGGTAGAACCCGGCTTCGAGGGCTTCCAGAACAATTACAACGCAAACTAAAACAGACATAGACGCAGAAAGCAGGGGTCAATCCTGCTTTCTGTATTGTACCGGCGTCATTCCGTAGCTTTTCTTGAATAACCGGTTAAAATGTTCTACGTTTTCATAGCCCACCTCTGCCGCGATGGTCTCCACCGTCTGATTCGTCTCACGCAGCATCGTTCTCGCCTTCTTCATGCGTTCCTCTTTGACAACCTCCTGGAAGGTCATACCCGCCTTTTCCTTGATGTACTTGGAAAGATAGGGCTTGGAGAGGTGGAATTTATCGGAAAGCGTCTCCAGCGTCACATTCTTATAGTCATTCTGAATGCTGCTGATGATCTCGACAATGCGATCCTCTCTGCCTGCCGTAATATGCTGCTCTGCGGCGAGCTTGTTCGCTGCGGATGTCAGCGCCGCTATGGAAGCCTTGATGATGTCCTCATCCACACCGACACCCCAGTACAAATGTCCGTCATGCATAACGCCCACATACGCCGCCGCCCTCGAGCTGGAGCCCTTGGAGATTGCGTGCTCCTCGTAGATCGACAGCTCGTAATTGATTCCGAAGAAGGTCTTGATCGCGTTGCTGACCGCATCCAGACGACCGTTTCCGGCGGTTCTGATCACTCTCTGTGTCCCGTTCTGCTCTATCGTCACCTCCGCCTGAATACCCTTTTCCTGTCTGAAATGGCACTCGGGAATGCGGAATACCTTGCGGGGGCTGATGTAATTCTCCTCGAAGATCGCATAGATTTCTGCGGGCAGCAGCTCCTGATGGCGCTTGTCGGAAACGCCCTTGATGAGATAGCCGACCTCCTCCTTCATCGCCGCGGGAAGTGAGAAGCCAAACTGCTGCTTCAATACAAAGGCAACTCCGCCCTTGCCGGAAACGCTGTTGATTCGGATGACATCCGACTCGTATTCTCTTCCGACATCGGAGGGATCGATCGGCAGATAGGGCACATCCCAGCGTTTTCCGCTCTTGCCCTCCTTATGCCATGCCATACCCTTGCTGATGGCATCCTGATGGGAGCCGGAAAATGCCGTGAATACCAGATCTCCGGCGTAGGGTGTTCTCTCGTGAACCCGCATTCCCGTAAAGCGCTCATATGCCTCCCGGATCTTCGCAATATGGCTGAAATCCAGTCCGCTGTCCACGCCGTGGCACATCATGTTCATCGCAACAGTGACAATATCGACGTTGCCCGTGCGCTCACCGTTTCCGAAGAGTGTTCCCTCCACGCGGTCGGCTCCGGCAAGGATACCGAATTCCGCATCGCTGACTCCGCAGCCTCTGTCATTGTGGGGATGTACGCTTAAGACAACATTGTCTCTGTATTTCAGGTGCTTGTTCATGTATTCGATCTGGCAGGCGAAGACGTGGGGCATTGCCACCTGCACCGTCGTCGGCAGATTGATGATCGCTTTATGCTCTGCATCCGGCTTCCAGACATCCAGCACTGCGTTACAGACCTCCAGCGCGTAATCAACCTCGGTCTGGGAAAAGCTTTCGGGGCTGTACTCGAAGGTGAAATTACCTTCTGTCTCCTCGGCAAGTGTCTTTAAAAGGAGAGCTCCGTCGATGGCAAGCTGCTTGATCGCTTCCTTATCCTTCTTAAATACCTGTTCTCTCTGTTCTACCGATGTGGAGTTATATAAGTGAACCACTGCGTGAGGCGCACCCTTGACGGCTTCAAAGGTCTTTCGGATAATGTGCTCGCGCGCCTGCGTGAGAACCTGTATCGTCACATCGTCGGGTATCATATTTTTCTCAATCAATGCCCGGATGAAATTGTACTCCGTATCAGAGGAGGCAGGGAAGCCTACCTCGATCTCCTTGAAGCCGATCTCTACCAGCAGCTTGAAGAATTCGAGTTTATCCTCCAGACTCATCGGGTCGATCAGAGCCTGATTGCCGTCTCGCAGATCCACGCTGCACCAGATGGGCGCTTTCTCGATGCAGTCCTTTTTCACCCAGTCGTATGTAACCTCGGGGGGCATATGGTAGGTCTTGACGTATTTTTCCTTAATCGCTTTGCTGTCCATGTGAAAACCTCTTTTCTGGTGGAATCTCTGCAAGGGGGATCTCCGCAAGTGACATCTCTGCGAGTGACGTTGCCGCAAAATGCACTGACCACCGCAGGCACGCTCTCGCTACCTTCCGCTCGCAGCGGCACATAAGATGCCACAGTACGGCATCTAAGTGCCGGCGGCTCCAGAGTGCGCTGCTTGTGGCCATGTGCATTCTGCGCAACTGTTACTTGAAACTTGTGGGTTTGCAGATTCCTAATGTGTTTTGTTTGTCTAATATTAACATTGAGTTTAAGCACAGGCAAGTATACATATTAACCTGTTTATTGATTTTTTTTAACATACATAGACTCAAATATTGATTTTATCAGACTTTTCTGTAATAAAATTTATTTTATCAGTTGACCAATCTTAATTATTTCCCATATCTGTATTTGTCTTGATCATCTGCTCTAATTCAGCCGCGGCGATACTTAGGAAGGTCTGCTTTCTCTTTATAATGCAGATGTTTCGAGATGGGATGGGCGGGTTCATGTTAAGGATGACAAGGTTTTCCATATTCTCTTTTTCGAGAAAATCCAAGGGCACAAAGCCGATGCCCAGATCGGATTTTATCATCGGCAGTATCTGGTCGGCTGTTGCCGCCTCTATGTCCGGCGAAAAGGAAAGACCCATTCTATTAAAAAGGTCTGTGTAAAAGGTAAAGGAGCCTGTTTTCTCGGCGTAACCGATGATCGGGTACTTCTCTATCTGTTTATCCGTGAGAGATGTTCCCGTTGACAGGGAGAACGCCGTGCTGCAGACCGGCACCTCACGAAAGCTGCGCAGGATACCGGAGCTCAGCCCGGTCGGCAGGTCAAAGGGTTCTGTGACTATGGCGAAGTCTGCCAGACCCTTTTTCAGCATATCGATCGCCTGCGGGGTTGTATGGTTCAGAATCCGAATGCGTATGCCCGGGTAATCCTTTCGGAATTTCTTCAATACCGGGAGCAGTACGCAGTGCAGGGCGATTTCACTTGCCGCCACGGTGACAATTCCCGACTGCAGGCTCCGGTCTCTGGCGATTTCCTCCTCCCCGCGCAGGATGTGCTCAAACGCGATCAGCACATGTCCGTACAGTTTTTCCCCCTCGGGTGTCAGGGTGACTCCGTGTCTCTGTCTCACAAAGAGGGTACAGCCCAGCTCCTCCTCCAGCTTCTTCATCATGCGTGTAATGTTCGGCTGATTATTGAGAAGCGCGCGAGCGGCGCCTGTAAAGCTCTTGTATTTCGCAACATAGTAGAACACCTTGTAGTGTTCATAATTAATGTTCATATCTTTCCTCCACCCCATATCAATTTGATATATCACATTTACATTACTGATATTTTACACATATCTTATATGGGATTATAATGCATCCGTCATGAAAAAACAATCTGCGAATGAAAGAGGTGGCTTTTATGGAAAAAATTATTTGTATCGGCAGACAGTACGGAAGCGGTGGTCGTGAAATCGGCGAAAAGCTCTCCCGCGAGCTCGGCGTGCCCTGCTATGACAAATTACTGATTAAGAAAGCGGCACTGGAGTCCGGGTTGAGCGAGGAATTTATTGCAAAATCGGAAGAATCCCCGATCAACAGCATTCAGTTTCTAAGCGGAAATCCTTATGCCGATATCGCCGGCATCGGCAATACCTTCTATTCGGAGAGCCAGATGGCGTACAACGCCGAAAAGGCTGTGATCGAGAAAATCGCCGGACAGGGGTCGTGTGTAATGATTGGCCGGTGCGCTTCCTCCATTCTGCCCAAGGAAAAAAGGCTGTCAGTCTTCATTTACGCAGATGAGGACGACAAGATAAAGCGTGTCATGCAGCGGAACCAGATCAGCGAAAGAGAAGCGGTTCACCGGATCAGGCACATGGACAGAATGAGAAAACAGTTCTTCGGATTCTATTCCGATACCGCGTGGGGACACCCTGAAAGCTATGACCTGATGCTGTCGAGCAGTGTATTCGGCACCGACGGCTGTGTGAAAATGATTATTGACAGCATAAAAGAAACGGAGGCATCCGATCATGAATAAGGATTTAACAGTGGGAAAACCCCAGACGGTATTGTTTCAATTCTGTATGCCGCTCTTTGGCAGCATCATCTTCCAACAGCTGTACAATATTGCCGACAGTCTCGTAGCCGGAAAATTTGTCGGTGAAAACGCACTGGCTGCAGTCGGAAACAGCTATGAGATCACTCTGATTTTTATTGCATTTGCGTTTGGCTGCAACATGGGCTGCTCAGTCGTCGTCTCAAAGCTGTTCGGCGCCAAGGACTATAAGGGAATGAAAACTGCTGTTTACACGGCATGTATTTTCAGCGCTGCCGTCTGCCTCTTGCTGATGCTGGTCGGTATCGCTGGCTCCGGTATGCTGCTGCGGCTCATCCGCACTCCCGGCGAGGTGTTCGCCGACTCAAAGCTGTATCTGGACATTTACGCATGGGGACTGCCTTTCGTATTCTTCTACAATATTGCAACCGGCATTTTCTCCGCACTGGGAGACTCCAAGACGCCCTTTTACTTTCTGGCGGTATCCTCTCTCTCCAATATCGCCGTTGATATATGGTTTGTAAAGGCGTTCGAGATGGGCGTCGCCGGTGTGGCATGGGCAACCTTTATCTGTCAGGGTGTCAGCTGTATTCTCGCAATGGTGGTTGTGTTCCGCAGGCTGGCAAAAATAGAGAGCAGGGAAAAGGCGCCTGTCTTTGACCTACAGCTTTTAAAGCAGATCGTAGTCATTGCCATTCCGAGTACCTTACAGCAGAGCTTCATCTCACTCGGCAACATTATCATCCAGAGCATTATCAACGGCTTCGGCGCACCTGTCATGGCAGGCTATTCCGCAGCCGTGAAGCTGAACAACCTGGTAATCACTTCCTTTACCACTCTCGGAAACGGAATTTCCAACTACACCGCACAGAATCTGGGCGCCAGAAAGCTGTTCCGCATCCGGCAGGGCTTCAGCGTCGGTGTAAGGCTGGTATGGATACTGAGCGTGCCTCTGTTCCTACTGTATTTCTTCGGCGGAAATCTCGTTTTAAAGCTCTTTATGGATGAGCCTACCGAACTTGCCCTGCGGACGGGTATTATCTACCTGAAAATCCTATCCCCCTTCTACTTTATCGTTTCGGCAAAGCTCGTTGCGGACGGTGTCCTGCGTGGAGCCGGCATGATGACAAAGTTTATGATCGCAACCTTCACCGATCTGATACTGAGGGTCCTGCTTGCCTTCTGTTTCTCAAAGACGGCGCTCGGAGCGACCGGTATCTGGTGCGCATGGCCGATCGGCTGGTGCGTTGCGGCTGTCCTGTCAATCTGCTTTTACCGCCGAGGCTCATGGAAAAACGCCTCCGCCGGAGCGACGGAAAATGCCGCAGCCTGAAAACTTCTTCCGGGAGCTTATGGTCTTTTGGCGTTGTTTATGATAAAATAGACCTTGCCTGAAAAAAAGATGTATTCCTTTCGGGCAGAGGAGGATCTGTTATGAATCTTGTAATTACTATGAGCCGTCGGTTCGGAACCGGGGCAAGCATGATTGCGGAGGAGCTTTCCAAGAAGCTGGGGATTCCTGTCTATGACAAGGCGTATATTGAAAACGCGCTCCATGACAATGATTATTCAGATGAGACAGAGGTAATCCGAAAGCTGGCAGAAAAGTCCTGTATCATTCTCGGGCGCTGTGCATCAGAGATCTTAAAGGATCAGCCGAATGTATTTAATATTTATGTATGCGCCGACAAGGAGGATCGGATTCAGCGGATTATGAAGAAGGAATCGATCTCCCACGAAGAGGCGAAGGCACTGATTGAGAAGAATGACCGGGAGCGCTCGGAATATTATTATAAGAATACCGGAAAGGTCTGGGGCGATGTGAACAATTATCACATGATCCTCGACACCTCCAAGCTCGGCGCGGAAAATTGCGCTGACATCCTTATGAAGTACTTTGAAAGAATCGAGATTATATAAAGAGAAGGCTGCGGCATCCACTGATACAGCGGAAACCGTAGCCTTTTTCTATCCGCAAACTGCTTATGCGGCAGTCTTCTTAATGTTACGGGCATGAATGAAATAGAGGATCAGTCCGACAAAGACCATGCCGCCGATCATGTTGCCGATCGTGACGGGAATCGCGCTCTTCACGAGGAAGCTGCCCCAGTTTAACGAGGAAAGCTGCTCTGCGGTATATCCGTACTCAGACATTGCCTTTTCAACATAGGCTTCATTGTTCATCGCAAAGATGCCTGCGGGGATGTAATACATATTGGCAACACAGTGCTCGTAACCGCTGACTACGAACGCCATGATGGGGAAGAAGATCGCCCATGCCTTACCCGCAATATCCTTCGCCGCGGATGCCATCAGAACAGCGGCACACACGAAAATGTTACAGAGAATACCGGAGCTCAGCGCTGTCCCGAAGGAGAGATTTACCTTGCCCATTGCCACCTTGATCGTAAAGGCGCCGAGAAGACCTCCGGTATAGCCAAACTGTCCTGACAGATATACCAGAAAGGCAATAACGACTGCGCCGAGCAGGTTCGTCATATAGACCACCACAAGAACCCTTATCATCTTCAACACGGAAAACTTCTTATGCACGCAGCCCATAATCATCAGGCAGTCACCTGTGAAAAGCTCGCCGCCGATAAAGACGATCATCATCAGACCGACCGGGAAGATACAGCCCCCGAGAAGCCTTGAAACTCCCACATTCGTCACGGCATGCATTGCCACGCTGCTCGCCGCTGCGCCGCCCGCGATAAACATACCCGCAAAGATGCCCAGAAGAATCATTTTTCCCAGCGGCATATTTACCTTTCCGACCGCTGCCTCCATATTATTTTCCACGATCTGCTGCGGCAGTACCACACCATTATTCGTATTTTCCATTTTAATTTTCGTTCCCTTCCGTATTCTATTTATTTTGGCAATTATATAACTCTTCACTTTCCAACAACAGTTGTAAACTCCTGAATCACACAATTGTCTGTACTTTATTTAGGCTCAATCCTTGAATATATTATCACAACTCATAAATTGTATACAAGCCCTATTTGCTTATTTCATCTCATTTGCCATCTGGTAAAGCTTGTAATAAATACCCTTCTTTGCCATCAGCTCCTCATGATTGCCCTCCTCCGTGATACCTTCCTCTGTCAGCACCATAATTCTGTCTGAATTTCGGATAGTGGACAGACGGTGCGCCACTGTCAGGGTCGTGCGTCCCTCTGAAAGTGCTGCCAGCGATTTTGCCACCGCGTACTCGCTCTCATTGTCCAGCGCCGACGTCGCCTCGTCCAGAATAATGATCGGAGAATTTTTCAGAAAGACTCTCGCTATGCTGATCCTCTGCTTCTGTCCGCCGGACAGCTTGACCCCACGCTCACCGATATAGGTGTTATAGCCGTCCTTCAGCCCCATGATAAAGTCATGTGCACCGGCTCTCTTCGCGGCATCCACCACCTCCTCCATGGTCGCGCCGACCTTTCCGTACACGATATTTTCAAATACCGTTCCCGAAAAGAGGTAGACGTCCTGCTGTACCACACCGATATTTCTTCGAAGACTCTTCAACGTCAGCCCCCGGATATTCCTGCCGTCAATGTAAATGTTCCCCTCCGTCGTGTCGTAAAATCTCGGAATCAGGTTGCAGAGCGTCGTCTTGCCGCCGCCCGAGGGGCCTACCAGCGCCACCTTCTCCCCCTGTCTGATATTCAGGTTCAGATGCCGGAAGACCTGATTATGGTCGTCCGGGTACTCAAAGCTGACATCCTCGAACACAATATTTCCTTTCGGATTCTCCAGCTCGACCGCGCCCGGCTCGTCAAAGATGTCAATATCGGCATCAATAATCTCAATAAAGCGCTCGATTCCCGTCATGCCTCTCTGGAACTGCTCAGCAAATTCGATGATACGCCGGATAGTTGCAATAAAGGTCGAAACATACATGATATATGCCACAAGGTCGCTGGGCGAAATCGCTCCATCGACGACAAACAGACCGCCCGCCACGATCGCCGCCAGATACATCAGTCCGTCAAAAAGTCTGGTCGAACACGCAAACAGCCCCATATAACGGTAACCGCGCTTCTTGATCTGATAAAATTTCTGGTTATCCTGCTCGAATTTCTCGTTTTCTACATCCTCGTTGGCAAATGCCTTTACCACCTTCTGTCCCAGAAGGCTGTCCTCAATCCTTGCATTCAGCTCTCCAACCTGTACGCGCTGCTGCCGGAACAGGGAGCGCAGCTTCAGGTTGATATGTCCGCAGATACCGATCATAAACGGAATGATGCAGAAGATGATCAGCGTCAGCGGCACATTGATCGTGCAGAGAATGATAAAGGATGCGACACCCTTGATTCCGGCAATGAAAAATTCCTCCGGGCAGTGGTGCGCAAACTCCGTCACATCAAACAGGTCATTCGTGATCCGTCCCATGATCTGTCCGACCTTCGTGTTGTTGTAATAGGTGTTGGACAACTGCTGTAAATGCGCATAGGCATCGCGCCGCATATCCGTCTCCATCTCCGTTCCCATGACGTGACCGGTATAGGACATATAATAGTAGGCGGCAACATCAATCAGCCGGAGCACAAGATACAGCCCGCCGAGCTTTAAAACAATCCCCGCCGTCAGGAGCATCGTCTCCTGCATTGCCTGATTCGTGATATACCGGACGATCAGCGGCAGAACAATTTCACATAATGTCGTCAGCGCCGCACAGAAAAGATCCATGCACAACACTCCCACATGGCTTTTATAATAGGGAAGAAACCTCCTGATCAGCTGACTTGATTTGTATTTTCTCTTATTCATATTTTCCTCATCTCTGCGCACGTTCTTTGCGAATAGCGAGTTTGTGTCAAGTGCTCGCAGACACAAATCTCGTGATTGAAAAATTTATTTTTCAATCTTTTACCATTTTTCATCCAACAGGAAATCTGCAAGATGTACAATCCTGATGCCGTTTTCATTGCCCGTGTCCATGTCATTCAGGGTAATGACGTACTTAGGATAATGATCTTTAATTTCCATAAGATTTCCTATTTCACGATCAGAATTTTCAGGAAGCTGAACGCAGACCTGAACATAAATCTTATCCGCATAACGACTGGCAATAAAATCTATCTCCTTCGTATCGTTTTTTCCAATATAAACGTTATAGCCCCTACGCTTCAGCTCCAAAAAAACAATATTCTCCATTACACCATCCAACATTTTCCGGTTATACCCCAAAAGTGCATATTTCAGGGAAACATCCGCCAGATAATACTTTTCCTGAGTCTTCAAAATATTTTTACCCTGAAGATCATAGCGCTCGCACGGGTAGATGATGAATGCCTGCTCCAGCCAGCGCAGATAATTGTAAATGCTCTCCACAGAAACCTTCCGGTGCTCACTCTTAAGAAAATTTGAAATGGAGTTTGCCGAAAAGGTTTTGCCCATGTTTTCAATTACATATCTTACCACTCTGTCAAATAAATCCTGCTTATTGATCCTATGTCTTTTCACAATATCGCGCGAGACAACCGTATGGTATATTCCATCAACAATCTGGTATGCAGACGACATCTCATATTCGCCCAGGGCAACTATAGGGAAGCCACCAAAACGGATGTATTCTTCCAGCAGTTCTTTCCGGGATAGGCGGCTGTTCGCCTTGAAATCAAGATATTCCCGAAAGGAAAGCGTATACACCGGAATCATGACATAGCGACCTGTCAGATAAGTAGATATTTCGCTGGACATCAGTTTGGAATTTGAGCCCGTAACATAAATATCCGCGTTTGTTTTTTCCAGAATGCTGTTGACCACCCTTTCCCATCCGTCAATCTCCTGAACTTCATCCAGTAAAATATAACAGTGCTCTTTCCCGTCCATGGCGGCAAGCAGCTCTTCATACATCTGTCTTGCGGTAATGTTTTCCGGTATATCCATCTCTGTATATCTCTTACAGACAATCTGTTCTTCAGAAACGCCGCGCGCGACCAATTTTTCTTTGAGCATTTCAAAAATTGTAGATTTCCCGCAACGGCGGATACCTGCAAGTATCTTAACCAATGGTTTATCTATAAATGGGTCTATGGCTTTCAGATAATCCGGTCTGATAATCATGTTATCTTCCTCCCTTTTTTTCCTATTATACCAAAAATACTTTGAAAATACAATGAGTTTTTAAGGTCTGACCTTAAAAACTCCTAAAGTTTACTCTATAATGGCATCTGCCAGCTTTGCCCACTGATCCGGGACATTTCAGGTGCCGGGAATTGCTGCAATGTCAATTACAGATATTGCCTACGCATGTGGCTTTTCCAGTACCAGCTATTTCTGTGAGCTTTTCCATAAGCATTATAACATAACACCCGGAACTTACCGGAAACAGAATCTATGACTTTTTCTTATCTGCCTTCCGCCCTGACATACGGAAAATTCCAAACAGCGCTGCGCACAATACTGCTGCCGCGATCGTAGCCGCCAGCCAGATATTTCTGTTGGGCAGAAACGAGAAGGTTCCGTCCTGATTGGCGATCTGCTCCGCATTGCGCAGCACAAACGCACCGATAAAAGGCCCGATAATACCGGGGATCAATACCTGTCCGATAATGCGGATTCCCTGAAAGCGTCCCGCCATATTTTCAGGGATGCAGTCGCGGATCATGGCGCCGAACACTGCCATACCGGTCAGGTAGCCGCTCATCATCAACAGCGACCCCAGAAAAACAGGGACGGTATGTACTGAAAAATACAAAATCACATAGCCGCCCACCAGCATCCCGATGCTGGGAAGGATGCTGAACTGAAAGCCCTTTTTATCATATATCCTGCCGTAAAAGGCTGTGACAACGGATGCCAGAATAATCGCCGGTGCCATGACTAAGACGTAATTGTCCATATGCAGCGTCTGCTCATAATACACGATCAGATAGGGCATGAACGTCTGGATAGAGATACCAAACAGCGCAAATGCCACGATCACTGCATACAGCAGCGGATTCTTTTTCATGGTTCCCGGGCGGAAGCTGTATAGCAGATTCTCCACAAACGAAGCACCTCTGTCGGCACTTCTATGGACACGGCTTTCCTTGATCAGAAAGCACCCGGCGATACCCGCAACAAAAACGACACCTCCTACGATGGCATAGATGACCGTCCAGCTGTCCGCCTTATCCAGATCAAAGCCCATGAATCCGCCGAATACTACCAATATGGATACCAACGGCATCATGGCATTGATTCCTTCGATTTTTCCGCGATTCGTCTCATCTCCCTCGTCCGTCAGCCACGCATTATAGGCGGCATCGTTCGCCGCGGAGCCAAAGAAGGTCATCACGCAGTCAAGGATAATGACAAGGTTAATTCCCATGGCTGCCGCGTCCATCGTACCTCCGCAGATCGGTGTCAGAATATCCATGCGCACCAGTCCAAATGCCAGAATGGTGATACCCCAGACCAGATACCCTCCACAAATAAACAGCTTCCGCTTTCCGACCCAGTCCGACAGCGCCCCGATCAGAATCGTCGTCAAGGCTGCCGCCACAGAGCTGGCTCCGACCATCATGGAAATATCTGCCGCGGAGGCGCGAAACATTTTGTAGATGAATACATTCAAATACATATTCTCCACGACCCACGCCACCTGCCCGATCAGTCCGAATAAAACCATTGCCGTCCAAAATCTGCTTCCCAGTTTTTTCATTGTCCCCTCCGATACCCTATCGAGTTATTTCACACCTGACTTATTGATTTAAAAATTCTATCAGCCCTGTCGCAAGCTGTTCCGGATGATTTATAATTTCACCGTGTCCGTAGCCGGCAAAGCACCGAACCTTCAGCCTTGGATAGCATTGCCTCAGCTTTTTAATCGCCTTTTTCATATGCCCTTCCTTTTCTCCATACCAGCAGGCAACCGATGCATCCTTCTGAACGGGAAAATTCGCTCGATACAGGGTCAATCCCACTTTCCATGTGGTATAAACGGATTCCAGACTGATATTGTCGGGAATACGGCTCATCATGGTTCTCATGCCTTCCTCCGTCTGTCCCATGAACTTCAAAACCCATGCGGGCATTTGCTTTTCTTTTGTAAGCCTATGCTGCTTCGGAGGCATAATTTTGAGTACCAGACCGTTAAAAATTCCACAATCCAAATATTCCGGGCCGCTCAAAATCATATGCGAAATATGTACTCTGTTATCCGATTTCAACAGAACAGCCGGAGCACATCCGAGCGATTCTGCAAAAAGCATATCCAGCTTCCCGCCGCAATTTTCCATTAAATAGTTCGCCAGCTTATCCGCCTGATCGTGCGCGCTCGCATAGGTTGTCTCCCCTGTGCCGTCAAAACCGTCAAAGCTGACTGCGAGTACACAATATTCTTTTTCAAGCAAAGGAATTACATCCTCGAACTGTCTCCAGCACATGAGGTTGCCATGCAGAAGCATAATTGTCTTTCCTGTAGGAACACCAAATTTTTTTATCTCCATTGTTTTATTCCTTTCCTGATGTCAATGAGCAGTTTGTTTCTGTGTTAGCCACATCTAACCTCATTCTAACTCTTTTTATTCGTAATTGCAATTTTCTCTTTTATATTAATTTTTCCATATATCCGCATGTGAACGGAAAGAAATCATATTTTTTCGTTTCTCTATGGTCAAAACCGTGATTTTCGTACCATGCCCTGAGAACCCTATTTTCCTCCACGATTCCGATCTTTATTTTTTTTCTTCCAAACAGAGAGGTCTTCTCCTCGGAATCTGCAAGCAGCTTCTCTCCTATTTTCTGATGACGGTAATCCGGGAGCACGGCAAGATTGTTTAACTCTGCCTCTTCCCCATTAAGCAATGCAAGCGAATAAAAGCCCACTATCCTTGTTCCCAGAAAATAAACATACATGGGTCTCTTTTCTACGCAAAACTGGTATCGGATTCTTTCCTCATCCGTTGCAAATGCCGTAAAACGCGGCGCATTTTCCCGCGTAAATCCAAACTCATCCGCGACGGTTTTAAAGGAGCTTCTGATTACCTCTACACATTGCGGAACTTCCTCCAGTGACATATGCCTTACGATTCCAGCATTGTCCCTGACCTTATTTGTCAGATCAATCCAGAATCTCTGCTGAGGTACTCCGTCTACAACAGGCTCGTTTTCAAGGACTCCACCATTGTTCATTATGCTCTTTGCCGATCCGACATTATCCTTGTCACAGACCATAAGAACCCTATATATTCCGAGCTTTTTACATTCTTCCAGCGCAAGCGCTATCATTTTTGTTGCAATACCCTTCCTTCGCTCGGAGGGTCTGACACCGTCTCCGATATGTCCGCCGTCTAACAATAAAGCTTCATTCAGATAATGCCTTATATTTACGGCACCGACTACCCTGTCTCTGTCTTCATCCATGCAGAAAAACGTGGAATCTGTAACACCCCAGTCTGCCAGTGGATCTTTATTTTCAAGATTTTCACAGTAGAAATTGAAGTCATGGTAGTCGAGTCTTCTTATCGCGTAGGGTATAATTTTTTCTCCCGTCGCATACCATTCCTCCAACATATCACATATCTGCTCTTTATATTCTACAGTTGCCTTTATCAATCTCAGATTCATACACACACTCCCCATCACAACAGATCCAGCAACGCCGCATACACCGCTTCATTCCCCTTTACCACCAGCGCCAACTCTTCCTTTGCACAATTCAGCTGATGGAAAAGATGCCGCACATCCCGGCACGTCGATCTCAGGTATCCGTCTTCATCGTAATAATATCTGTCATCCAGGAGAACCGCAAGCCGTTCTGCCTCTTGTTCCTGTCCACTGCCCCCACTCTGGCAGACATATCCCTGCGCGGCATAATCCCTCAGCAGACCTTCCGCCTCCTTGTCATCGTTAGCGTACAGCACCGCAATATGAGGATATTGTCTGGGATTCTTTTTGCTGCAAAGGCACATCATGTTCCGAATAAAGAGAGACAGCTCTACGTTGGTGCGGATACGGTTCGTCAGACGGAAGGTCTGTATACCCGGCAGCTCCTCCAATATATGCAGTGCTCCCTGATCCAGCTCTTCCGGTGAGATCATCGTCTCGCAGTCACTGGAAAAAATCATAGGTCGTTCTCCCGCGAGCTGCATTAACAGGCGCAGTCTGTCTGCGGAAAGCAGATGCGCTTCATCGACCAGAACAGCGCTGTAACACTCCATGCTGCTGTCTGGCGTGATCTGACTGTCAGATAAATAGGTCACCCGCTGCAAACGCTCATGCAGCGATTTCCATTCCCTTCCCGCCTCACCGCAGTGAATCATGCACACCTGCTGCCGTTTGGAAAGTTTCATGGAAATGTCATAAAGAAGCAGAGTTTTCCCTGTTCCCGGAAGTCCGCTGAACCAGAAATACCCTGTTTGTTTCGCACGAATCTTCTTTAAGATCTGGCGCTCAATATCTCTCTGCTGGGATGTCAGAAAATATTCTTTTTTCAGAAAGCGGGCAGGCTCCGTCAATGGTGAGATCAGATACAGCTCTGCACGGAACAGTTCCTCAAGGTTTCCCTTGTAGTCGTCGCTTTCATTTTGCAAATCCCTGCACAACTGCTCCCACTCTGTGTCTGCAAGATGGTCATGGTTCGTCAGCCGCACCAGTCTGTTCTGATTGCTGTTATAGGTGTATGACCGGATCGGCTTCCCCAGCGCAGATAAATAATAGCGGTTCTGCAAAAGCTGCTTGCGCATCGCTTCATCAGACACTACACCGCTCTTCAATTCGATATTTACAATCTGGTCTTCCTTGATCTGAAGCAGATCAAATTCCTTCCCCAGCCTCGGAATCTGAAAGGAATAAAAAAGGCGAAGAGCCGGTACCTCCGGCATATGTATCTCCAGCTGATGCACCAATGCTTTCAGACTGCCCAGCTCCCATTCCCTTATTTTCAGAGCCTTTTCTCTTCCCGACAAATGCCGTTCAAGCTTCTGTACCTGCTCTGTATTCTGATTTCTGGTGATCGCGTAAATGGATATTGATTTCATTCTCTCTTCTCTTTTACCGCAGGAGCTTCTATCCACTCCCGCACGGTCTTCTCGTCAACCCCTGCCGCTTCCGCGATTTGCTGTAAGGGGATATTCTGCTTCGCCAGATTCCTTACCATGGTGCAAATTCCTTCCTGTATTCCGGCGGTGCGTCCTGTCTCTATTCCCTCGAGGATTCCGTCCTGCCTTCCATGCTCGTACTCTGCCTCCCGGTATTTCTTCTCTTCCAGCTCCTGATCATACTCAAATATGCTCACCTTCAATACCTCCGCACGATTGCGGGACAGGAACTCCGAAAGAATCCCCTCCCGGATGCACTCTGTGATCGCCTGCTCCACTGCTTCGTTCAACTCCATCTGCACCGCATATTTCTGCACCCTTGCAACATACAACGAGTACTCCTTCAAGATCTGGCACTGCTCCATGAGTTCCTTATTGTGCCCCTCATTGATGTTTAGCATCGTCACCTTCAGCTCCAGATCCGGCTCTCCCTGCAGGTTTTCACATGCCGCAGGACATTGCTTTTGTCATACTATACACTAATCGAACATGGCAAAAGGGGACATTCATCTATCATTATATTTTTTATTCACCAAAGCCCGGCATACTTCCTCAGCAGAATATTTCGGTGCATACTGTTCCGCAATCCGGCAAATTTTCTGTATGTTTTCAACCGGCTCCTCAAGAGCGTCCGCAATCTCCTCCGGTGTCTTCCTTTTTCTCAGCTTGCTGCAAACCTGGTTCACTAATATCTGAATACTCCCCTGTTCAACGCCACGTTCTATTCCCTCGCGGATTCCGTCCTGCCTTCCATGCTCGTACTCTGCCTCCCGATATTTCTTCTCTTCCAGCTCCTGATCATACTCAAATATGCTCACCTTCAAAACCTCCGCACGATTGCGGGACAGGAACTCCGAAAGAATCCCCTCCCGGATGCACTCTGTGATCGCCTGCTCCACTGCTTCGTTCAACTCCATCTGCACCGCATATTTCCGCACCCTTGCGACATACAGCGAATACTCCTTTAAGATCTGGCACTGCTCCATCAGTTCCTTATTATGTCCCTCATTGATGTTTAACAGCGTCACCTTCAGTTCCAGATCCGGCTCTCCCTGCAGATTCTCATAAGCTGTAGAAAGCCGCAGCTCCTCCCTGTCCGCGACCTGTCCCATACCATTGTAAAACACCAGAAATTTCGGCGCAGGCAGCTTCAATAACACGGATGAATAGAGTGACTTGTCCTTCACGAGAATCTGGTACTCGCTTGCAATGTAAAACAGGTTCCGCAGTGGGATGTTCGGATTATAGGTTGACTGGTGCTCGCACAGGTACAGCCTCATATCCACCAGAAATGCCACATCATTCTTCATCCCGAGATACACCGCGCTGTCCAGTGTGACAACCTCCAACGCATCTGCATCCGTGTAATGCTTCCCTGTCACGGCGTTGTACAGGGACAGTAAATTCTTCTTGTCCGAAAAGAGCCAGCGGAAGATTGTGTCCTTGTACTTGCGGTTTGCCTCCGGCAGCTTTACAGTAGTTCCATGTTCCATATGAATTCCTCCCTTTTTGCAGGAGGAACCTTTCAGGCACTCCTGCTCTCAATTGAAATAAAATGTGATTGAAAAGCATAGATTCCTGAAATGATTTGAGAACACAGATGGTGACTTCACCACAGATTTTCTAAAATATATGCTTTTGATATAGTCTACCATAATGCATGGCTGTTTTGCAAGCCCTAAAATAAACAAGCCAGAGGGACGTTGCTTTCGTGTTACTGTTCAGAGGTCAACTTGCGACAAATAAACCGATGGTGTAGACTAATCCCAAGTCGAAACCATCGGTTTTCT
>CAKRUB010000029.1 GCA_934402375.1 uncultured Acetatifactor sp.
TAATACAGAATACGCTCGGTCAATGTGGTCTTACCAGCATCGATATGAGCCATAATTCCGATATTTCTGGTTCTCTCTAACGGATATTCTCTTCCAGCCAAGATTTTTCCCTCCTACTAGAATCTGTAATGCGCAAACGCCTTGTTTGCCTCTGCCATCTTGTGCATGTCTTCTTTTCTCTTTACAGCGGAACCAGTATTGTTTGCTGCATCGAGAATCTCGTTCGCCAGTCTGTCTTCCATGGTCTTCTCACTTCTCTTGCGAGAGAACATGGTCAGCCAGCGAAGTCCAAGAGCCTGACGTCTCTCGGGTCTTACTTCGATAGGTACCTGATAGGTAGCACCACCGATACGTCTAGCCTTAACCTCCAGAACAGGCATGATGTTGTTCATTGCCTCTTCAAATACTTCCAGAGCGGGCTTACCGGATTTCTCTTCAACCTTTGCAAATGCACCGTATACAATCTTCTGTGCTACACCCTTCTTGCCATCCAGCATGATGTTGTTGACAAGCTTGGTAACCACTTTGTTATTGTATAAAGGATCTGCTAATACGTCTCTTTTCTGAATATGTCCTTTACGTGGCACGGTTCTTCCCTCCTTAACAAATTGTTTTCGTGAGCTGTCTCGGCATCAGTGATGCCTTGATGTCGGCTGTTCGCCGACACATCCCCGCCATGAAATCTCGTATGCACTCGTTTTCCTGTCAGTTCTGTCTCTTCTCACTAGTTACGTTAAATCATCGGTACTCACATGTGTTTCCCCAAGTGTTCGCGCTGTTATATCTGTATGACAGAATTCCAACACTTATCTCAGTTTCGTTTTTGTGGTACAAGCCTGCTGCCTGAGGCAGCAGAAAGTTCCAGTCATCACTTCTTAGCTTCCTTAGGTCTCTTAGCGCCGTACTTGGAGCGGGCCTGCTTCCTGTTGGCAACACCTGCGGTATCAAGTGTACCACGGATGATGTGGTATCTGGTACCGGGCAGATCCTTTACTCTACCACCACGGATCAGTACAACACTGTGCTCCTGCAGATTGTGACCTTCTCCGGGAATGTAGCTTGTAACTTCGATTCCGTTGGAAAGACGTACTCTGGCGATCTTTCTGAGAGCTGAGTTAGGCTTCTTAGGAGTTGCTGTCTTAACAGCGGTACATACACCACGCTTCTGGGGAGCAGATACATCAGTAGCCTTCTTGTGAAGGGAGTTGTAACCTTTCTGCAGAGCAGGTGCTGTAGACTTCTTTACAGAGGTCTGACGTCCTTTTCTTACTAACTGGTTAAATGTCGGCATTCTGTTTCACCTCTTTCTGAATTGTATAATTTTTTGCCTCACATGCCGCATATCTGAAACAACAAAATAAATGCATCCATGCGCATGCTATATTAGTATAGCCGCTCACCGATGCATTGTCAACCATTTTTTAAAGTTTGCGCTTTTATGAATGACCCGGCGCTGAACTGTTACCTACAACATTGAATTTTCCCGCAGTTCCGCGATATATCTCTTCAGCGCATCCCTCCATGCGGGCAGTCGCTCAAAGCCAGCCTGTGAAAGCTTCTCCTTGCTCATGCGGCTGTTTGCCGGGCGGTTTGCCTTGGCTCCGTATTCTGCCGTGCTGACCGGAAGCACCTTCATATTGATTCCTGCCTCCTCAAAGATCGCACACGCAAATTCATACCACGAGCAGAAGCCCTCATTGGTTGCATGGTAAATGCCGTACTTGTCCGTCTGTACCATATCGACCAGCAGTCTTGCGAGATCATAAGTATAGGTAGGAGAACCAAACTGGTCGTCAACCACCTTCAGGGTGTCATGCGTCTTGGACAGATTCAGCATTGTCCTGACGAAATTCTTGCCATTGATGCCAAATACCCACGCGATACGCACGATAAAAAACTTGTCCAACAGCTCCTGAACAGCAAGCTCTCCCTCGTACTTTGTCTGTCCGTACACGCTCTTCGGCGCTCTCTCATCCTCCGGCTCCCACGGGCGTTCGCCCTGTCCGTCAAACACATAGTCCGTGCTGATGTAAAGCATTTTGATGTCCAGCTTTGCACACACACGCGCAACATTCCTTGTTCCATCCGCATTCACCTTGCGGCATGCCGCTTCGTTCTCCTCCGCCGCATCCACAGCCGTATAGGCGGCACAATGGATCACTGCATCGGGCGCGCTCTGTCCGATCACGCTGTCAACACTCGCCGGATCTGTAATATCCATCTCCTGAATATCTACGCCGACAGCCTCTATTCCTCTCTTTGTAAGCTCATTCACCACATCATAGCCGAGCTGACCCTTTACCCCTGTAACCAGAACCTTCATAATATCAATATCCTTTCCCATTGCCGGATGTCTTTGCCAAAAAGCAGGGATCCGTTTTAAAGGAATCCCTGCTCTCTATTTACTCTTCTTACTCTTCTACCGGAGCTACGGTCTCTTCAACATTCTCGTCAAAGCTGACCTGATCCTCCATGCCGCCCTCGTCAAAGGAAATCGCCTCTACCTCATCTGTGCTGAGCTTCGTATTGCGGTATCTCTTCATACCTGTTCCGACAGGAATCAGCTTACCGATAATAACGTTCTCTTTCAGACCGATCAGGTTATCAACCTTACCCTTGATAGCAGCCTCTGTCAGAACCTTTGTGGTCTCCTGGAAGGAAGCTGCTGACAGGAAGGAGTTGGTAGCCAGCGCTGCCTTTGTGATACCGAGCAGTACCTGCTTGCCATCCGCAGGCTCCTTGCCCTCTGCGATCAGCTCCTCGTTCATATCCTCATAATCAAGGACATCCACAAGTGTACCAGGCAGGAACTCCGTATCGCCGTTGTTCTCGATACGAACCTTCTTCAGCATCTGACGCACAATGACCTCGATATGCTTGTCGGCAATATCAACACCCTGCAGACGGTATACACGCTGTACCTCGCGGAGCATGTAATCCTGTACCGCACGGATTCCCTTGATTTTCAGCAGGTCGTGAGGATTTACGCTACCCTCTGTCAGCTCGTCACCTGCCTCCAGCATCTGACCGTCAAGCACCTTGATACGGGAGCCGTAAGGAATCAGATAAGCCTTGGAATCGCCGGTCTCCTCATTCGTGATGACAACCTCGCGCTTTTTCTTGGTATCCTTAATCTCTGCCTTTCCGGCAAACTCTGCGATAATTGCAAGTCCCTTGGGCTTTCTCGCCTCGAAAAGCTCCTCGACACGGGGAAGACCCTGTGTAATATCATCACCTGCCACACCGCCGGTATGGAAGGTTCTCATCGTCAGCTGTGTACCGGGCTCACCGATAGACTGTGCAGCGATAATTCCGACTGCCTCACCTACCTGTACCGCTTCACCGGTTGCCATGTTTGCACCGTAACATTTTGCACAGATGCCGACATGGGAACGACATGTCAGAATAGTACGAATCTTCACTGCCTCAATCGGCTCTCCGTTCTTGTCAACACCCACGCTCAGAATCCTGGATGCACGGCTCGGCGTGATCATGTGGTTGTGCTTCACAATCATGTTGCCATCTTTATCATAAATGTCCTCACAGGAATATCTGCCTGTGATTCTGTCCTTCAGACTCTCGATGGTTTCCTTGCCGTCCATAAATGCCTTGACAACAATACCGGGAATTTCTGCCCTGCCCTCAGCGCAGTCCGTCTCACGGATGGAAAGCTCCTGAGATACATCGACCATTCGTCTGGTCAGGTATCCTGAGTCGGCTGTACGCAGTGCGGTGTCGGACAGACCCTTACGAGCACCGTGTGCGGACATGAAGTACTCCAGTACGTCCAGACCTTCACGGAAGTTTGACTTAATCGGCAGTTCGATGGTACGTCCTGTCGTATCAGCCATCAGTCCACGCATACCTGCCAGCTGCTTGATCTGCTGGTTGGAACCACGGGCACCGGAGTCAGCCATCATGTAAATGTTGTTGTACTTATCCAGTCCGGCAAGCAGTACGTCCGTCAGCTCCTTATCCGTCTCGTTCCATGTCTCTACCACGGCACGGTAACGCTCCTCCTCGGTAATCAGACCACGACGGAAGTTCGCGGAAATCTTATCTACGGTAGCCTGTGCCTCCGCAAGCATCTCCGGCTTCTTCGCAGGCACGGTCATATCGGAAATTGATACGGTCATTGCCGCTCTTGTGGAATACTTATATCCAATGCTCTTGACATCGTCCAGCACTTCCGCAGTCTTTACTGCTCCGTGCGTATTGATAACCTTCTCCAGAATCTGCTTCAGCTGCTTCTTGCCGACATGGAAATCAACCTCCAGCTTCAGGAAATCCTCCGGTTTTGTTCTATCTACATAGCCCAGATCCTGCGGCAGAATCTCATTGAAGATGAAACGTCCCAGCGTAGACTCAACGTTTCCGGTAATCACTTCGCCGTTCTCGTTCTTCTTAGACACACGGACGGTAATTCTGGAATGCAGCGTACACGCCTTGTTCTCATAAGCAAGAATCGCCTCATTCACGCTCTTGAAGAACTTTCCTTCGCCTACAGCGCCGGGTCTCTCCTGCGTCAGGTAGTAAATACCAAGCACCATATCCTGAGACGGTACGGCAACGGGACCACCGTCGGAAGGCTTCAACAGGTTGTTCGGGGACAGCAACAGGAAACGGCACTCCGCCTGTGCCTCAACGGACAGAGGAAGATGCACTGCCATCTGGTCTCCGTCGAAGTCCGCGTTGAATGCGGTACATACGAGGGGATGCAGCTTAATTGCCTTACCTTCTACCAGAATCGGCTCAAATGCCTGAATACCAAGTCTGTGCAGTGTCGGTGCACGGTTCAGCATTACAGGATGCTCCTTGATTACCTCCTCAAGCACATCCCATACCTGGGTATCCATCTTATCAACGAGCTTCTTTGCATTCTTGATATTCTGGCTGATACCCTTTGCAACAAGCTCCTTCATTACGAAGGGCTTGAACAGCTCGATTGCCATCTCCTTCGGCAGACCGCACTGATAAATCTTCAGTTCGGGACCTACGACGATAACGGAACGTCCCGAATAGTCAACACGCTTTCCGAGCAGGTTCTGACGGAAACGTCCGGACTTACCCTTCAGCATATCCGACAGAGATTTCAGCGCTCTGTTGCCGGGACCAGTAACAGGACGTCCTCTTCTGCCGTTGTCGATCAGCGCATCGACAGCCTCCTGAAGCATTCTCTTCTCGTTGCGGACGATAATATCAGGTGCGCCCAGCTCGAGCAGTCTCTTCAGACGGTTGTTTCTGTTGATGATTCTTCTGTACAGATCGTTCAGGTCGGAGGTTGCGAAACGTCCGCCGTCAAGCTGTACCATAGGTCGAATATCGGGGGGGATGACGGGAATGACATCCATCACCATCCACTCCGGTCTGTTGCCGGACTCACGGAAAGCCTCGACAACCTCAAGTCTCTTGATGATACGCGCACGCTTCTGACCGGAGGATTCCTTTAAGCCGGTCTTAAGCTCTACTGCTTCCTTCTCCAGATCGATTGCCTGAAGAAGCTCCTTGATCGCCTCGGCGCCCATTCCTACACGGAACTTGTTGCCGTAGGTCTCGCGCGCATCCTGATATTCCTTCTCGGAAAGGATCTGCTTATATTCCAGTCCTGTCTCGCCGGCATCCAGAACAATATAGGATGCAAAGTACAGAACCTTCTCCAGCACTCTGGGAGACAGATCAAGGATCAGTCCCATACGGCTGGGAATTCCCTTAAAATACCAGATATGAGATACGGGAGCGGCAAGCTCGATATGTCCCATACGCTCTCTTCTGACGCTCGCCTTTGTCACCTCAACACCGCATCGGTCACAGACAACGCCCTTATATCTGATCTTCTTATACTTACCGCAATGACACTCCCAATCCTTGCTGGGTCCGAAAATCCTCTCGCAGAACAGACCGTCTCTCTCGGGCTTCAATGTTCTGTAGTTGATTGTCTCAGGCTTAAGCACCTCACCGTGAGACCACTCACGGATTTTCTCAGGTGAAGCCAATCCAATCTTTATGGCATCAAATGTCATAGGCTGGTAGGTTGTTTCATTTTTTACTTCTGACATCAATGGCACTCCCTTCTATTCTTCTTAGAAATCGTCTCCGTCATCCTCGAAATCATCTGCATCCGCATCGTAATCCGAATCATCGAAGTCGTCATCCTCCGCACTGGTCAGTTCTCCGCTCTCATCGTCGAACTCCTGTGCCTGATAGCCCATCTTGCCAAGGGAATCATTGTCGTAATCGTCATCATACTTGCGATCCCCTTCCATCTCATAACGGTAATCGGTATCGCCGTAATCGATAGTCTCCGTAATTTCAACTTCAGTCTGATCCTCGCGGAGCACTCTCACATCCAGACCAAGTGCCTGCAGCTCTTTCAACAGAACCTTGAAGGACTCAGGAATGCCGGGTTCAGGAATGTTGTCTCCCTTGATAATGGCCTCATAGGTCTTCACACGTCCGACTACATCATCGGACTTCACTGTCAGGATTTCCTGCAGGGTATGGGATGCGCCGTATGCCTCCAGCGCCCAAACCTCCATCTCTCCGAAACGCTGACCGCCGAACTGTGCCTTACCACCCAACGGCTGCTGGGTAACCAGGGAGTACGGACCGGTAGAACGCGCATGGATCTTATCGTCTACCAGATGGTGCAGCTTCAGGTAATGCATGTGTCCGATTGTTACCGGGCTGTCAAAGAACTCGCCGGTACGTCCGTCGCGCAGACGAACCTTTCCATCTCTGGAAATCGGCACACCCTTCCAGACACTTCTATGAGCTCTGTTTTCAGACAGGTACTGCATTACTTCGGGAAGCATCTCCTCCCCGTGCAGACTCTCAAAGCTCTCGCCGGACCATTCCTTACCATCGGCAGTTGTTGTCCTGCCTTCCGCCTTCCACTCCTCAGCCTCTGCAGCGTCGAAGGGCAGGTTGACATAGTCATTTGCGAGATCCAGTGTATCCATAATATCATGCTCGTTTGCACCGTCGAAAACAGGCGTTGCAACGTTAAAGCCAAGAGCCTTTGCCGCAAGGGAAAGGTGAATCTCCAGCACCTGACCGATATTCATACGGGAAGGCACGCCCAGAGGATTCAGCACGATGTCCAGAGGACGTCCGTTCGGCAGATACGGCATATCTTCTACAGGCAGTACGCGGGAAACGACACCCTTGTTACCGTGACGACCTGCCATCTTGTCACCTACGGAAATCTTTCTCTTCTGCGCAATGTAAATGCGGACAGCCATGTTTACGCCGGGTGAAAGCTCGTCGCTGTTCTCCCTTGTGAACACCTTTGCATCCACAACAATTCCATACTCACCGTGAGGCACCTTCAGGGAGGTGTCACGAACCTCTCTCGCCTTCTCACCGAAGATTGCACGGAGCAGTCTCTCCTCGGCAGTCAGCTCGGTCTCACCCTTCGGTGTAACCTTGCCGACCAGAATATCCCCGGCGCGAACCTCCGCACCAATGCGGATGATTCCTCTGTCGTCCAGATCCTTCAGCGCGTCATCACCGACACCCGGTACATCGCGGGTGATCTCTTCGGGTCCGAGCTTGGTGTCACGGGCTTCCGCCTCATATTCCTCAATGTGGACGGATGTGTAAACATCCTCCTGCACAAGTCTCTCGCTCAGCAGGACAGCGTCCTCGTAGTTGTAACCCTCCCAAGTCATGAAACCGATCAGCGGGTTCTTGCCGAGTGCAAGCTCACCCATAGCAGTGGACGGACCGTCTGCAATGACCTGACCCTGTGCCACATGATCGCCCTTGAAGACAATCGGCTTCTGGTTATAGCAGTTTGACTGGTTGGAACGTGAGAACTTCGTAAGTCTGAACTCCGCCTTCTCACCGTCGTCATATGTCATTCTGATCAGATTAGAAGAAACATAGTCAATCGTTCCAGCCTTCTTTGCAACAACACACACACCGGAGTCAACGGCAGCCTTAGGCTCCATTCCCGTACCTACAACGGGAGCCTCTGTCGTCAGAAGCGGCACCGCCTGACGCTGCATGTTCGATCCCATCAGCGCACGGTTTGCGTCGTCGTTCTGCAGGAAAGGAATCAGCGCTGTCGCCACAGAGAATACCATTCTCGGGGACACGTCCATGTAATCAAACATTGCGCGGGGATACTCGGAAGTCTCCTCACGGTAACGGCCGGATACTGTTGTACGGACAAAATGTCCTTCCGCATCCAGCTGCTCACTCGCCTGCGCAACATGATAATTGTCTTCCTCGTCAGCCGTCATATAGATAACTTCGTCGGTGACAACCGGGTTCTTCGGATCCGTCTTGTCGATCTTTCTGTAGGGTGCCTCAACAAAGCCATACTCGTTGATACGCGCATAGCTTGCAAGAGAGTTGATCAGACCGATGTTAGGTCCCTCAGGCGTCTCGATAGGGCACATTCTTCCGTAATGGGAATAATGTACATCTCGAACCTCGAATCCGGCACGGTCTCTCGACAGACCGCCGGGACCTAGCGCGGATAGACGTCTCTTATGTGTCAACTCACCCAGAGGGTTATTCTGATCCATGAACTGTGACAGCTGGGAGGAGCCGAAGAACTCCTTCACCGCTGCGGTCACGGGCTTTATGTTGATCAGGGACTGCGGAGAAATGTCGTCGTTGTCATGCGTTGTCATACGCTCGCGGACAACTCTCTCCATTCTGGAAAGACCGATACGGTACTGGTTCTGCAAGAGCTCACCTACCGCACGGATACGTCTGTTGCCCAGATGATCGATATCGTCATCATTGCCCAGGCCATACTCCAGATGCATATTATAATTGATGGAAGCGAAGATGTCTTCCTTGGTAATGTGCTTGGGAACAAGCTCATGTGCATTCTTCTTGAGCGCATCAGCAAGCTTCTCGGAATCGTCACCGAACTCCTCGAGAATCTGCGCCAGAACAGGATAATAAACCTTCTCATGAATACCGAAATCTCTGGGATTGCAGTCTACATAATGAGTCAAATCCACCATCATATTGGAAAGAATCTTTACATTTCTCTCCTCTGTCTGTATATAAACAAACGGAACTGCTGCGTTCTGGATGGTATCTGCCAGTTCCGCGCTGACCTTGTCACCTGCGGACGCAAGAATCTCACCGGTCAACGGATCAACGACGTCTGCCGCAAGGATCTGATGTCTGATACGGTTGCGTAATGCCAGTTTCTTATTAAATTTATATCTTCCTACTTTGGCAAGATCATATCTGCGGGGGTCAAAGAACATCGCATTGATCAGGCTCTCTGCGCTCTCAACACTCAGAGGCTCGCCGGGACGGATCTTTTTATATAACTCTAACAGACCCTCCTGATAATTCTCAGCAGTGTCCTTTGAAAAGCTCGCTTCGATCTTCGGCTCCTCCCCAAAAAGCTCGCGGATCTCATCGTTTGTACCCAATCCCAGTGCACGGATCAGGACAGTGACAGGCACCTTACGGGTTCTGTCCACACGCACATAGAAAACGTCGTTGGAGTCCGTCTCATACTCCAGCCACGCACCACGGTTAGGAATTACGGTACAGGAAAACAGTTTTTTACCGATCTTATCATGACCGATCGCATAGTAAATGCCGGGAGAACGAACCAACTGGCTTACGATAACACGTTCAGCACCGTTAATTACAAAGGTTCCGGTCTCTGTCATCAGAGGAAGATCACCCATGAATATCTTGTGTTCACTGATTTCTTCTTTCTCCTTGTTGTACAGGCGAACCGTAACAGTCAAAGGCGCCGCATAAGTTGCATCTCTCTCTTTACACTCTTCAATAGAATATTTCACATCGTCCTTGCAGAGCTCAAAGTCTACAAATTCAAGGCTCAGGGAACCGCTGTAGTCAGCAATCGGAGAGATATCATCAAAGACTTCCATTAATCCCTCGTCAAGGAACCACTGATAGGAGTCCTTCTGGACTTCGATCAGATTGGGCATCTCAAGAACCTCTTTCTGTCTCGCATAACTCATACGCATAACCTTAGAACCGGCTACCGGACGTATTCTGTTTTTCTCCATTGACATTTCACCCCGTTCTTTCTTTTCTGCCGCCAAAAAGGCATAGCACTTCACAATAGTGCATCGTCAATAATAGCACAAAATTGTCAATGGGTCAAGCATTATTTTAATAATATGTGGAGTTATTTGAACAAAATGAATTTTTCTGAATAAAGGTAGAAAAAATGTGCACCACCAGATGCATAAAACAAATTGAGAAATGGCTCTGCGTGCAGACACGCGAGCCATCTCCCATTCAAGAGTACCACTGTATGCACAGATTACTTCAGAGTAACCTTAGCTCCAACTTCCTCAAGCTTCTTCTTGATGTCTTCAGCCTCTTCCTTAGAAGCGCCTTCCTTAACAACCTTAGGAGCTCCGTCAACAACGTCCTTTGCTTCCTTCAGTCCAAGACCGGTTACCTCACGAACAACCTTGATAACCTTAACCTTCTCTGCGCCAACCTCGGTCAGCTCTACGTTGAACTCGGTCTTCTCTTCCTCTGCTGCTGCGGCAGGACCAGCTGCTGCAACTACAACACCAGCTGCTGCAGATACGCCGAACTCCTCCTCACAAGCCTTTACAAGATCATTTAACTCTAATACGGTCAACTCTTTGATAGCGTCGATCAGTTCCTGAGCTGTTAACTTAGCCATTTTGATTTCCTCCATTTTTTAATTTGTTATTTGTTTCTTTTTACGTTCCGGGTGCTGTGCGCCGATCCGGAAATTACTCAGCATCCGCTGCGGGTGCCTCAGCTGCAGGCGCTTCTACTGCGGAAGCTCCGCCTTTTTCTGCCAGCTGGTTCATGACGCGAGCGAAGTTGGTGATAGGACTCTGCAAGCTGCCAAGCAACTTGGAAATGAGCACCTCTCTGGACGGAATGCTTGCAATAGCTGCCATTCCCTTTGCATCGTATACGGTGCCTTCTACAACGCCGCCCTTGATCTCGAGCTTGTCAGCCTTCTTAGCGAACTCTGCCAGCACTCTTGCGGGAGCGGTTGCATCCTCTGAAGAAATTGCTACCGCGCTGGGTCCCTCCAGATACTGGGTCAGACCTTCAAATGCGGTATCCTTGAATGCACGAGTCATGAAGGTATTCTTGTAAACCTTATAGACAACTCCTGCCTCACGCAGATTCTTACGAAGCTGTGTGTCCTGCTCAACGGTAAGTCCGCGGTAGTCAACCAGAACGACTGACTGGGCATCCTTAATATGAGCGGAAATCTCTTCTACGATGGGCTGTTTTAATTCAACCTTTGCCATTTTTTTACCTCCTTATAGAATTGTTGGGGATTTCTCCCCCGCCGAAAGGAGTTTTATAAAAGAAAAACCTCCCTGAAGACAGGAAGGCAAAAAGTCTTAATATAAACTCTTTCCTCGGCAGGCGCCTTGCTTACCCCTCGTCTCTCAGTGAAACATGGGACCTGCTGTCTTCGGCTTTGATCTCACGACCGATGCATATTATAACACAAGGGGTTGAACAATGTCAACCCCTTATTTCTACATAAATTTTCAATTAATACTTTGCAACAGAAACCTTTACGCCAGGTCCCATGGTGCTTGTCAGAGTGATGCTCTTGAGGTACTGACCCTTCAAAGCGCTGGGTCTTGCCTTCGTGATTGCATCCATCAGTGCGGTGAAGTTCTCCTGCAGCTGCTCCTCGGTGAAGGAAGCCTTTCCTACAGGTACATGCACGATGTTGGTCTTGTCCAGTCTGTACTCGATCTTACCAGCCTTAATGTCGTTTACAGCCTTGGTAACATCCATTGTTACAGTACCAGCCTTGGGGTTAGGCATCAAGCCCTTAGGTCCCAGAACCTTACCGAGACGCCCTACAACGCCCATCATGTCAGGGGTTGCAACTACAACGTCGAAATCAAGCCATCCGTCATTCTGGATCTTCGGAATCAGCTCCTCGCCGCCAACATAATCAGCGCCTGCTGCCTCTGCCTCGTTTACCTTATCTCCCTTTGCGAATACCAGAACCTTTACAGTCTTACCTGTTCCGTTCGGCAGTACAACTGCGCCACGGATCTGCTGCTCAGCGTGACGTCCGTCACAACCGGTTCTGATGTGTACTTCGATGGTCTCATCGAACTTTGCTGTTGCTGTCTTCTTAACCAAAGCGATTGCATCGTTGGGCTCATAGAATACTGCGCGATCTACAAGCTTTGCAGCTTCGGTATATTTCTTACCATGCTTCATTCTTTTACCTCCTAGGTTCCAGCGACAACCTGTGGTTGTCTCCCAATCAATTTTCTTAGTCTTCTACAGTAATACCCATGCTGCGTGCCGTACCTGCGATCATGCTCATTGCAGCCTCAATGCTTGCTGCGTTCAGGTCGGGCATCTTCATCTCAGCGATCTCCTGAAGCTTAGCCTTGGAGATTGTTGCAACCTTCGTCTTGTTCGGAACACCTGAACCGGACTTGATATTACATGCCTTCTTCAGCAGTACTGCTGCAGGGGGGGTCTTGGTAATGAAGCTGAAGCTTCTGTCTGCATATACAGTGATGACTACGGGGATGATCACATCGCCCTTGTCTGCTGTCTTTGCGTTGAACTGCTTTGTGAATTCAACGATGTTCACGCCATGCTGTCCCAGTGCAGGACCAACTGGCGGAGCCGGTGTAGCTTTGCCGGCAGGAATCTGTAATTTGATGTAGCCTGTTACTTTCTTTGCCATTTTGGCACCTCCTATATTGTGGTATGCCGTTACCACAGCCGCAGGGCTGCTTATTGCGAACGGCCATTCGGCGCAGGTTGCCGCGTTTGCGCTCCTGCTCCCACTTTGTTGCCGGGGCTCATGCCCCATATATCTGTCAGCTCGCGCTGCAAATACCGAATTAAAGCTTTCTTACCTCCGCGAAGCCAATCTCCACAGGGGTTTCTCTTCCAAACAGCTCCACATTGATCGTGGCTGTCTGCTTGCTGTAATCGATCTTCTGAACGACACCCACGGTATCCTTCCAGACGCCCGCCACTACAGCAATGCTGTCTCCCTCGACAAAGTCTACGGAAACATTCTCTGCCTTGATACCCAGCGGCTTCATCTCCGCTTCTGTAAGGGGAACTGGTTTACTTCCCGGTCCAACAAAGCCTGTGACACCACGGGTATTTCTTACCACATACCATGTGTCGTCATTCATTTCCATATTGAGAAGGACATAGCCAGGAAACATTTTTCTCTGGACAGTTTTCTTCACACCATTTTTTAGCTCTACAACATCCTCCAGCGGAACTCTTACCTCCAAGATCTGCTCCGCAAGGTTTTTGTTGTTTTCAATGGTCTTCTCAATATTGGCTTTGACTTTGTTTTCATATCCAGAATAGGTATGAACCACATACCATTTTGCCTCTGCCATACAATCACCCTCGCTCTAAATTGATGTTAAGAAGTTTATGCCATATTTCGCAACATAGTCAATTATTGCAATGATAACTCCCACAACAACCGAGATTGCCACGACAGCGACAGACTGCTTCAAGGTGTCATGCCTGTCCGGCCATGCAATTTTCTTGAATTCGGCTTTTACCCCATCAAAGAAAGCGGGGCGCTTCTGCTTTTCTGCGGAATCTCCCATTTTGACCTCCAATTAAGACGACGCTGACTATTTGGTTTCTTTGTGCAGTGTATGTGTCTTGCAGAATCTACAATACTTTTTGGTTTCCATTCTGTCAGGATGCGTCTTCTTATCCTTGGTAGTATTGTAGTTACGCTGCTTGCACTCTGTACAAGCTAAAGTGATTTTTGTACGCATATCGGCTACCTCCACGTTTTTTTAAGCATAAAAAAAAGACCTAAATCTCATCTCGCGTGAATACTATATCACAGGAGACCCGCTTCGTCAATATTTTTCTGTATATTTTTGTGTTTTCCGCTTGTTTCTACTTATTAAATGTGTTACAATCGCGGTAAGAAGATATGTCGGAAGGGAGGTGCGACAATGGGTTCAGTACTCAATACTGTATATAATAACTATCTCACAGCCTATACGCCAAAGGCTCTGACCCGCTATGACACTCACAAGCGCAGCGAGCTCCGCAGCGTTTATAACTCCATTGTCAAGCTCAATAAAGAAGCGCCATGGTATCTCCCAACGACCAGCAGGGATACGCAGCATTACGCTGTGGATCTGAAGGAAAATGCCCGTGATCTGCACAACACAATCGCCCAGCTCGGCGGTTTCAACGAAAATGTTGTGTTCAACAAGAAAAATGCTTTTACATCGGACAGCGACATCCTGACCGCCTCCTATATCGGCTCTCAGGATTCGGATACGGAAATTCCCAAGCTGGAGCTGGAGATCAGTTCCCTTGCTACCCCGCAGGAAAATCTGGGAACCTTCCTTCCTGACACCAAGGTGACGCTTTCACCCGATTCCTATTCATTTGACCTCGAGGTCAATGACATGAATTATGAATTCCAGTTCACTATCGGTGAATCCGAAACAAACCGGCAGGTTCAGGAGCGCCTCGTACGTCTGATCAACAATTCCGGCATCGGAATCAAGGCAGACCTTGCCGAGTCAGAAGGGCGTTCCGCGCTCCGGCTGACATCCGAGTCAACCGGACTTCCGCAGGGAAAGACCCGCCAGTTTACCATCAGCGACGAAAAGACCAGCAAGAGCATCGGAACCGTTGACTACTTCGGACTGGATCGCATTGAACTCGCTCCGTCGAACGCCAACTTTACCGTAAACGGTCAGGAGCGCAGCGCCTCCTCAAACCACTTCACGATCGGGCAGATGTTCGAGGTTCAATTGCGCGGCACGACCGAAGAGGGGCAGCCGGTTTCTATCGGGCTGAAAACAGATGTTGAATCCCTCACGGACAATATTACACACTTAATCGGCAGCTATAACAATTTTCTGAATGTTGCGTCCTCTTATCTGGAAACGCAGGCAAAGAGCCGACAGCTCGTCAACGAATTAAAGGGGATTGCCGGTGTTTACAACACTTCCCTGACGTCCATGGGCATCACCCAGACCGACGACGGCATTTTACAGATTAACACCGATCAGCTCCGCCAGACCGCCTTGGAATCACAGGATCTCACAGATACCTTCGGCAGTCTGAAAAATCTTTCCAATATGCTGCTGCGTAAGAGCGATCAGGTCGCATTAAATCCGATGGACTATGTGCGCAAGACCGTGGTCGCCTATAAGAATCCGGGACACAATTATGTCAGTCCTTATACCACAAGCGCTTACAGCGGCATGATGTTCAACAGCTACTGCTAAAAAACTTCCCACTCCAGTTACCGCCGAATGGGAAGTTTTTATTTTACCTATTTACTTTTTCTGCTCTTTTCCTTATACTTATCGATCTGGGCAAAATCCTCCATCAGCTCCAGAATTTTATCCCTGCCCTCCTGATTGAGCTTGATGTAATTCTGCATCACGCGGTTTTCGAGCAGCTTTTCCCCAAGAGAGGCATCCCGCTCAAGAGATGTGAAATCCACCGGGTTCAGACTGAGCTTATCGCACATCCGGATTACTGTACCGTATGCCATTCCCTCAATGCCCCGCTCCAGCGCTGTGACCAGTGTGCTGTAGGGTATGTTCATTTCCATCGCAAACTGTCTCAGGCTTCTATACTGTCTCAAAATCTCACTCTTTAAAACTTCTGCTTTGTTCATATTTATCTCCATTTCTGCGCTCGTTCTTTGCACATATGCACGGCAAATCGTCTATACGGTTACTATACGATTTCAATCGCACGATTTCAAGTCCAAAGATAAAAATTAAGATTGTTTTAATACTTACTTTATGAGCTTTTTAGCATCAATTCCATAAATCTGCACAATTTCAAGGAAATCACTCCGGCACAAATCCATCGGCGTGACAATGCTTCCGCCGTCGCTGTCGAGGTCATAGCCGAAGTGATAGTACACTGCCCACACCAGATGTGCGCACTGGGTTCCCGTAAGGCTTGCGTCCTCCGGCGGCGGGACATCTCCAGTTTTTCTCTCAGCCCTTTGGAGCAGATCATAGGGAATATCTCTCATGTTTTCAACCGCATACGCCGCTATCTCGCCACGCTCCTGCTCCGTCAGACCCTTCGGGCGCAACAGGACAAACTGGGGATATTCCCGCCAGTGCGACAGCTCGCACAGACAGGAGTTGTGCCCCGGAGAGATCGCCTCCAATGTAAGCCCTCCCTTCCCATCCACGACAATCGCCGCATGACCGCTGCGCCAGCCGAACACATGCCCGCTGAAGGTAATCAGGATGTCGCCGGTGTGCGCCGTCGGGAGAAACCCCGCCGCCTCCGTCGTCCCCTCCTCTCCCTCCAGCCTCTCGCTTCTGCAAATAATATAGCTGCCGTTGCAACAATACTTCACCGGTGCAAAAAAGCGCTTCTGGAGACATAACAGCTCGCTCTGTCTGCCCATGCGGTAAAGCTCATCCACTCCGGGACCTGCCAGCCCCGTCTGTGCGAAAATAACAGAATAATCCTCCTCCGTCAGTTCCGCTTTGTCAAGAACGAACTCCAAGTCGATTTCCTCATAATCCGGCACAAAATGAGCATCCCTCTCCGCGCGTTCCGTCCACAAAAAAAGCACCGCTGCGCAGAAAACAGGAAGGATACCCAGATAAATGATTCTCCGTCTTCTCCGCATTCCGCGCCTCCATGTACTGTCTATTCGTACATAGGATGCGCAGAACGGTGCTTTTTATTGCTATTTCTTCTTTTCTTTTATTTATTTCTTCTTTTTCATCAAAACAAATATGATTGCGCCGCCAATAACGACCACAACTCCGACAACAGCCGCCACAATGCCGCCCACCGGGAGACCGCTCTTTTCAGCAGTTCCGTTGGCATCCGCAGCATCTCCGCTTGTACCGGAGGACGCCTTTGAGTTGTCAGAGGTTCCGGTCGTCTGCCCGGTTGTGCCATCGTTTGCAACAGCAATTACCGTCGTCAGAGCATCCGCCATCTCTTCTTCATATCCTTCCTCAGGAGTGATTGTGAACTCTCCCTCGTAGCTACCATCAATCGTAAATGTTGCCGAATACATAACCGTTCCGTCGGCGGGAGCTTCCACTCCTGCCCACGCGAACTTACCGTTTGCGTCATTGTAGACCGCGCCGTCCGCTATATGCACATCCTTTGCCTCGGCATCGTCGGGCAGTCCGACCGTGAACTCAATGGCGGGAAGCATTGCATGATCTGCAACCACCTCTACCTTGATCGTGTTTCCATCCTGTTCCGTGCCGAGTTCATAGCCTGCGCTCGCCGTTATAGAAGTGACCGCCGCCGCCAGAAATGCCACTGCTGCACCAATGAACTGTTTTTTCATACTTAACCTCTTTTCTTAAATCTATCTGGCAACTAAATCCTGAAGAAGCTTCGCCGCATCAAGGGCATTGATTTTTCCGTCGCCGTTGTAGTCCAGCATCTCAACATTTTCTGCATCGCCAAGTTCTACGATTCTCCTAAGGATCGTGGAAGCGTCGACTGCATTTACAATTCCGTCATTGTTTGCATCGCCCAGGCGGTCAGAGAACTCACAGAGCATGACAACATAATCGCCCTTCTCTTCCACTTCAACTCCTCTTGCATAACCGTTTTTGTCTACCTTGACATTGTCTACAAATACCAGTTCATCGCCATTCTTTCTATAGAGATTTGCAAACTTGCCAGCTTCCTTCTTATTGAACGAAATCGTAAGCTCTGTAGGATTGTCTGTGCCGTCAATTCTGAATTTCATGCCTGCCGTGCCACGGAGCGAAGAACTGTCAAGCGAAGTTACCGTGGTTATTTTCAGTTTCGCCACTGTGGGAGTCTCTATTTCAGCACCGTCAAGCTGCCAGCTCAATTTATCGTCGAAAACAAAGGTTGCCTTGAGCTTCTTATCCGCAATCGCTTTGATCACGTCGGCAGGAACCTCATTGTTACCGCGCAGTCTGATCGTCGTCTCGCTGCCCTCCACCATTACCGAAAGATCTCTTGTGATTGCCCGCCAGTTTTTAGACTCGCCATTTATTTCAGGACTGGAGGCAGCATTGCTGCCGGGTGCGGGCGTGCTGCTAGGTGCAGGTGTGCTGCTAGGTGCGGGCGCGCTGCTAGGGCTCGGCGTCGAACTAGGTGTCGGACTCGGTGTCGCGCTGGGGCTCGGACTCGATGTCGCACTAGGTGTCGGACTAGGGTTCGGCATTGCACTCGGACTAGGGCTCGGTGTCGCGCTGCTAGGGCTCGGTGTCGCACTAGGACTAGGGCTCGGTGTCGCGCTGGGACTAGGACTCGGTGTCGCGCTGGGACTCGGGCTCGGTGTCGGACTCGGACTCGGTGTCGGACTCGGTGTCGGTGCCGGCTTGTTTTCGGCACTCACCTGCACGGTGAGAGTAATGGCATTGTAGTTTTCCGTAGTGACAGGGATGGTGATGGTGCCCACCGCACCCTCATCCAGGTCAGCGGAAGCCGCAACCTTGAGAGCCAGCACTCCGTTTTCATTTACTGTGACGCCGCTTGCCGTATAGCCTGTGTCGAGCTGAGCATCGGGCGTTCCATAAGTCACATTGCCGTAGCTCTTACCCTCGTCCAGCACGGGCAGCAGCTTCGCCAGATCAAGCGTATAGTCCGCCGTGCTGTCATTGACCACAGTGATCGCGCCGTCGGCTGCCTTGGGTGCTGTGGCTTTTGTGATTTCAAAGGTGCCGCCTGTCGTCTCGTGATTGGCGGTAAAGGTCAATGTATCCTTGCCATCTTCAAACTGATAGTTCGGGTTCAGCAGCTTAATTGTATAAGTAACCGTCTTGTCGCTGCCGGCGTTTGCAGAGTCATAGCGTGCCTCCGTCACCTCGTAACCGGCATCCTGCTTCAGCTCCACCGTTCCCTGATAAGTCTGTGTTTCCATACTGCTGAACACATCCGTCAGACCATAGGAGGTATTTTCCAGACTGTCCATGCCATCATAGGTCTTTGTAACATTCTGTACTATGCCCGGAGTACCCAAAGTGTGCTTTGTAATGGTATACCCGACTGTTCCGGTTCCCTGATAGTTGCCGGTGCCGGTGATGTCAAAGCTCTGCTCTCCGGCATCCGCCGCCCAGCCCGCTTCGTCATTCTCGTCAAGTCCATCCGGCAATATGTAATCCGTGCCTCTGACCAGCGTCTTTCCGTCAAGCGTGACCGTGAAGCTTACAATGCGGCCATCTCCCTTGCTGTTATCATCGGAGGCGGGATGGAAGACCAGCTCCTCCTGGTTGGTGATGGTAATCACCGCCCTGCCCAGATCAATTTTCGTGATCGTGACAGTAACCGTTCCCTCAACCGGCTTGAAATTCACTTGATCATCCGGGGTGAAAATTACAGTTTTCTCTCCGCTGTCCGCAAGCTCGGTAAGCGCCTGACCGGTTTCCCATGACCATGTGCCCGCAACGGTCTCTCCGTCAACAGATGCCGTGCCGGAAATCTTCTCCGCCGGAACAGGATCGCCCGTATACTCTACCGTGATGGGCGAAAGATTCAGTGTGGGTTCCTCTCTGTCCGTCAGCGTGAGAACAACTGCAAGCTCCGCATCCTCGTAGTTTCCGGAGCTTATCATTATCGTAAAGGTAAACACATCTCCCGCCTTTACGCCGTCGGGCAGGGTGTAGGTAATTGCACCGGTGTTTCCATCAACGTCCCATGTCGGTGTCACATTTTCTTTAGAAGTAACGCTTCCCTTTGCAAACGCATCCGCGTTCAGTACCTGTGCGCCCTCCGGCATTCCCAGTGTCGTCAGGTCGGGAAGGGTGATGGTCTGCTCTGTCACCAGCGTGTACTTCTGTGCGACGTTATGTGCAGTCAGCAAAGGCGCTGCTGCTTTTGTAATTTCAAAGGTCGTGCTGCCGCTGACGGTATAATTGCCTCCCTCAACGTCTGTAATCGTCACAGTGGCTGTGCCTGCGTTGATATTGTCGGAATAGGAAACAGTGTACTCGCTCTCGGGGATGACGTTTTCGCCATCCTTCAAAGTAACCCCGGGCGTAAGCTCCCTGCCTTCGTCATAAACGCAGTCGCTGACCTCGATTGTCGGATTCGCAACAGTCTTCGGTGTAATCGTCCATGCAGCCGTCGCCTCGCCGGTATAGTTGCCACAGCCGCTGACTGTCAGGATATAGGCTCCGGCACTTGTCTCATTCGTGACTGCCACCGTATAGTCCGTCGTCTCCGTCAGCGTCTTTTCACCTAATTGCACGCTGACGACTGCGGGGCTCTGCCCCTGCATGTTGTACTCAAAGCTGTCCTGATCCAGCTTCACCACCGCATCCGCGATGTCTCTGGGCAGAATGGTGAGCTCCACCATGCCATCGATATGCTGATAAACATCCGTATCATCCGGGAAGAACCACCAGCAGGCTTGACAAATACCGTCCGGGTTCTCTCCATTTTTGACGTTGGGAACTACATCCGGCAGCTCCCATTCAAACTTGCCCGTGACCTCCGCACCGCTTTCAGGATCCTTCAGTGAGCCGGAAAGTGTGATAGCGCCCACCGTCTCTCCATAGGTGAGTTTCTTTCTGCTCAGCACCGGTTCGCCCGTGGGCTTGAGCTTATCCTTTGTAGATACGTCAATCGTAAGCAAGAATTCCTCATAATTGGAGGAGCTGACTTTCACTATAACATATAGGTTCTTCTCGTCAGATTTATTATACTGAATCGGCAATGTCAGTACGCCGTCTTCACTGATTGACGCAGTTTCTGTCGCAGCTCCATATTGGGTCTCGTAATACGCGGCAAGATCAATCGTCTCAATCTCATAAGCCACATCACCGTAACTCCTGCCCTCTCCCAACTCCGGCAACAGCCCGGAGACATCATAAGTGTAGGTCTTTTTCAGATAATTTGTAATGGTGAGCGCACCATGAGCCGATGTAGGTGCCGTTGCTTTCGTAATCTTGAAATTGTACCCCGTTGATAAAGTACAGGTTTTTTCCGTGCGGCCTTCTTCAAAGGTATAATTCTTATTCTTCAACTCGACCGTGAAGATGACCGTCTTATCGGCTCCTGCCTCCGCAGAGTCAAAATGCGCATCTGTTATGGTATAATCGATGCCTTCCTTCAGCGCTATAAACTGCGAAGAGCCAGCACAGATAAATACGTTCCTGAGAAGGTCATCGGGCAAAGCCGTTGTTCCATCATATGCCTTTTCTGCTGCGTTAGCAGTAAAAGGTCCGCTGATCTCACACGGCACAACCGTCCAATCTGCTGTTTTTTCACCTACATAATCGCCTGTGCCTGTGATTGTCAGGGTATATGTGCCAATTTCCGTCGCTGTATTACCCGCAACAGTGTAATCGGTGTCCTCCGTCAGCGTTTGACCGTTGCACGTTACCGTGTACTCCGGCACAACAGTATTCCCTACGCTGCTATTATCGACATCAGGCTTGAACACAGCTTCGCTGCCGTCGGTGAATACAATCTCTGCATCCTCAAGGCTGGGGTTGCTGATCTTCAGGTCGTAGCCGGTCACTGCTGTCTTCCAGAGTTCGTTGCCTTCACTGTCCTTTGCGGTCAGCACACCGATTGCCTCGTAGGTTCTCCCAAACGTCAGCTCTGCAAAATTACAAACCGTGTCATTGTCAAAGGTATAGCTTCCATCCGTAGCCAGCGTCATGACTGCCGCCGTCTCATTCACTCCCTGACTCACACGGGATTTTACTGCATACCACTGAATTTCGATTTTTTCAGGCGCGGTCTGACCGGTCAGTTGTACAGACAGCGAAAAAGGAATGCGGTTTCTGCTGATGGGAACCGTCTGGGACTCCCTTGTCGCATTAATCTTGACCGGAGCCATTTTCACCACAAGGCTTCCCGAAGAGCTTGCGCTGATGTTTGTACTCTGCACAGGATCTATAATTACATCCGCACTACTATCATACAGATAGCAGCCATCCTCCAGATAAGAGGCAGGCAGCTTACCTCTATCGGCTATGTTAAGGGCATTCA
Organism: uncultured Acetatifactor sp.; assembly: GCA_934402375.1. Classification (GTDB taxonomy): domain Bacteria; phylum Bacillota; class Clostridia; order Lachnospirales; family Lachnospiraceae; genus Acetatifactor. The sequence goes on from CAKRUB010000029.1 coordinate 21,943, forward strand.
CCCTGCTGCCCTCCTCCAGCAAAATCTCTGCATCCGGCTCTTCCACTGTGATCTCCTGAACGCATCCGCTTTCCACCTTCAATGACGCATCCATGACCTCTGTCGCACCAAATTTTCCATTCTGGTCTACGCTGGAATCGAAAATGACCAGACTTGTGCCATGGGACAACACAAGACTGCTTCCGTCACTCATATTAACCGTCTGTCCATTTAAATCAATTTCAATATAGCTTCTACTGTCCCATCCGGGAGAATCATAGTTATCGATTCCCTCATACAGCTTCACTTCGCCGCCGTTTGCCGCGACATCATCCAATGCCTCTTTTACGCTTGCATAAATCTTTTTGCCGCTGACCGCCGCGATACCGGTCTTTCCGCAGTAAACACAGGTCCTGTTCTCAACCTTCTTATGCGTGCAGGGTACAACCTCGACATTGGTAATCTTACCGCTACACGGAATTACTGTTTCGCACTCGACAAACTGACCCTTGTTATCACCGTCAGTATACCGGAAGGCATAGCCGTCCGCCAGAATGTCACCAAGCTTGATTTCCACTTCTGAAAAACCATTTGGAAGATATACTCCGATACAGTAAATGCCTTCGTACTTGCCGCCACGGAGTGTCGTACGCTTGTACTGTTTTTTTACTTCAGCATCTCTCAAATCTTCACCAGAGAAATACAATTTGTTTAACGTTCCACTCCATTGTTCATCCGTAATCAAAGTTCCTTTCGGATTGACATAGGTACCGACCCCACCTTCGATCTTACCGCTGCCGGTAAGTGTCAGCATTCCGGGTTCAGCTTCAGTGTTAACGTCGCCTGTACTGCCCACATGAAGAGAACCTCCGTTCATCTGCTTGTTATTCAGATTCAGCGTCAGGGATTTCCCTACAACGCAGCCATGAGCCAGCACACCATCCCTCAGCATAGTCAGGGTACTGCCATCCTCTGCTGCGCTGATGGCATCCGCAAGTGACAAGTCGTCTGTATAGCCGTACCGACTCTGCACATTAGCAGCAATATATTTAACGGTTTCGTCCTTCGTTATCTTAATCGTTATCTGCGCTTTGCAGGTATCGCAGGTGTAATTGCCATCTGTCTCGTTCACCTTCTCATGCGCGCAAACGTAACCACAATCCGTACACTTACCGGCTGTCGTCCAATTTGTATGCCCGCAGATCTTGCCACACACACACTGATAATTCTGCGTGCTCTCATCCAGCACAAAAGTATGCTGTTCATGTGCAACGACAATCACGTCCTTAGCAAGCGTAGTCGTATTTCCGGATACAATTACCGGTGTATCGGTGATATTGCCGTCAGCATCCACATAATTTCCATCCACATCACACAGCGCAAAAGCGCAGTTATCGTCCAGCAGAGCCGCGACAGTCGTATAGCGAACGCTGCCTATCACGTCGATGCGGTTCATCTTGGTGTCCTTGGTAGCGTAAAACATATCGCCAGCCTTGAGCTTTGTCACCAGCTCCGCACTGCCAATCATATCCAGACCGCCATCCAGCCTGACGTTACCCCGCATATCCAGCTCACCGCTGCTGGCGTAGACAGCAGCGGTTCCCCTGCCTCCGGTGGCAGTCAGCTTGCCGTTAAAACACAGCATACCGTTGTACAAGGCTATGGCATTCATATTAAGATCGGTGTAATCATTGTCGCTGATCATGTCGAGCACCGCATCGCCCGTGACCTTAAGCGTACCGCTGCTCACCTGCAAGGGCTCACCGCTAGCGCTGGATAGGGTCTTGCCGTTCATGTCCAGCTCGACCGTCCTGCCATTGGCATCCAGTGAAAAATGCGCATCCACAATACCTTCATTCTCGCCGGACGCATAGGATTCCAGCTTGAAAGAGGTTCTTCCACTGGCAATAGCGTCACTGACACTCTCTGTATCGCCATAGAGATTACCGTCACTGTCACTGGCAATGGGGGAAAAGTGGCAGATGGTACACACACCGTCAGGGTCATAGTCATGCTCTTTGAGATCACCGGTGATATAACCGCACATGCCACAGCCGGAGCCGTGCTTTGTGCCGTCATCCGATGGAATCATTATTATGTAGTGCTCTACCTGTTTTTTGTTGCCGCAGATGCATATCGTATAATGATAGGTTTCATCACACCCTTCAACGCCCTCGCTAAAAGTGCAATCCTCAAGCTCGCTGTAACCGCACCACTCACATGCCACAGTATGCTGTTCTTCGTCGAATGGTTCATACGTCAGCCATATATCACCATCTTCATCCTCATGATCACAGATTTCAAACGTAAGAGACTTCACATTTGGCTGCTGGCTGTCGTTTCTCGAAATCGGCTGTCCCGTCGCATTATCGGTGCATTTAATCCCTGTCCATGCATATAGCCATGCATCACTATTACGCGCGGATGAGCTTCCGGTTGCCGTAACCTTTCCACCGCAGATATGAATCCATGCCGGATTTGGATTATTGTCCACTTCTACATAATCAAATGCATAGCCGGTTTCATTTTCGATGGTCATCTCCCCGCTTTGGTTTTCCTGACCATAAATGGCGAGTCCCGTGTAAAAATCAGAAGGAAGTGCGGAAAGGCTTCCCTTGATTGTCAGGCTTGCATCATCACAGAGAATGATGCTGACATTCGAATTTTCGGCGGTAACATTTCCGTCAATCTCCACCGCTCCCTTTACGACATAGACGTCCTCCGTCAGGGTCGTGGTATCCGCTGTCAGGTATTCATACTCCGTTACGGTTCTGTCCTCGCAAATACTCTCCCTAATATACCTATACTGAAGTTCCGGCTTTGTTGTCGCACTCTCATCCGAAAGCAGCGCAGGCTGATTGCCACTGCTCACCGACTCCTCCGCCAACGCTGTCACGGGCATCAGACTCAGCCAGAGCACAAACGCCATAAACATACTCAATACTCTCTTCTTCATAAGCTTCTCCTTTAAATATGTAATACCTCTTTATGTAGTATTTCTTCTATATCCAGTCCGCCGTCAGAGCGGACACATTTAAGAACTGTTAGATATGAGCCAGAGCTTCTTCGCCGCGGTTCTCGCCTCGCTGCGCCGGCTGACGCCGAGCTTATCCAGTATGTGGCTCACATGGGTCTTGACGGTCGGCAGCTTGATGTCCATAATCTGCGCGATCTCGGCATTGCTCTTGTCCGCACAGATGAGGTGCAGAATCTGCAGCTCCGTCGGCGTCAGTTCATTGCCGGGCGCAAGGCGCGGCCGCAGGAAATCCGGATAATATGCCGCCTGTGCCCGCACATCCGCCATAAGGCTCTTATACCATCTGGCACTTCCCTCCCAGCATAGTTTATCCAGAAGCGGTAAAACCGCCGCGCCGTAGACGCTGATGGTGCGGATAAAGCGATATTCCGCCGCCCTGTCTATCGCCGCAGTGAGCCGTGTCTGCCATGCATCGTCCTTGTTCCGGTAGAAAGCAATGGCCGTCAGGACATTCAGGTGGATGCCGTCGATGTGCCGCCAACAGTTTTCGATGTACGGCTCCAGCGGAGAGAGCGTCATCAGCGCTGCATCCGTTTTTCCGTCCGCAATCTCCACCATTGCCTGCGTGAGATACTGGTAGCGCTTCATCACGTTCAGGTGTACCGGGTCGCGGGGCGCTTTCGCGCGGTACCACTCGTCCGCAGTGTCCAGATCGCCCGCGTGAAGCCTGAAACGGCAGAGCATGGCATCCATGTTCGGAAGGAAGCGCGTCAGTCCCCGCTCCTCAAACTGCTGTCGCAGGAAAAGGATCGTGCGGTAGGCATCCTCGCTCTGTCCGCCCGCGAACTGGCTGCGGGCTAGCAGGCCATTGATGGCAAATTCCATGTCCGGCGTTCCCTTCTGCCGGATTTCGCTCATGCGGGGGATCAGCGAAAGCATACGCCCGGAGATATTTTCCCCTTTTTCAAACTTGCTCTCGGCTATTGCGCAGTCCGCGAGACCGATGCCGTCTTTTCCAAGGATTGCCTCTACCGGAATACGCATTGTATTATAGAGAAGATCGTCCTTCTTACTCCATGTCGAGAAATCTTTTCCTCCGTTCATGACGCTCGGGAGCGCGCTCGTAACGGAGAACGCCGGCAGGGCTACTTCCTTATTTGTCAGCAGCCGGAAGACCGCCGGGATAGTATCGGTCAGTCCCTCCACTCCGCGCTGGGGCAGGGAAATATCCAGCCACGCCAGACGGCTGCGCGCCTGTTTTCCGGCGGCATCCCGTGATCCACAGCGGTCAGCGAATTTCCGAAGCTCGTGATGCCAGCGTTCAGAACCTTCGTAGTCCGATGCCAGTGCACAGAGCATACTCATGCCCTGCATCAGCGAGGGCGAAGCCAGAATCTCGGATTCTGGCAGGCTGTGGTAGTATTTCTCCATCTCACTGTAATGTCCCATGCCGGGATGAAGCTCGGCGTTGCGGACAAGAAGCTCGGAGACCTTGGAATGATCACCGCCTTTCGCATAGCAGTCCAGTGCGTTGGCATAATCTTCCTTTAATTCATAATAAAGACCACCCCGGTCGAACAGCGCCCTTCTCTTTTCCTCGCTGTATTCCCGCTCCATCTCCCAGATGAGAAACGAGCGGAACTGCGACCAGAAGTGGAAGTGCTGTACATCATCGCTGAGCAGCATCGTTGTGTTAATCAGCAGCCAGTCCAGCAAAGCTCCCGCATGGGGATCGCCGGTGACCATTCTCGCCATCTCGAGATCAAAGCACTCAAAGGGCGCAAGCTCCAGCAGAAAGTGACGCATGGGAAGGTCAAGACGCCGGTAGACGAGCGCATCAAAATATGCAAAGACTTCCCGCAATGCCCGCGCAACAATTTCCGTGCCAAACGGTTTCCCTCCCGACATACACCGAGCGATAATGACTACGCCGAGCGGGTAGCCGATGGATTCTTTCAAGATGCCGCTGATTTCGCCGTCCGACACCTCGAACCCGCTTTCCTTGAAAAACTTCCGTATATCCTCACGGTCAAAGAGCAGATCGTGCGCTCCCAGAACCGTCATCAGTCCTGTATATTGAAAGGCAATCAGCTGACCGGGCAGTGCGCCGCGGGAGAGAAGCACAAAGCGACGTTCCGGGTTAGATCGGATCAGCTCACAGAGCATCTGCAGGTCATGCTCCTCCTGCATATACTGGAGGTCGTCGATCAGGAGAAGCTTCCAGTCCTCTGGCAGTGCGACAAGGGAGAAGTCGGGCGCTGCCGCACTCATACGGCAAACCTTCTGTCTGCACAGCAGCGCATCCGCCAGTGTCGTTTTTCCGAAGCCACAGGGCGCGCTGAAAAAAAGCACCCGTCCACGCTGCATGAATTGCTCAAACTGCTGCTTAACGGCTGCTTTTACAACCACGATTTCCGGCACTTTCTTCCCTCCTTGCTGTTCTGTGTATCATTGGCATCTGATTTTGGTATTATTTCTATTATATCAAATGCACCGAAAAAGTAAATCATCCCAAAGTATGAGGAAGAACGTGCATCAGACGATCCTCGTTGATCAGCAACAGACCCTGATTATTTTTCGCAACCTCCATCATTCGCTGCGTAAATCCGCTTTTACTAAAAACACCATATAGAACTTCATATCCGGGAAACGCTCTCTTCAATTCGCCAGCGTTCAAAACTTTATCCTTTAGCGAAAAATACACCGGTGCGTCTACAGGCTTTGCATGATATTTACATTCTCCTGCAAATATCCGACTGTTCTGATGGTCAACAGCCATGACATCAATTTCCGTATCGCCATCATAGTCGTTCAGCCAATACGAGCCAATTTGAGACGGTACAAACGAGAGCGTTCCTTTTCTACACAACTCTGCAAACAAGTCCTTACAAATATCCTCGTATGCAAATGCAACAAATTTTTCTTTAAAATCCCTGCCGATCTCGTCTAAAACAATTTGCATATTGTCTAATTCCAGTTCTCCTTTGAAGGGATACACATATCTGAACCAGAATCTGATAAAATTGTCCGAAATAAAATACAGTCCTTTTCTGGACTTTTCCGGGTTCTTCTCTGTTATCGGAGTCCTCTTTTCAATGAAACCCAGATCGGCAAGCGTCGCCAGATAGGGAGTCAGCGAAGAGGTTTCCTGTCCCAATGCTCCCGCAATTTTTCCTAATTTATGATTACCGTCTGCAATCACCTTTATAATGGAGAAATAGTTTACTGCTGTCATAGATTCACTTTTCAGCAGGAAAAAGGGTTCCTCATACAAAAATCCGCTCTTGGAAAGGACAACCTCCTTCAGCTGATCAGTAAGTTCCCTGTCGTCCTCAAAAAACTCCAGATACTTCGGCATGCCGCCTGTCACCGCATACTGCTCTACCGCCTTTTCAAAAGGCAGCTTCTGAGCATTGAATACTTCTGCAAACGAAAGTGGAGCCAGCCGCATTTGCGAGGTTCTCCGTCCATACAGCGGACTATCATACGCAAGTGCGTGTTTTTTCATCATTCCGATCAGCGAACCGGACAGGATCAGCATTACATTATTATCTTTTAGAATTTCATCCCATACGTTTTGCAAAACAGAGGGAAACGCAGGATTAATTTTCACAAGGTAGGGGAACTCGTCGATAACAAGCACTTTCTTTTTATCAGGTTCATAGTCGGCAATCACCTGAAACAGATCCAGCCAGTCAGTAAATGCCGCTTTCTGCAACAGGCTGTTTCTTGTCGTGCGGGCAACGACACCAGCCAGACGCTTCATGCTCTGGCTTTCGAGCTCTTCCGTTGCAAGAAAATAAAATGCTGTCTTTTGCCTTAGAAATTCTTTGATCAACGTCGTTTTTCCAACTCTGCGCCGACCGTAGATAACCACGAAGCTGCTACCATGCTCATACTCTGCATTCAGTTTAACCAGTTCTGCTTTTCTTCCTATAAATTTCATCTTTATTTCCATTTCTGTGCACATTCTTTGCGCATAGCGAGTTGCACCTCATCTAAAAGTCAAATTATAATAAAATAGTTTATGATAAGTTTGTTTATATTATACATTCCTTTATCAGAAAGTCAAGTTTTTTATGAATTGCTGTGCATTTCAGTGTCTTGCGGTGCACTGCAAAAAGCGCATGCAAAGTTCGGCAAACTCTGCATGCGCTTTTTTACTTTTCGGACGAGCTTCGTACCGCATTTCTGATAGGAAGCACTGATCTTGGAGAGACGGAAAGCTCATCCACGCCCATTTTGATAAAGGTCTCGGTGAGGGAGCAGTCAGCTGCAAGCTCTCCGCAGATTCCTGCCCATATTCCGGCTTCGTGAGCAGCGTCTACGGTCATTTTTATCATTTTCAGGACTGCGGGATGCTTAGGGTCATAGAATCTCTCAAGTCCCTGTATGCTCTGCCTGTCAACGGCAATGGTATACTGGGTGAGGTCATTGGTTCCTATGGAAAAAAAGCTTACCTCCTTTGCAAGCTCGGGAGCTATCATTACCGCCGCGGGAGTTTCGATCATAACGCCAAGCTCAACCTCGCTGTCAAAGGGTATCCTGTCCCTTTTAAGCTCCGCCATAACCGCACTGCACAGGCGCTTTGCCTCCTGCACCTCCCACAGACTTGATACCATCGGGAACATTACACCCAGCTTCCCATATGCAGATGCACGGTAAAGCGCTCTAAGCTGCGTTTTGAATATCTCGGGGCGGGAAAGACATATTCGGAGTGCCCTCATTCCAAGTGCAGGGTTTTCTTCATCGGCAAGTCCGAAATAACCTATCTTTTTGTCAGCGCCGATATCCATTGTCCGTATGATGACTCTTGCACCGTTCATTCTCTGCACAACAGACTTGTATGCTTCAAACTGAACATCCTCGGACGGGAAATCCTCAGAACCAAGATAGAGAAATTCGCTCCTGAAAAGACCAATTCCTCTTGCATCATTGGTGATTACGGCATCGACATCAGAGGGAGACGTAATATTCGCATATACCTTTATCTCTTTTCCGTCAGCGGTCACATCAGGCTGCCCTTTGAGCTGTTCCAGCATTGCCCTTACCGCCTTTTCTTCACGTTGCTTCCTGCCAAGATATTCTCTTGTTGTCTCATCGGGATCAATGACAATATAGCCTACGCTTCCGTCCATGATCACCTGTCTGCCTTCATATCCGCCGTCCAGGTCAATTTCTGCGTTGATGATCGCAGGAATCCCCAGCGTTCTCGCAAGAATCGCCGTGTGGCTGTTCGCATTTCCACCGGTCAGGATAAATCCGAGTATCATCGACTTATCCAGTTGAACCGTTTCGCTGGGAGTGAGGTCATCCGCAAGAATAACGGAAGGCTTATCAAGAACCGTTTCACTGCTTCCTCCGCTCAGCACGGTAATCACACGGTTTGAAATATCCGTGACATCAACGCTTCTTGCCCGCATATAGTCATCGTCCATAGCGGCAAACATTTCGGAAAACTCTTTGCCAACGGCATCAACGGCACTTTCCGCACTGTATTTTTCCGATGTGATAAGTCCTTCGATTCTGTCTACATAATCAAGATCCTCAAGCATCATACGGTGGGTCTCAAAAAGCATTGCCGCTTCTTCACCAATTTCCGCTCTGGTTTTTTCGGCAAGTGCATCCAGCTCCGCTGCTGCCTTCTTTGAAGCCTTTTTCCAACGTTCAAGCTCTTCGGTAGGATCACCTGCCTGTCTGTTCCCGGGAACCGGCTTACTGCGCCTGTAAATATATACGGAACCCTCCGCTATCCCGCCGGATACGCCTGTACCTCTGATGGCTATCATAACGAACACCGCCTTTCTAAATTTAATCAGAATTTATTTTCGATCTGATATGCCTTGACCGCATCGATTGCGAGCTGCTCGTCTTCGCCCTCCGCCTGAACGGTAATGGTATCACCACATTTGATGCCAAGACCCATAACTATCGGAACATGATATGATGCATCAACACGACCTGCAAGTTCGCTTAATCTTATGCTAAAATTTTCTACTGCATCTTTATTTTTCGCGCTTTGTTCTTTCAAGGTATCAATTTCAGGTAACAAAAATTATATATAGCTCTTGACAATCAAGCCAAAATGTGTGGCCGCTTTCGTTACTGATTATTTTAAAGGTAACGAAAGCGGCTCTTGAATTAGAACTAAAAATTCATTCTAATTCAGGAGGCTTATTATTATGTCATGCACGAAACTTAAAGAAACCCTTAACAATTCCATTTACAAGATCTGGTCCGATATTGATTCCTATGTCTACAATCCCGGAAAAGATTATTCCCGTGTCCGTAAATTACCAGCAGAAAATGTTATTTCTTATCTCATCTCACAGGGCGGCTCATCAACGAAATGTGAATTTCTTGATTTTTATATGCTGTCACCGGAAACTCCAACTGTCTCTGCTTTAAATCAGAGACGATCTCAATTAAAGCCTGACGCTTTCAAAGCTGTTTTTCATAAATTTACAAATTCATACATGGAGTCTGAAACAGTGCAATATGATTCCGATTATCAATATATCGCAACGGATGGTTCTACCATATCTTTTTCAAGTTTGCCCCGTTTTGCTTCCGATGAGTATTATATTTCTGAAGGTCATTCTGCCTCTGGTTTTTACAGTATGCACATAAACGCATTATATGACCTGAACCGGCATATTTATACAGATGCGCTAATACAGCCCGCCCACCAAAAAGATGAATTTGCTGCTTTTTGCAGTCTTGTAGACAGACACTTACTTGTACCTGATACAAAATCAATTTTTATTGGCAACAGGGGACATTGCTCATACAATAACATGGCTCACGTCATTGAAAAAGGGCAGTAAAATCTGGGCAAAATTGATTGCTTATAATGCTACTGAATTTATGATAAACACCACAATATATTCTCAAGGCAACTGTAAATATACATATGCAATAAATTTTTCAGTAGCAGCCCATATTTGCAGGATCTACCTCCGTCTGCTCACGGAGGTAGAATCAATAAATGCGATGGCACTGTTAAAAAAAGAATTGATTCCCGTCCGCCCGGGCAGGCAATTTCCAAGACTTAAAACCGCTCACTTTAGGAAACCAAAATACCTAATATATAGAGCTGCGTAAACAGTATCATCATTTGTATTATAGCATTTCTTGAAGCAGATGAAAATCTGCTTATTTGTCGTGGAAGAAAAAATAAATCCACCATTGATTTGGCGTTTTCTCGACCATTTGACCTGTAAGATTCCTTTTAAGATCATCCGATTCAGAACCACAAATATTTATCTAAATACCATTGCGGGTTCGATAATACTGCGTTCCCTTCATACTCACCGTACCATAATCGGGAAGCATCATTCTTCTTGTCGCCATATCATTACCTCCAATCCTGTTGATGCTTTCATTATTGCGGATTCATCGTCCATACTCAACGATGTCGATTTTCACCGCCGAAAGCTTCGAGGTTTGCGATATGTCGCAGGTGTCGGGCTGTTCTGCCAATACCATAGAAGGTTTTGCCAGTCCCTTTGCTTTACGGAGAAAGAAATGCGTCGGCTGCTTTCGCTTCTTCTCAATTTTCGATGTCAGCGGAGCAATCGTGATCGTCGGCGCATAATAATTGCCGACATCATTCTG
>CAKRUB010000030.1 GCA_934402375.1 uncultured Acetatifactor sp.
TTGTATCACCATGTTATAGTTAAATAAAGTTTGTTACGCGGCAAGCCGCGGGGAATTATACCCACTTTGCATTAAAAGCACCGATGTTGTATACCGTTCCGTCATAGCCGGTATTCTTGGACATGTGCGGGTAATTTTCCAACAGCTCAATCTCCGTAATTTCATCAGTATAGAAGGAATCTCGCTCGTCTGCTGCCGCCACACGCACCTGAACCCTGCCGTCCGTTTCCTCCGTGAAGCTCATTGTGATGTCGGCAAAGTCATACCTTGATAAAAATATGGCAATTCCTATGACAAATACCATCGTCAACGCGACAATGACGGTCTCCACCCCATTTCCCGCATTGATTTCAAAGCCGATTCCAAGTCTCCTCTCCTGAACCCGGGGCGCATTCGGATTTTTCTTCCCCAGCAGATAATACATATCGTCCTCATCATAATATTTTGCATAATCTGCCTGATTCTTTACTTTTCTGACATTCCTGTCCGCGACAAACATTGCAGCCATACCGCCAGCCGTGCAAAGCATGAGCAGCAGATAAGAAATGCCTTTGACCATGGCGGGTAACTCCCTCGTTGACAGAAAAGAAATCACAAGTGCGATGATTGCCGCCATGCCGCTATGCAAAAGCATGCATCTGCTCCACTCATACTTCACACTCTTATTGATCTCCACATTGACCCTGCTGTCTCGCCACGCAGAGTGTCCCCCTGTCACGCTTATCGTCACACCATGACAAAGTACCACTCCTTTAGACAAAAAGGAACGTCCCTCTGGCTCAACAGAAGCTATTATTTCCACCACTTCCTCTTTGGTAAATAAATCTGTCCGCAGTCTGATGTTATAGCAATAATTACAATCTTCCTCTGCAAAATAAATACTATAGTATTCTGTGGTTCTTCCATCCTCCTCAACTTCCATCAGGGTGAGAATTGCCGGAGCTGAAGGACATACTATCTCTTCTGTTTCTTTATGATAAATATTATTTTCATATTCGCTGACTCCCGTTATCCTTCCCCCGGAAATCACAGGCTTGACCCTGCTGCCATCCAGAATCAAAATAGAACCGCACACTTCCTCTCCGATCTTCAAATTCACACCGCCAAAATGCCCGAGAAAGACATCATATTCGCCCAGAGAAACCCTTTTCGGCAAATCACAGCTTATGTAATCTGTCATTGACACCATTTGATCTATTTCTTCCACAGAGAGCTTTTCCCGGTTGGAACAGGCGATAATCTGCTCCATTGTTATATCTTCTTTCTGCAAAGGCTCCTCTGTCAATTCTGGTTCCCTTATCAATTCAGGCTCCTCCGCTGGCAATGAAGTATCTGTCGACATACCACTTTCTTCTGCCGCAGAATTTATTTCAGAGGTTCCTGTCACATCCTCTGTTTTTCCGCATCCTGCAAACATCGTCAATACGCCAAATATCATGCACCCCACGGCTGCTTTACACAGATTGTTTTTCCCCTTCTTAACAGACCTCATCCTTTCGTGAATCCTACAACAATCAACACCCTTATTTCTTTTCGCTTATGTAAATGCTTGCCCTGCTCTGGATCACCGCTGCCACCTCTTCGACATCCCTGTTTTCATAAAACAGAAAATCCACTTCCTCTAACAGAATGTTGTATAAATCAGAATCCACAGAATTATTATGCTCAATCTTACGAATCAACGCTTTAAGGGTTTCTGCATCCCCGGGCGATATGTCAGAAACCTCCACCGGCTCCTCCCCCTCAAAATACAGACGATATTGCACCGTCTTTTTCCCTTCTGCGTCATACATGGGATTCTCTGCGTCCCGCAGCTTCTGCTCTAAGGCGCTCGCACGCAGCGGAAAACCATCTTCTATATTGTCCTGAAATTCCTTTTGAAGCAGACTTTTAAGGAATGTCCATGCCTCCTCCTTATGGTTGCTAGTGGAACTGATGCCAATGGCTATATCGTTAATTGCTGCCATCGTTCCGCATCCCGAATCAAAGGGATAGCCGATATAGGTGGGCGTTTCTCCATAAAGCTGCCTGATACCGGCTATTCCATATACACTGTCAAGCGTCACCGGATACAGCAGTGCCTTCCCTTCCATGAATATCTGCTTTGTTGAATATTCCTCCGATAGATTCAGATACAAAGGAAAGCAATTGGCAAACTCTAAGATCTCCTTAAACCCGGCACTGTCGAAATGACAGATACCCTCGTCCCAGTCGATGTAATTCTCCAGACTTCCGTAGCATATCATTCCAAAAACCGCTTTTTTCGTTTCTCCCGGAAATAACAGCTTTTCCTCGCCCAAAGCCTGATATGCCTCTGCCAGTTGATGAATATCCATTCTTTCCAGCCCTGCTAACTGCCCGTTTACTGTAGTAAAAGAGTTTATTCGGTAGCTGGGGATCATTACATACAGACTTTCCCTGACTTCAAAAGCCTCTAAAATATTACTGTAATACTCCTGTTCATGGAAAGAAGAATCCTTCTGTATCAATTTATTTAAATCCTCCAGCATTCCACAGGATGCGTCTATCGGGGAATACAGCGTGCCAAAGTCAATCATATCCGGGCCTTTCCCGGCATTAATCTCAATCTTGATCTGGTTGAGCGCTTCCTCCAGATCCTGATAGCCTTCCAGATAGTTGACAACCTCAATCTGCACATCCGTCTGCTCTGCATTATATCGGTTCATCCATCTTACCAAATCCGATCCCTGCAGCTGTGATTCACTTTTAAATACAGCCAGCGTCAATACTTTCTTTTCCGGTTCAGAAAACATCCCCCTGCCGCATCCGGTAAGCCAAACGCAGAAAAACACCAGCAGCCCTATGATATATTTTTTCATGCCACACTTCCCTTTTTATCTGCCTGCCGGAATATATTTCATGAGGAATCCGGAAGCTTCACCTACAGACCTCCCCAGCAAAAGCAGCCTGCCATCCGCCAGAAACGTCAGCGGCCAGTATTCCGTATCCTTACGATAGTCCATATCCGGGATTTCCACACGATTCTCAAAAATCCCCTTCTCTATATCGCAAGCCCAGACGCCGCTGTAGGGACTGAATAACAATAAATTCGTGTCCGTGCCCGCCGCCATTAAGGAAAAAGTCTCATTCTCGGGAAATGGTTCGGATAGATCATTCTTGCCTATACTGCCATTCTCCGTATCCAGTCGCCCTATTTTTATTTTGTCGTCCTCCATGCAGAACGCGAAATATATCTCACCGTCTTTTCCCACTGCTGCCTCGTATATCCAGCTGATCTCCAGCGACTGTGGGGTGAGCTTATGTTTCATTTTCCCTTCGCTATCTATAATCATACCGCTTCTATCTCGGGACCACTGGAAATAATAAGCTCCGTCTTTATCAATCAGGAACCATAAAGGTATTTGTTTTGTTTCAAAATATTCAGAAACATCAACGGTTCTATCGACCCGATACTCTTCATCCAGCTGCCAGATATACCACTCCCCGTAATCACTTCCAGCCATAAGAAGGTGGATTCTTCCATAGGTATCAACGGCAACGTTACAAACCTTCATTTCGCCCGGATTGTCAATACCTGACGGACTATGCTTTTCTTCCCCAATAGGCATCACATAGAGGTCGGGGTCGTTATAGGCAAGCAACACCTTTTCTCCCAACGATACGCAGCGGTGGATTGCTCTCGATGGATCAATTTCATCTTCGCTGACATAACCAACCTCTTCCGCACTATCGTTCACCGGAATCTCCATCGTCTCTGATACCGGCTTCTCCGTCTCCTTTATTTCACTACCTTGCATCCCCTCTGTTTCATTCCATTCGACTTTGCTCTCTTCCTCTGCATACGCTACTGTGGAATCATTTAACACAGTATCCCCTTGTCCACATCCAGCCGAAAGGAACACACCAATGATGAGAGCACCGCATACACATCTCTTGCCAGAAAACTGATTCAACACACTTCTCCCCCTAAAAATCAAATCGCCGGATCTCGCAGTTCTTAATGCCAAAGGCGGCATACTCCTCGTTGGTCATCTCATGGAAATAAGACTGTACGGCACGGGCAATGCCGTTATGCGCCACGAGCAGATAAGTCTTTTTCTCCGACTCCGACTTTAAGGCATCCAACAGGTTATAGATGCGCTGGCAGAGTCTCAACATGGATTCACCGCCCTCGTAGCTGCTGACAAAATGTGCCTTTGCCAGCTGGAATTCCGCTCCGTCGCGCGCAGTCCCTTCATATTTTCCGAAATTCTGCTCCGTCAGCGCTTTCTCCATGCGCCTTGGAATGCCTGTCATCTCAGAAATATGCCTTGCCGTCTCCGCAGCCCGAACGAGCGGAGAATAGAGGATTTCGTCAATTTCCAGCTTCTGTCTCAAAATCTCTCTGCCAAGCTCCTCCGCCTGTTCATGTCCAAGCGCAGTCAGCGCAATGTCCGTGGCACCGCAAATTTTATTTTCCACATTCCATATGGTCTGTCCGTGTCTTGCAAAATAGATATGTCCCATCCGATCGTGTCCTTTCCATCAATAAATATTTCCCTCTGCGGGTTCCAGACGCTGCATCAGGAGCTGGCATACTCTCAAATCTCACGATGTGATAAAGTACCACTCTTCACTACAGAAACAACGCCCCCGTGAGCTTCAAGCAGGGTAGTGCGGTATTCTCCCCTCTCGTAACCATAACCATCTCCGGCATCCTCATATAGCAGGAAGCTGCAATCTCCTCCTTTATATACGCGATAGGTCACATCACAGCCATTCTTCTCCAGATAACCGCTGCCCACATGGTCTGCAGGCTCAACAACAGGAATAATACTTCCCGCCTTCACATAAAGGGGAATCTTCTCTATGGGTGCATCAGCCATAATCCACTGATCCCCCTCATAATAAGTGTCAGTCCAATAATCATACCATCCGCATCCCTTCGGCAGATATACCTTCCGCTGCTTACAGGTTTCCCCCAGTGGCTGCGATCCCGCTCCATAATACATTGCCTCCGTAACAGGACAGACCATGATGCTGTCACCAAAAAGATACTGATCCCTGATATCCCAGACCTGTTCATCCTCAGGAAAATCAAAGGTGAGAAGCTTTATCATGGATGCATCCTCAAGCCACACTCTTCCCGCCTGTGAATATATATAAGGCATGAGTCTGTATCGCAGCTTATTCATCTCCACGAGTACATCGTAAAACATTTCCCCCTTGTCCCCAAACTGCCATAGCTCTCTCCTGCAATCTGTTCCATGTCCTCTGAACACAGGCAGAAAACATGCCCACTGATACCATCTCGTAAATAGCTCACGATACCCCATATCCTCTGTAGCAGCAGGGAAATCTCCTCTCCAGTACCATTGATCGCCACGCTTTACAAAAAAAGCTCCGATATCAACAGTCCAGTAGGGCAGACCGCTGGCGCAGAAACTGAGTCCTGCCGCAATTTGCTTCCTCAGTGTATCCCACGAGGCGTCTATATCACCCGACCACAAAATAGTACCGTAACGCTGCTGCC
Organism: uncultured Acetatifactor sp.; assembly: GCA_934402375.1. Lineage (GTDB taxonomy): Bacteria > Bacillota > Clostridia > Lachnospirales > Lachnospiraceae > Acetatifactor. The sequence goes on from CAKRUB010000030.1 coordinate 5,495, forward strand.
CCGTATAGCTGCTTCGCGTCAGATTAACCACTCGCTTTTCCGGAGTCCCCCTGTTCTGTACGCCCCGCTGTCCCTCATACAAAGCCTGCGCGTGATATAATGCATAAGCATTCGTTGCCCATGCCGGCAGATGATCCTGCACTGTCTGACAATATTCCGAAAAAAGCTTGGCGGGCTCTGGTTTCTCCTTATAATTCCAATCCGGTGTATAAGGCTCACTGGAATCACACCACCACGCATCCACACCATGCACAAAGAGTCCTTCCTCAACCTGCTTCCAATAAAGCTCCCTGCCCTCTCTGGAAAGTGCATTGTACACATTACTTCCGGGCAGCAGAAGCTTACGCTCCTGAAATTCACGATAATTCCCACACTTCTGATCCATCGTGGGCCACAGCGAAATCATAAAGTGTACGTTCATGTCATGAAGTGCATTCACCATCCCGGAAGGATCCGGAAAGCGTTTTTTGTCAAAGGTTTTCTGCCCCCACAGATTGTCCGGCCATGACATCCAATCAAGTACAATACAGTCAAGTCCTATGCCCCTGTCCCGGTATTCCCTTGAAACATCTACAAGCTCCTGTGCCGTCTCAAAGCGCTCCTGCGACTGGATATATCCGTATGCCCACTTAGGAAGCATGGCAGCCTTCCCCGTAAGAAACCGGTATTCCTTTACCACTCCGTCCATCGTTCCGCCGTTTACAAAATAATAATCCAGTTCATCATCCGCTTCTGTATACAGATAAGAACCATACGCCGTATCGTTGAAAATCATCGGACTGTAAGTATCCATCAGAATGCCATAGCCGAGGGAGGATACCAGCATGGGAATGGCTATCTTCCTGTTTGCCTGATGCAGATAAACTGTCTGCCCGCGCAGATTCAGCAACCCCTCCTCATGCTGTCCCAGACCATACAGTGCTTCCTTCTCCTGCCATTTTAAATATAATCTCGTATGATAAAACTTTTCACCAGGAACCTTTGCCGCCTCCCTGATGATCTCCTTTACACCGTCAGCTGTCTGTATTTTATCAACCTTCATTTCTGCATCTTCCGCAAGGCGATAGCTTTGAAATTCATCCAGACACTTACTTTCGCGTGCTCTCTCCTCAAGTAAAAGCTTTCCTTCACTATCGTAATAGGTATAGGATGCCGTATTTTTGTCAATGACTATCTTCAGCCCGGTACTACAGAAGGTAACGCTCCTCCCATCCTCTGTATACTGCCAGTCCGGCCATTCATCCTTTACCACTACCCCCGGCTTCTCGCGGGTAGAAAAAAGCTCTCTCTCTGTATAGGTTATCCGGACAGCGCGTTCTCCTAATGGCTTAAGTCTGTGCATCCCCCTATCGGAATACATGTACAGACACTCATCCCTTCTCTCGGTCTTCCTGATACAACACTCTTTCATCGGCATAGGTTCCAACATAGATCTTTCCTCCTGCGTTTTTATTTTCAGTAAATCCTTCCCTCTGCGAGACCCAGTCTCTGCATCAGAAGCTGCAGCTTCCCCGGGCTCTTTGCGAGTTCTTTCAAAGACTGCCCCGCCGCCTCGTCCGCCTCTTCCTCGGTAAATGTAAGCGAGCATTCTGTACCATCTATTGTATAAGAAAAGGTAACATGGTGCAAGTTGTCAATTACCGCAATCATGACATAGGCATAGCTCTGCATCTTTGCCTCCAGAAGCTCCCTGCTCTCCGCAGAATAGTCATTTTCCATAAGCAATGTCCAGCCATAGGGGGCCGTTGTCGTCTGAAGTTCATTTTTAAAGTTTCCCAGCGTTTCTACCATTCCCAGAGCCGTCACCGTACCGCCGTTTGCCGGCATGTCTCCGATATAGGGATGTCTCGAGGCATAAACCGCTGCCACCTCCTGCGTAATCACCTGCCCCTGATCCCAGATCACAAACCCGTTCAGCCGGATCTGCGTCAGTTTTCCTTTCGGCTCATAATGCCCGTAAAAGGAATTGGCATGCATTAATGCCTATATTCTAAAAAACGTTACACAAAAAAGGAAGAATTTTTCATTCTTCCCTTCTCTTCAAGCTCTTTAAATATTCCTTCTGCTCCTGCGTGATGCGGTAGCTCTCCCTCGCCTTCTGGATCGTCTTATTGTGCGTCCAGACATCGAGCCGCCCCTGCTCCAGCACCGTGACCGCCGTCTCGTACTGCTTTGCAAGCGCCGTGGCAAAATACCACGCGACAACCATTTTCACATAATACTCATCATTACATGCCCGCACAATCCATTCCTGCTGCTCCTCCCGGAAATGCTCTCCCAGATAAAAGCGCATCAGCATATCAATGCCGAAGCGGATGGTATAGGTCTTGCCCGATTCCAGCCAGCGTCGGATGACATTCTCCAACTCTCCGGTGTGCTTTTCAAACACCTTTGGCGCAAACATGTCGCAGGTCGCCCAGTTGTCCACATAGGGCAGGAAGCGTTCCACCTCGGCAAGACAGCCCCCATAGTCCTTTATCTTTTCAATCACCGCCGCATGAAGATTGTCTTCCTCATAATAGGAATGCGGCAGACTTTCCAGGAACTGTCCGATCTGCGCCTCCTTCGCCACCTGTCCGGCAAATTTCCGCAGCTGCGGTGTCCTGACACCGATAACCTTTTCCTTGGGGACATTCGGGATCAGCTTCGACTGAAAATCCCGATATTCCACATCCTGCATCTCAAATAACTCCGCCCTTATCCGTTCACATATATCCGGCATCTTCTCTCCTCTGTCACTTCCGATTGCAAAACTCACAGCTTTCCGTAAACAGTTGCACAGGATGCACCTGACCACAAGCAGCGCACTCTGGAGCCGCCGGTGCTTAGTCTCCGTATCGGGGAGACTTACGCACCGTTGCGTGCGGAAGGTAGCGAAAGCGTGCCTGCGGTGGTCTGTGCATCCTGTGCAACGTCACTTGTGAAATACCCTTTACTTCTGCGCAGAAGTATCCTCCGTGCCCTGCACCGCTGGTGCCGCCGGCGCCCCAGAATTCTGTGCTGCCACATTCATCTGCCCAGTCGGCATCGCCGCATTTCGCATCGCCGCCTGCTTCTTCGCCGCCTTCTTTTTGCGCCGTCTCTTGATGAGCAGCACAATCACAATAATGACGATCGCCCAGATCACAAGCTGCGGAATATGAATCAGCAGCCAGATTCCGAACTCTGACAGTCCGTGTCCCACGCTCTCGAGGCTGTTCATAAAGCCTTCTGTAATCCTCTCCCATGCCGATTTCTCCGGCGTCACGACAGGTGTAAGCTCCTTTACCTCAGAGATATAGACGGAAACTGTGCTGTACTGCACTTGATTATCCATCGTGCGCAGCTGTGATTCCATGCTTTCGATCTGATAGCGCACATCTGTCAGGCGACTCTCGATCGTCAGAATGTCCTCTATCGACTCCGCCTGCTCCAGAAGTTCAAGCAGACGCTTCTGCTCCGCCTTCAGCATATCCCTGTGGCTCTCCATGTCCACATAGGTCAGCGTCACATCATCCACGCTGTCCGAACGCCGGATGACATTGCAGATTCCAGATATGGATTCCAGAAAGCTGTCCAGCTTATCCTGCGGCACACGGATCGTCACGTTCGCATAACGGGCATTCTGATAACCCGAATAGCTGCTTCCGTTGTAGGACTCCATGTTCTCTATGTACCCGCCGACCGAGTCCACCTTCGCATCCAGCGAAAGCATGAGCTGGTCATACTCCTTTGTCTCGACATCCATGCTGACATTCCGGATCAGCTTTCTGTCCGTCCTCGCCTGAACGCTCTCCGATGCAGGAACCTCTCCCATTGACCCTTCCATCGAGGCATAGGAATTACCACTCCACCCGGTGTCTCCGTCAAAGTCATAGTCGGAATAGTCCCCCATCTCTGTCACACAGGACATACTCTTGTTATCGAAGCTGTCAGAACTGGCTGCCCCACAGCCGGTCAGCAGAGCACACGCCATGCCGACCGCCAGAAAAATACCTGTCATCCTTTTCATAAGTTTATCCTCCCTCATGACCAGTCTATACGCCGGTCTCTTCAGCTATATAGACGACAACAGTTAAAAAAGGTTCTCAATTTTTCCAAATTTATCTTTCTCCGCCTTAATCATCTGTTCATTTCCAACAACACAGAGATAGTCATCCTCGATAAACGCCTTGATATACTTTGAAAGTCCGCGGATGTCCTCAGGCGTTGCATCCAGCACCTGATTTCTCGCCTCCTGCATCATCTCATAGGTCAGTCCCGTAATGTAATGCTCTCTGGAACGTCTTCCCTTTCCTGCTGCCGTGAGCGGTGTATCGAGATCACTGATCGCACCGATGATATACTTTGTCATTGTGCGCTCATCCGCCTGATAATTTGCGATAAAGTCCACTGCCTTCTCGAAAACGTCAATCGTCTGTGCCAGATTCGGGTCACGGTAAGAGCAGAAATAGCTTCCTCCGTCTCTGTAGAAATTGCACAGGCAGCCGTATGCGCCGCCCTTGACACGGACGTTGACCCAGAGATACTCATAGCCCATCATCACACGCAACACGTTCAATGCGCCGGTGTAAGGCAGTCCCTTGTTCAGGAAGTTTCCTGCGCGGCAGACAAAGTCAACCTGATTAGGGGTGGTCAGACCTTCGTTCTTCCTCTCTGTCTTCGGCTCATATGCCTCCTTCTGCACCTCACAGGTGTACAGTCTGCTCTTAAACGCTTCGACCGGTCCCGCAAGCTCCTCCAGTGCAGCCGCATCACCTGTAAAATCAATCATCAGGTTTTCCGGCCGGAAGATCATCTTACAGAGCATCTGCAGCTTTGCGGTGATCTCGTCCTTTTTCGTCTCGAAATCCTGTTCAAGCCCACAGTTGAAGCGGTACTGATCCACACCGTTCTGTACCTCATCCACGGCACTCTTCACGCTGCCGTAGGAAAGCGCTCTCTGGATGGCAATGACATGTCCTGCCTGATTTGCAAAGTCGCGGAATTTGGAATCGTTCTCCGCCAGTATCTCCTTCATCCTCTTCGTGTCGGAGAAATCTGTCGTCAGTATCAGTTCTTCCATCAGTTCAATGGCTCTGGGCAGATTCTCGTACAGCGCCTTTGTGCAGACCTCCATTGTCATAGTATACTTGCCCGCATCGACGACATTTCCGTAATTGTTCTGTGCCACAAATATCTCTCCTGTCGCAAGATTGATCTCGCTGCACAGCTCCCCGTAGGTGTAATGTGCGGTATTCATATTGCAGAAAGTGCTCTTCAGGATGCTCAGGTAAGGGAAATATTCCTCCGGAATGTCCTTGATGGTAAATACCATGCGCAGATATCCGATGCCGTTCGTAAACAGATCGTGGAACAGCGCCGGCGTATCTCCCAGCTTTCTCATCTCATTATAAATAGGCGCCGCCTCGCGCTTTAAGTCCTCTCTTCCAAGGAGCGGGATCTTTGCAATATCCTCCGGTCTGTCCTCCGCCTCTCTGAAAGACTCCAGCTTCTTCATCATTGCGCGCACATCGTCAAGCTCCTGCTCACTCATGCCGCTCTTGATTGCAGCCAGCTTCTCCTTCAGCTTCTGTTCCTGCTCTGCGGCCAGTCCCGTCTTCGGCTGGAGAACGATGGTTGCGGAATGAGGGTTATCCAGAAGGTATTTCTGGATGATCTGCTCAAAATACCCTTCCTTTGCCTTTTCGCGCAGTGCTGCGTAGGTTGCGTTCGCCTCGATATGGATGAAAGGCTTATTGTCATCATAAAGCCAGCTGTCGAGCAGCTGCAGTCCGTACATCAGTCCCTTCGGTGTCGTGCCGAAATCTGCCTCGCGGTACTTGAATTCGTCGTGGTTGATTGCAGAGAGCAGGGCTTTCTGATCGAAGCCGTTCTTTACAATGCCCTCCAGCACTTCCCGGATGACAGCCTTAAATTCCTCTTCCTTGTCAGCGGAGGTTCCCTTTGCCACCACGCCGAAGTAGGGCTGCTTACAGCCGTTGTCATAGACACTGAAAACATCCTTGCCGATTCCCTTGTCGATCAGCGCCTGCTTTAAGGGCGCTCCCGGCACGGTGCAGAGTGCAAAATCGAGCACCTTCATCGCAATGACAAGCTCTCTGTCCAGACAGTCTCCCGCCGAGAAACACTGTGCAAGGTAGGTATTCTCCTCCGCACTCTCCCCTTCTCCGAGCGGAATCTCCTTCACAAGGCGGTTTGGCTTCTCAAAGCAGGGCTCCTCCGTAATTGTGGAATCCACCTCGAGGTAATCGTATTTGGAGAGGTATTCCCTGTCGATATAATCCAGCTTCTCCGCCATATCCATGTTGCCGTACAGATAGATATAGCTGTTTGACGGATGGTAGTAGGTTCTGTGGAAATCGAGGAACTGCTCATAGGTGAGGTCGGGAATGTTCTCGGGATCGCCGCCGGATTCCACGCCGTAGGTTGTGTGCGGATAGAGCGCTGTCGAAACCTCTCTCCACAGAATACTGTCCGGGTTGGAGAGCGCTCCCTTCATCTCATTGTAAACGACACCGTTGTATATCAGCTCGTCCTGATCATTCAGCTCATAATGCCAGCCCTCCTGTCGGAAAATCGCCTCGTTCTGGTAGGTGTTCGGATAGAAAACAGCGTCCAGATAGACGTTCATCAGGTTCTGGAAATCCTTGTCATTACAGCTTGCGACCGGATATACGGTCTTATCGGGATAGGTCATGGCGTTCAGGAAGGTATTCAGGGAACCCTTTGCCAGTTCCACAAAAGGGTCCTTTACCGGAAAATTCTTCGAGCCGCAGAGAACGGAATGCTCCGTGATGTGTGCAACACCTGTGGAATCCTTCGGGGTTGTGCGAAAACCGATGTAAAAGACCTTATTGTCATCATCATTGGAGAGCAGAACCACCCTTGCTCCTGTCTTCTTGTGCCTGCAGAGATAGGTCATACTGTCAATGTCCTTGATCTCCCTCTTTTCCAGAATTTCATACGCCTGTAAATCTTCTACTTTCATTTATTGTCTCCTTTATATTAATTTTCATAGCATTCCTTCATAAAGCAGGACTGTTACTATGCTACAGCCCTAACAATGCCAGCTTGCTCACCGACAGTTCCTGAATGACAAGACCGCAGGCCTCCTTGTCCTCCTTCGTCATCTTTACCAGTTCTTCCACGGTGAGCTGCCTTGTCACATATTCCTTTTTCTTTCCGCCGATGAGATGCCGCTTTTCCTCGATCACATTGACCTTGACCCTCGCCTTCATCTGCCGGTAGAGCTTCACAAGAAAATCCTCCGGCTTCAGATAATAAAGATGTGTCTCCAGCGTATCCTCCGGGTCATACTCCGATGCTATGTACTTCTGGACGATCATGCGGAGCTTGAACATGACCTCCTCCGCCTCCAGCAGCTCTGCAAAGGTATATTTGCAGCCCACATAGACGCGGTTCGTATCCTGCATGCTGTATTTATAGTCCTCATAGACTGACTGCTTCATTTTCTCCTCCGATATCCTCGATTTTGAAACCGCTCATCCGGCAGGCATCCTGAATTGCCTTCAGGGAAAGACCTGTTTCCCGCGCCAGCTCCTCAGGTGTCACCTTCCTGTGAAGCTCCTCCGCCAGCTCTCTCGCCTTGTCTGCAACCAGATTGACCTTGTCCGCGACCTTCCTGTCTGTCTTTGCACTTGCCGCATTTTCCTGAATATAATCCTCCATGGCATCCATCATCAGCTTTGCCAGCATCCCCTGCGCCTCCGAGGGCTTCTCAAGGCTGCCCAGCATACCGACTCCCATGGCCAGAGCCACATTCCCCTCTCCGATCAGGTCTTCGAGGAAAACGCCCTGCCCGGTGTAGAGCTTTGCAACGTCTATCACATCCTTCAGATACCCCTGCACAAGCTTCTGCTGTGCCTCCGCCTCGCCCGCCATGGCGGAAATGGTGAACGCCTCGAGCTCTCCGGCGCTGTAGGACGGCAGTGCTGCAATTTCATTGAGATAGTCCTGCAGATAGTCTCTTTCCTCCTCCGTCAGGAACTCATCCGGGTCGATGGGCTGGCCGATTCCAACCTTGTGCTTTACCAGATAGTCAAAGACCATCTGCATCTGGTTTTCGTTCAGCTCCTGTTCCGCAAATGCTTCCCGCACCTGCTCCTCGCTGACGCAATTCCCCTGTTCCTTCGCCAGACGCCGCACCTGCTCCAGCGTCTGCGCAAACAATATTTCCTTTTTCTGGCTCATATCCTCTCCCTCTTTCTCTATGCTCAGATAATGTGCTGGTGTGTAAAGAGATGATACTGGCAGTACTCATAATTCCCATTGCACTTGGAGCAGAAGCGGAATTCCAGCGTCGGATCATCCTGCTCCGTTCTGCCGCAGACTGCACATTTATGCTTCGTGATCTTCGGGTTCGGGTTGCGCCTGATGTCCTGCCGGAATTCCATCTTGCGCTTCATCTGCTTCGGATTCCAGTGCATATGGTTTCTGGATCTCAGCCAGAAAATCAGGAAATTCAACAGGGATGCAGCAATTGCCGCCACTCCGAACCAGTATTCCGCATAGGCGGAAAGACCAATCCTGAAATAACTGATCATCTCGTAGACCAGCATTCCCCCATAGACGATTCCCAGCCACTTTACCTTTATCGGGACGACAAACATCAGCAATACCTGCGCATTAGGGAAGGTTGCCGCATACGCGAGGAAAATCGACATATTGATGAAATAGGTACTGAACTGCCATGCCCCGGACGCGCAGAGCGCCTTCATCACAAGCGCTGCCGCCTCGCCGTATACAAGATAAAATATCCCCATACACACAAAGCTGCCCAGAACCGTGAGCAAAATACCTGTGAAAATATAGACATTGTACTGCCATGTGCCCCAGACCCTCTCAAGACTGTTGCCGAGACTCAGATAAAAAAGCAGCATGATAATTGTAAAAATATCAAAGGAGGACGGCGGCGAGATTACCCATGTCACGAGCCGCCAGACCTGTCCGTGCAGGATTGCGTACGGATCAAGCGTCAGATAGCTCATCATCGACGGCACGAGCGCCTTCAGAAGATAGCCCAGCACATAGCAGCCGATCAATATAAAAGTCAGGTTCGGAATGGCATATTTTCCGAACTTCTTCTCCCATTTACTCATTCTTTCCGGTTCCTTTCCGTATGTCATTTTCAACAAAAAAGCTGAATACATTGTATCATTCCCAATCCCATAAGTAAACCGACCAATTTCTTTTTAATAGAATTTTCATACCTTTTGTTCGTTGCTTTTTCAACCTCGTTGTCGTATAATACCTTAGAATGTCTATTTATGTCGACGGGCTCACTGAACCACTGTGAAACCGTCTCTTTATGTGTTTTTTGTTAGGAAGGATGTATTTGCATGGAAATCAGAAACAAGAATGTAACTCTCGGTATCGACATCGGCTCCACGACCGTCAAGATCGCCATTCTCGACGCAGACCACAATATCCTCTTTTCGGACTATGAACGCCATTATGCCAATATCCGCGAGACTCTTTCTTCCCTTTTGATCGAGGCCTACCATCAGCTTGGCAATCTCACCCTTCACCCGATGATCACCGGCTCCGGCGGACTGACTCTCGCAAACCATCTCGGCGTGCCGTTCACGCAGGAGGTAATCGCTGTTGCAACCTCCCTGAAGGAGCTTGCCCCGAAGACAGATGTTGCGATCGAGCTCGGCGGCGAGGATGCCAAAATCATTTATTTCGAGGGCGGCAATGTCGAGCAGCGTATGAATGGCATCTGCGCCGGAGGCACCGGTTCCTTTATCGACCAGATGGCTTCCCTGATCCAGACGGATGCCTCGGGGCTGAATGAATATGCAAAAAATTATAAATCCCTGTATGCGATCGCCGCGCGCTGCGGCGTTTTCGCCAAAACCGATATACAGCCTCTGATCAACGAGGGCGCAACAAAGGAAGACCTTGCCGCCTCCATCTTTCAGGCTGTGGTAAACCAGACGATCTCCGGTCTTGCCTGCGGCAAACCAATCCGTGGACATGTTGCCTTTCTCGGAGGTCCCCTTCACTTCCTCTCAGAACTTAAGGTCGCCTTTATCCGCACCCTGAATCTCGACGAGGAGCACATTATTGACACTGACAATTCCCACCTCTTCGCCGCGATCGGTTCTGCCCTCAATGCGAAGGAGGAGGTTGCTTTTACTATGGAAGAAATGGTAAACAAGCTCTCCTCCGATATTAAAATGGAGTTTGAGGTCGAGCGTATGGAACCTCTCTTTGCCGACAAGGCAGCCTACGAGGAATTCAGCGAACGCCACAGCAGACACCATGTTGCCTCCGCTGATCTCGCTTCCTATAAGGGCAAGGCATTTCTCGGCATTGACGCCGGCTCCACCACGACGAAAATTGCACTCGTCGGTGAGGACGGCTCCCTGTTATATTCCTTTTACAGCAGCAACGACGGCAGCCCGTTAAAGACGGCGATCCGCTCCCTGAAGGAAATTTATGAGCAGCTCCCTGAGGATGTGCACATCGTCCGCTCCTGCTCCACCGGCTATGGGGAAGCCCTCATGAAGGCTGCCTTTCTGCTGGACGACGGCGAAGTAGAGACTGTTGCGCACTACTATGCCGCCGCGTTCTTCAATCCCGCCGTGGACTGTATCCTAGACATCGGTGGTCAGGATATGAAATGCATCAAGATCAAAAATCAGACCGTGGACAGCGTACAGCTGAATGAAGCCTGCTCCTCCGGCTGCGGTTCCTTTATCGAGACCTTCGCAAAATCATTAAATTACAGTGTACAGGACTTTGCAAAGGCTGCCCTGTTCGCCGAGCATCCGATCGACCTCGGAACACGCTGTACGGTTTTCATGAACTCCAAGGTAAAACAGGCTCAGAAGGAAGGCGCGAGCGTCGCCGACATTTCCGCCGGTCTCGCCTACTCCGTTATCAAGAACGCCCTTTTCAAGGTAATCAAGGTATCCGACGCCTCCGAGCTGGGCAGGAATATTGTCGTTCAGGGCGGTACGTTCTACAATGACGCCGTTCTGCGAAGCTTTGAGAAAATCGCTGACTGCGAAGCGATCCGCCCCGACATCGCCGGTATCATGGGCGCATTCGGCGCTGCGCTGATTGCCAGAGAGCATTATGAGGATGGACAGGAAAGCACGATGCTCTCCTACGAGAAGCTCTGCGGTCTGCAATATGAAACAAGCATGGCAAAATGTAAGGGCTGCACGAACAGCTGCCGTCTCACCATCAACCGTTTTTCCGGCGGACGCCAGTTTATCTCCGGCAACCGCTGCGAGCGCGGTATCGGCGGACAGAAGAACGCAAACAATGTCCCCAACCTGTTTGAATACAAGCTGCAGCGGCTCTTCTCCTACCCCGCGCTCGATCCGACACAGGCGACGAGAGGGACGGTCGGCATTCCCCGGGTGCTGAACATGTACGAGAACTATCCGTTCTGGTACACATTTTTCACAAGACTTGGCTACCGCGTCGTGCTCTCCCCCAGCTCCAACCGGAAAATTTACGAGCTCGGCATAGAGTCCATCCCCAGCGAGTCGGAGTGCTACCCCGCAAAGCTCGCCCACGGTCATGTCACATGGCTGATCAATCAGGGTGTCGATTTCATTTTCTATCCCGCCCTGTTCTATGAGCGCGACGAGGTGGAGGGCGCAAACAACCACTACAACTGCCCCATCGTCACCTCCTACTCGGAAAATATCAAGAACAACGTGGAAGAAATCTCGAGCGGTCAGATGAGGCTGCGGAATCCTTTCATGTCCTTCCGCGACATCGACACCGTGACGCAGGCTCTGCTCCGGGAATTTTCCGAGCTGCCCGCCGGTGAGGTCCGCACTGCGGCAAAGGCTGCATGGGAGGAGCTTGCCGCCGCAAGAAAGGACATCCAGAAAAAGGGCGAAGAGACGCTCGACTATCTCGCAAAGACCGGAAAGCGCGGCATTGTGCTGGCAGGACGTCCCTACCATATCGATCCCGAGATCAACCACGGCATTCCCGAGCTGATCACCTCGTTTGATATGGCTGTCCTGACGGAGGACTCCATCTCCCACCTCGGTCATCCCGAACGCCCGCTGATCGTCTCCGACCAGTGGATGTATCATTCGCGTCTGTACGCTGCTGCAAGCTATGTGAAAAAAGTTGACAATCTCGATCTGATCCAGCTGAATTCCTTCGGCTGCGGTCTGGATGCCGTGACGACCGATCAGGTGAACGATATTCTGTCCGGCTCCGATAAAATCTATACCTGCCTTAAAATCGACGAGGTAAATAACCTCGGCGCTGCGAGAATCCGTGTGCGCTCCCTGCTCTCTGCCATCAAGGTCAGAGAAAAGCTGCATAAGCAGCGCACCATCCGCTCTTCAGCGATCGTGAAGGTACCCTTTACCGAGGAGATGCGCAAGGATTACACGATTATCTGTCCCCAGATGTCTCCTATCCACTTTGAGCTTCTGGAACCGGCATTCAACGCCTGCGGTTATCACTTTGTTGTGCTCGACAATGACAACAAGCATTCCGTGGATGTCGGACTGAAATATGTAAACAATGATGCCTGCTACCCTTCCCTGCTTGTCGTGGGTCAGATCATGGAGGCGCTTCTGTCCGGCAAATACGATCTGAACAAGACAGCGATCATCATGTCGCAGACGGGCGGCGGCTGCCGTGCAACCAACTATGTCGGCTTCATCCGGCGCGCCTTGAAAAAGGCGGATATGGCACAGATTCCGGTCATCTCCCTGAATCTTGCCGGCATCGAGAGCAATCCCGGCTTCCACCTGAATGCCGATATGCTGATCCGTGCCGCGGTCGGCGCGGAGTTCGGCGATATCTTCATGCGCTGCATCTACCGCATGCGCCCCTACGAGGCAACCCCGGGCAGCGTTGAGGCTGTACATCAGAAATGGCTGAAGGTGACACAGGAATTTGTCTCCGCAAAGCACATCAGCCTTCGGAAATTCAATAAGCTTTGCAAAGAGATCATACGCGACTTTGACAGCATCCCGCTTCTTGACATCAAGAAGCCGCGCGTCGGCATTGTCGGAGAAATCCTCGTAAAATTCTCCCCCGCAGGAAACAATCACCTTGTGGAGCTTCTGGAGAGCGAGGGCGCCGAAGCTGTCGTTCCCGATCTGATCGACTTCATGCTCTATTGCTTCTACAACCAGCTGTACAAAGCGGATCATCTGGGCATGAGCAAAAAGACCGCAAGAAACTCAAAGCTCGGCATCTGGGCGATCGAGCACATACTGCGCAGCACTGCCACAAAGGAGTTCCTCCGCAGTAAGCACTTTACGCCGCCCACACCGATTCAGGAGATCGCAGAATTTGCAGAACCGATCGTCTCCATCGGAAATCAGACGGGTGAGGGATGGTTTCTGACCGGTGAGATGATCGAACTGATCCATGACGGAGTTCCGAACATTGTCTGCACACAGCCCTTCGGCTGTCTGCCGAATCACGTTGTCGGAAAGGGTGTCATCAAGGCATTGCGCAAGGCCTATCCCGCCTCCAACATTGTTGCCATCGATTACGATCCCGGCGCCAGCGAGGTCAATCAGCTGAACCGGATCAAGCTGATGCTTTCCACGGCTCAGAAAAATCTGAAAGCCGATACACCGGACGCATAATCTTACAACAAAAAAATACCTTCCCAGGCATCTATTCTGCCCGGGAAGGTATTTTTTATTAAGAGGCTACGGCGGTCTTTGTCCGCACATATTCCTGCAATGCCTGTGCAACCTCGTCAGGCTGCAGTCCTGTATCAGCGATCAGGTCGCTGACTGCCTCCAGCTCCTTTCTCTTCTTTTCCTCAAACAGTTCGTCCAGCTCGCGCTTCTCTGACTCCACACGGGTCATGAGCGCGCCGATCAGCTCCTGTTTCGCGGCGATCTTCTCCTCAATGGTCTTACGCTGTCCTCTTGCCATAACTTACTCCTTTCAGCGGATCTTTGCAATCCTTTCTATAAGTATATGGACAAGACTGGATATTTATTCCAAAAGTGCGAGAAAATCTTCCTTTGTCATGCCGCTGAGCTGTCCGGTCTCTCCCTGAATGATCTGGTCGGAGAGCGCTTTCTTGCTCTCCTGCAGCTTCTGGATCTTCTCCTCGATCGTCCCCTTGGCGATCAGCCTGTAGACGACAACCTTCTTCGTCTGACCGATGCGGTGCGCGCGATCCGTCGCCTGATTCTGCACCGCAATGTTCCACCACGGATCGTAGTGGATGACAACATCCGCTCCCACAAGGTTCAGTCCGACGCCCCCTGCTTTCAGCGAAATCAGGAAGACCTTCGTGTCATCGGCATTAAATGCATTTACCAGCCGGATTCTCTCCTCCTTCGGTGTCGCACCGGTTATCGTGTAAAAACTGATCTCCTCCTGCCTGAGTCGTCCTGCAATCACCTCAAGCATGGAGGTAAACTGTGAGAACAGCAATATCTTATGTCCGCCCTCCACAGCGCTCCGTATCAGCTCCGCGCAGGCATCCAGCTTCGCCGACTCTCCCTTATAATTTTCAAAGCACAGCGCCGGGTCACAGCAAATCTGGCGCAGTTTCATCAGCTCCGCGAGCACCTGTATCTTATTCTTGCCGAATTCCTCCGCGCTCTGCATCCCAATCTGCTGCTTCATATGTACGACCTGCGCGTCATAGAGCTTCTGCTGCTCACCGTCGAATTTCACATAGCGGCTCTCCTCCAGCTTCTCCGGCAGATCGCGCAGTACATTCTCCTTCAGCCTGCGCAGGATAAAGGGCGCCACCATCCTCTGTAGCTGCTCCAAAGCCGCGGGCTCCTCATTCTTGACAATCGGCGCTTCAAAGTCATTGCGGAACACCTCATAGCCGTACAGATATCCCGGCATCAGATAGTCAAAAATACTCCAAAGCTCGCTGAGCCGGTTCTCGATCGGCGTTCCCGTCAACGCATACCGCGTTCTGCTCTGAACCGCCTTCACCGCCTTCGCCGCGGCGGTCGAATGATTCTTGATATACTGTGCCTCGTCAATGATCTGGTAGTGGAATTCCTTCCCCTCGTATTCTGCAATATCTCTCTTAAGCAGGTCGTAGGAAGTCAGAATGACATCATAATCCTTATAATGACACAGCTTTTCCGCTCGTTCCTCCTGGCTTCCCGTAATCGTACAGCTGGTGAGCTCCGGGGCAAATCTCTGCAGCTCCTCACCCCAGTTATAGACCAGCGAGGCCGGCGTCACCACCAGCGAAACACCCTTTCCGCCTTCCTGCTTTGCAGCGAGCAGGACGGCAATGACCTGCAAGGTCTTTCCAAGTCCCATGTCGTCGGCGAGGATGCCGCCCATACCGTATTCCTCGAGCATCCTTAACCAGCGGTAACCCATCCGCTGATAGCCGCGCATGATTTTCCGCAGGGAATCCGGCACCTCAAAGTCTGCATCCTTGACCGTCTTGAAATTCTTGACCAGCTCCCGGAAATAGATGTCGCGGTTGCTATAGATATCCTCATTCTTCTCTAACAGCTTATCCAGATAGAGTGCGCGGTACAGCGGCAGTTTTACCTTTCCCTTGAGCAGTTCCTTCGGCGAAAGCCGCAGGGCGTTCATCATTTCCTCGAGCGTCGCCAGCGACTCCTCCTCGAGACTTAAGAAATCTCCGTTTTTCAGGCGGTGATATTTCTTCTTTGCCCGATAGCTTTTCAGCACCTCCAGAAGCTCCTCCGACGGAACATCCTGCGTCGAGACCTCAAGGTTCAGAAGATCCCTCGACACCGATACCCCTACGGATATGCGCACCCTTCTGCCAATGTTCATCCCGCTGAAACGTCTGGTACACTGCACCTCCCCGAGACCGAGCAACGCTTCCACACCCTGATCAAGAACCTTATACATCTGTTCTTCGTCCTGTCCGCAGCTAAGTTCTCTTTGTTCAGCATCTACATAAGGGAACCACTGTCTTGCCAGAAACAGAATCTCGTTCTCCTTCTGGACATCCCTGAAAAAGCTGTCCTCCTCGCCCTCCTCAAGAAGCGAAAACTCCCTGTCCCCATATTTTGCCTTGATCCGGCACGTCATATCATGCTCTTCCGCGTCCAGATAAAAGGTGAATTTTGCCCTCGGCGGCAGATAGGAGGCGATCTCCTCCGCTCCCTCCTCCCGGATGTCAACCACATTCTCAAGCTGTGGAAGGACATTATAATAGAACTGTGCCAGCCGGTTTCTACCCACCTGAAAGCTCATTGACCCGTTATTGCAGAACCGCGCAAGCGTCCTGATCTTACCCGCAAATTCCTCCTGCACCCTGCACAGTCCTGTCTGTCCGATATAGTAAAAGGTTCTGCTGCCCTCATAGAGCTCCGGCATCCGACAGTCCACTTCTATGCCATGGAAGACAAGTCTGCTGCTGAGCCGGTTTTTCCGGATCGTCATGGTAATCCTTGGATTCTGCTCCACGGCGCAAAGCTGCCGCTTTTCCTTCTTTTCGGCATCCCGATTCTCATACTCTACACTCTGGCTGCCCATCAGTCTGTAAAATTCGTCCAGTCTCCAGCCAAAGAGCGCAAGCTCACCGCTCTTTGCCGATGCCTTGCGCGAATAGACGTCTGCCTCGACAAGTCTTCTGGAGAAATTCTGCTCCTCCTTCACGACCTGACCGATGAACGCGATCCAGCTCCGCCCTTCCTCCGTAAAGTTTTCAAGCCGGTGATTGAGCTGTGTTGTCGAGCCGTACATACTGCTGCGCGACTCCCTCACGTCGTCATAGAATTGAAACAGATCCTTCACAACGAACAGCTTCTTTTCTCCCACCTTAAAGGAGGCTGTCAGTTCTCCGTTCTTCTTACATAGCCGCGGCTGCAGGATCAGGCTTTCCTCCCTGCCGACCGTGTCCGAGACAACCGCGTTGGCATGCTTCTCGGAGAAAGCATGCATCAGTCTTGCCGCCAGCTTATCCGTCGCATCGCCAAGGTTTTTCTCTTTCAGATTCTCTTTGACCGCTTCAAAAAAAGCAACCAGATAGCTGCAATATTCTCTTCTGTAGAATCTGTAATAATAGTGCTTTCTGCACTCTGAACAACTACACTCCGCGTAGAGTATCTTATTCCTGTCAAAAACAATATGCACCGGAAAAACATTTCTTCCCTCTGTCGCTTCGCCAAATACCTCGCAAACCATAGTATTTAATTCGTCAGCATAGCCGGCATTGATGTCCGTAAGGGCAACCAGCTTCTGTTCCTGAACCTTCTTTGCCTTCTTGAGTTCCGCCACCGTAAGGTTCATGCTCTTCTGAACTGCCTCGCAGTCAAAATACCGATACTGGGAAAGCTTCTGCTGATTCTCCGTGCTTTTTTTGCCTGTCTCCGATTCTTCCGCATCTTCGGTTCTGTTCAGGACAATGTATTCCGTTTCGTCTGTATTTCTCATCCCCGCTCCTTATACTCCTTAAAGTTCATAAGGTGTGATCTGGTATACATAATAATTCAGCCAGTTACTGTATAGATTATTGCTGTGGGAACGCCACTGCAGCAACGGGCGTTCGTTCGGATCATCCTTCGGATAATAGTTGTACGGAAGCTGGATCGGCAGTCCCTTGTCCAGATCGCGGTGGTATTCGCGGTCGAGCGTATATCGGTCGTACTCCGGGTGTCCCGTCACGAAAATCTTCTTGCCGTCCTCCGCAATCGCAAGGAACACGCCCGCATCCGGCGACTCCGCCAGCACCGTCAGCTCCCTGCAGGCATGGATTGCCTCAGACGGCGTCTCTGTATGGCGGCTGTGGGGTGCAAGGAAGACATCGTCAAAGCCTCTGACAAGAGGAATCTTGCGGTTAGCTACCTTGTGCTCATAAATCCCGAACAGCTTCGCCGGCAGCTTTTCTTTATTGATCCCATAATAATGGTAAAAGCCTGCCTGCGCCGCCCAGCAGATATGCAGGGTTGACGTGACATGTGTCTCTGCCCAGTCAAAGATCTCGCAGGTCTCCTCCCAATAGTCCACCTCCTCGAAGGTAATGTCCTCAACCGGTGCCCCCGTGACAATCATACCATCGAACTTCCTGTCCCTGATCTCGTCGAGGCAGGTATAAAACTTGTTCAGGTGGCTGGCAGAGGTGTTGATAGAGGTGTGGCTCCTGACATTCATAAAGGTCACATCCACCTGCAGCGGCGTGTTCGACAGCGCGCGCAACAGCTGCAGCTCCGTATCCTGCTTTACCGGCATATTGTTCAGTATCAGTACCTGCAGCGGACGGATATCCTGATGCATTGCCCGAAATTCGTCCATCACAAATATATTTTCATTTTCAAGAATCTCCTTTGCAGGCAGATCGCTCTGTGTCTTAATCGGCATGTCTTTCCTCTTTCCGCGTTTTAATACGCAATTCCATATTCTGTGAGAAAATCTTCCTCTGACAGGATCGGAACACCTAATTCCTTTGCCTTCTTATTCTTTGAGGAGGTCGAAGTCACGTCATTGTTGATCAGGGCAGTCGTCTTACCCGTGACACTTCCTGTCACCTTTCCGCCTCTGTCCTCAATCAGTTCCTTCAGATCGCTCCTGTTCCCAAAGTGGTTCAGGCTGCCGGTGATGACAAAGTTCAAGCCCTGCATCGTCTGGCTTCCCTCCTCCACGACCGGCACCTCCAGTGTGAGTTCCGGCATCAGATGATCGATTTTCTGCTGGTTATCCGCATCCTTCATGTAGTCCACAAACGCCGATGCAATGACATCTCCGATCCCCTCTATCGCGCTCAATGTCTCCACATCGGCGCTGCGCATTCGCTCGAGATCGTAGGAAAAATACCGACAGAGCATCTTCGCATTGGCGACGCCGATATTTGCAATTCCCAGACCGTAGATCACCCTCGACAAAATCGTCTTTCTGGACGCCTCTATGCTTGCAATCAGGTTCTGATAGGATTTTTCGCCGAAGCCCTCAAGCTCCACAATCCTGTCCTGATATCTGTCAAGATGGTACAGATCCGCATATTCATGAATAAAGCCCATATCGATCAGCTTTTCCAGCGTTGCCTCGGACAGTCCGTCGATATTCATCGCATCCCTGCTCACAAACAGGGTAAAAGACTTGATGCGCTTGGCGGCACATTTTTCGTTGGTGCAATATAAGGACTGCACCTCATTCACCTGCCGGATCTCCGTCGCACCGCCGCAGACAGGACATACGGCAGGTATCTCCACATTATCGCTGCAGGTCAGATTTTCGGCGATCTGCGGGATAATCATATTTGCCTTATACACGGTAATTTTATCGCCGATTCCCAGCTTCAGGCTGCGCAAGATGCTGATATTGTGAACTGACGCACGACTTACGGTCGTGCCCTCCAGTTCTACCGGCTCAAAAATTGCCACCGGATTGATCAGTCCGGTTCTGCTGGCACTCCACTCGATTTCCTCCAGTGTCGTCTCCCGCAGTTCATCCGCCCATTTAAACGCAATCGAATGTCTGGGAAATTTCGCTGTCCTGCCTAACGACTGTCCATACGCAATGTCCTCATAGGTCAGCACAAGTCCGTCCGACGGGATGTCAAAATTCTGTATCTTCTTCTCAAAGAAGTCGATCCTGTCGAGTATATCAGCCTCCGTCACGAGATAATGTTCAACGACCTCAAAGCCCTGCTTCTCCAGAAACCGGAACTGCTCCTCTCTCGAATTATGGAAATCCGTCTCTCCCGCGCTTACCAGACTGAACGCATAAAATCGCACATTTCTTTTCGCCGTGATCTCATTGTTCAACTGGCGCACCGAACCACTGCACAGATTCCTTGGGTTTTTATACTTACTCTTTTCGTCCGTAATCTCCGCGTTCACCTTCTCAAAATCCGAATAGGTAATCACCGCTTCCCCGCGCAGAACTAATTCGCCGGTGAAGGGAATGGACAGCGGGATATTCTTGAAGGTTCTGGCATTGTTGGTAACGACTTCTCCGATCTCCCCGTTTCCTCTCGTGACTGCCTTTGCAAGTTTTCCGTCACGATAAGTCAGCACGATTGTCAGTCCGTCCAGCTTCCAGCTTAGAATTGCAGCCTTTCCTTGCAGCCAGTCACGCAGCTCTTCACGGCTTTTCGTCTTGCCGAGAGAGAGCATAGGACTCTCATGCCGTTCCTTCGGCAGCTCGTCCACCGCCTCAAATCCGACGCTGACGGTCGGACTGTTTGTCAGTACAATCCCCGTCTCCTGTTCCAGACTCTGCAGCTCGTCATACAGTGCATCGTATTCGCGGTTACTCATGATTTCTCTGTCTTCCGCATAATATGCCTTTGCCGCTTTGTTCAGTGTATCCACTAAATATTTGATTCGTTCCATGGTCTCAGACTGCATCTTGTACTTCACCCATCCTATCACTCTTTTTTAATCTGCATTCCGCAATCCCGGTACAGGCGCTCAATGTCCGTCTGGGAAAGCTCCCTGTACTCCCCCGGCTTCAGATTTTCCAGTTTCACATGCATCACCCTGACACGTTTCAAGCTGGAAACCTTGTAGCCACATGCCTCGCACATCCTTCTGATCTGCCTGTTTACCCCCTGTGTCAGCACAATCCGGAAGGTAAATTTTCCGTTTTTTTCTGTCCTGCACTCCCGTGTTCGGATATCCAGCTCCTCCAGATAGACCCCCTGACTCATTTTCTGTAAAAAATCAGGTGTTATTTCTTTATTGACTTTGACAATATACTCCTTTTCATGACGGTTTGCCCCTCTCATCATCCCCTGAATCAGCTCGCCGTCATTGGTCAGCAGTAAAAGTCCCTCCGAATCCTTGTCCAGCCTGCCGGCATATGTGACCCTGACCGGGTAGTGTATCATATCCGCCAATTTCTTTTCGGCGTGGGGATCTCTCTCCGTGCAGGTAACTCCTATCGGTTTATAATATACCAAAACAACTGTTTTTTTATTTCCCTGAATGGGCTTGCCGTTCACTGTAATATGGTCTGCCCCGCTCACGGTCTGCCCAAGCGCGGGCAGCTTGCCGTTGACGAGAACCCTTCCCTGCTCTATCAGTTTATCCGCATCCCGTCTGGAGCAGACTCCGGCATGCGCAAGGAATTTGTTTAATCTTGTTTTATTTTCCATCGTATTCACTCATTTCTTCCAGACGGCATACCTTCGGAATACCGTTTCCCTCGCGCAGCCCCTGCTTTGCCATCTGATCTGCCAGCTCATTGTACTTTACATTGGTATGTGCCGCCACTTTTGTGAAGCTGATATTGATTCTGGTGCTCCACTCCCTCATAGCTCTCGCGTATTTCTGTGTCAGTTCTGTCTTGGAGCGCCATTCGCCCGTGACCCACTTCTCTATGCCCTGATAATCGTAGCAAAGCTCGACCCGCTGAAATCCATTCAGCATTGCCGTCTTCACCGCATACATCGCCCCCAGCATCTCTCCTGTGACGTTCCGGTGCTGCAGGGACTGTTCGTTATCACCGTTTCCGTACTGCGTATAGATTCGTCCGTCCGCAAGAATAAAAACACATCCGAAGGCATATTTTTTCAAGGTGTCATCATAGCTTCCGTCCACATATGCCAAAAGCTTTTTCCCGGATGTCTCTCCCGCAGGCGGTACGTCATTGTCTTCCTCGTCTGTAATACCGAGATAGTTCTTCGCCTCCTGCACAGTGGGAAAGCCCTTGTATTCTGCACCGGGATAGCCGTCTACAGACTTCCGGCACTCCTCCCATTGATAGAAGATTCCTGTTTTTTTCCCTCTTTTGACTGCATAAACCTTCTTTCCTGCCATTGCTCTCCCCTGCCGCTTCCGTTTTCGGTGTATAGACTTATTGATTATATCAATTTTCCCGCAAGAATGCTACACCTATACGCAGAAAAAGTGCGCCTGTTCAGCGCACTTCTCTTTATCTCTGTCTAGTTCTTTGCAGAATAGAATGCGAAATCGTTCTTCCCGTTCTTCTTTACCTGATACATTGCATCATCGGCATCAATAATGAGCTGTTCCACATTCTCCGTATCCTTCGGGTAGGAAGCGATACCAATACTGCCGCAGATCTTTGCCTTGTTCCCGTTCAGTGTGAACGGAGAAGTAAACACCTGACGACACTGGTATGCAGTCTTTTCCACAATCTTACTCTGGCTGCTCTCCAGAATAATTATGAACTCGTCACCGGCATACCGGTATGGCGTCAATATCTGGGATTCCATTTCCTTCAACCGGGCAGCCACCTGGGTAAGCGCTTCATCACCCGCTGTATGCCCCAGCGTATCATTAATCTTCTTAAAGTCATCGATGTCAATCATGATAACCGTACAAGGCTTCTTCTTTTCTACAAGAGCTTCAAGGTCTGCCATAAACTTACTTCTGTTCGGGATTCCTGTCAGGAAGTCATGCTGTGACGCAGACTCCATGATCTTTCTGGAACTCTCCAGCTCATTCATAAGCAGGCGTCGCCTGTAATTATCGATCATTGCCCATACAATCACAACAGCAAGCGTCGCAATCAGAATACAGCCCGGAATCAACGCCTCCCGGTTTCTCTCAAAAAAGCTGGTTTTACGGTTAATGATTTCCGTACCCTCTGGCAGAACAGACATTTTTATGCCAAATTTCTGCATGGCGAGCGCATCAACGCAATAGGTCTGGGCGCTGTCCTCTGCAACTGCAATACTCGACACCGGCTTGCCATTCATAATATCAACCGCCATCTGTGCAGCCAGTTCTCCGGATTTATGCATCGACACCACATTTCCTCCGAGAATACCTTCACCAATACCGCCCTCTACCATTCGCAGCGCCGGTATCTTTGCGCACTCTACGATCAACCGGATCGCCTGCTGGTTCGTATAATGCCTGCCATCCGCATCCTCCGTCATGACAATGTATATCAGAATCGTATCGTCAGACAAATTTCCAAGACTGTAGCGGATGGAAAAGTTCTTTGATTCCGAGGTGTTGATCTCGCTGAACTCCAGATCTGGAAATTTATCTGCATAGCTGTAAAAGCGCTTTCTCTCTGCCTCTCCGGTGATGCTGTCGTCCAGAATGGCAACCACCTTTTTTGCATTCGGATTGATCATAAGTCCCAGTTCGATATTCTTCTCCACCGACAGTCTTTCGAGAACTCCCGTAAACTGCTGGGTTGCAACTGCTTCTGCTGCCAGCTCCTCGTCATTGATACCCTCAAATACCATCGGAATTCCCGCAAAAATATCGTCCTTATATTTCAGCGCGAATTGCAGCGCTGCATCATCTCCCAGAATAATCACATCGTAGGGTTCCACCATGGACATCATGTAGGCAAGATTTTCATAGAACAACTGCAGTGATTCCTCTGTGTCCACCCGCTTTGTGTCCATAAATTCATAATCCAGTGTCACGTCTTCCCCAAATACATCCTGAAATCCCTCAATCTGCATCTGCACCTGATCCCATGCATAGGAATAAGAACTGATGAACAAAACCCGTTTATCCTCATCAGCCGCCTTCACTGTCTGCCCCAGTAAACCGCAGAAAAACAGAACACACAAAATCTGCAGTATCCCCATTTGCAATACCGTTTTTATCTTTCTCATCTTTTACCGTCCCCTGAACACACATATATATCTAGTACCATTGTACCACGTTTTGCAAAATATTCAAGCCTTTTCTGTCACGACTCTATTATTTTATCATACAATACCATGAATAAATTGTCAAAGGAGATTCTTATGTATTATTTCATCAACATTATACTACTAATCATTGTGTTTTGTATACTATTTAGTTGTATTCGGCAAAAAAAAGTTGAAAAAGTAATTCGACACATGACCTGTTCCGAAAAATGTCGGTTGATTTCTGACATTCTTTCTCCACTTGGCTACTGCTACAGCAGCGACTGGGACATCATATCCACCCGCAATGACGCCTGGCAGGGGGAAATTGGCTACCGCGCCTTTTTTGATAAGGCCGCCTTTCATTTCAACATGTCCTTCGACGCGCTTCCGGTTTATTTCCACTACAATGGTTCCACATGGCTGATCGAGCTGTGGAAGGGGCAATACGGCGTCAGCACCGGCGCCGAGGTCGGAGTGTATCGCGCCGATGGTATTCTTCCCGAATCCGAATTATCTTCTGCTCTATTTCATACCGTGGATGCCGAACAATATTTTCCGATGTCCTTCACACTGCGCCACAACGGAACGATCATCGCCAGAATCTGCAAGAGCACATGGTGGCTCACGGCTTTTCTGCCCGGCATGTACAGCAAGCCATCCAACCTGACTCTGGACGTCTCCATCTGTTTTCCCGATGCCGCCATGCAGGAGGCTTTCTGCAACAGTCTGATTGCCTGTAACGTCCCCTCACTGTACTTCCACTGCCGCGGTACGCGCACGCATATCCACTATACCGACGGCTGCCCGCTCTCTCCTATCTGCCCCGAAAATGTCTCGCTCCTGCGGCGCATCAGAATCCGCTGGGTGAATTTCTCAAACCGGCTTTCCTGTCATCTGTACCGGCATCTGACACGCCATTTCTGCTGCACACTTGACAAAATTTTATATCTCTATAAGCTGCTTCCCTTTGCCGTCCGCCGCATCCTTCGCTGTATGAAAGGAGCCAGACATTAATGAGCAGTCATTCCCGTCTTCAAAGGGCTTTCCGAAACGCCCCCACGCTCCCGCTGACCTCCTGCAGCCGCTTCTGCCTTTTCAGTGACTGCCACCGGGGCAACGGAACAGCAAACGATAATTTTCTGAAAAATCAAAATCTTTACTTCACTGCCCTGAAGCATTATTATGCAGAGGGCTTCACCTATATCGAGCTCGGTGACGGCGACGAGCTCTGGGAAAACAGGAGGATGAGCCAGATCATCGAGATCCACAACAATGTGTTCTGGCTCCTCTCCCTCTTCTACCGCCACAACCGCCTTTATCTGCTCTACGGAAACCATGATCTTGAAAAAAAGAAGCCCGGATATTCTGACCGGGTCTGTGATACCTATTTCTGTACGGACACGCAATGCTGCGAGGAACTGTTCCCCGGACTTCAGTTCCACGAAAGTCTGATTCTCAAGGACTGTGAAGGGCATCAGCTCTACCTGACTCACGGTCATCAGGCTGACTTCTGGAATTCCTCCGTTTGGAAGCTTAACCGCTTTCTGGTCCGCTATCTCTGGCGTCCGCTGGAGCACTTCGGTGTGCTTGACCCGACCAGCGCCGCAAAGAATTACAGCCACAAGGATCTGATTGAAAAACGGCTGACCGACTTTGCCCTATCGACCGGCATTCCTCTCATCACCGGACATACGCACAAGCCGAGACTCAACCCTTCCGACCTTTCCTACATGAACACCGGAAGCTGCGTGCATCCACGCTGCATCACCTGCATGGAATTAACCGGCCCCCAGCTCACACTGGTCAAATGGACCTGTGACACAAAAAAGGACAGAACTCTCTTTGTAAGCAGAGAAATCCTGTCCCATGCAACACTTTGGGAATAAGCATAACCACCGGCCAGACCGGTGGTTATGCTTTCTGAATTCTGAGGCTTTATACAATCCCCTGAGCAGTCATAGCAGCTTCTAAGGTGTCCGCAGATTTACTGGTATTTTGAGGTCGTTTGTATATCACGTGTATAGAGTAATTGTCGGATAATTTCGATTGAATGCACATTTCACACTACACATAGTTGCATCTCTCATCTCAAACTCAATTATTTAATCAACACACAGACATGATACAAAGTAGTCTCACAACCATTTCTATTATGAAGAGTTTTCATTACTCGAATATCTGAATAAGGAAATTTTTCAATCATAAATTCATCATCAACTGATTTTAAAGGATAAATATACTGATATTCTTTTATGTGCTTGGAATATTTTTCACAAAACTTACTAAAATCGAATACACTAACATATGATAATATTATATTAAACATATTTCCAACCGTATCGTATCTGTAGATTTTATCTATATGATTATCCAAGTAATTGGTATTGAGACTGTCCAGATTTAATGCTTCAATTATAGTTACAGGCAAACCATCTTCTTCAATTAAAATATCAACTTCACCAGGGCATTTCCCAATAGACGATAATCCTCTTCTGCCTTGATCTATTACATCATACTTCGCCATTTTTAGCAAATCTCTTATAAAGTCATTTCTTTGATTCTCTGATCTTGCATAATATGTTGCATTTGACTGCAATTTAACACATGCTGATAATAAATCATTTAATATTGTTTCTTTACTATTCTTTCTTTTTTCTCTTCCCCTTTCCTTCATTACATTTTCCAATTTATCCCATATTAAGTTAAACTCATTTTCAATGTTCTGTTCTTTCTTTTTCAACTCAAGATAATGCTTCTTATTAGCATCATCCTTTTCAAAGGAATTAAAATATTGCCTTTTCCATTGTCCAATTCTCTTCAAATCCTTTTTTATTTCAGCGTCGAAAATATCATCTTTAACTTTCTTATATAATTGCGCCTCTCGAAGTACCATCCGAATAGCTGCACATTGTTTTGAATTTCCCTTTTCTGCCTCATTTTCCAGTTTTTCATATAAACAATAATATTGCTCAATATTTCTATACTTTTCTAATTGCACCTCAATATTTTCTCTCTTTTTTCTATATTCCACCATCTCCTCAAGCATAGCCTTTATCATCGCATAAATATCCGTACTTTGTCCTACAGGTATTATATAATGGTCTCATAAATTAAGACACTTTTTCGGACAGTTTTTAATGAATCTGATATACTTAAATCAGTACGAAAGA
>CAKRUB010000031.1 GCA_934402375.1 uncultured Acetatifactor sp.
AAAAATAACATTGAAGCCGCCCGGAAAGGACGGCTTATTTTTAGGCGTCAAGGTACGGATGATTACCTGCTTACGATCAAACAGCTAAGGTCACTCGCAAAAATCCTTAACTCGCTACGTTCAAACAGGCGGATTTTTGCTCATAACGCTTTTTTGTCACCGCTAAGCACAGCTAAAGGTTCCTACACATTCAAACAATTCTGACAATTACAGCCTATCGGGGCTTTTGACCCCAGTATCGTGACAAAAGAAACGTCCCCGAAGGAGAATATAAATATTGTGGAAAGTTTCTGTCATCCGGATAATTATGATATACATCCGATTGTATCTCGTTCAACAATCCGTGAATTGTCTGAGAATGCCGAGTGGGCTTGGTATGAAAATTACTTACATGCTGTAAGGATGGATATGCTTATGCTAGGGATGGAATACCAGGAAGCGTTAGATTTTGTAAAGAAGAATGACATTATTGATACTTATAATCGGATGCTAAAAAGTGGATATTTGAAAAAACATTTGGTTGTATGATGGCAATATAAGATTAAACCTAAAGTAAATATGGTGTTATGTGTAGAGGTGTATCATTGTGATATGCCTCTATATTTTTTGTACAATTTTGTTTGCGCAATTTTGCCAAGAATATGGATGAAAAACAATGAGTGTTATGGTACAATTTTATTTAATAGTGTCGTAAGATGAAGTGGGAGGCCAAATTCAGTGAGTAATGAAATAAACAATTATAAAAGATTTGAAGAGTGTATTGAAAAAATATTTAGCGAAGCAGAATATTCTACAGCTTCAAATGTTGTATTAGAACAGAATAAAGGTGATATTGATATTGTCGCTGAAAAGGATGGTAGAAAGTACTGTGTTGAAGTCAAATATGCTCAAGTTACAGAAAGAGCAATGCATCAGATTCATGTAAAAGCTGAATCTAATGGGATGTTACCAGTATTAGTAACGGCACAAAGTATTGAAGAAAAAAGGAGAGAAGAGTACCAAAATAAATATTCTGATTTGGTGTTGATAGATATTTCAAATTTGCTATTTGCTGTACGAGATAATGCTCGCTTACGCAACGAATTAATAGCAACATTACCATATTCAGTAGAAGATATTGAACCTAGCGAGGGAGCTATTGAGATAAATAGCTTGCAACATGACGATTATACAGAATCATTAATTAAAGAAATGGATTTATGTCAAGCAGGAAATCCTATGGCAAGAAAGTATGAGATATTATGTCATAAGCTTTTGGAGAATATTTTTTCAGACGATTTAGCATTATGGAAAGAACAGCAAAAATCGAATAGTGAATTATATAAATTTGACCTGTTATGCCGAATCAAGGATGGAAATCAAAAAACATTTTGGTCAATACTTGAACGGTATTTTAACTCGAAATATGTTATTTTTGAATTTAAAAATTATAGTGGCAAAGTAACGCAAAAAGAAATATATACTACTGAAAAATATCTATATTCAAAGGCTTTGCGTAGTGTTGGTATTATGATAGCTGCTAATGGATATGATGATAATGCCCGTTGGGCGGCAAAAGGATGTTTAAGAGAAAATGGAAAACTAATTCTGTTATTAGAAACCAAGGATTTGATTGAAATGAATAGATTAAAAGATAGACAGGAAGATCCGGCTGATTATTTGCAGGATAAATTAGATGAACTTTTGTTGGAGCTAGAAAAATAAGAACTTCAAGGAAGAAGAAATAAACTTTGAGGAAAAGAGGTTGTGTTAGAATGTATACATATCATGTAGTGACAGAAAAGCCTATGCATGTAGGGGAACAGATTATATTTGATGAGACACATCATAGCGGAGTATATCAAAGAGTTTACGAAAAAATTGATATTGTAAATGATATTTACGCAAATCCTGATAAATATGAGGCTGATAATTTAGAACACCATACATCGGTTGCTTTGCGGGAACTGGCGTTGGAAGAAGTACGGCAGAAGTATTATCCACAATATCCATCACGAATGAGTTGCTTGTATGTTTCGAAAACATTAGAAGAGGCGGAACGATGGGGAGAATTCTTTGCAAGAATTGGTCGCCCGACGTATCATATTGTAAAGTTGGAAGTAAAGGGGAATTCTTTCATTGGTGATGCTACAAAATGTTTCAAAGGGCAGACAGATAAAGAAGAAAATTTAAGGCTTGCAAAAACTTATTGGGAAAGCAAGCAGTCTGATATAGAAAATGAAGTCTGTGAGATGCTGGTTGACGGTCAGATAACAGTAGTGGACATTGTGAAGGAGATAAATGCAAACATTGTATAAATTTATGACGATATCGTTATACAGATAATTAAAGAGTTTTTTTGCTGAACATTGTGTATGTTTGCCACTATCATATAAATGATTATGCAGGGGATAATGTGGATTGGGTGAATATTCGTGCGCATTCTGTCGCAAAAGAGAGTGTGGATTTCAGCAGAGACTTGATAAATTAAGAAATGTAAGGTGATAGGTATATGATAAAAGAAGTGCAACAAAATGAGCTTGTCGAATGTGTTAAAGTTATCTGCGAAAGCTTTAAAACAGTAGCTGACGAACTGGGTTTCACAGCTGAAAATGCACCACGATTTACAGCATTTGCTACAACGGAAGAGAGATTAAACTGGCATCTGAATGGAGAACACAGACCGATGTATGCTTATTATGAAAATGACAAAATTGTAGGATATTATTCACTGCTATTGCAGGAGAACCAGGAGTGCGAACTGAATAATGTATGTGTGCTTCCGGAAAACAGACATAAGGGCATAGGGGAAAAGTTATTGAACCATGCATTTGAAATTGCAGAGAAATTAGGCTGTAAGAAGATGAATATTGGAATTGTGGAAGAAAATATGGTACTTAGAAAATGGTATGAGTCTTATGGATTTGTGCATATAGGTACACAGAAATTTGATTTCTTTCCATTTACCTGTGGATATATGGAAAAAGTGTTATAGAGGAGAATATGATGGATTACATATTTATAATTGGTCCGAGTGCAGTAGGGAAAACTACACTGGCAAAGGAATTATATCAACATTATGAAGGTGTATATTTGGAGCAGAATATGGTGCCTGAATTCATGGTTCCAAAGGATGTAAAGGATATTGGTATATATGAAGAAGAACTGTGCTGGCAAAATGTGTTATTACAGTTGAAATTTTTCCATGATAAAGGGCTTAGGAATATTGTTGGATTGGATTTTGATGACATAAGAACGAGAGAGTTGCCGGCTCTGTTTATGGGATATGATTTTATTACCTTAAAGTTAGTATCAAGTGACATAGAGCAGACAAAAAAGCAGATGGAACATCGGCGTAATCATGAAGGTGGTCTGTATGTGCCGGACTATGTGGAGCGTTCAAATGAAGTAATTATGAATAGGGAACTGTTGCCGAATGAAGTTATGATAGATATTGCAGGGAAATCAAAGGAAGAAGTACTACGGGAAGTAATAGATATTATTGATAATTTTATTCCATTGAGAGAATATACATATGAATTGCCAGATGAGAAGATGTTTTTGTCATGGGTTCAAAGTAGACAATTGTTTTAATGATTTTGTACGGTGAGGTGGAAAATGATAACAGTAGTATATTTTGTGAGACACGCAGAACCAAATTATGAAAATCATGATGATATGACGAGAGAATTATCTGCGAAAGGTCTAAAGGATAGAAAACTTGTAACTAAATTTTTAATGGATAAGAATATTCAAATTGTATTGTCTAGTCCTTATAAAAGGGCAGTTGATACAGTTCGTGAATTTGCAGAGAAGAAAGAAATGAATATTGATATTATTGATGGATTTAGAGAACGCAAAGTGGACAGTCTGTGGATTGAAGATTTTAATTCTTTTTGCAAAAAACAATGGGAAGATTTTGAATATAAGTTATCTGATGGTGAATGTTTGAAAGAGGTGCAGGATAGGAATATTTTAGCTTTAAAGAATATTGTAGAAAAATTTAAAGGGAAGAATATTGTTGTGGGAAGTCATGGTACTGCCTTAAGTACAATTGTTAATTATTATGATAAGAAATTTGGATATTCTGATTTTAATGAGATAAGGCAATTAATGCCGTGGGTCGTAAAATTTGTATTTGATAAAGAAACCTGTGTTGACATTCAGAAATATAATTTGTTTGGGTGCCAGAGGGACGTTCCTTTTGTCATGGTCGGGAGGATATAGCGTGACAGAGGGACGCTGGTCGTGACGAGATACTGGGGTCAAAAGCCCCATCTGTCTGAAATTGTCTGAATTGTTTTCAAGGTTCCGGAACCAAGTTGTGTTAAGCGTTGACTAAACAGCTAAGGGCATTCGCAAAAATCCTTAACTCGCTACGTTCAAACAGGCGGATTTTTGCTCATAACGCTCTTTGGTCACCACTAAGCACAGCTAGAGGTTCCTACACATTCAAACTATTCTGACAATTACAGCCTAGCGGTGCTTTTGACTCCGGTATCGTGACAAAAGAAACATCCCCGAAGGAAACGGAGACGAGAAAGAAATGCCAATTCAAATAGTAAGGAATGATATCACAAAAATAGAGTGCGACGCAATTGTAAATGCAGCAAGCCCCTCACTTCTCGGTGGCGGCGGAGTCGATGGCGCAATTCATAAGGCCGCAGGCAAAGACCTCCTTTTGGAGTGTATGAAACTTGGCGGATGCAAGGTTGGTCAAGCGAAGCTCACAAAGGCATATAAGCTCCCTTCGAGGTTTGTAATACACACAGTCGGTCCCAAATGGAAAGACGGTCAGAACGGTGAAAAAGAGCAGCTGGAGAGTTGTTATCGGGAGTCGCTAAGGATTGCGCTGGAGAATAATTGCAAGTCTGTTGCGTTTCCCCTTATATCAAGCGGTGTACATGGCTATCCGAAAGATCAGGCTCTCCGGGTTGCTGTTGATACAATCAGTTCCTTTTTGATAGAGCATGATATGTTGGTATATATCGTAGTGTTCGATAAATCCGCATTTCAGATTAGCGAAAAGTTATTTTTGGATATAGCATCCTACATAGATGATAAATATGTAGACGCTCACTTTGAGTTTAACAGGACGCTAAGTGACGAGCGGGGTGAAGGCACACTTTTGGCTGAAACGCGAATTTTGCCGGGCGAAGACACAGCAGAGATACTGACGCAATGTGCTAAAACTGTTGCCACACCCAAAGCAGTTACCTTGGAAGAAGCCGTAAAGCAGATTGACGAGAGCTTTTCCCAAATGCTCCTGCGTAAAATAGATGAAAAGGGACTAACTGACGCGGAATGCTATAAAAAAGCGAATGTTGACCGCAAACTGTTTTCAAAGATCCGCAGCGACATTCATTACAGACCGAGTAAGCCAACAACCATTGCTTTTGCGATTGCTTTGGAACTGAGTCTGGAAGAAACAAAAGATATGCTTATGAAGGCAGGCTTTGCTCTTTCAAGGAGCAGTAAATTTGACATTATCATCGAATATTTTATTTCCAACAAGAACTACAACATATTTGAGATCAATGAAGCTCTTTTTACCTTTGATCAAAGCTTGCTGGGATAAACATGTCGCTTCGTATGCGACCAGATCCCAGTTAGGTTTCTCTATAATATATGTACAAGCCCGGATGGGAATTCCTGTTCATCGACGCCAACATAGATGCAGTTGAAACAGCAGCAAATTTTGGCATTGCACGAAATAGGGATGTTAATTATTATGCAGATAGTGAAGGAACGCAGGTTCTGTATGAAACCATCTCTGCTCCGATCAGTGCAATGTGTAACAATCAGCAAATCAGTGATAGTTGGAGTACTCAGATTGAGGAGGATTCCAGAAAAGAAAGTAGGTATAGTATATGGATAGAAGTGATTTGATTGCCTCATTTCAAGATACATTAGCGTTCTCGGCAGCGGGCGTGTTATGTGATGAGACGAAGAAAGCGGCTGACGCATCAAAGATATATTACGAAAACTTTGAGTCTGCCGCCCGAGCCGATGAGGTGGAATGCTACATTGCCGTCAGCGCAAATACGACATTTGCAGAGGCTCGCAAATATGTAAATGGCGGTAGGGTCGCTGTTCTGAACTTTGCCAATCCGGTTAATCCCGGAGGTGGGGTTGAAAATGGCGCTATGACGCAGGAGGAGTGCCTTTGCCGGAGCAGCAATCTATATACCTGCTTAAGAGCCAGCCATTTGTTTAATGATTATTATGGTTATCATGCCCGAATGCAGGACCATTTTTATTCGGATCGTTTGATCTATACGCGTGATGTCACGGTGTTTAAGGATGATAAGCCTGTTCCGGAAATGCTGCCCCGCGAGGAGTGGTTCAGGGTCGATGTCATTACCTGTGCAGCTCCTTATCTCGGAGAGAGTAAATACACGAATCTGACGGTGCTGAAGCGTATCTATCAGAGCCGTATCGCAAACATTATGGAAGCAGCCTTGGATAACATGGTTGACACAATAATATTGGGAGCCTTCGGTTGCGGTGCATTCAAAAATCCAGCACGCGAGGTGGCTGCAGCATTCAAGTCTGTTATAGAAAGCAAACAGTATTGCAAAAAGTTCAAGAATATCATTTTTGCAATAAAAAAGGACTCTGAAAAGAGTTTTGGAGAAAATTACTGGACATTTGTTAATGTGCTCGAAAATCAGTTGTTAGAGGATTGCCAGTACTATGATCTTCCTGAGATTGTGTTGCCCACAGGAGAATCTATAGAAAACGTGACTGTGGGCTTTTGCCATCTGCCTACGAATACAACTATAGAAGATGTAAAAGGCCTGGTCGTATCAGGAGAAGGTTTTCCTGATACAACGCGGAAGAACAATGCTGATAGCTATGAGAAACAGCTGCGCTTTCTAAGCTGGCAAAGAAAAAATCCGTTTTTCAAAAAGCAGATTTCTATTTTGGGTGATTCCATAAGTACACTTGATGGATACAATCCGGAAGGTTACAATCTCTTTTTTGCCGGTGATAATTGCGCCAAAGCAGGTGTTCGAGAAATGAATGATACCTGGTGGGGGCAAATAATCAATCTCTTGGGCGCAGAGTTGCTGATCAACAACTCCTGGTCTGGGAGCCGTGTAAGTCAACTGCCCGGATCCGAGAAGCTGTTCCCATCCGGGTGTAGCGATGAGAGAACGAGTGCTCTTCACATGTATGATACGATGCCCGATGTGATTATTGTATATTTAGGAACTAACGATTGGGGGTATGGTGTTACACCTGAACCGTGGAATATAGGGTACTGTGATGAAAATGAGTTGAACTTCTCATGCGCCTATGAAACGATGGTCAAGAAGCTACAAAATAACTATCCCAATGCCAAAATATGTTGCTGCACTTTGAATACAACCTTCATGTCGGCAAATCCGGGATTCAAATTTCCGGTAGCGCATGGCGGTGTGCATATTGATGTGTACAATAATATTATAAGAAGCACAGCAAACAGGTTTGGTTGTAAGCTGATTGATTTAGCCGCATATCATAAGGCATATGACTCAATTGATGGGTCACATCCAAATGCGAATGGCATGAAAACGCTGGCAACAATGATGCTTCGTGAACTTGACGAGAATATCTCCACTGTATTGGATTGTGAGCAAGGCAACCACAACTATATTCTTGCAGAGCGTAGTACCGGCGACGACAAATATGTTTGTTCTGTGTGCTGTAAAGTTAAGCATGAAGGATATTCTCCCTTGCCCATTGATGACGTGGACACAGTGATGATTGGTTCCGCCGAAACAGATGAGGATGTTATCAAGATAGATCCTGATGCTACAGACATACTGTATCCGGATACTCTCAAATTGTTCATTTGTTCCTCAGGCAAAACCATCACATTGCAGAAAGCACAAATTGAAGTCGGACGGTCTATTGAGGCTGATTTGAACTTCGGAGCGGACAATAAGTATTTGGCACGGCACCACGCGACCTTTGTGTTTGGCAATGGCAGGTGGTACCTGGTAGATAATAATTCGACCAATGGGACATATATCAACAGCGTAAAGCTGCACCCCGGAAAGAAGTACCAGCTTGCAGCCGATGATGAAATTGTTTTTGCAGTGCATACTAAGTTAATATTCTACAAAACGCCATGGGCACCAATACCACCCATTGTTCCACCGACACCTTCGTTTATCTTTTCAAAAGCCCTTGTTGCGCCGATAAAATTGGGCACAGTCATTGATGGCAAATATAAGCTGGAGCGAATTCTTGCGGCTGGATCCCACACCGTCTATTTGGCGACGGTTGAGGGTGAAAATAGGAAGGTGGCTATAAAGGTAGAGGACATTGGCAGATTTGCTAACCCCGCGGTTATTGCCAATATCAAGGAATCCTTTGAACTGCATAAGGCTATAAAGCATCCGGATGTACCGACAATGCTTGAACTGATTCAAACATCAAAGTATATCTATCTCGTAATGGATTACCTTGACGGAGAAACACTGGATCGAATATTGGATACATCAGGCTCCATGGAATCTAAACGCGCTGCAATCGTGGGACGGAATATAGCCAAGATCCTTAAGACAATGCATGAACTCAATCCACCGATTGTATGCCGCGATGTAAAACCGTCCAACATAATGATCCACAATGGATTGGATGTGCGCATGTTCGATTTCGGTATAGCGATGAGATATTATGACGACGGTCGCGAAGATGAGCATATAGTTGGAACCGTTGGGTATGCAGCTCTTGAGCAGTATAAGGGCCACGCCCGACCCGAATCGGATATCTACGGTCTCGGCATGACACTTTATTATATGCTTACCAAAGATGACCCTAAGGCGCCCGGGTTTACCCATAAGTCTATTAGGGGGGTAAATTCTAAGGTTGCTCCTGAGTTGGAACGCATTGTTGAGAAATGTATCGAACCTGATTATAAGAACAGATACAGAAATTGCGATGAACTAATCCGCGATCTTGATCATTTTATAAACGGTGATACCTCGACATGGCGTGGTTAGCCAGAGGGACGTTTCTTTTGTCATGGTCGGGACTATATAGCATGACAGGGGGACAATGGCCGTGACGAAAGAAACGTCCCTGAAGGAAATTATTCTCCTTATAACAATATGCAGCTGCTGTTGGGGTATTAAAGTTGTTTTTGGATAAAATGAAAATTGTATGACAGTAGAATGATAGATTCAATCTACCTCTTGTTATACAGGAAAATCTAATAAAAGTAAATAGTAAATTGTTGAGTTTTTCGTCTAAATGTGGTAGCATTTGTCTTTGTAAGAGTAAAAACGTGACAGGGGGACGATGGTCGTGACAAGATACTGGGGTCAAAAGCCCCGATAGGCTGTAATTGTCAGAATTGTTTGAATGTGTAGGAACCTTTAGCTGTGCTTAGCGGTGACAAAAAAGCGTTATGAGCAAAAATCCGCCTGTTTGAACGTAGCGAGTTAAGGATTTTTGCGAGTGACCTTAGCTGTTTGATCAACGCTTAGCACAACTTGGTTCCGAAACCCTGAAAACAATTCAGACAATTTCAGACAGATGGGGCTTTTGACCCCAGTATCGTGACAAAAGAAACGTCCCCAAAGGAGAAGAGATGAAACTAGGAATCGTAGGCTTGCCCAACGTGGGCAAGAGCACACTTTTTAATTCGTTGACAAAGGCAGGGGCGGAGTCGGCAAACTACCCGTTCTGCACGATTGACCCGAATGTGGGAATCGTGGCGGTGCCGGATGAGAGGCTGAAGCTGCTGGGAGATATGTATAAATCCAAGAAGGTGACTCCCGCGGTGATTGAGTTTGTTGACATTGCGGGACTGGTAAAGGGCGCGTCGAAGGGCGAGGGACTGGGCAACCAGTTCCTGAGCAACATCCGCGAGGTGGATGCAATCGTGCATGTGGTGAGATGCTTTGAGGATACGAATGTTATCCATGTGGACGGCAGTGTCAATCCGCTGCGCGACATTGAGACCATTAATCTGGAGCTGATCTTCTCCGACCTTGAGGTGCTGGAGAGAAGACTGGCGAAGGTAATCAAGGCGGCGAGAATGGACAAGACGGCGGCGAAGGAGCAGGCATTCCTCGAGAGGATCAAGGCGCACCTCGAGAGCGGCAAGCAGGCGAAGTCCATGGAAATCACGGACGAGGACGAGCTGGCGCTGATGAAGGAGTACAATTTCCTGACATGGAAGCCGGTCATCTACGCGGCAAATGTCTCGGAGGATGATCTCGGGGACGACGGCGCATCAAATGCGATGGTTCAGGAAGTGCGCGAATATGCAAAGAACGAGAACAGTGAGGTCTTTGTGATCTGTGCGCAGATTGAGCAGGAGATTTCTGAGCTGGACGATGACGAAAAGGTAATGTTCTTGGAAGACCTCGGATTAAAGGAGTCCGGATTGGATAAACTGATTGCGGCGAGCTATCGTATCCTCGGACTGATGAGCTTCCTGACAGCCGGTGAGGATGAGACAAGAGCGTGGACGATCAAGATCGGCACGAAGGCGCCGCAGGCGGCAGGCAAGATTCACTCTGACTTTGAGCGCGGCTTCATCAAGGCTGAGGTCGTGAATTATAAGGATCTGCTGGAGCAGGGTTCACTCGCTGCGGCAAGAGAAAAGGGTCTGGTCGGCATCGAGGGAAAAGACTATATCGTGAAGGACGGGGATGTCATTCTGTTCCGCTTCAATGTATAAGACGGGGAGGAGACTATGAACGCAGGCGAAATCGCGTTTCCCAATCTGGGAATCTATCTTCACAACGTGCCGAAATCATTCAGTGTTTTCGGATTTACGATCGCCTTTTACGGACTGATTATCGGAATCGGCGTGATGGCGGGACTGCTGACAGTGACAAGAATTGCAAAGAAGACAGGGCAGAATCCCGATGATTACTGGGATTTTGCAATCTGGGGAATCCTCTTCGGCGTGATCGGTGCAAGGCTCTACTATGTGGCGTTTTCGTGGGACGATTACAAGGATAATCTTCTGAACATCTTTAAGCTGCGAAGCGGCGGACTTGCGATTTACGGAGGTGTGATCGCGGCGTATATTACGCTTTATGTC
This sequence comes from uncultured Acetatifactor sp., assembly GCA_934402375.1. Taxonomy (GTDB): domain Bacteria; phylum Bacillota; class Clostridia; order Lachnospirales; family Lachnospiraceae; genus Acetatifactor. The sequence goes on from CAKRUB010000031.1 coordinate 11,033, forward strand.
TGGTGCCGCATCAAGAAGAAAAGCATGGCTCTGGTGGGAGACACCGCCATGCCCGGACTGATTCTCGGACAGGCGATCGGCCGCTGGGGAAACTTCATGAACAGGGAAGTGTTCGGCGATTACTATAACGGTCTTTTTTCCATGCAGATCCCGGTCTCCGACGTGCGGGATCCGAGCGACATCACGGAGAAGATCGCGTCGCACATCCCGGAGGGGGCAAATTACATCAACGTGCATCCGACCTTTCTGTATGAGAGCGTCTGGAATCTGCTTGTTTTTGTGCTTTTGCTGGTTTACAGGAAACATAAGAAGTTCGACGGAGAGCTGTGTCTGCTCTATCTCGGCGGTTATGGCGTCGGTCGCTTTATAATAGAAGGGATTCGGACGGACACACTTTTTGTGCCGGGAACGACGATTCCGGTATCCCAGATTCTGGCACTGGTCATGGTCGTGGCGGCGGTCGTCATAGATATTCTTGTGCGTGTCCGGCTGAAAAAACGGACGACAGGAAAAAATTAATAACGTTGTCAAAAAATTTTATGAGGAGCTTTTTTACAGGCGGGATAGATATGGACTGTAAAGAAGGCTCCTCATACTATATCTTGTGGCTGTTGTATAAGAAAGCTCTGCGGGATTCCCGCAGGGCTTTTTTCTGCGCTTTTTTGCCAAAACTTTACCCTTGTCAAATTCTTAAGAATAGTTTAAAATCTATATAAAAGTGGGATGAATATGGCACTAAATCCCATAAAGTGGGATAGAAATCCATAAATGTACCAAATACCCTTTTGCTGACTGGTGGTGATTGCGATGTTCATGGGCAGATACAATCATACGATCGATCCTAAAGGCAGGTTGAGTATTCCATCAAAGTACCGCGAAGTCCTCGGAGACGAGTTTGTGGTCTCAAAGGGAATGGACGGCTGCCTGTTTGTGTACGCAATCGACGATTGGAAGGTCTTTGAAGAGAAGCTTGCATCACTGCCGCTGATCAATGTGGAGGCAAGGCAGTTTGCAAGATTCTTTCTGTCCGGGGCGCAGTATGTCTCGGTGGACAAGCAGGGACGTATTCTTATGCCGCAGGATCTGAGGGACTTTGCCGGACTGGAGAAGGATGTCGTGCTTGCCGGAATGGGTGGGCGTATCGAGATCTGGAGCCTCGACAAGTGGAATGCCAACAGCGAACAGGTGGACATCAATAAGATTTCAGAGGGAATGATCAATCTGGGACTGACGATTTAAGAAGCCACCGGAGAGATGCAGAAGTACATGCAGGAATGGAGAATTCATGGAGTTTAATCATTATTCCGTTTTGCTTGCGGAGACCATTGAACAACTTCATATTAAGCCGGACGGAATCTATGTGGACGGCACGCTGGGCGGCGGCGGACATGCATGGCAGGTGTGCAGCAGACTCACTACAGGTCATTTCTATGGAATCGATCAGGACGACGCGGCGATCGCGGCTGCAGGAGAGAGGCTTGCTCCCTTCGGAGATAAGGTGACGATCCTGAGAAACAATTACTGCAATATGCGTGCAGCACTTGCGGCAGAAGGTGTGACGGGAGTGGACGGGATCGTGCTCGATCTCGGTGTTTCTTCCTACCAGCTCGACACGGAGGAGAGAGGTTTTTCCTACCGTTATGACGCGCCTCTTGACATGCGCATGGACAGACGGCAGACGTTGACGGCGAGAGATATTGTGAATAACTATTCCGAGAACGATCTCTACCGCATTATAAGGGACTACGGAGAAGACAGATTTGCAAAGAATATTGCAAAGCACATTGTGATGAACAGGGCGGACAAGCCCATAGAGACTACCTATGAACTGAACGATATTATCAAGGCTGCGATACCGGCAAAGATGCGGCAGAACGGACATCCTTCCAAGCAGACCTTCCAGGCAATCCGGATTGAGTGCAACAGAGAGCTGGAGGTGCTGAAGGATTCTCTGGATGATTTCATCGATTTGCTGAATCCGGGCGGAAGACTTTGCGTTATTACCTTTCACTCGCTGGAAGACCGTATCGTGAAGACCATATTCAGAAAAAACGAAAACCCCTGTACCTGTCCGCCGGAATTCCCGGTGTGTGTATGCGGCAAGGTTTCAAAGGGACAGGTGGTGACAAGAAAGGCGATTCTCCCCTCGGCGCAGGAGCTTGCCGAGAACAGTCGCTCCAAGAGCGCAAAGCTGAGAGTGTTTGAAAAGGCAATGGGAGAAGCTGACTGAAAATAGTGTGAGAAAGAGTGTTTCACACACAAATTTGTATCTGCGCTAGGTACTGAAGTACCTAAAAGCTGCAGGTTACTGAAAGGCATGGAAAGTGTTATGAGCCAGAATAGAAGGAACTACAGACAGGCTGCATATGATAAGGATAGACGCGCGAACGCCGGAGGGAATCGTGGCGTTTACGTTTATGGGAATACTGTACGCAAAATTGACGTGGAAAGAGAGTGGGAGACTGCTCCGCAGAGACCGGTACAGCCCTCCGTCCGGAAAAACCGTGACAAGGCGCGCCACATGAGCGCCGGCTACGTTATCTTTCTGGCGGTCGCAATGTGCGCGGCTGCACTGATTCTGGTGAACTATATCCAGCTGCAGGCGGATCTGACGAACCGTACCAGAAGCGTTGCGAACAAGCAGAGCGAATTGAATAACCTGAAGGTGGCAAACGACGAGGAGTACAACAGGATACTGAGCAGCATTGACCTCGAGGAGATCAAGCGCATTGCGATCGGTGAGCTGGGGATGACCTATGCCCAGGAGGGACAGATCGTGCTTTACAGCAATGAGGGAAGCGACTATATGCGCAAGGTTCCGGAGTCAAATTAGCAGAGGTGAATTGCGAGTGGACAAGAAAAGGAATAAATTTTCCATAAAAATGCAGAAGAAGCTGGTGGTACTGTTTGGATTGGTACTGCTGGCTTTTACAGGGTTAAGCATCAGACTGATCTGGCTGACAAGGGAGAACGGAACCCGTTACCAGAAGCAGGTGCTCGCCCAGCAGCAGTATGATTCCATCACGCTGCCTTACCGGCGTGGAGACATTGTGGATGCGAAAGGGACGAAGCTCGCAACGAGCGAGAAGGTGTACAATCTCGTCATAGACGCGAAGGTCATGAATACGGAGCTGAACGGAAAGACCCCTTATCTCGAGCCGACGCTTGAGGCACTCGGACAGTATTTTGCCCTCGATATGACGGCAATCCGGGAATATGTGGCTACCCACAAGGAGGCGTCATGGTATGTTCCGCTGAAACGGCTGACCTATGATGAGATCAGCGGCTTCCAGCAGGCGAAAAGCGAAAATTCCAACATCAAGGGCGTCTGGTTCGAGGAGGAGTACAAGAGGGTCTACCCTTACGGTTCGCTTGCAGCGGACACGATCGGCTTTACGAGCACAGACAATCAGGGAAGCTATGGGCTTGAGGAATATTACGACAGCGTTCTGAACGGCATCAACGGGAGAGAGTATGGCTATCTGAACGATGACCTGAATCTGGAGCGCACCGTGAAGGCGGCGGTTGACGGCAGCAGCGTTCACAGCACGATAGATGCTAATGTGCAGATGATTGTGGAAAAGTATCTGGCAAAGTTCATGGAGGAATTCAAGGACAACTATAAGCCGGGAAACGGCGCGGAGAATGTGGGCTGTATTATCCAGTGGGTTAATACGGGAGAGATTCTTGCCATGGCGAGCGTCCCGACCTACGACCTGAACAATGTCAGAGACCCGCAGGCGCTGCTCGGCTCGATGATGGTTGAGAAGGTGGACACCGCCAACGGCTATTATGAGATCAAGAAGAATGGAACAGTCATCGATCAGACGGTTCTGGATGCCATGAGTGAGGATGACCTGTACCTTAATCTGAATAACCTCTGGAAGAATTATTGTATCACGGGAACCTATGAGCCGGGCTCCGTCGCAAAGCCGTTCACGGTAGCAATGGCGCTGGAAAAGGGTGACATCACACCGAACTCTACCTTTGAGTGCAGCGGTTACATGGAGATCGGCGGTTATAAGATCCGCTGTCATAACGGTGCGGAGGGAACGATGACGCTGGAAAAGGCGGTCGCAAAATCCTGCAACGTGACGATGATGAAGATTGCACAGCTTGTCGGAGCCGATGATTTCTGTGAGTTTCAAAGAGTATTTAACTTCGGACTGAAGACAAACGTTGATCTGGCTGGAGAGGCAAGAACGGCAAGTCTGGTCTATTCGGCAGACCAGATGGGCCCCACAGACCTTGCGACAAACAGCTTCGGACAGAACTTTAATGTCACAATGATACAGATGATCACGGCGTTCAGTTCCCTGATCAACGGCGGTTATTACTATGAGCCGCACCTTGTGAGCAAGATTACAAATGCCAGTGGCGCAACGGTGGAAAATATCGAGCCGCGAATCCTGAAGCAGACGGTGTCCGAGGAGACCTCCGCATATATCAGGCAGTACTGTAAGGCGGTGGTTACGGAGGGAACCGGAAAGACTGCGCGCCCGGCGGGGTACATGATCGGCGGAAAGACCGGTACGGCGGAGACAATCGACCAGAATACGCATAAGCGTTCCAAGGACGAGCATGTCGTTTCCTTTATGGGCTATGCTCCGGCGGACAACCCGCAGATTGCAATTTACGTCGTGGTTGACAGACCGAATGTGAGCCACCAGGGCGATGCAAAGCACGCGACCAGACTGGTACGGAGTATTCTGACGGAGGTGCTTCCCTATCTGAATATCTTTATGACGGAGGAACTGTCAGACACCGAGAGGGAGGAGCTTGCGGCATTGAATCTCGAGATTACGACGCAGTATGGACAGCAGACTTCTGACACGACACCCGGAGAGGACGATGGGGAGACACAGCCCGAGCAGCCGGCGGAGGGAGAGGAACAGCCGGCATGGATGAGCTACCCGATTGACCCGGCGACAGGCTACAGGGTGGACCCTGAGACGGGCTATAAATATGATGCACAGGAGGGCTTCCTTGTCGAGGGAGACGAGAATGTCATGGGCGAGGACGGGCCGGTGAATCCCAACATCAATTAATACGAAAGACATAACCTCATAAAAAGGGGAATAGAGTATATCAATCCCCTTTCTATGAGGTTTTCTATGCTGACGGATAACAACAAGATTTTTCACAGAAAGAAGATACTGACAATATTTCTGATCTGTGCGGGTATCCTCCTGTTCCTGTTCGGCAGACTTGTATACCTCTGCATATGGCGTGCGGAGCATTACGCCGTGAAGGCGGAGCAGCTTCATGAGAGGGAGAGGAACATCAAAGCGGCGAGGGGAAGGATACTGGATCGAAACGGCAATGTCCTTGCGGACAACAAGACGGTCTGCACGGTTTCCGTGATACATAACCAGATCGAGGATGCGGAGGAGGTCATCGAAATCCTTTGCCGGGAGCTGGAGCTGTCGGAGGAATATGTACGAAAAAGGGTGGAGAAATATTCCTCCATGGAACGCATCAAGAGCAATGTCGATAAGGCGATCGGCGACAGGATCAGGGAATATGACCTGCCGGGTGTCAAGGTGGATGAGGACTATAAAAGATATTATCCCTGCGGTGAGCTGGCGAGCAAGGTGCTCGGCTTTACCGGCGGGGACAATCAGGGCATCATCGGGCTTGAAGTTAAATACGAGGAGTATCTGCAGGGAAAGCCCGGCACCATCCTCACGGTGACGGATGCAAAGGGACTGGAGGTGGAGGCGGCGGGAGAGAGACGGATCGAGCCGGAGAGCGGGAGTGATCTCTGTACCAGTCTGGATATGAACATCCAGTATTACGCGACCCAGCTGGCGGTGCAGACGATGGCGACAAAGGAGGCGGACAGCGTGTCCATTCTCGTCATGAACCCTCAGAACGGCGAAATTTACGCGATGGTGAATGTGCCGGAATTTGACCTGAACGATCCCTACAGCCTTCCGGAGGGAACGCAGGAGGGACTCAGCGCCGAAGAAAAGCAGAATCTGCTCAACGGCATTTGGAGAAATGGGTGCATCAATGACACCTATGAACCGGGTTCTACCTTTAAGATCATTACGGCGGCAGCAGGGCTTGAGGAGGGCGTCATCACGACGGCGAGCACCTTCAGCTGTCCGGGCTTCATCGTCGTGGACGACCGGAAAATCCGCTGCCATAAGATTGCGGGACACGGCTCGCAGGATTTCACGCATTGTATGATGAATTCCTGCAATCCGGCGCTCATCTCCGTGGGGCTGCGGCTCGGCATTGATAAATATTATGAATATTTTGAGGCGTTCGGACTTAAGGATAAGACAGGGATTGATCTGCCCGGTGAGGCGGGAACCATCATGCACAAGAAGGAGAACATGGGCAATGTGGAGCTGGCGACGGTTGCCTTCGGGCAGTCCTTCCAGATTACGCCGATCCAGCTGCTGACAACGGCATCCTCCATTATCAACGGCGGAAACCGGATCACACCGCACTTCGGGGTGCAGACCATGGACGCGGACGGAAATGTGCAGGAAACCTTTACCTATCCGGTCAGACAAGGGATTCTGTCGGAGGAGACCAGCGCGACAATGCGGGGAATACTGGAGATGGTGGTCGCGGAGGGTTCGGGAAAGAACGGTGCGATTGAGGGCTTCCGCATCGGTGGAAAGACGGCGACCAGTCAGACCCTGCCAAGAGGAAGCGGCAGGTATATCTCATCGTTTATCGGCTTCGCACCGGCGGACGATCCACAGGTCATCGCGCTTGCCATCATCAACAATCCGCAGGGTGTTTACTACGGCGGACAGGTGGCGGCACCGGTCATCCGCCAGCTTTTTGAAAATATTCTTCCGTATTTAGGTATAATGGGGTATAATCAATGATGAGTAAGGTCAGTATTTTGGCAGTTATCATTTCGTTTGGCGTCAGCGCCCTGCTGGGACCGGTTCTGATTCCGTGGCTGAGACGGCTGAAGGTCGGGCAGACAGTGAGAGAGGACGGACCGGCAGAACATCTGAAAAAGAACGGGACACCGACAATGGGAGGAATTCTGATCCTGCTCGCGGTGTCGGTGACTTCTCTGATTTTTCTGGAGGATTATCCACAGACGGCGCCGATCCTGTTCCTGACGGTCGGCTTCGGACTGGTCGGCTTTGTCGACGATTACATAAAGGTTGTGTGCAGAAGATCGATGGGCTTATCGCCCGTGCAGAAGCTGGCAGGTCAGCTCCTGATCACGGGAATATTTGCATGCTATCTGCTGAAATTCACGGATGTCAGCCTGGCGATGAGAGTGCCGTTCGGGCATGGGACATTCTGGAATTTCGGTGCATGGAACCTGCCGATTCTGTTCTTTATTGTGCTCGGCACGGTCAACGGAGTCAATTTTACGGACGGTCTGGACGGACTGGCGGGCAGCGTCACGGTGATTGTTGCGGTCTTCTTCACGGCGGTCGCGGCTGGAATGGGAAGCGGGCTGGAGCCTGTGACCTGTGCGGTGGCGGGTGCGCTGCTGGGCTTTCTCCTTTTTAATGTATATCCGGCAGCTGTATTTATGGGAGACACCGGTTCGCTGGCGCTCGGCGGCTTTGTGGCGGCGTGCGGATATATGCTGCAGCTGCCTCTGTTCATAGCGATCGTTGGGATAGTGTACATGGTAGAGGTCATATCCGTGGTCTTACAGGTAGCTTTCTTTAAGCTGACCGGCGGGAAGCGTCTGTTCCGCATGGCTCCGCTGCATCATCATTTTGAGCTTTGCGGCTGGTCGGAAACGCGGATCACGGCGGTATTTACGGTGATTACGGCACTGATGTGTCTGATTGCATTGCTTGGATTGAAGTAGATTTCAGGGAACTGGATATAAAATAATAGAAAAGGAAGACAAATGGATGAAAAATTATCTGGTGATAGGCTCCGGCATCAGCGGGGTTGGATCGGTAAAGCTTTTAGAGCACATGGGAAAGCAGGTAGTCCTTTATGACAGCAGCGACAAGCTGACTGCGGAGGAAATCAGGGCAAAGCTCCCGGGGAAAAGCAGGGCTGTCTGCATTGTTGGGGAGCTTCCGACGGATGTGCTGGAATCGACCGAGGCCGTTGTGCTCAGTCCCGGCGTGCCGGTAGATATACCGCTTGTGCTGGCGCTGAAGGAGCACGGCGCGAGAGTCATGGGCGAGATCGAACTCGGCTTTCAGGAGGAAAAAGGAAGCGTTATTGCCATCACCGGAACAAACGGCAAGACGACGACGACAACGCTTGTCGGCGAGATCATGAAGGCGTGGAAGGGGGAGGAGCAGGTCTTTGTCGTGGGAAACATCGGGAAAGCCTACACCTCCGAATGCCTGAAAACATCGGAAAAGACAGTGACGGTCGGAGAGATCAGCTCCTTCCAGCTGGAGACGATCTGTGATTTCCATCCGGCAGTTTCCGCTATCCTGAATATTACCCCGGATCATCTGAACCGCCATCACACAATGGAGGCATATGTGGCGGCGAAGGAGAATATTACCCGGAATCAGACAAAGCAGGATACCTGCGTGCTGAATTATGAAAACGGATATACCAGAGACTTCGGGGACAGGTGTCCGGCGGAAGTAATATGGTTCTCATCGGCGAGGGAGCTTGCGGACGGCTACTGGCTGAGCGGGGATAAGATCATGAGAAGCAGGGGCGGCGCAAAGCGTGAGGTCATGGACATCCATAAGGACATGAATCTTGTCGGTATCTGCAACGTTGAAAATGTCATGGCAGCGCTGGCAATCGCAGAGGCATCCGGGGTGCCGGAGCAGACGACGCTGGCTGTCATCAGGGATTTTCACGCGGTGGAGCACCGCATTGAGTTCGTGGCGACGAAGAACGGTGTGGACTATTACAATGATTCCAAGGGAACAAATCCTGACGCCGCAATCCAGGGAATCAAGGCGATGAGCAAGCCGACCGTCCTGATCGGAGGCGGCTATGACAAGCAGAGCGAGTATGACGAGTGGATAGACAGCTTTGACGGCAAGGTGAAGTGGCTGGTGCTGATCGGACAGACAAGGGAGAAGATCGCGGAGTGTGCGAGGAGACATGGCTTTGAGCAGATCAAGTTTGCCGACAGCTACGACGAATGCCTGAAGCTCTGCACGGAGCTTGCCGAGCCGGGAGACGCTGTGCTCCTGTCGCCCGCCTGCGCAAGCTGGGGAATGTTTCCGAATTATGAAGTCAGGGGCGAGTTATTCAAGGAATATGTCGGCCGCCTGTAGAACGGGGAGTGTCTATGGCTATACAGAGAACGACGAAACGAAGAAAAAAAGAACAATCTGAGTATTTTTTTGACTACAGCCTTCTGTTTATCGTGCTGTTCCTTCTCGGCTTCGGACTGGTCATGATCTATTCGGCAAGCTCCTATGAGGCGTTTCAGAGCTTCGGGGATGCCGCATATTACCTGAAGAAGCAGCTGATCGCCATCATTCTCGGACTGATACTGATGACGCTTGTGGCAAATATTCCTTATCATTTCTGGGAGAGGTTCGCATTTCTGGGTTATCTTGTGGCAATGGGGCTGGTTCCGCTGGTTCTGACACCGCTTGGGGTCGAGTCGCACGGTGCAAGAAGGTGGGTTCGTATTCCGGGCATCGGATTGAATTTACAGCCGGCGGAGGTGGCAAAGCTCTGCATGATCCTCTTTCTGGCGGTCATGGTTTGCAAGATTGGGAAAAACGTCCGGACATGGAAGGGCTTCCTGTTCATGATCATAGTTCCGCTCCCCATTGTGGCGGAGGTTTACCTGATCACAAAGAACCTCAGCTCCGCCATCATCATTATGGGGATCTCGGTGCTTATGGTTTTTGTTGCGAGTCCGGATTACAAGAAGTTTGTCATCATGGGACTGCTCGGCGTGGCGGCTGTTGTTGGATTAGTATTCATGATCGTCTCCTCAGGAGGAGAGGGTGGCTTCCGAAGCGAGAGAATTGTGGCATGGCTCGATCCCGAGAGCAAGGCGCAGGGCAAGGGCTTCCAGACGCTGCAGGCACTGTATGCCATCGGCAGCGGCGGCATATGGGGAAAGGGTCTCGGGCAGAGTATGCAGAAGCTGAGCTTCCTGCCGGAGGCGCAGAACGACATGATTTTCTCGATTATCTGCGAGGAGCTGGGCATCTTTGGAGCAATTGCCGTGATCCTGATGTTCATCATGCTTCTCTGGCGAATGATGGTGATCGCCAACAATGCCTCCGACCTGTTCGGCGCAATGCTCGTCGTCGGTGTTATGGGGCATATCGCCATTCAGGCGATCCTGAATATTGCCGTTGTGACCAACACTATTCCGAATACTGGTATTTCCCTGCCCTTTATCAGTTACGGCGGATCTTCCGTCATGTTCCTGCTGATAGAGATCGGGCTGGTCTTAAGCGTGGCAAAGCGGATAGAACTGAAGGAGCTATAGGAGACGGATTTCGGGAACGCGTACATGCTCCTGCACATAGAATATAGTAATCTTATTCAAGGCAGAGAGCTATGGACACGATTCATATTCGGGGCGGTGTCGCCCTGCAGGGAAAGGTATGTATTCAAGGCTCCAAAAATGCGACGCTTCCGGTTCTGGCGGCGACGCTTTTAAATGGTGAGGTTTCGTACATCGGAAATTGCCCCAGAATTGCGGATGTCTATGCCATGGCGGGTCTTCTGCAAAGCCTGGGCTGTGTTGTGAACTGGCAGGAGAATGGTCTGACAGTGGATTCCTCCAAGGTCAGAAGAGGTGATATTTGTTCAGAGGCAGTGAGAGGAATGAGGTCTTCTCTGTGCCTGCTCGGCGCGATGCTGGGCAGATGCAATGAGGTGGTGATGGAGTACCCGGGAGGCTGTGTCATCGGTTCGAGGCCGATTGACCTGCACATCACGGCGCTGCGGCAGATGGGGGTGGAATTCAGCGAGGAGGGCGGTGTGCTCCACGCGACTGCGGACAGACTGCACGGGGCAGAGATTCATATGCCAAAGCCGAGTGTCGGGGCGACGGAAAATATTATTCTTGCCGCTGTCATGGCGGAGGGAGACACGATTCTGGACGGTGCGGCAAGAGAGCCGGAGATCGAGGCGCTTTGCAGATATTTGCAGCTCTGTGGCGCGGAAATTGACGGAGCGGGCACTGACAGGCTTGTAATCCGGGGCGGGAAAAAGCTCTATGGGGCAGACTTTGAAGTTCCGGCGGACAGAATCGTGGCGGGAACCTATCTTATGGCCTGCATGGGAACCGGGGGAAATATCTTTCTGGAAAATGCGCCGGTCGGTGAGCTCGGGGCAGTGTTGGAGCTTGCCGAGCAGATGGGGGGAAAGCTGTGCAGCTCTGACAGCGGAGTCTATGTGCAGGGACCGGAGAGAACGCTGGCGGTGAAGCAGATCGTGACGGCGCCTTATCCGGGCTTCCCGACAGACCTTCAATCGCTTGTACTTGCAGTGGAGACCATCGCGGACGGTGAGACGCTTGTGGAAGAGACCATCTTTGAGAACCGCTTCCGTGTTGTGGAGGAGCTCAGGAGGATGGGAGGCGACATTGAGCAGCTGGATGCGTTCAGAGTGCGTGTCAGAGGTGTGGAAAGGCTGAAGGGCGCGGAGGTTACGGCGAAGGAGCTGCGGGGCGGCGCTGCGCTGGTCGTTGCCGGGCTGATGGCAGATGGGAGAACCACGGTTTCCGGGTGCCCGTATATATACCGCGGATATGAAAATATCTGCAGAGATCTCAGAGAGTTAGGAGCGCGGGTCATAAGTGTATAAGAGGAAGAAATTTGGAGTGATACTGCTGGTCATCGCTGTGCTTGCAGGCATATTGCTCGGTGGAGGCTACTATATAAAGACCACATACACGGTGAGCACCGTGTATGTGGAGGGAAATGTCCACTATACCGAGGACGAGATCAAGGACATTGTCATGAGCGGATTTCTGGGAGACAATTCGCTGTACCTCTCGCTGAAATACCGAAGCAAGGGCATTGACGGGGTTCCGTTTGTCGATACGATGGATGTGAAGGTGCTTGCGCCGGACACGATCAAGATCATTGTCTATGAAAAGGTGCTGACAGGCTATGTCCGGTTCATGGACACCTACATGTATTTCGACAAGGATGGCTATGTGGTGGAGAGCTCCAGCATCAGGACGGCGGGAGTGCCGCAGGTCACGGGGCTGAAATTTGATCATGTCGTGGTGGGACAGGCGCTTCCGGTGGAGGACAAGGACATCTTCAATAAGATATTGAATGTGACAAAGCTTCTGAATAAGTATGAACTGAGGGCAGACAAGCTGTATTTTAACCGTTCAGGGGAGGTCACGGTGTACTTCGGGGAGGTAAAGGTGGCATTGGGCGGCGAGAGCCTTGTCATGGAGGACAAGCTGATGCTCCTGCCGGAGCTGCTTCCGAGTCTGGCAGGGAAAAAGGGGACTTTGCAGATGAATACACAGGCTGAAGGGGATGGCAGATATACATTCAAGCCCGAATAAACTTTTTCAGAAAATGGTTGCTAAATTCAAGAAATAATTATATGATAGTTTATATGAGTTCAGATTAGGTTAGAAGGAGGACATACCTTTGCTTGAGATTAAGACGAATGACGCTGAGTCTGCAGCCAAGATCATAGTTGTCGGTATTGGTGGTGCAGGTAATAATGCTGTTAATAGAATGATTGATGAACAAATTGGTGGAGTAGATTTTATCGGGGTGAATACGGACAAGCAGGCTTTGCAGCTCTGCAAGGCTCCGAAGCTGTTACAGATCGGTGAGAAGCTGACGAAGGGACTCGGAGCGGGAGCAAAGCCTGAGGTTGGAGAAAAGGCTGCCGAGGAGAGCACGGAGGAAATCTCTGCGGCTCTTAAAGGTGCGGATATGGTATTTGTCACCTGTGGAATGGGCGGCGGTACAGGAACCGGTGCGGCGCCGGTGGTTGCAAAGCTGGCAAAGGAGATGGGTATTCTTACGGTCGGCGTTGTGACGAAGCCCTTCCGTTTTGAGGCGAAGGCTCGTATGGTCAACGCGCTCAACGGCATTGAGCGCATCAAGGAGAATGTGGACACACTTATCGTTATTCCGAATGATAAGCTGCTTGAAATAGTAGACAGACGTACGACAATGCCCGAGGCGCTCAAGAAGGCGGATGAGGTTCTCCAGCAGGCAGTGCGCGGAATCACGGATCTGATCAATGTACCTACGACGATCAACCTTGACTTTGCGGATGTTCAGACAGTCATGAAGGACAAGGGAATTGCACATATCGGAATCGGTGAAGGAAAGGGCGATGACAAGGCGCTTGAGGCTGTTAAGATGGCAGTTGAGAGCCCTCTTCTGGAGACGACCATCAGTGGGGCGACCCATATCATCATCAATGTATCCGGGGATATTACGCTCGCGGATGCAAATGATGCGGCAAGCTATGTCCAGAATCTGGCGGGAGAGGACATTACCATTATTTTCGGCGCAATGTATGATGCGACGAAGTCCGACAGCTGTACGATTACTGTCATTGCGACGGGGCTTGAGGATGTATCTGCAAATTCGACAGTGCAGCCCAGATATGGTGCCGGAACTGCATACAGACAGCCGACATCCCATCTCACGCCCTCATCCATGAAGGGTGTGAATACCCAACCTGGAGTCAACACACAGCCCACGCAGCCGATGACTCAGAGACCTGCGCCGGGGATTCAGAAGCCGGTTGACATCAGAAGCTCTGTTGAGGAGAAGACCTTAAAGATCCCTGATTTCCTCCAGAGAAAATAGTCTTTAGAAAAAGCATAAGGTATGTAAGGAAGCTGTACAGACATTGTTCTGTGCAGCTTTTTTTGTCGAAGAAATAAGTCGGCATTCAGCCCCCTTTTGACAAATTCCATAGAGGCATGCCCTTATAATCATTATGAAAAGGATGAAGCCAATGCATTATGAACTTTATGTAGACAGTCTGTTTTTGATTAACTTCACAATGAATCTCTACCTGTTGATGCTGGTGGATCACAGCACGCTTTCGTCTGCGATGCCGTGGCGTCTGCTTGTCGGGGCATTGTACGGAGCGGGAAGCTATCTGCTGCTTTTTGCCATCGGACTGGCGCTGCCGTGGAAGCTGCTGCTTGGGGCAGCGGCGGCATTGCTGATGCTGCCTATCACATTCTCTGTGAGGAGTATGAGAAGCTTTCTGAAGCTGACAGAAAAAATGTTGTTTTTCTCCTTCAGCATGGGTGGTGTGCTGCTGCTTCTGATCCGCTGCTTCCGGTTCGCGGAGGGAGTGCTGACGAGCGCCTTCGGACTGATGGCGGCCGGAGGGATTTTCCTTCTGTTCTGGCGAAGGTTTCACTCGCAGTCGAAGCAGGAAAATCCCATCTGTCAGGTGACGCTGGTCAGAGACGGCGCGAGCATAAAGACTACTGCACTGATTGATTCGGGAAACGCGCTTGTGGAACCGATCAGTGGAAAACCGGTATCCATAGTCGAGGAAAAAGTGTTCAGAAGTCTGTGGGGAAGCGGGGGACAAGGCTACAGAGCGATTCCCTATCACAGCATCGGCAAAAAACATGGGATTCTGGAGGGGTATCTTCTGCCGGAGCTGCGGGTGGAGACGGAAGGAGTGTGCAAGGTAGTTCATGATGTGTATGTGGCGGTAAGCCCGGAAGAAATATCGTCGGCGGGCACGCCGGAGGCTGAAACTGTAAAAATGATAATCAATCCCCGTGTTTTGACAGAAGGAAAAAGGGGAAAGCCTGAAAAGAGGCAGAATGAGAGGAACCATGATATTAAAAGTTGCGTTACCGGGAAAAATGCGTTTTAAGATGATACGTCGGGAGAAAGCTCTCTTCGGAAAAAGGGGAGAGATTCATTACATAGGCGGGGCAGAGGTGCTTCCGCCGCCCCTTGAACTGGAGCAGGAGAGCCGTGTGATCAGTGACCTTGGGACGGAGGAGGACGCGGAGGCAAAGGCAATTCTGATCGAGCACAATCTCAGGCTGGTCGTTTATATTGCGAAGAAGTTTGACAACACCGGCGTCGGTGTCGAGGATCTGATTTCCATCGGAACCATAGGTCTGATAAAATCGATCAACACCTTCAAGCCGGAGCGGAATATCAAGCTGGCAACCTATGCGTCGAGGTGCATTGAAAATGAGATACTGATGTATCTGCGGCGCAACAGCAGAACCAGACAGGAGGTGTCGCTGGATGAACCGCTCAATGTGGACTGGGACGGAAACGAGCTGTTATTGTCGGACATTCTCGGAACGGACGAGGATGTGATCTATCGGGATATCGAGAATGAAGCGGAGCGGAAGGTGCTGCTTGGGGCGGTCAGCAAGCTGTCTGACAGGGAGAAGATGATTGTGAATCTCCGGTTTGGTCTGGGAACCAGAGAGGGGCAGGAGATGACACAGAAGGAGGTTGCCTCGCTTCTCGGCATTTCCCAGTCGTACATTTCCAGACTTGAGAAAAAGATCATGCGTCAGCTGAAAAAGGAGATGAGCACTTATATTTAGATTGGCATAAGCTTTGGGCTTGAACAAGGTATATTCATGGGTTATACTGTAAAGGATACGGAGGGGCTATATGATTAAAAGAGAAGACATTCTTTCCATGGAATACCTGAAAAAGACAGAATATACCGGCTGCCATCAGGGTATGCGCTACCGGCTGGAGGGCGTGAAGGATGAAGAGGGCGGGAAGAAGCTGCGCTGTACGGTATGGCCCGAGCCCTTTAATTTTTTTACCACTGCCGACGAGGAGAAGGAGAGAGCCGAGTTTACTTTTGATGAGGATGGCGTCACGGACGCTGTTGCATGGATGAACGACAGGCTTTTTGAGGAGAAGGAGAGATGGGAGCACGCCGGTGAAAATTGGGATAGCTACAAATAGAGGAGTTTTTCATGTTAAAATATATATATGAAGATTTACTGTATGCGCTGCGTTATCTTCCGTGGGGTATGCTGATCGGGGTTCCACTGGCGGCTGTGGTGCTAAAGCTTGTTGACGGTATACAGAGGAAGCGCCGCAAGCCTGCGGCAAACCGGCTGCCGGTCATGTTGTTTTGCATCTATATAGCAGTGATGCTGGTCATTACGTTTTTATCAAGGGAGAGCGGCAGCAGAGCCGGTGCAATGGATCTGCAGCTTTTTTCTACATGGGGAATTAATGAGAGGAACAATGCGTTTGTGATTGAAAATGTTCTGCTTTTTATTCCCTATGGTTTTCTGTACAGATGGAATTTCAGGCAGACAGGAACCGCCTGGCGCTGTCTGCTTCTCGGGGCAGTTACCAGTCTCGGAATTGAACTGATGCAGCTGGTGACGGCGAGAGGATATTTCCAGATAGACGATATTCTGACAAATACAATCGGTGCGCTGTTCGGCGGGATTTTATTCTGGGTGGTGGAGCGGCTGCTCTCCCTGAAACGGAAAGACAGATGAAAAGAGGGGATCGTAAAGCGGATATAGAGGCATGGAAGTTTTGATTACTTCTATGTCTCTTTTTTTATTTATGACTAAAGTTTGCGGATTAGTGAAAGGTATGGGGATTAGTATGAACAAGATATATGGATATTGCAGAGTCAGCTCTAAGGATCAGAATGAGGACAGGCAGCTGATTGCCATGAATGAGATGCGCGTCCCGAAAGAAAATATATATATTGACAAGCAGTCGGGAAAGGATTTTGAGCGCCCCCAGTACCAGAAGCTGCTAAAACGACTGCGGGAGGAAGATTTGTTATACATAAAAAGTATAGACCGCCTTGGCAGAAATTATGAGGAGATCATCGAGCAGTGGAGATTTATTTCCAAGGTAAAGCGGGCAGATATTGTTGTGATGGATATGCCGTTGCTGGATACCCGCAAAGGAAAGGATCTGATGGGGACCTTTCTTTCAGATATCGTGCTGCAGGTGCTGTCGTTTGTGGCAGAAAATGAACGTGGAAATATCAGGCAAAGACAGGCGGAGGGGATCGCTGCGGCGAAGGTCCGGGGAGTGAAATTCGGCAGACCGTCGGCGGTTTTGCCGGATAATTTTCATGATGTCTACGAGAGATGGAGTGTGGGGGAGCTGACAAATGCGGAAGCCGCAAAAGAATGTGGAATGCCGGTTTCCAGCTTTCGCTACAGGGCAAAGGCTTACCCCAAAACGCTTGTCTCGCCGGAAACATAAAACGGCGAAAAAGTGTACTTTTTCACCGTCCATAACTTTTTTTAACAGCACACTATATTATATAAAGAAAATGTGTAAAAGTCAACACTTTTGCCGTCCTTGGTTGAGTACAGTCGACTACTTTTGCACTGAAAAACCCAAACAAAAAAGTACACTTTTTTGTTTGGGTTCTTTTTGTGCAGAGAGCAAGGGAGGACGGCAGGGATGGCGGTGGCATTGTACCCACATAACCAAACTGCATATCGTAATGCACTGGACATGCTGGAGAAATTCGGCAGAGCTGCAGTGATTCACCCCACAGGTACAGGAAAGTCCTTTATTGCCTTTAAACTGGCAGAGGAACACCCGGATAAAAAAATTATCTGGCTCGCGCCCAGCGAGTACATTTTCCGGTCTCAAAGAGAAAACTATCTGGAGGCAGGGGGAGATGAGGCGGCGCTGGCAGGCATCAGCTTCCTGACCTATTCCAAGCTGATGTACGGCATCGGAGGTTCGGAAGAGTCCGAGGAGGACGTTTCATTGGATGCCATTGGAATGCCGGATTACATTGTCCTTGATGAATTTCACCGCTGCGGTGCAGAGAGCTGGGGAAGATGTGTGGAAATGCTGATGAAGGCTTATCCGGCAGCAAAGGTGCTGGGGCTTTCTGCCACGAATATCCGCTATCTGGACAGCAGACGGGATATGGCAAAGGAGCTTTTTGACGGCAGAATAGCCTCCAGAATGGAGCTTGCGGAGGCTGTGTCAGCGGGAATCCTGCCGGCACCGTTTTATATTTGCGGTCTGTATGAATATAAAGATGAACTTCGGAGGCTATCCAGAAGGGTGAGCAGGCAGCGCAATGTGGGTGTGCGGGATGAAAGCGCAAAGCTGTTGGAAAAACTGCGCCGCTGCCTTCAGCAGGCAGATGCCCCTGCAGAAATTTTCAGCAGATATATGAAGAAGGATGGTAAATATATCGTTTTTTGCACTGGCAGGGATCATATGGAGGAGATGATTGCACTGGCAGGGAAGTGGTATGGTGCGTTGGACAAGGAGCCGACCATTTACCGTGCAATCTACGACAATGTGGACAGTCCGGAGGAGGTCAAAAACTTCAGCAATGATCAGAGCAGTCATTTAAAACTGCTTTTTTGTATTGATATGTTAAATGAAGGAGTCCATGTGGCGGATGTGGACGGTGCTGTGCTCCTGCGGCCTACGGCATCTCCTACCCTTTATCTGCAGCAGGTGGGGAGAGCGTTATCCGTGCCGGATAAGAAGAAAAAGAACCAGCCCGTGATATTTGACATGGTGGACAATTTCGACAGCCTGAGGTGTATTGATTCCTTTCTGGAGGCATATCACAGGGCAACCGACGGGAATAGCAACGAAAAGGAAGAGGCTTCTTACAGGTTTCGGCTGATTGATGAGACGAGAGACAGCCGCAGACTTTTTGAACAGCTCGGTAAGTGTCTGGCAAGCTCATGGGAAATGTGCTTTCAGGAAGCGGAAAACTACTTCAGACTTCATGGAAACCTAAAGGTTCCCAAACGTTATATCACAGAAAGCGGCATTTCGCTGGGAAGCTGGCTGGTTACACAGAGACGTGTAAGGGCGGGACTTGTTCCGGGCAGGCTCTCAAAGGAACAGATACAGAAGCTCGATGGTCTGGGCATGGAATGGGAAAACCGTATCGGAAAGGCGTGGGATACGGGGTATCAGGAACTGCTGAAGTACTGCGAGGAGAATGGAAATGCAGACGTTCCGAGCGGCTATGTGACGGAAGACGGCTATCCCTTGGGACGTTTTGTTTCTAATCAAAGGATAGCATGGAAGAACGGCAGAACCGGAGCGGCGAATACCGGTCGCATTCTTCTGGCGGAGCGTGAGCGGAAGCTGAACGACATAGGGTTTATCTGGGAGAAATCACAGCAGAGCTGGGATCGTTATTATATAGCGGCAAAGAAGTTTTATGAGAGAGAAGGTCATCTTGCCGTACCCGTGAAATACATCACGGAGGATGGAATTCGTCTTGGCGCATGGCTCCAGAAAAAGGCTTCTGAAAGAGAACAGCTTTCGAGGGACAAAGTGCGGGCATTGGAAGAGATCGGGATGCTCTGGGGCGGTAAGTATGATGCCAAATGGGATGAGAAGTTCCGACTGGCAGAGCAGTACTATCGGGAGCATGGAAATTTGGAAGTGCCGAAGGAATACACGGTACAGGGTGTGAAGCTTGGAAGGTGGGTCAATGCGCTGAGAAGCGCCAGAGTGAAACCGGACAGCAGCCATTACCGGCTGGATGCGGAGCGCATAAGGCAGCTTGACAGTATCGGCATGCGGTGGGCAGAAGAGTCCTGGGAGACAAGATATCATCTGGCGGAGCTTTACTATCGGGAGCATGGCGATCTGAAAATGGCTCAGACCTATGTGGCAGAAGCGTCGGAGGAAAGAATCTGGCTTGGAAAATGGGTGGCGACACAGAGAAGGAAACGGAATCAGCCGGGAGGCAAGCATGCTTTGACGAAGGAGCAGGAGAAACGCCTGGAAGCAATCGGGATGGAGTGGTAGATTATGCGAAAATTTGAGGATTTGAAGATAGCAATTGCTGGTACGGGGTATGTCGGGCTTTCGCTTGCCGTCTTGCTGGCACAGCACCATAAGGTAACGGCGGTGGATATTGTTCCGGAAAAAGTCGAGATGCTCAATCATCGGAAGTCGCCGATCAGAGATGAGTACATCGAAAAGTATCTGACAGAGAAGAAGTTGAATTTGACAGCAACACTGGATGCCGGAGCTGCCTATAGCGACGCGGATTTTGTGATCATTGCAGCGCCGACTAACTATGACAGTAAGAAGAACTTTTTTGATACCTCCGCTGTCGAGGCGGTCATTCGTCTGGTTATGGAGCATAACCCGGATGCAATTATGGTTATTAAATCCACCGTTCCGGTCGGATATACAATAAGCATCCGTGAGAAAATGCACTGTGACAATATCCTTTTCAGTCCTGAATTTTTGAGAGAATCCAGGGCTCTTTATGATAATTTATACCCCAGCCGTATCATTGTCGGCACGGATATGGAAAATGAGCGCTTGACGAAGGCCGCACATACCTTTGCAGAACTCCTGCAGGAAGGTGCAATAAAGGAAAATATAGATACATTATTTATGGGATTCACAGAAGCCGAGGCGGTAAAGCTTTTTGCAAATACTTATCTGGCGCTGCGGGTCAGCTACTTTAATGAGCTGGATACTTATGCGGAGCTAAAGGGCTTGAACACAAAGCAGATTATTGAGGGAGTGTGTCTCGATCCCCGTATCGGAGCGCACTACAATAATCCGAGCTTTGGCTATGGCGGTTATTGCCTGCCAAAGGATACCAAGCAGCTTCTGGCAAACTATGCGGATGTACCGGAAAACCTGATTGAAGCGATTGTGGAGAGCAATCGGACGAGAAAAGACTTTATAGCAGATCAGATTCTGAAACGGGCAGGCTACTACAGATATGAAGAAGATAACCAGTACAGCAGGGATAATGAGAAGGCAGTTACTGTGGGAGTCTACCGTCTGACAATGAAGAGTAACAGCGATAACTTCCGTCAGAGCTCTATTCAGGGCGTTATGAAGCGCATTAAGGCAAAGGGCGCGACAGTGATTGTTTATGAGCCGACGCTGAAGGATGGTGAAACATTCTTTGGGAGTGTTGTCGTGAATGATCTGGAGAAGTTTAAAGAGCAGAGCCAGGCAATCATTGCAAACAGGTATGATGAGTGCATGGAGGATGTGAAGGATAAGGTGTACACAAGAGATATTTTCCAGAGGGACTAAGTTTGAAACAAATAAGTAGAGGACAGCCAAGGAATAAAGGGCACAGCAAATAAACCGCCTAAGCAGCCGGTTTTA
>CAKRUB010000032.1 GCA_934402375.1 uncultured Acetatifactor sp.
CCCCTTTTGTCAGCAACCCTTGTCCGGCAACTGCCATAGTATTTGTTTTTCAAAACCTGTTTTATGGACAGCTACCCTAGGGGCGCTTCTTTTTCAGAGAGGCGTCTTTTTTGTGCTTGACAAATAGGTTAGAGTGGACTAACATACATTATGTGAATAAAAAATAAAAACATTCACAAAAAATCGATATGCGCAAAGAACGTACGCAGAAATGAGGTCAAATATGCCGGTAAGAGTTTTTTCTGAGGAAGAGCGGGAACAGATCAGGGTGCAGATGCTGGAGGCGGGCTTCCCGTTGATCAGGCAATACGGGATGAAGCATACCTCCATATCCAGAATTACAGAGGCTGCGGGTATTGGTGTCGGTACGTTTTACAAGTTCTGGAAGAACAAGGAGGCGTACATGGCGGAGCTGATACGGTATCATTCGCAGAAGGTGATTCCGACGCTGATCGGAGCGGAGGCATTGTCAGGACAGCGGAAGCTGGGTCGGGACGACGCAAGGAAATATCTACAGGCGGTCGTCGATGAGAATATCAGCATCTATCCGCATATGACGCTGGAGGATGAGGCGAAGTTCTTGTATTCGACAAACGCTTTTATCCCGGATCTGGAGAAGGAGAGCGCTATTACCATCGGGCTGCTTGGCTATCTGGAGAATGTGAGGGAGGATGTCAATCTGGCGCTGGTCGCAAACCTGTGTAAGGTGCTTGTGCTGACTGCGGAATCCCGGGATGAGCTTCATGAGGCGGCATATGAGGAGACTCTGGAAACGCAGATTGAGACAATACTGAACCTGATATTTAAGGAGGATGGCAAATGAAGAAGATTAAAGAGACAGAAAAGGGTTTCTACGGCTGCTATTGGCCGGTAGAGGGTGCGAAGAGCGCGATTATCGCCATGCTTGGGGATGACTGTGAGGATTATATGGCGAAGGCATCGGTGAAATGGATGCAGAAGAAATTCGGACTCAGTATGCTGACCTTAAGTCCGGCGCATAAGGATTATAGTCACCATAATCTTCCCGTGGAGAGGATCGGGGCTGCCATCGATTATCTGAAAAAACAGGGAATCCGTAAAATAGGGATTGCGGGAGCCTCCACCACGGGAATGTTCGCGCTGATCGCGGCGTCCTATTACCCGGAGCTGACGCTCACCATCGCAATGACGCCTGCGGACTTTGTTATGGAGGGCTTCTATCAGGGAAAGAGGGACGGAATGACGGAATGGCCGGGAGAGGGCGAGTCCACCGCCTCGTGGCAGGGCAAGCCGCTGCCTTACCTTCCGTATGCGTACCGTCATCCTGCATATGGGCAGAAGATGAAGGCGGATGCAAAGGCGAACGGGGACATGATCTCCTCTGTCAACATCTTTATCGATTCTGAGAAGGCGCACCCGATTCAGGAAGAGGAGTTTATCAAAATCGAACGGATCAAGGGAAAGCTTCTGCTGATCGGATCGGAGGATGATGCCCTATGGGAAGCCGCAAAGTATATTCGCCGGATGGAAGCGCGCCTCGCTGCAAAGGAGCATGAGTGTGAGGTGGAAAGCTGCATATACGAGCACGCGACACATTTTGTCTTTCCGGAGGGAATGGTTAAGACGATACTTCCTATCGGAGGGGACCTGATGACAAGGGTCTTTGCAGCCGGAAGGCAATATCCGAAGGAGTGTAAGGCGGCGAGAATTGATATTGAAAAACGGATTACAAAAGCCATCAATGAGAGGAAGCTGTAATTCTACAACTGTCAGTAAAAATTGTATTTGCGGTAAAAATATTGTAAAATTTTGTCTAAAGTGCGAAATTTACACTTGATTTATGACTTTTGACCTATTATAATTCATCTCAAAAAGAAAGCAAAAGAGAATAAAATTGGAGGACAAAGAGATGAGTAGTAAGATTGAAAGCGAATTGAAACAGAAATCTATCAAGGATAAGTTATATCTGGTATCAAGAATTGTCACAATCTCTCTTGCGGACCTTACAATAGCGGCTTTGGTATCGCTAATCATAGGCAAGAATTACATTGGCGCCGCAGTCGTAGCGGCTTTCGCAATTGCCGGAATTGTTTTTGATCGTATCGTACTTAAAATGCTTGGCAATCTGCTGGTTGAGCCGATTGAAAGCCTTGTAGTGGCGGCGGAGAAAATTGCCGCAGGTGATTTTGAGATCGGTGTACCTTATGAGTCGGGAGATGAGCTGGGAACGCTTTCCGATACCTTTGAAACTGCGGCAGGCGTGTTAAAACAGGTGATTTCAGATCTTTATGCAATGGTTAAGAGCTTTTCCGAAGGTAACTTTAACGTGCAGAGCAGCTGCCCGGAGGCTTATGTCGGACAGCTTGGCAAGGTTCTGGATGAGCTGAACGAGATGGTTGATAAGGTCAGCGCAACAATGCATGGCATTCAGGATTCCTCTGGGCAGGTTTCCGCAGGAAGCGGTCAGCTGGCTGAGAGCGCACAGGAGATTGCGGAAGGCGCTACGAATCAGGCAGCAGCTGTGCAGGAGCTGGTAGCAACGGTAGACGAAGTAACCAGTCATGTTTTGGAAAATACGAAATCTACGGATATTCTACATGATAAGGCAAAGCAGGTCGGCATCGAGGCGGACAGAAGCCAGAAGAAGGTAGACGAACTGGTTGAGGCAATGAAAAAGATCAATGCCACTACGAAGAATGTCGAGAAAATCATTGCTGACATCGAGGACATTGCGTCCCAGACAAATCTGCTTTCCCTGAACGCTTCCATCGAGGCTGCTCGTGCCGGTGAGGCAGGAAGAGGCTTCGCGGTTGTAGCGGATCAGATCAGACAGCTTGCAGAGCAGAGCGCAGGTTCTGCCGTTGAATCGAAAAAGCTGATCGAGGAGTCCCTGATCGAGGTTGAGGTCGGCAACAAGGTGACAAAGGAGACCGGCGAGGCAATCCATAAGGTAATGGATGAGCTGGATAAGATTATTCAGGAGGTAGCAAATATCCGTACCGCATCGGATAAGCAGACGGAATCCGTTGAAGAGATCAGAAAGGGTGTTGAGGACATTAACGACGTTATCCAGTCCAACTCCGCAGCGGCACAGGAAACCTCTGCGACGAGTGAGGAGCTTGCCGCTTCCGCAACGACATTGAATGAGCTGTTGGAGAAGTTCTCGCTGCGTGATTAATTGAAAAAAGATAGAATATGGAAGGTACAGCTACCCACATGGAAGGGTGGCTGTATTTTTGTTTGCGCAAGTGACGTTGCGCAAAATGTACAGACCACCGCAGGCACGCTTGCGCTACCTTCCGCTCGCAACGGACGCATAAAAAGGCACCGAAGTACATGGTGCCTGCCACAGTACGGGAACTAAGCGCCGGCGGCTCCAGAGTGCACTGCTTGTGGTCATGTACATCTTGTGCAACTGTTGCCGGAAATAAAAATTATCTTAATGCATGAGAGATAAATTACGTTGGTAGAGTATTGACAAAGGAGTTAGGATAGACTAACATTGACTTGTGTTGGAGGAGGGGGAGATCATCGTCGCCGGAACCGATCTGACAAAACTGAGCAGAAAAGAGCTTGGAGAGTATCGCAGGAAGAAGATTGACGGCAATAACGGTCATGCTCCTTGTGGGCGCCTTTGCGGTCAGCAATTCTCTCTACAGCCGGTTTGATGAGTATTTTCTGGAGACAAAAATTGAGGATGCCTCGTTTGTCACGCTGACACCCATCCCGGACGAGGAACTGAAGGAGCTGATCCGTCACTATATGGTTTATGGTATGATTCCTGCCGTAGCGGGAGATGTTCTTGGCCTGCTTTTCAACTTCCCGTTTGCAAAGGCGTTCTGTGGGTTCTATTTCGCGGATGCGGAGTATCTGGATTATGTTGTAAGGCTTCCGTGGAAGCTGATGCTGGTTGCATTCCTGATTCCTATTGTAGTCTATGGGGCGGTGTCTTACCTCGTATTGTGCAGAGTGTTAAGCTCCGACATTGTTCCTGAGTATGGCTTTAATGGATTACCGGCGGCAGGTCGAGAATCTGTCTCTGACAGCAGGTATTGTATTGAAGCTGTTAAAGGTGCTGGGAATGCTGATCTGCGTGATGATCGTTGTGATGATGTCCGGGATGATCGTGGAGGAGAGCAGGAGAAATATTTCGATGCTCGGTGTGCTTGGGTATCTCACGGCATATTCCATGATCCTTGCCGCGGCGCAGTCCTCGGGAATGATTATGAGCCTGCCGGTCAAAGCGGTGACAATCCTGAGCAGCTTTCTGTTTGTCGCCGTAGCATACCTGCTGGCAATGCTTTTATCCGGACGGAAGCTGAGGAAGGTGGACATGGTCGAGAGCTTGAAATGTGTGTCGGAGTAAACGGTAATAAGCCTAATGGTTTGGTCTTGCCATTTAAAATAATTAGACAAGAAACCCCTACGAGCTGCAACTCGTGGGGGTTTCGGTGTTTCAGATGGAACAATTCTTTCTTTGCCTATTGGTAGTATATCATACGCATTTTTTATTTTCAATATTTCTTCAAAAATTACCCAAAATATCTGTTCAGTAGTCCCTCGAACGCTTTTCCATGCCTTGCTTCATCGCGTGCCATTTCGTGCACGGTATCGTGGATAGCGTCCAGTCCGAGCTCCTTGGCTCTCTTTGCGAGGTCTACCTTACCGGCGGTAGCACCATTCTCGGCATCGACTCTCATCTGCAGATTCTTCTTTGTGGAATCGGTGACAACCTCACCCAGCAGCTCGGCAAACTTCGCGGCATGCTCAGCCTCCTCGTAAGCAGCCTTCTCATAGTACATGCCGACCTCCGGATAGCCCTCTCTGAAGGCAACTCTCGCCATGGCAAGATACATGCCGACCTCGGAGCACTCTCCGTTAAAGTTGTCTCTGAGATCCTGAATAATATCCTCTCTGACACCTTTTGCCACGCCTACAACGTGCTCTGCAGCCCATGTCTTGTCATCGGACTGAGCCGTGAACTTCTCAGCGGGCGCATGGCAGATCGGGCACTCCTCCGGTGCGCTGTCTCCCTCATGAACATAACCACATACCTGACATACATACTTCATAATCATAATCTCCTTTTCTTAATAAAATGAATCCCCTTAAGGGTTTTCTGACCTTGTACAGTTTCCGCAGGTGCCGTAAAAATAAGTGACATGACCGGCGATATGACCGTCAAAATTGGCTCCTGCAATTTCCGTAATCTGTTCAATGCTATCCATCTCCAGATCAATCACGCTTCCGCATTCCGTGCAGACGAAATGATAATGAGGAGAGGTGTCGGCATCAAAATGATCCACACCGTCACCGACCCGGAGCCGTTGAATCTCCCCAAGATCTGCAAGGAGCGTGAGGTTGCGGTAAACAGTTCCCATGCTGATATTCGGATTCTGCTGACGAACGTTTGTATAGACAACATCTGCGGTGGGGTGATCCTTCCGCGTCATCAGGAACGCCTTGATCAGCTCGCGCTGTTTACTGTGTTTTAAAGCAGTCATCCGTGCCTCCCTTCATAACAGTAATCATTACTAATTTCATTATACAAAAAAGATTATGTTTGTCAAGTAGTTAATTTAAAAAAATTACATAATTCGTTCCAGACGGCTGCCAAGACGGCTGAGCAGCTCGTTTGCAATGGTATGGCATTTTCCGGCAAGCTCTCCGGCGGTGATCCGTTCTGAGCCGGAGATACCGATGAGCACAGCGGTATCTCCCTGTTTAACATCAGAAATCTGGCTGACATCCACGAGTGTCTGATCCATGCAGATTCTCCCGATAATAGGGGCACGCTGACCGTCGATCAGAACCGAGCCGTTGCCGCAGGAAAGCTCCCGGGGCAGTCCATCCGCGTAGCCGATTGATAAAACGGCGACCTGCATGTCGTGATCTGCGGTGAATGCAAGACCATAGCCGACGGACTCTCCGGCATAGAGGGCACGGACGGACGCCACGCGCGCCTTCAGGGAGAGGACAGGCTTCAGAGGACAGAGTTCATGCAGATTCCGGGTGTCATCTTCGGTGCTGAATAAGCCGTAGAGGGCAATGCCGGGGCGCACATAGCTTTCCGCCGCTTCGGGGTAGTTCAGCATTCCGTAGCTGGAGAGAAGGTGGATTCCCTTACAGGAAATGCCTTCCTGTGACAATGCCTTTACGACCTGCCGGAATGCAAGAATCTGGCTTTCGGTGAAGGCATGGCAGTCCGGGGCGGCGGAATCACAGGCGGACAGATGGGTGAAGATGCCGTCTACAAGCAGGTTCTTCATCTGATAAACCGCGGCAATGTGCTCAATGTCCTCACAGCGGATGCCGAGGCGGTGCATACCGGTATCGACGGCAATGTGGACATGCAGGCGGATGCCGCTTTGCTGCATTTTTTCCGCGTAAGCATAATCCGTGACAGTCTGGGTCAGCCGATAGCGGCGGAGCAGTGGAAATTCCGTGGGGTGGGTATAGCCGAGAATCAGGATCTCGCCGGTAATCTCCGCCCTTCTCAATTCAATTCCCTCGGCGGCACAGGCGACACAGAAGCAGTCAATGCCGAGGCGGTTCAGCTCCCTTGCGATGGGGATGGCGCCGTGTCCGTAGGCATTTGCCTTTACTGCCGGCATCAGTCTGCAGCCATCGGGGACACATTTCTGCAAAAGCGCCACGTTCTGCCGCAGAGCGTCAAGATCCAGCTCAATCCACGCGCGGGAGGTGGGGGAGGCTGTCTTTGCAAGGCATTGTCCTTGCCGGCGCGTTGAGAAGAAGTGCATCTGCAAAAAGCCTAGGGCAAAGCCGGCGGCGACTGACAAAATAGAGATCGCCAGATAGTGAATCAAACTGTTGTCTACCAAAAGCCCAGTGAGGTGCAGCAGCTTTGCCACAGCCCGCACAAGGACGATAAAGGCTGGATGGAGAAGGTAAATCCACATTGCGGCAGTGGCAACCGCAGTCTTGCGCGGTGCGGCGGCTCTGGCTGCGGGGACGGCAGTAGACCTGAGCTGCGCGGCGGTTTCCGGCAGCGAGAGCAGCAACAGGAACAGTGACACCATCACAGGAAGCAGGAAGACATACATGCTGTCATGGCGTTGCAGCCGGAGATTGTGCAGCGTGAAAGCCTCCGCCGTCATGCAGGCGAAGCTCACAAGCAGCCAGAGCGCATAGCGCAGGAGCTTTTTTCTGCCGTATTTCTGTATCATAATGCCCAGAACAAGGAAGACTGGCGCCATGAAAATGCCGTTTCTCGTGTAGGAGAAAAGCCGGAACATTCCCTCATATGCGGCTTTCACCGGCGGGAGCTTTTCCGCCAGTCCAAAATAGCTGTCGCCGAACAGTCCGATGACATAGAGAACCACGGAGATGACGCAGACCCAGCGCAGCTTTAGCACACGCTTCAACGCAAATACAAGAAGCATACCCGTAATGGCGGCGGGAAAGTACCACAGATGGTAAAAGCTTCCGTCAAAGAGCAGCATCCGCAGGGCATCAGTGAAATACAGCGCGCGGTAATGTCCGGCATAGAGTCCGAGCGGGAGATAGAGAAGGATGGAGCCGCCGTACAGGAGACAGAGCTTTTTCAGGCTTTTCCAAAGCTGACCCGGATCGGAGGGAAAGAAGAAGCCCGTCACCATGAGGAAAAAGGGGACAGCAATTCTTGCCAGTACCCGTGTAAAGAAAAAATCGCCCTCCCCGCTGAAGGAAGCCAGCGGAGAGGTGTGTATGGCAATGACAAGCAAGGCGGCGATGAGCCGGAAGCGGTCAAGCCAGACGTAATTCTTTTGTTTCTGCATTTCTGCTTCGCAACCTCCATTCTGTCAGAATAAAGCCGTCGATGTTATTGCCGGACACCGTATAGGGATGATCCCCGGAGATTTGCACGTCGGTCGCTTCGGCAGCAGGGAGGTAGCTGACCTGAATTTCCTTTGAGCCGCATTGCAGCCGGTAGGGGTTGCTGCCATAGACATATTGCCGGATGAATTCGATATATTCCTCCAATGTCAGTCCGTTTTCCTTCATGATCTGCGCATGGGGGATTCCTACATATCGGAAATGCCACGGTTCATGACCAATGCCCGTGACCGCCTCCTTTCCAGCGGGATAGCGCAGGATGAAGCCATAGTCTGCCGCCTTTTCCCGGAAGGTCTGGCAGATTCCCGTATAAGGGAATTCAGGACAGATAAAGTCGACATGCTCCTGCTTCAGACCAAGGTCGATTGCCAGTCCGGTCTGGTGCTCGCTGTGACCGGGAACGGCGACGTACTTTCTGGTAAATTCCAAACCGCTGTCACGCAGGGAGTCATCCCAGATCTTCTGCTGCTCCCGTAGGGGGCGGTAGCCGCTCACCGGGACGATCGAACGCCAGCCGTGGATTTCCCGCATCAACTGGTTCAGCAGGACGGCAGCGCTTCTGTCCAGCAGGATGTCAGGTACGGCATCACAGGCGGGAATCAGGGTATTGGTCGGCTCTTCGGTTATGGCATACGCCGGATTGACAAGAATCAGGGCGCCTTTATGAATCATTTCTGTATTTAAGTCAATGTGTTTCATATCTTTTTCTCCTCATCTATCGCATCCTCTATGATGCGGGTCAGAATTTCCGTGAAGGAATAGCCTGCCGCCTTCATCATGCCGGGGTAACGGCTGTGGGCGGTGAAGCCGGGAATGGTGTTTACTTCGTTGAAGACGATTTCCCCTTCCGGTGTCAGGAACAGATCAACTCTCGCAAAACCGTGGCAGCCGAGTGTCCGGTAGACAATCTTCGCCTTTTCCTTGATTTCAGCGGCCTTTTCAGAAGGGATGCGCGCAGGGACATGGATGGCAGAGGTTTTCAGCGTATATTTTTCAGTGAAATCAAAGAAGCCGCCGGAAAGCTCGATCTCGTCTACCTCCCCTGTGATCAGTTCGCGGCTGCCGAGCACGGCGCAGCCGACCTCAAAGCCCTCAATGTTTTCCTCGAGAATGACCTGATCGTCATACTGAAAGGCGAGTGCGACCGCCGGTTCCAGCTCATCGGGTGTGTTGACCTTGGTGACGCCGTAGGAGGAGCCTGCCTTGACGGGCTTTACATAGAGGGGATAGCCTGTCCGGGCGGCAAAGTGCCGGGCTGCTTCGACAGCATTTTCGGTTGTTTCCAGAACCTGAGCCTTCGGCACGCGGATGCCTGTGAGACTGACGAGGCGGTGTGCGCGATCCTTGTCCATGCAGAGCGCGGAGGCAAGTGTGCCGCAGCCTGCGAGGGGAAGCCCCGCCATTTCGATCAGGCCTTGCAGCGTGCCGTCTTCTCCGTTTCTGCCGTGCAGGATCGGAAGCGCGACATCAACGGGAATGCGGGTGATGCCGGATTTATCAAAGACCAGCAGTGTCTTTTCCCCGCGATTCGGGGAGAGAACGGCGGGAGAGCAGTCCTCCTCATTTTCCCATGTGTCATTTAAAATCTTTTCAGTATCACCGCTATAGAGATACCATGTTCCCTTCTTTGAGATACCTACCTTGACAGGGTTGAAGCGGGTCTGATCAAGATTCAGGATCGCCCCGGCTGCGGAAGAGAGAGATACGCTGTACTCGGAGGAGCAGCCCCCGAAGAAGATTAAGACATTTAATTTATCCATGATGTTTTTCTCCATTCTTCGGACAATAAAAACGTCCTGCCCGATACAGATAGTGTATCAGGACAAGACGTTTTATCTTTTTCGCCTGTATTTCCGAAAGCCTAAGAAAACATGTGGAAAAACTTACAAATTTCTTACATTGCTACAGGGGCAGCGTCACGGTAAAGGTAACGCTCTCCTGTTCGCTTGCCGCAGTGATGCTTCCGCCGTGCTGTTCGACGATCTCCTTGGAGATGGCAAGACCTAAGCCGGCACCGCCCGTTGCGGAGGAGCGGGAGGAATCCAGACGGAAGAACTGCTCAAAGATCCGCGCCAGCTTGTCCGGCGGGATGGTCTTTCCGTGGTTGCTGATCGTGATAATCACGTTCCGTGCAGTGTCAGATGGCTTCATACAGAGAGAAATCTCCGTGGAAGGATAGCTGTAATTGACAGCATTCCGTATCAGATTGTCGAACACGCGCTCCAGCTTATCCGGGTCGCACAGCAGCTCTATGCCCGGCGCAATGTCGGTATGCCAGGTAAGATTTTTCTCTGCTAAAATAGGAAGGAATTCGCTCGTGATCTGCTCCAGCATACGGCTCAGATGAATCCGCTCCTTCTCCAAGGTCAAAGCTGTCAGGTTGAATCTTGTAATGTCAAAAAATTCATTGATCAGGTCCTCCAGACGGAGCGCCTTGTCGAGCGCAATGCCCGTGTAGCGGGCGCGGAATTCAGGGGAAAGGTCAGGCTCCTCCTGCAGCAGTGTCAGATAGCCGATCACGCTGGTAAGAGGAGTTTTCAGGTCGTGGGCGAGGTACACGACAAGATCATTCTTGCGCTGTTCAGCCTCCTTCGCCAGCAGGGCATTCCGCAAAGCCTGCTCGCGAACCAGATTCAGATTATCCTGAACGTTCTTCATCTCTGCAGACAGCCGGATAGGTGTATCTGTGGGCGTGGCAAGCGCTTCTGCAGCAGCCACGATTTCGTCCAGCTGCCGCAGCGGCTTGCACAGAAAATGCCATGTGATGAGCAGCCAGCCGACAATGCCGACAAGAGCCGCGACAATAGGCAGGGTCTCCCGTATGATCTGCGCTAACCAGAAGATGACACTGGAGTTATCGCCGGTGAGACGTCTGTAATAATAGTATAAGTTAGTGCCAAGCAGGAAGAGTACAAAGCAGATGGCGGGGAACAGGATAATGGCAAAGGTGTATTGCAGCATCAGCTGCCGCGCTACCTGTCTGCCGTAATCCGTGCGGGGCGGCGTTGATTTTGAGACTTTTGTCTTTTTTAAGAAGGAATTTATTTTACTCAATGGTATAACCCACCCCCCAGACTGTTTTGATATATTTCGGTTTTCGTGCAGGCTCCATCAGCTTTTCCCTGAGTCTTGCGATGTGGGTCATGACGGTGTTGTTGCTGTCCAGATACGCTTCGCCCCAGACGGCGGCGAAAAGATCTTCCGAGGATACCACAGTTCCCTGATGCTCGCAGAGATGCCAGAGAATATTGAATTCAAGAGGTGTCAGAGCCAACTCCTTCCCGTTCAGGGTGCATTTATGACTGTTTTTGAAGATGGACAGACCGCGGATGGAGATTTCTCCGGCAGCAGGCGTCTCTGTGACATTATAGCGGGTGTAGCGCCGAAGCTGCGTCTTCACGCGGGCAACCAGCTCAAGTGGGTTGAAGGGCTTGGTGATGTAATCATCCGCGCCGAGGGTAAGACCGGTGATCTTATCCATATCTTCCACCTTTGCAGTCAGCATGATAATGGGAAAGAGATGCTTTTCCCGGATTTTCCGGCAGAGCGTGAAGCCGTCCATGTCGGGAAGCATCACGTCCAGAATGGCAAGGGACAGCTCCTCCTGCTCCGTGCAGAGAAAGGCTTCCGAGGCGCTGTAAAATTTACGCACCTGAAAGCCTTCGTTTTGCAGATAAACCTCGACGAGGTCTGCAATTTCCTTTTCATCATCGACAATTAATATTTTTTCGTTCATAATAACCCTTCTCCCCTCACATACGCTTATTCTACTTTGTGTAAGGGGAAAAGGCAAATGAAAATTAGTATTTGCGGCGGGCGTTTTTCTTGAGAGATATAAAGAGCAGGATGCCGGACACCGCTGCGAGGAGCAGGAACGACTGCACAAGCGCGCCGTACTGGTATGGTTCTCCCTCCCATACCGTCAGGAAATCCTTGTTGATGTAGGTGGTGGGCAGCATTCTGGATATGTGCTGAAGAGCGTTTGGCATATTGTCATAGGACAGTCCCATCATACCGCTGAGCATCATGAAAGCAAAGTAGAGCAGCATAACGACGCAGTAGGTTGCACCGAATTTCCGTATCAGGGTGGACAGTGCGTGCGCAAGGCAGAAGAAAATGATGCCCAGAACGATCATGCAGGTAAAGTAAATCACGATGCCAGAGAAAACAGGGGCTTCAATGTCCAGAAAAACAAAGCCGACCACGAAATACAGAAGAAAAGCCGCCAGCATGAAAATAGCCTCAGAAATGGCGCGGTTGATGAGCGTCTCCTTAGCGGTGATGCCGAACAGATCCATCCGCTGCGGAATTCCCTTTTCAATCTCCTGTGCATTTGACACGGCATAGCCCATCAGGATCGTTGCCAGAGGAATCAGGCAGCCGATGCCGAGAAAAATGGAAGAGGCTACTGCGCGTGCGAGGGCAGGATCATTGATTTCTCCGCCGGAAATTTTGGCAATCAGAACTGCCATGAAGATAGGCATACCAACACCAAAGATATGGGTATAGGGGCTGCTTATGACGGTGCGAAGCTCAAAGCCAATCATGGATAATGAAATCAGTTTGCGTTTGTTTTTAGTTGTTTCCATTGAGAGTATCCTCCTTACCGGCATCTGCCTTTGCGTTTATATAGATCATTTCAATATCACTGTTGCTGCGCTTGTAGTTTACGTTGTTTTCGAGAAGCAGCGAGGTCAGCGCTTCTTCCACCTCACGGGTGTCGCACGAATATGCCAGCAGATGCTCCGGTGAAGCCAGCTGTCTGGAGCGGTAGGGCGTGAGAAGGCGGCGGTTTTCGTCCGTGTTGTCGAGAACAATGACAGCCCTGCCGCAGTATTTGCGGAATAATTCGTCCTTTCTGCCGAAAGCGATTACCTGACCCTTATCCAGAATCAGCAGCTTATCCGCAAGCTGTTCCAGCTCCTCGTAATAGTGAGATACCACGCAGAGGCTAGCCTTTTTGCCGCGATACCATGCGACGAGCTTTTCCACCAGCTTCTGGCGCGTCTCGAAGTCCAGACCGGAGGTCACTTCGTCATAGAAGGTCAGAGGAGCATTCTGCATCATGACCATGATAATGGTAAAACGCTGTTTCTGACCGCCGGAAAGGCTGTTGAACCGTTTGCGCAGACAGTCCTCAAATTCAAAATAGCGGATCAGCTCCTGCAGAGACGGATTCCTTTTGATTTTTGTGTTTAAGATGGCTTCCATAATATAGCGCACGGGCATGGAATTTGTGTACTCGTTAAACTGCATATGCACAGCGGTGTCCTCAGGACGTAGCTCGGAGACAATGGAGCCATGGTAATTGACAAGACCGAGAATGCTTTTCAGCAGTGTGCTTTTTCCAGCGCCGTTGGAGCCGATAATGCCAATGCGGTCGCCCTCCTCGATGGACAATGGTTCTGTGATGGACAGGGCGGTGTCCTGTCCGTAGCGAACCGTGAGACTTTCAATGGTAAGTAACATGGTCATCCTCATTTCTGCGCACAGCTTCCTATAGGATATGGTTCGTGCCGGGTGCGCTCGGACACGACCTCTTTTCCCTCTTGCAGGTCAAGAATAACATTCCGGTATGAATTTCGGATGAAGATGGAATGAAACCTTTATGTGAATAGCAGATCGGCGTTTACATAGTCATCACCGTTCGTAAGCTCCAGCGAAAGCCCCAGTTTTTCCGCATAATAGGAAGCAATGTAGAGTCCAAGCCCATGACCTCCGCCTGACTGTGCACCGCTGACAAAGGGATCGAATATATGCGGCAGGATGCTGTCGGGAATGGTTGTTCCGTAGTTGCGTATCCGCAGGCAGTTCCCGGAAAGTGTGATTTCGACATGACCGCCGGACGGTGTGTGGGTGACAGCGTTACCGAGCAGATTGTCCAGAATCTGTGTGAGAAGACTTTCATCGGAAGAGATCACGGGATCTGCGCCAAGACAGAGATTAAGCCGGATACCCTTATCTGCCGCGGGAATCTGGAATGTGTTCAGACGCATCTGCAGCAGCTCGGCAACAGATACGGGCTGTAGGGTAAGATTGTCCTCATGGCGGCTCAAATACAGCACATCCTCTACAATTTTCCGCATGGAGAGCAGCTGGCTCTTGACCTGAGGCAGATACAGCGAAACATCTTTGTATTTTCCAATCTGGTTAATCATCCCATCCACCAAGAGCAGAGCAGCGGCAATCGGGGTTTTCAGCTGATGGGAGGAGGAGCGGAGGAAAAGCTCGCGTCGTTTATTCTCGTTTTCGAGAGCAGTATTTTTCTCCTTTAACTGTTGGTATTGTTCCTCGAGGCGCGAGTAGAGCTCTTCCAGCGTGCGGGTAAGTTCGCCAATCTCGTCGGGGCGGTTATCTCCTGGAAGAACGGCTCCACGGACAAATGCTGGGGAGTTCTTCATAGAAGAGGTATGCTGCACTAATCGTTCCAGAGGAGTCACAATGCTTTTGGAATAAAATTGCGAAAAGAGTAAGACCATGAGCAGCACAACGGCGCCAATCATGGGCAGGCTTTCCAAAACAATAGGACGAATTTCCTCCATTTCGGATGTCACCATTGGCAAAATAGATATGACATAAGCGTCAGATGTGGAACTGATGGCAATATAAGAGACATAGCGCACGCTGGAATCATACACACCTGCCTCCAGGATGAAGAAGTCGTCGGAAATCGGGTGAAACACCATAAAATTACCAAAATAAAAATTTTCTGCGGTAGCCGTAGAATGCACATCGATGGAAAAAGGGAGGGATGACATATCTGTCATGGATGCTCCGAGAACGGTTATAAGGCGTTCAGACATGGATGAAATGTCTTCTCGTGCCTGTTCAGAACTCAAGGAGGAGGTATCCTGGGATGCTGTCTTCAGATACTGTTGAAAAACCTTAAGGATCTCAAGAAGCTCGTCCGAGTTTGCCGTAACCGTGGCGGAATAGAACAGACCGGCAACGGAAATGCTTTCACCTTCAAAGGGAACTTTGAGAGACAGACAGGCGGTCGGATTCTGAACGGTTATATTTTCGTAGGAGCCGTCCGTAAGGTAAGCCTCATGCTGTCTGCGGACGGAACGCAGACTCAGCTCATTGCTGTAATTGACATAGAGGGAGGGGAGCATATAGATAAAATAACCGACCAGAAAGCCGAGGAGCAGGATTGCCAGAATCAGGCTATAGATCAGGTTTTTCTTTCCGAGTTTCATTGCAGAGCCTCCTTGTCAAACTGGTAGCCGACACCGATCACAGTCTTGATACAGGGCACGGGCAGTTTTTTTCTCAGATTTTTAACATGTGCGTCAATGATGCGGTCATTCCCTATGTAGTCCTCGTTAAAAATGCGAAGAATGAGCTGTTCTCTGGTAAAAACACGTTCCGGCGACTGATATAGCGTATGCAGAAGCAGGTATTCACTCAGCGTGAGGGGCAGCTTCTCTCCGTGATAATAGGCACTGTAGGACTCCTCCTTCAGGGACAGACCGTTTTGGGAAGCTGTCGTGGAGGCGGGGTTTGAAGCGGTTCTTCGCAGAATGGTCTCCATGCGCTTGAGGAGAATAATAGGTGAGACCGGCTTGATAATATAGTCGTCCGCATAGAGGTTGAATGCCTTTACCTGCGAGGTCTCATCTTCTAAGGCAGTCAGCATAATGACAGCGGTGTCAGGCGAATGCTGTTGAATAAACTGGAGCACGTCGAAGCCGCTCGCGCCGGGAACCATGATATCAAGAACTGCGATATGGAAGGTCTGCGTGCGGAGAAGTCCGATCGCTTGATCGCCGTCCGCCACG
Organism: uncultured Acetatifactor sp.; assembly: GCA_934402375.1. Classification (GTDB taxonomy): domain Bacteria; phylum Bacillota; class Clostridia; order Lachnospirales; family Lachnospiraceae; genus Acetatifactor. Next base: position 15,597 of record CAKRUB010000032.1, read on the forward strand.
GCTGTGACCTGATAGCCCGACAGACTCATATATTCCGTCAGAACATCACGTATGGTAGGTTCATCCTCCAGAAACAGAACTGAATAAGAGTTATTCATAACAGTGTTTGCCTCCGCATTCTTTCAAATTGGAAAATTCGTTTGTGTAGAGTATAGCATGGCGGTGTGAATTTGGGATGAAGATATGTATTTTTAGATTTTTTTTAGGATAATATCCAGAGAAGTTTATAGAATTTTGTCAAAAATGTGTTAAAATTGAAACATGGTTTCAGAGTATGCACTGCGCCGACAAGCGCAGAAATGAGGTATGAGATGAAATTTAAGACAAGAATCCGTGTTACATTCATTTCTATCATTGTGTTGCCGCTTGTGCTGACATCCCTTGCTTTCTGCGGAATCGGACTGTATCTGGTGAATGTACAGAAGGGCTTTTCGGTGGAATCCGCCGGATATAAGTCACCGACAGCGAATATCAATGAGATTGTCGCGGCGACGGATAAGGCATATGAGGTTCTGATGGAGCAGGTCAGACTGGATCCTGCAAGGCTGGAGGACAAGGAATATCTCGAGGAGGTCAATTCCCAGGTTGCCCGCGGGTCAACCTATATTCTCGTGAGGAGGGGAAATGAACTTTATTACGCCGGAAACGTGGAAGCGGCGAAGGAGATTTTTCCGAAGCTGCCTGATTTCGGTGACGCTGATCTCTCGGAAGGCTCCGGCATCTATTACGATGAATATGGAAAATATGTCAAGCAGATAGATTTTTACTTTACCGATGGCGCAGAGGGCAGCGTGTTTGTCATCACAAAATCGAATTCCCTGATCTCGCGGCATCTGCTCATCGATATGTTTGTGGCGATGCTTGTCGTGCTGATCTTCACCAGCCTGATGCTGACAAGATGGATTCGCAAGGGGGTATTTAACCCGATCAATGAGCTGAATGTGGCGATGCGTAAGATCAAGGAGGGCAATTTTGAATATGCGCTGGAGACGGACGCCAGCGGTGAAATCGGTGATCTGTACCGCAATTATGAGGACATGAGACTCCGACTGAAGGAATCCACGGAGGAAAATTCGGAGAATGAGAAGCAGAACCGCGAACTGATCAGCAATATTTCGCATGATCTCAAGACGCCGATTACGGCTATCAAGGGCTATGTCGAAGGAATCATGGACGGTGTGGCGGACACGCCGGAGAAGATGGATAAATACATCAAGACCATCTACAGCAAGGCGAACGATATGGAGAGGCTGATCAATGAGCTGACCTATTATTCCAGAATCGACAATAACAGGATTCCTTACAACTTCCACAGAATCAATGTCGCCGATTATTTCGGGGACTGCGTGGAGGAGGTCGGTATGGATCTGGAGCAGCGCAATATCAAGCTGAATTACTCCAACCTTGTCAGTCCTGACACGGTTGTCATAGCCGATCCCGAGCAGATGAAAAAGGTTATCAACAACATTATCAGCAACAGTATTAAATACATGGACAAACCGCAGGGTGTCATTGACATCCGCATTCTGGACGAGGTGGACTCCATCAGGATCGAGATCGAGGATAACGGAAAGGGAATCGCGCAGAAGGATCTGGGCAAGATATTTGAGAGGTTTTACCGCACGGATGCGTCCCGCAATTCCGCGCAGGGCGGCAGCGGCATCGGACTTTCGATCGTGAAGAAGATCATCGAGGATCACGGCGGATATATCTGGGCCACGGCAAAGGAAGGCGAGGGAACGTGTATGCACTTCGTGCTCAGAAAGTATATCGAGCTTCAAGGGGAAAATTAGGAGATATTATAGGAAAGGTGGACATAAGATATGAGCAAGATTTTGATTATTGAGGATGAGGTGGCGATTGCTGACCTTGAGAGAGATTATCTGGAGCTGTCAGACTTTGAGGTGGATATCCGCAACAGCGGAGATGAAGGTCTGGAGGCAGCCCTGTCGGGCGATTATAATTTGATCATTTTGGATCTGATGCTTCCCGGTATCGATGGCTTTGAGGTCTGCAAGAAGATCCGCGAGGAAAAGAATGTCCCGATCCTGATGGTTTCCGCGAAGAAGGATGATATTGATAAAATCCGCGGTCTCGGTCTCGGAGCGGATGATTACATGACGAAGCCCTTCAGCCCCAGCGAGCTTGTGGCGAGGGTTAAGGCGCATCTGGCGCGTTACGAGAGACTGGTTGGAACAAATCAGAAGCCGCAGAACGATATTGTAGAGATCCGCGGACTCCGCATTGATAAGACCGCGCGCCGTGTGTATGTGAATGGTGTGGAGAAAACCTTTACGACAAAGGAATTTGATCTGCTGACCTTTCTGGCGGAGAACCCGAACCATGTATTTACGAAGGAAGAGCTGTTCCGCGAGATCTGGGACATGGATTCCATCGGTGACATAGCGACCGTCACCGTCCATATCAAGAAAATCCGCGAAAAGATTGAGACAGACACCGCAAAGCCCCAGTATATCGAGACGATCTGGGGAGTTGGCTACCGGTTTAAAATATAATAAGAGATAATAAGAAGGACGCTTCACGAGGAGCGTCCCTTTGTCATGCTATGCACGTCTGGGATAAGGCGTTTTCAGGAATTTTCTGTAAAAGACGAATCCAACGGTGGCGGTGATGAGCTCTGTCACGGGAAAGGTCAGCCAGAAATAGTTCAGACCCAAGCGCGAAAACAGGAAACCGAGCGGTACAAACAACACAACCGTGCGGATCACGGTCAGCAGTGAGCTCTTAAGGCTGAAGTCAATCGCCTGAAAAAACAAGGGGAACGTAAGCGATGGCACCATCGGAAGAAAGCTGACTTCGACGAAGAGAAAGCCTATTTTGCCGATTGCAACAACGGCATCGTCGGAGGTAAATACGCGCAGCATCGGTTCGGGGAACAACAGGAAGCAGAGCATTCCCAAAAACATTAAGGTGATGCCGAAAATGACGGAGGTTGATAATGTCTTCCTGCAACGTTCAATATTCTTTGCGGCGTAGTTGAAGCTTACTACAGGAACAATGCATGTCTGCATCGCTCCAAGCGGGATAAAGAAAAAGGTCTGCCATTTATAGTAGAGTCCGAGGGCAGTGACTGCCTGATCGGAAAAACCGGAGAGAATCAGGTTCAGCCCCAGAATGTAAAAGGTGTAAGCGGACTGCATTAGGATGTTCGGTGTTCCCAGACGAAAGATTTTCTTAATATAATGCGGATATTTTTCCTTTGCAAGGGAAGATCGGAAGCCTTTTCTCATGACAACAAGCGCGGCGACGATCTGTCCCGCAACGGTGGCGATTGCTGCGCCGGAAACACCCAGCCTCGGCAGTCCGGGCAGACCGAAAATCAGCAGCGGATCGATGATCGAGAGCGCAGTCAGCCCCGATTCGGAAAATCTGCCGACAAAGAGGCTGTCGACGATATTGTAGAGCGCCTGAATCAGCTGTGCAAGCATGACAGGAGGCGCCATTTTTAGCAGTATGCGGCTAATTCTTTCTGTTCCAAAAAAGTCCGATGTTTCCATCTCCATCTTCTCCTCTGTAGGTATCATTATTGGAAATCAGAAGTATTTTAGTTCACGGAAATTTCCTTGTCAACAAGAGGGGCTTTGGAAAACCCTCTTTTCAATTTTGTACTTGAATAATTTGAGATTACAAAGTATACTTATTGAAAATGAGAGCCCAAATGGGCTCTGAATTTCAATGAAAGGTGTGAACTTATGGATATAAAGCGCGACAGTTACCTACAGCAACTAATATCATATCGATTTGATGGACTTGTAAAAGTAATTACCGGTATCAGAAGGTGTGGTAAATCTTATTTGTTAAAGAATATATATAAAGAATATCTTCTACAGAATGGAGTCAAGGAGGAGCAGATTATTGTCATTGAGTTGGATCTTGCAAAGGACATTAAATATCGTAATCCATTGATTCTTTCAAAATATGTACGGGAAATGGTGGAGCATAGTAAGGAAGAATTTTATCTGTTTGTAGATGAGATTCAGATGTCGGATGAGGTGAGTAATCCGTATAATGAAAATGGAAAGAAAATTACATTCTATGATGCGTTGAATGATTTGCGCAGCTTATCAAATCTGGATGTGTATGTAACAGGAAGTAATTCAAAGATGCTTTCCAGTGATATTCTGACAGAGTTCAGAGGACGCAGTGATGAGATACGAGTGCATCCGTTAAGCTTTGCGGAATACTATTCTGCGGCTGGTGGAGATAAAAACGAGGCATTTGATGATTATGCATTTTATGGTGGAATGCCGCTCATTCTGTCGAGACCAAACGATGCTGCTAAGATGGCATACCTTAAGTCACTTTTTACGGAAGTGTATATAAAAGATATTGTAGAACGTAAAAAGATAGAACGTCAGGATGTGCTGGAGCAGATATTGGATTTATTATGCTCATCCATTGGCTCATTAACGAATCCCACTAAGATTGCAGATACATTGCGAAGCAAACAGACGGTAGGCGTAGCAGCAAACACGATACGTTCCTATATAGGTCATCTTGAGGATGCTTTTTTATTTTCAGAAAGTAAGCGATATGATGTAAAGGGTAAGTCCTATTTTGATTCACCTAATAAATACTATAGTGAGGACATTGGACTGAGAAATGCGCGTATTGAATTCAGGCAGCAGGAAATGACTCATATCATGGAGAATATAATTTATAATGAGCTTAGAATTCGGCAGTTTTCTGTGGATGTGGGCGTGGTATATGCAAGAACCATTAATCAGAACGGTAATTCTGTGCGTACACCGAGGGAAATAGATTTTGTTGTAACATCTGGTTATAAGAAAACCTATATTCAGTCAGCATATTCAATGTCATCCGAGGAAAAAGCTGAAACGGAACTTAGACCTTTTGCATTAACTGGAGATTCCTTCCCTAAGATAGTTGTAAGGAAAGATATCGGCAAGAGATGGTATGATGAGAATGGTATTCTGAATATTAACTTGATTGATTTCCTGTTGGATAAGGAACTTATATAGGCAGAGCTTAGAATGATAAGGATACCTTAAATAAGGGGCAGACCGCATAAGTCTGCCTCTTTGCTGTAGAGATGTCAACAGGTGCCGCAATCGCAGTTGCAGTCTCTGTCGCGTCTGATGTCCGTGGGCGCGTCGATGAGAGAGGCTACCTGGAACTGGTGCCGATGTCCATCCGCGACGTCCGTGAAGGTCTTGGCAAAGTGAACATGCTTGCCGCCGCCGACATAGATAGCCGGGGAGGATTTTCCGCAGAATTCGTGCGTGTGTCCGTCTGCATAATCGGTGGTAAATTTGATCTCATGGACATGAGATTTGCCTTCTCTGATTGCCTCACCGGAAACCGTGGCGAATCTGTGGTTGTGGCATTCGTTGCAGTTTCCGGCAACGAGCGTGCTTCCGACGACCTCATGCACATGCTCCGGGTCGAAACGTTCGGTGATAAAGCTGTTGTTCAGTTCTTCCATTCTGACTCCTGTCTGTCCGCCGTGGCGAACCTCCCTTTTCGGGAATAATTTGTTTTATACTATATCTTATGAAAAAGGGGAAATTTGGTGCTAATTGACTTTCCCTGTCGAATGTGGAAAAATAGGGTTAATGATTCAGAAACAGGAAAGGATGGAATGAGATCAGATGCTTCCGGAGGCTTTTTTAGATAGAATGCAGCAGATGCTGGGAGAAGAATACGGAGAGTTTCTTGCCAGCTTTGAACAGGAGAGGTATCAGGCTCTCCGGGTGAATGCCCTGAAGGCAGGGGATGCAAGACCGGGCTTTCTGGCACAGCTTGCGCCGGTTCCATGGGCGGAAAACGGCTATTACTATGAACCGGAGCTGCAGCCCGGAAAGCATCCTTATCATGACGCGGGTGTCTACTATATTCAGGAGCCGAGCGCCATGATGCCGGCGGAGCTTTTACAGGCGCAGCCGGGAGACAGAGTGCTGGATCTCTGCGCCGCACCGGGCGGAAAGAGCACGCAGCTTGCAGCGAAGCTCATGGGCAGGGGCTTACTTCTCTGCAACGAAATCCATCCCGCGAGAGCGAAGATTCTGTCGGAAAATGTCGAGAGAATGGGCATCCGCAATGCCTGTGTGACAAATGAGACTCCGGCGCGCCTTGCGGAGAGCTTTCCGGCGTATTTTGACAGAATACTGGTTGACGCGCCCTGTTCAGGCGAGGGAATGTTCCGGAAGAATGGGGCGGCATGTGACGAATGGAGCCCGGAGAACGTTGCGCTCTGTGCGGAAAGACAGGATGAAATACTGGACTGTGCTGCCGCGATGCTGCGTCCCGGAGGAAGACTGGTGTACTCTACCTGTACCTTTGCCCCGGAGGAGGACGAGGGCAGCGTGGAGAGATTTCTGGAGCGCCATCCCGATTTCCGGGCTGTGCCGATCGATGCAGAGGAGTTTGGACTGATGGGATGTGAGGGCAGACTTGCGGGAACTATCCGTCTCTGGCCGCATAAAATCAAGGGCGAGGGACATTTTGCAGCGGTTTTCGAGAAAGCCGGAACAATACCTGCCGACTTTCGCGGGACTACGCTCCGTGGAACGGCAAAGGGCATGAGCGAGAAGGAGCTTGCGGAATATCTGGCTTTCCGCAGGGAAAACCTGTGTGGAGCCGCTGCAACAACGCCGGAGCATGGTCGCTACATCCGATTTGGAGATAACCTCTATCTGGTGTCAGAGGAGCTGCCGGACATGAAAGGGCTGAAGGTTCTTCGACCGGGACTGCATCTCGGGGAACTGAAGAAGAACCGGTTCGAGCCGTCGCACGCTCTTGCACTGGCTCTTTCGCCCGGGGATGCCCTGCATGTGTGGAACCTGAAGGCGGACGACCCGACGACTGCGGCGTATCTGAACGGACAGACCTTCGCGGCAGAGGGTGAGAAGGGCTGGTATCTGATCTGTGTTGATGGTTTTTCCCTCGGCTGGGGAAAGCTCGCGGGCGGCATCATGAAAAACCATTATCCCAAGGGGCTCCGAAGCATGAGAGCGGTTTAGCATTCTGAAAACAAGGAAAAGCTATGTATGCTAATACAACAATAACCGGAAAGGGAGGGCGCGTATGTGTACGGCTGCAACTTATCTGACGAAAGATTTCTACATGGGGAGAACCCTTGACTATGAATTTTCCTACGGCGAACAGGTCACGGTCATGCCGAGAGGCTTTGAGCTTGTGTTCCGCCATATGGGAAAAATGAATACACATTTTGCAATGATCGGTATGGCGCATGTGACAGATGGCTATCCGCTCTTTTATGAAGCATTTAACGAAAAGGGTGTCGGAATGGCGGGACTTAACTTTGTCGGAAATGCAGCCTATGCCGGAGTGCAGGACGGGCGGGAGAACGTTGCGCAGTTTGAGTTCATCCCGTGGGTGCTTGGGCAGTGCAGCTCCGTCGGGGAGGCGAGGGCGCTCCTCGAAGGAATCAATCTTGTCGGTACACCGTACAACGAACACTATCCCTGTGCCCAGCTGCACTGGCTGATCGCGGACAGCCGGGAGGCGCTGACGGTTGAGAGCATGGCGGACGGTCTGCATGTCTATGAGAATCCGGTCGGCGTCCTTACGAATAACCCGCCGTTTCCACTGCAAATGTTTCGGCTGAATGATTATATGCGGCTTTCCGTGCGGCAGCCGCAAAATTTATTTTCAGATGCATTGGATTTAAAGACCTACAGCCGCGGAATGGGAGCACTGGGGCTGCCGGGGGACTTGTCCTCTGCCTCCCGCTTTGTCAGGGTAGCGTTTGTAAAACAGAATTCCGTGTCGGGAACTTCCGAGGAAGAGAGTGTGAGCCAGTTTTTCCATATTTTAGGCGCAGTGGAACAACAGCGGGGTTGCTGCGAGGTGGAGGAGGGAAAGTACGAGCTTACCATTTACACCTCCTGCTGTAATGTGGATAAGGGCATCTACTACTACACCACTTACGGCAATCATCAGATCACGGCTGTGGATATGTACCGTGAAAATCTGGACAGCTGTGAATTAAAATGTTATCCTCTTGTTCAGACGGAGCAGATCCGTTGGGAGAATGGAAGGTACGGACAGGATGAGAACGGAAATCGTATATGAGGATAAGGATCTATTAGTGATTCACAAACCAGCGGGGCAGGCGACCCAGACAGCGCGCATCGGGCAGCAGGATGTTGTCAGTGAACTGAAAAATTATCTCTCTTCAAAGTCCGGTCAGAAGGGTCAGCCTTATCTCGGGATTGTCCACCGTCTCGATCAGCCCGTGGAGGGGCTGCTTGTGTTTGCGAAGAACAAAAATGCCGCCGCGGCATTGGCAAACCAGCTGAATAAACAATACTATGCTGTTTTCTGTGGAAAAACTGCGGCGGTTGAGGGAGAGCTTGTGGATTATCTGTTCAAGGACAGCGCCACCGGAAGGGCGGTTATCGTTCCGGAAGGAGAAGCCGCCGGCAGCGGGGCGAAAAGAGCCGTCCTGCACTATAGGACAATTAAGACCATTACCACAGAGCAGGGAGAGTTAACCCTCGCAGACATTGAAATTGAGACAGGAAGATTTCACCAGATCCGCGCGCAGATGGCAAATGCCGGCATGGCGCTGCTCGGGGATGAGAAATATGCGGACGAAGTGACGCGGCGAATCTCCCATGCGCTGGGAGTGACCTCTGTGGCGCTCTGTGCATACAGTCTTGCGGTCAGGCAGCCGGTGACGGGCAAGCTGCTGCATTTTCAGATACAGCCTGCCACGAAAGCATTTTCCTTTTTCGACCTGTAAATATTTCCGTGGAAAAAAACCATACTAAGCACATGAGACAGATTTTTCATGGGAGGTCGGTAGTATGGTGGAGAAAATAAAAGAAAACCGTGTAGTGAGACTGCTCCTTTTGACAGGGGCAGTTTATTTTTTCCTCAAGGTTCTCGCGCCGCTGACCTCGCCGATTCTGATTGCGATGCTGTTTGTGACAATTTTCGGTCCACTGCTCCAGAAGATGCAGAGCCGCCTGAAAATTCACAGACAGGTCGGGGCGGTGCTGCTGCTCCTTCTTGCGTGCGGCTTTCTCGGGCTGCTCGTCTGGATTCTGTTCTCATGGATTGTTGGCAGCCTGCCGGGATGGTTCGTCAGTCTGGATTCCTTTGAGGCGGAAATTTATACCGCGGTGCACAGGCTCTGTGAGATGGTCGGCAGGGCAATTAAGATCGACAGCACCTATCTGGAGGAGACAATTTCCTCCGGCATCCGCGAGGGGATCGACTGGTTTCAGCTCCAGCTGGTGCCGGATATGCTGTCGCAGTCGTTAAAATACATCAAGGTGATAGCTGCCTTTGGCGGCTTTCTCGTCAGCTTTCTGATTGCTACCGTTCTGCTTGCGCGGGATTACGACGACATTATGAACAGGCTGCTCGACAGGGAAGAGTGCCATATGTTTCTGGAAATCATCTGCGGCATCATCCGGTATATTGCCACCTATGTCAAAGCCCAGATCATTATCATGAGCGTCATCGGAGGGCTCTCGGCAATAACGCTTGGAGTCAGCGGCATCCGCCACGGTGTTCTCTGGGGACTTGTCGCCGGGATTCTGGACGCGCTTCCCTTTATCGGAACGGGAATCGTGCTGGTTCCACTGGGAATCCAGCAGTTTTTGCAGGGCTATTATGTCAGGACGGTGGTCTGCCTGTTACTCTATATTGCATGCATCTTTATAAGGGAGTTTATGGAGCCGAAGCTGATCGGGAGGAAGGTAGGCGTGTCGCCAATAGCGATTCTGCTGTCGATTTATGCGGGCGTCCAGCTTTTTGGCATCTGGGGGATCATCGAAGGACCACTCGGTTTCATTATCATCTATCAGTCATACTTTAGTCTGGAGCGACGGCGGGAAAAGCATTTGACGAAAGATGCGGAGTAGACTATGATGGATGGTAATAGGATGCGTTGGAGGAAATTATGCGCTTATATACACCGAAGAAAAGCCATTGGGAAACTGTGCTGGAAAACATAAGTCTGACATTGAAGGTTGTTATGGAATATATGATCAGTATCTATATACTGCTCATTCTGGCGGTACTTCCCTTTTATAATACAGAAGGATATTCCCATATGGGTACAGACAAGGCGACTTTTTTTGACAAGGTCAGCGCCTTTGCGGGAAAGGCAATGCTGCTTCCGCTGCTCGTCTATATCGTGATCGGACTGCTGCTTCTGATGAAAAACCGCGAAAAGGTCAAGCTCATCGACAGGATAAAAAAAGAGATCAGCCTGACCGACGGGTTTGCCTTTCTGTACGGTGCGGCGCTGTTTCTGTCGTATTTCAGCTCGGATTATAAGGACGAGGCGCTCTGGGGTACGCAGGGCTGGTACATGGGCTTTCTTCCGCAGCTTGCGCTTGTCGTGATCTACTTCCTTGTGTCGCGGCTTTGGGAGCCGAAGAAATGGATTTTTCTCACCGTGCTTCCGGTTTCGGCAGCAGTGTTTTTTATGGGCGTTGTAAACAGGTTCGGTTGTTATCCGTTCGGGGTCGAAAGTGCCGGTGAAGCGTACATATCTACCATCGGAAATATTAACTGGTACTGCGGATATGCGGTCACGACGGTGTTTATCGGAACGACGCTCTTATGGCGGGGAAGCGGGTTGAAGGTCTGGCAGAAGGTGTTGTTGATGGCCTACACCATGATCGGATGGGTATCGCTGATCCTTCAGGGCAGTGACAGCGGACTGGTGACGCTTGCCGTCATGGCAATTGTGATGTTCTGTGTATCGGTAAAGGATGTGGATCGGATGCTGACCTTCTGGCAGGAGATGGTGCTGCTCTGTATGGGATGCCTTACGATTTATTTGTTACAGCTGGTTCTGCCGGTCAATGTCATTTATATTTCTAACATCACGCGCATTATTACCTACGGCGTATTTTCTGTAGTCATGACAGCGGTGTCGGTGACTATGCTTTTGCTGGTTATGCGTATGAGAAGGACAGGAAAATACAGCGTGAAATTATTCCATGCCATAGCAATATTCGGGATTGCCGGAAGCGCTGCCGCGGTCATTGCAGTGCTTGTCATGGCGGTGGTGAATACACGGCATCCCGGAAGCATTGGAGGTCTGTCGGACAATCCTTTGTTTACTTTAAACGCTTACTGGGGAAGCAACCGCTTATCGACATGGAAATTCGGCTGGAGATGCTTTGCGGAACAAAATCTATGGCATAAGCTGGTGGGAGTCGGACCGGACTGTATGTGGATATATATAGAAAACGGTGCCGGATCGGAGTTCCTAAGCGATGTGGAGAAGATTTTCGGCAATGCAAGACTGACAAATGCACATAACGAATGGCTGACGGTGCTTGTAAATACCGGGATTCTCGGATGCGTCGGATTTGCCGGGATGGTGATCTGCGCAATCAGGGATTTTGTGCGTGCAAAAGGGCAGAGCGCACTGCTTTTTGCCTGCGGCATGGCGCTGCTCGCCTATACCGTCAATAATGTTTTCAGCTTCCAGCAATCGATGAATGTCAGCACCATGTTTGTGATCTTTGGAATGGGACAGGCATTTTTACGGGAGGTAAGGAAGACGGAGGGGACAAAGATTTGAGTATCGGAGGAAAAAACGAAATGGAAAAGAAAGAATGGGACATCAGAATTAAGAATGGAATACTGCTGTTTGTCGGCACGGTTATCATCTATTCGCAGCTTATGATTAATCAGCTGACAAATGACTATGACGGTATCTGGGAAAATTCGTTTCATAATGCAGGTGCGTGGGAGCTTTCACTGGGCAGATGGTTCTGGCAGTATATCAGCAGACTGCGGTTTGGGACGAGCCCGGATCCTTATACCACGCTGATTACGCTAGCGTTGATGACAGTCGGGCTGCTCCTGCTGTTTGAACTGTTTGGGATAAAGAACAGAGCGGTTATTTTGATTTCGGGACTTATCTTTATCAGCAATCCGGCAATCAGCTTTGAATTGTCTTACCGCTATATGTCTCCGACCTTCGGAGTCGCGTTTGTCCTGAGCATTCTGGCGGTCTGGTGCTTTGAAAAGCTGCGGAATCCCTATCTTTCCGTTTTGTGCGGAGCCCTTTGTGTTGCTTTTTCCATGGGCTCCTATCAGGCATACATCTGCTGTACCACGGTGACATTTTTGACGGTGGTGCTATTAAAGCTATCCCGAAATATAAAATGGAAGGAAATTCTTTTATTCTGTGCCAGATCGGTTTCGGGAATCCTGCTCGGCGGAGTAAGCTACATTCTGATTATGAAGGTTTACCTGAAAATAAACGGGCTGGCAATGTCCGACTATCAGGGCGGAAGCCGGTATTCCATACTGAATTCCCTGCGCTGTCTGCCGGTCTCCATACAAAAGATTTACCAGTATTTCAGTCTTTATTTTAAGGGAATACTTTATAAAATAAACCGTATGCAGGGGAAACATATCTTCACGGTTATGTTCGTCCTTGTGCTGGCATTTGTAATTTTTACAATCGTAAGACTTTTCAGAAAAAATAAAGTAAAGGCGGTTCTGTACGGTCTGCTGGTGCTCTGCTATCCAATGGCGGCACTGTCCGTCCTGTTTATCACGACGGATGCGGCGTTTGCCCTGCAAATGGCATGCGGACCGGCATTGTTCATTGCAGTGCTGCTGTGCCTTCCGAGCCGTGAAATGGAGACGGAACAGCGCCTGCTTCAGAAGGTCGAGCGTATTTTCTGTAAAGTGTTTGCGGTATTTATGGCGGCGGTTCTCTACGGAAGCATCTGGCAGGTTATCATCGACCAGAATGCAATGTATGAGGGAAGGATCGCTTCCCAGAATCTTGTGGATATGGCAGTCGATAAAATGTTGCAGGAGGACATGCTGAGCAGCGAATACCGCTATGTGTTTGTTGGAACGCCAAGCTCTAATACGCTGTATGCAATCGACGCCAATTATGTGAATGCGAATCTGTACGCATTGTTTGGTGCATGGTATCTGGATGACAACAGCGCAAAGTCATGGAGGGGCGTTGTAAGGAACCTTCGAGGATTGAATTTGGATATGGTTTCAGGCCCAGAATATGTGGCATTGTCAAAGTCGGAGCTGGTAAAAGGTATGCCGCTGTTCCCCGAGAAGGGCAGTATTGTCCTGCAGGATGGAATCGTTTATGTGAAGATTGGAAATGCGGAGTAGGAAATGGAGCCGCTTTGCCTTATTTTAGGAACGCTTCCAGAGCTTCCATGCGGGCGGAAACGGCATCCCGTCCTGCCTGATAAGCCTGTCTCAGCTTTTCCGGGTCTTTTTCCACACGGCGGACGGGAAGTGCAGCTCCCGGGCGTATGACAAACAGCCGTCCGGCAGCCTCCTCCTTTGCAATATAGTCCAACTCTTCATTGTACATCAGATGGCGGTTGGCAAGCGCCTCTACCAGCTTAGGGTAGGCTCTGTATTTGCGGCGGATAAGCGGAAGCATCCGGTTTGCCGATTTGCGGTAGCCGTCCGGCTGGGTCAATACAGCCACATTTCGGTCATAGCCGGTCTGTTCAAAATATTTTATCGGGATGGAATCGGAAATGCCGCCGTCCAACAGCTTTTGACCGTCGATTTCAACAATCTGTGACACTAATGGCATGGATGCGGACGCTCTGATCCAGTCGAAGCCGTAATCCTTTTGCCCGGTATATTTATGATATACCGGTTTGCCAGTCTCAATGTCGGTGCAGACGACGTAAAACTCCGCCGGGTTGTTCTCAAAGGCTGCAAAATCAAAGACATCCAGCTTTAGCGGAACCTCGCCATAGCAGAAATCCGTACTGTAAATATTTCCGGTTTTCAGCAGCGGACGAAGACCGCAGTAGCGTTTGTCGCGGCAAAACTGTGTGTTGTATCGGAGAACGCGCCCGATCTGCTCGGAGAGATAGTTGCAGCCAAAGGCTGCCCCGGCGGAAACGCCGATAATGCCGTCAAAAGAGATTCCCCGCTCCATCATGACATCCATAACACCGGCTGTAAACAGCCCACGCATTGCCCCGCCCTCTAAAATCAGTCCTGTCCTCATCATTGCAGCCTTTCTGTTAATCTTGAAAATTCGTAGCGTATTTATTATAACATAATGTGCAATTATTAATTACCTTGTTTTACCATTTACTAAGTGCTATAATAGAATTATTTATAAAGGAGTACATTGCTTATGACAGATCAGGAAAAACAAAATATTCTTATTTCGGCAAAGAAATTTTTTCGTAGCAGAATTGTTCAAAACCATAATGCTAATACGAAAAAGCTTCAGGACATTTCAGAATTTAATATTAATCCATTTTTGAATAAATATCTGGCTCAGTTTGCTTTTGGAAATTCTGCACCTGAAAGTATGGCAAAAGCGCTTATATATCCGCGGGTTCTCGGAACATCTATTACGACTTCTTTTGGTACAAATATGCAGTATTTTTGTAATGATGTATTAGCGGCTTATGCTTCCACAACGTCAGGGATTGACATAGAATTTATAGATGCCTTTGATGGCGTTAGGAAGTATTGTCAGATAAAAGCCGGTCCAAACACCATTAACAAGGATGATGTCCCCGTAATTAAAGACCATTTTCGGGCGCTTATCAATCTTGGAAGAACTAATGGTGTTCGCATTGCATCTGCAGATTTTCTTTATAATCATGGATTGCTTTTACAAGCTGAACGCCTATGCGCCTAGCCATTTCAACAGGCACGGCATTTCCTATTTGCTTATACTGATCACCAATTCCGCCACAAAAGGTCCAGTCATCAGGGAAAGATTGAATCCTTGCAGATTCGCGTATCGTAAATGGTCTGGTTTCTTCAGGATGACATCTTTCAGTCTGTTTTTGGGAAGGACTACAAGTCAAAGTAAGACACGGTTCTTCCCAACTGATTCTTCGTGCCATACCTCTGCGCCCGCCGCCTGAATAGAACGACTTTCCCATATAATCTTTAGCAATATTTTCTGGAAGGTTAATCCAGCATCCTCCCGGGGGAACTAGGGCTAGGACTTTTTTCTTCTTTTCACTATATTCTATACCACTACTTTTGGGACAGTCTTTGAGAGCTTCCTTCAGTGTAGTCCACTTTTTGTCGGCTTCAGGATATTCAAATTTAATATTTAGATCTTTTCTAATTCCGATAATTACAATCCGTTCTCTTTTTTACCCAACTCCAAAATAGCAAGCATTCAGTATCTTTTTTTCTACTCGGTAATCTAATGATTCAAACACTTCAATAATAGTTGAAAGGGTTCGACCTTTGTCATGCGATACTAGCCCACGAACATTTTCAGCCATAAACATTTTCGGTTGAACTTCCTTCACGCAACGTGCAAATTCATGGAAGAGAGTACCCCGTGTATCTTCAAATCCTAACTTTTTGCCTGCGAAAGAGAATGCCTGACAAGGAAAACCTCCAGTTACAATATCAACTTTATCCTTATATTCTGTGAAGCTTACGTTATGAATATCCTCGCAAAGAACATTCCATGCGGGTCTGTTTGTACGCAAGGTTTCGCAACAGGCCTTATCAAACTCAACATATTCTAGAGTTTTGATTCCTGCTTGTTCCAGACCTAGAGCCAAGCCACCAGCTCCAGCAAACAGTTCAATTGAGGTTACATCGTTGTCATTAATTTCTGTAATATTGTCTGCTTCCGGCGTAAAGCTAAGGTCAACAATTGCGTCTAGATTAATTTCTATAGGTCACATAATTCTTCTACTCTAGATTTGACAGGACTGTAATTTCCAGACAGCATGACAGATAATTGGTTTTTGGTAATTCCAAGTTTCTCAGCCAATTCGGTAAAGGTATTGATTCCCTGCGCCTCCATGGCCTCCTTTATCTTTACTTTCGACAAATTCATTTCTACACTCCCTAAAGTTATGAATTTATCTTAACACTGCGAGACCCTGATTGCAAGAGTTTAAAGATTTCTAATTTGTCACAAGGGGAACCGGTCTGCCGATTCCCCTTGTTCAATCCATGATGCTTATTTATGCTGTTAATTTTTTTACAGGTCTAAGAATTTGATAGCCAAGCTTTTCGGGATAGTGTCGTTGATAATCCTGACACGCTTGCTCATTCCATTCATAGCCCATGGAAGCCGGATCAAAATTCCAAGCCAGTTTCTCAACTGCCTCCATAACATCCGCATTTTCCTTCATGTAGTCAAAAGACGGATATGAAAATACGAGATAATCGCTTTCCGGAAACTCTCTGATTTCCTGGGTGGCTCGGCCAGTCGCCTCCCTGAGACATATGATTTCAGGGTCATTTTAGTAACATCATGGAACATAACTGAACAATACCATGGCGGATATCCTGATTCCTTTGAAAGTTGTTCAAGAATTTTTGACTGATCCAGATTTTGTTCTA
>CAKRUB010000033.1 GCA_934402375.1 uncultured Acetatifactor sp.
AACGTAAGTCCGTTCGACTTGCATGTGTTAAGCACGCCGCCAGCGTTCATCCTGAGCCAGGATCAAACTCTCATGTTGAATGATGGTTTCGTGTGCGATTTTTGAGAAAGCATCAACTGCCATGCTTGCATGGGCAGTTGCGTGGTTTTCAAAAATCATAGGCGGGGCTGATGTCAATGAAATAAGCCGAAGGCTTATGAATTGCATCTGCGCCGCGCACGCGAATCAAAGTTTGTCCTGCCAGAAATTATCTGGCATTACTGTTTTTTGAGCTGTCTCTTTCGAGACATCGTTCTCTGAATAATTCTTGCGAGTCAAGCTCGCATTTGGAATTTTCAGGGTTGCATTACTGTTTATTTGTCAAAGAACATTTGCTGTGTTGTTTGTTTTTGTCTCACGCGACAGCTTAATTACAATATCACAAGATAAATGTGGTGTCAACACCTTTTTAAAAATTTTTTCAAAAAAATTTCTTATATGGGCTTCAGACCGCACCGCCAACGTATCTGGCAAGCAGATCTTCTATTGTACTTCTCAGATAATTATGGCTGTAAAGCCATTCTAAAATCTTACTCTCCTGCGTGTAGGATAGTATCACCTGCTCCACAGCACCCAACTCAAGCTTCCAGATGAGGAAGTAGAGCGTCCACATAAACAACACAACCTCTGCGGCTCCAAAAACAATGCCGAGAAGCTTATCCAAAAAACTGATGATCGGAAGCTTTGCCACGAGCTTTGCCGAGAAAAAAACAACCCCCAGCAGATGATGTACAATCCCGAGAAGCGCAAGCAGAACAACTGCAATGATAACCCGGAACATTTCGCCCCTCTGATAGCTTCCTATCCCGTTTGCCAGAAGCGCCACCACAGCGCTGAGCACGAGCAGGGATATAAGGGAAATAATTTCTTTTACCATTCCCTTTTTGTAACCATCTATTACCTTGTAAACTGTAAATATAACAACAATCACCAATAATACGTTAATTTTCATCCTTAGCCCACGCCTTTCCGTTAATTTTCATCTCAACTGTATTGTATCCATGGAATCCTCTGTCACCAGCAGATACCTGTACGCCCTGCCTGTCGGCAATACCAGCTTCACCGGTTTTGTAAACCCTCCGTTAAACTTTTCCAGTCCATCCAGTGTCATGATAACGCACTGCATCTCGTTATACGCAATAATTTTGTCCTGCTCGAAAAAAATGTCCGTGTAGTCTATATCCAGATAAAAGCTTCCTACGTTGTTTGCGGAGGTGTCATACACATCCATCCGAAACCTCTTGTCCTCTTTCTCCGAACGGAAGACCAGACCTATGTACTCGTCATTATAAAATACCGACTGAATCTCTTCATTCAAGGCATACCACGCCGCCTCTACCGGAACGTGTCCGCCGGAGTAAATCATCAGCCTGTTGTCGCCCACAGCAAATGCCGTGCTGTCGTTCATGAACTGCACCTGCGGCACAAGCATGTCCGTATAGGAGTAAACGCTTACCATATGGTCATTCGCATTTTCACCGATAGGTCCAAAATTGTAAAAAGCAATATTTGTTTTCAAGGTTCCGGCATCCACATACCAATATGACACACATAGCAGCTCACCGCCCGGCGAGAGACTGATCGCCGCAGGATAGCCAGAGCCGTTCATGCGCGCTTCTCCCCTATAGCTCTCCTTCCCCGCCGGGTCATAGGTGGTGATCACCGCGACATCCGTTCCGTCGAGAATAGCTGTCACATATCCCTCCTGCGATACGGTGATATTCCTGATCGGCATTGTTGTCGTAATCTGGGTCAGCTGTTTTTCCGTATTTGCCGTATAAATATTACGTCCGTTATACTCGGCGATCGCTGTCGTTCCACTGCACACCGCCAGTTTTATGTCCTGAATTTCGTAATTCTGGTTCCATGTCACATTTCCCTTTGTATCTGTACAGTGCGCTCCGTCCTTACTGTATGTCAGGATCGCATCGCCCAGCCTGACATCGAAAGCGCCGGAAACAGTTTCTCTCGGCATTGAGGAAATTACATCATAGTCCGTGTACACATGTCTCTTGTATTGTACGATGGTCAGCGCCGCGAGCGCACCTGCCACAAGAATCAGAAGCCCGATCCGATACACATGTGCCAGCTTATGCCTGACAATCTTCTCTTTATAGCCCTCCTGCTTTTGCTCCCGCTTTTCTTTCTCTTTCATATAGCTTCTGATGTCTGCCATACTGCCTCCGAACTGCCCTGTTGAGTATATTACGGATATTTTACCATAGATTGTACTTACTGTGGTAACAAAATTTTCTGCCCGATCTTAATGTCATCCGGATTACTGATATTGTTTAAAGCACAAATTTCCGCCACGCGCGCGTCGCTTCCGTATTTTGCCGTACAGATGCCAATCAGAGTGTCTCCCTTTTGTATCGTATAAGACACCGGCGCAGGAGTCGGAACGGGAGTGGCTTCCGGTGTCGGCTGCGGCTCCTGCGTCGGTACCGGTGTAATTTCCGGTGTCGGCTCAGGTGTCTGTTCCGGGGTTGCTTCAGGAGTCACTTCAGGTGCGGCAGTCGTCTCCGCCTCCTTCGCAGTCTCCGGAAGTTCCTCCTGTGGCTTTCCGCCTGTCTGCTCTGCCGCAGCTTCGTTTTCCTTCTTTATGGCATCCGCCAGCTTGTCCTCCGTGACAATCGTTCCCACCTGAACCGCCCCATTCGTCACTGGGATGGCATCCGGCAGTTGTCTGGAGGTTATCTCATCCATCATCTGTCTGGCTGCCGCCTGTAACCCACCCAGCTTTTCACCGCTGTTCAGGGTCGTCAGTCCCGCGACACACAGCAAGGCAAATACCGCCGCAGCTGTCAGCTTCATCTGGCGCAGCTTTGTGTCCGCCGGTTTTGCAGGCCGCTCCGCCATAGCCCGCCGATTCTCACGATACCCGCTTGCCGCTCCTGCCTTCTGCCTCCGCTCCTCCTGCCTCCGCTTTACAACCTCGTATTTTTCCTGATCAAATTCCTCCGGTTTTACTTCCTCCTGCCTCTCCGCGAGCATAAATTGCAGCATACAGTCATTTTTCTCATAGAACTGTGCATATCCTGCTATGTATCTGCAAACTCCCTGCTCATATACCTGAAAGCCTTCAACCATCTCTCCGTTCAGCATCCGGTAGCCGAGAAATTCGTATTCCGCGAAGTATTTCTTTCTCGCTTTTTCAGCCTCCTGCAGAACTGCCTGTGAAAGATGTCTCGTCTCCCGCTGCAGAAAGTTCAGCTTACATGCTCCGTAAAAAAACAGGTATGTAATGCCCGCCTCTTCCTTCCTCACTCCGTACATTCCGACGCCAAGACTCTTGTCAAGGGCATGTCCATTTAATTGCTTTATATAAGATATGGCATAGTCCTCAACATAAATTTTACAGTCCTGATTTACTTCGCCGATCTGCGTAATATTTTTTGGTAATTCCATAAAAAAATACCTCCTTTGCCGATACAGTAAATCATAGCATCGGCACAAGGAGGTTTTTAGTATTCTTTGTCAGTTAAAGCCCAGAAAAATTCGACAAACTTAGCAGGTTTCAAATTTGTATACTGTCACGGAATCATACTCTCTGCCCTCTCCGAATACACAGGAAGGGAACTGGGGCTTATTGGCAGAATCCGGGTAATACTGCGTCTCCAGACACAAGCCCATGCGAGGTCCGTACTCCGCACCGTTCTTTCCCTTCTGGGGAGAGATGAAATTACCCGCATAGAACTGAACGCCGGGCAGCGTGGTATATGCTTTCATGACCCTGCCGCTCTTCGGAGACACAACCGTCGCAAAGTGGTGAAGAGCTCCGTCGTCCTTCCAGCCGTTGATCACCCAGTTATGATCATAGCCGCCCGCAAACTGCAGCTGTTCAAATGCTGCATCAATGTCCCTGCCCACAGGCTTCCGCTCTGTGAAGTCCATCGGTGTCCCGGCAACTGCCGCAATTTCACCAGTCGGAATAGACCCCGAATCCGAAGGCGTAAAGGCAGAAGCATCCAGCCAGAGCTCATGCTCCAGAATTTTACCGCTGTCATGTCCGTTCAGATTGAAGTAGCTGTGATTCGTCAGATTAAGGATCGTCTTCTTATCGCTCGTTCCGTGATAATGGATGCGAAGACTATTATTCTCGTCAAGCTGATACTCTACGGAAACCTTCTTGTTCCCAGGAAAGCCCATATTACCGTCCGTATCCTCCAGAGAAAAACGGACACCGTTCTCCACGGTCTCAGCGCTCCAAAGCTTTTTATGATAGCCGTTCTCCATGTGGCTGTGCAGGTTATTGACACCATCGTTCACATCAAGCCGATAGGTAGTCCCATCAATCGTATAACTGGCATTCCCGATACGGTTTGCGCTGGGTCCGATCACTGCGCCAAAAAAGCTCGGATTCTTCATGTAATCCTCTGCGCGGTCAAAGCCCAGTACAACATCGTCCTTATTTCCCTGTGCGTCAGGCACGACGATTCTCACAATGATCGCACCAAGGTCTGTCACGGACACCTCCATGCCTTTTTCGTTCGTCAGAGTATATAACGTAACCTCTCTTCCGTCCGGATATGTTCCAAATGAACTCTTCTTCACTGCCATATGTATCTCTCCTTCCCTATAATTCCACGCGGCCCTCCAGCGCGCGCAGCAATGTCACTTCATCAATGTACTCAAGATCGCCGCCCACCGGCACACCGCTTGCGATTCTGGTCACTTTGATCCCCGTGGGCTTCACCATCTTACTGATGTACATCGCCGTCGTTTCCCCCTCGAGGCTTGAGTTCGTCGCAATGATAACCTCCTCCACATCCCCCTGCAGGCGCTCGATCAGCTCCTTTAGCTTAATGTCCCCCGGGCCAATGCCGAGCATTGGGGAAATGGCACCGTGCAGGACATGGTAAACCCCTTCGTAGCGCCCGGTCTTCTCATAAGCGGCAAGATCCCTGGTATTCTCTACTACCATAATCTGCTTGTGATTGCGGTTTTTATTCGCACAGACCGGACAGATTTCCCTGTCGGTCAGAGTAAAACACTCCTTGCAGTACCGCACATTTGCCTTTGCCTCAACAATCGTTTTTGCAAGCCTGTTTACCTTATCCTGCGGCATATTGATCAGATAAAAAGCAAGTCTCTGCGCGGATTTATTTCCGATTCCCGGAAGTGCCGCCAGTTCCTCTATTAATTTGTTAATATGTCCGCTGTAAAGCTCCATCAGAAGGGCAGCCCTCCCAGTCCTCCGGTCATCTTGCCCATCATCTCTGTGCTCGCCTCATCCGCCTGACGCATCGCCTCATTTACTGCGGCAACGACAGCATCCTGCAGTGTCTCAATGTCCTCCGGGTCTACGATCTCCTCAGAAAGTTTCAGCCGCAGAACCTCCTTCTTCCCGTTTACGGCAACCTCAACCGCACCGCCGCCGGTCTTAGCCACGAACTCCTTGGTTTCCAGCTCCTTCTGCCCTTCCTCCATCTGTCTCTGCATACGCTGTGCCTGCTTCATCAGATTGCTCATATTGCCGGGCATTCCGCCTCCGGGAAATCCACCTCTTTTTGCCATTTTATTCTTCCTCCTCTTCCTCAACTTCAATTTCCATCTGCACCAGCTTGGACAGATCGACATAGCTTTGTTCAAATTCCTGCTGACCGCGCACCGTCTGTATCGTCACTTCGATCTCCTTGCCCGAAAAATCAGACAATAATGCCTCCAGTTGCTGCTTATTCTGCGGGTGCTGCGTAAAATAGTCCGAGGCAACACCGTCCTCCAGCACGACCATCAGCTTATTATCTCCGCCAAGACTCAGCTTCGCCGCCTTCATATAGGTTCTCATCGGGTTGTCGGCGCTCCCCACAATGCTCGGCCACCTTTCAACGATTGCCTTCACATCCTCCGGGATCGCCTTCGGTAGCTCAGGCTTCGGCTTATTCCCTACGCCGGAAGCTCCGGCGGCGCTCGCGCCCTCCATGGGCGATGCCGCATAGACTACGCCGTTTTCCAGTTTTTCTTCCACCTGTCTCAGCCTGTCCAGCACCGCCTCGTCATTCGTCTCCATCTCCGGACGGCACAGCTTAATCAGGGCAATTTCGACCAGAATACGCTTCTGCGCCGCATAGCGTATCTGTCCGGACAGCTCCGAAAAGATACGGATATACCGCACAATCTGCTCCATATCCGCCAACGCTGCCTCTTCCTTCAGTCGTTTCAGATTATCCGTGGACATATCTATGACATCCTCCAGATTGTCCGATGCCTGAACCAGCATGAGATTCCGCAGATACCATGTAAAATCCGTGACAAACTGCGTCAGCTCGCGCCCCTGCATCACAATTTCTTCCAGAAGCTGCACACAGCCGAGCACATTTCTCTCAAGGATACAGCGCAGCAAACGGCTGAACACCTCTGTATCCACGGCGCCCAACACATCAAGAACCTTGTCGTAGGTCAGTTCCTTGCCCAGATGGAAGGCGATACACTGGTCGAGAAGACTCAGTGCATCACGCATCGAGCCATCCGCCGCCTTTGCAATATACCGCAGCGCCTTCTCTTCAACCTGCACATTTTCAGCCTGTATCAGTTCCTGCATTCTCGCCGTGATCGTATCGATGCTGATACGTTTAAAATCATATCTCTGGCAGCGCGACAAAATGGTAATGGGGAGCTTATGCACCTCCGTTGTCGCAAGAATAAAAATCACATAAGAGGGCGGCTCCTCCAGCGTTTTCAACAGTGCGTTGAACGCTCCTATGGAAAGCATATGCACCTCGTCAATGATGTAAACCTTATACTTTCCCTCCGCCGGGGAGTAGGAAACCTCCTCGACAATTTCACGGATGTTATCGACGCCGTTGTTGGATGCCGCGTCGATCTCTATGACATTCATGCTCGCGCCTGCCGCAATCGCCTTGCATATCCTGCACTCCCCGCACGGTCCGTCCTCCGTCGGATTCTCACAGTTTACCGTTCTGGCAAATATCTTTGCAATCGTTGTCTTACCCGTTCCCCGTGTTCCGGTGAACAGATAGGCATGACCGATTCGGTTCGCCTTCAACTGATTTTTCAGTGTGGTGACAATATGATCCTGTCCCTTGACATCCGCAAAGGTATTCGGACGGAATTTCCTGTATAGTGCTGTATATGACATGCCCTTAGTCTCCAAAACAGATGCCCAGCATCTTCGCTTCCTGAACGATCGTCGCGTCCGGCTCTACCATCTTGAGCTTTCCTGCGACATCCTCCAGCGGCACCCTGACAATCTCTCTGTTCTTATATCCAACCATAAATCCATACTGTCCATCCAGAATCAGCTTTCCTGCCTCCGCGCCGAGCCTGCTTGCAAACACACGGTCATACGGGCAGGGGCTTCCGCCTCTCTGCATATGTCCGGGAACCGTCACGCGGACCTCGCGTCCCGTCTTCTCCTGAATGGATGCCGCTATCTCATAAGAAACCGACGGGAACGGATATTTCTCCATCTTTTTCTTATAATCCTTCTTGGAAAGCTGCGCGTCCTCCTTGGAGATTGCTCCCTCCGCGACAGCAATGATCGTGAAACGACAGCCCTTGCTGTCCCGCTCCTCTATCTTCTCTATCACCTTATCGATGTCATAAGGTATCTCGGGTATGAGGATAATGTCTGCACCACCCGCCATACCGGCGTTGAGCGTCAACCAGCCCACCTTATGTCCCATAACCTCAACAATAAAGACTCTGCCGTGGGAAGCCGCCGTCGTGTGGATGCAGTCGATGGCATCCGTGGCAATATCCACTGCACTCTGAAAGCCGAAGGTCATGTCCGTTCCCCAGAGATCATTATCGATCGTCTTAGGCAGCGTCACAACATTTAATCCCTCCTCGCGAAGAAGATTTGCGGTCTTATGGGTGCCGTTGCCGCCCAGAATGACAAGGCAGTCGAGCTGGAGCTTATAATAATTCTGCTTCATTGCCTCCACCTTGTTCAGACCGTTTTCATCGGGATCCTGAATCGTCTTAAAGGGAGTCCGGGAAGTTCCCAGTATGGTTCCGCCCTTTGTCAGGATACCGGAAAAGTCCTTTGCTGTCAGCATACAGAACTTGCCGTAAATTAATCCCTTATAGCCATCCAGAAAACCATAGATCTCCACTTCTTCCTTGCTTGCATCCAACGTTTTTACAACGCCTCTCATGGCTGCATTCAACGCCTGACAGTCTCCGCCGCTGGTCAACATACCGATTCTCTTCATGCGCTCGTCCTCCCGCTATTCTCTGTTGTATCTAGTATAACCACTTTCTGTCCCTTTTAAAGTTTACCCTTTTCAGGCTGAATTTGCAACCGAAAGAAACAGGATTTGAGAAAAACTTGCACCTAAGTCTTGCAAAAAATCCGAGAATACTATAGAATAGAAAAGCAGTTGAAAAACCGCACGGAGATGTACCCAAGTGGTTGAAGGGTCCGGATTCGAAATCCGGTAGGTCGGGTCTCCCGGCGCATGGGTTCAAATCCCATCATCTCCGCTAAAAAAGGATGCCTTATCGGCATCCTTTTTCGTGTCTGGAGATAGGGGGACTCGAACCCCTGACCTACGCGTTGCGAACGCGTCGCTCTCCCAGCTGAGCTATATCCCCTTGATACAGGGATATTATACTCCTTTTATTTTCACATAGCAATCTTTTTTTACGCAAAGAAGCTGCTGCCCGACTGGATTTCTCCATGTGGGCAACAGCTCTCTTCAAGCAATTTTCATCTGCTTTTCAATTCATTATTTCTTCCAAGCGTCATACTGAGACTGGAACTCAGCAAGCACATCCTGGTATCCAGCTTCGTCCAGTGCGGACTGGTATGCAGCGATTGTGGAATCAACATCAGCGGAAGCAACACCGCCGTTCTCAAGTGCGAATCCGTACTGCTCAAATACGGTCTGGCATGCAGCGTACTTGTCAGCTACAGGAGTCTTGTCGAAACGGAAACCAGCTGCGCAGGAGGTGTTAGCGCCACCGTTGAATTCCTTGTACAGGCTTGCCTTGTCAGCAGGCTCGTTGGACAGAGGAGTAACAATTGTAGCGGAAGCAGACTCCCACATGGAGTGGTTGTACTTGCCGTTGTCGGTCTGAACAACCTGACCGTTTTCATCATAGTTGAAGTCCTCGCCTTCAATACCAAAGGTGTACAGGTCAGCAAGCTTGCTGTCTGTGTAAAGCAGACCCATGAAGTCGATACAAGCCTTTGCCTGCTCCTCGGTGCTGTTAGCGGTTACGCAGTAGCAGGAACCAAGAGCGGAAGTGGAGTGTGCCCATCTGTCTGTGATAGGAACCATAGCAACTTCCTGATTGTAACGGCTGTTAGCCTCAGCGTTTACAGGGATGTCTGTCCACCATGAAACAGCCCAATCCTGAGTCTGTGTTGTGGTATCGGTTGTGGTCTTGGTAACATCATCCTCGGAGATATAGCCAGCCTCTGCCCACTTAGCCATCAGGTCGCAGAACTCCTTGTACTCAGGGGTCTGGATTACATTGACAACCTCGTTGGTATCTCTGTCAACAGCTACCCAGTTGGAAGTAGCGTCAGCAGTGAAGAAGTCAAAGCTGTTGATGTAATATCTGTAGAACATAGCGGTCTTCTGGGTAAGGAAGGGATACTTCAGACCTTCGCTCTTCGCGTCAGCCAGCATGGGCTCGATGTCAGCCAGCTTCTTAACAGAAGAAAGATCCCAGCCATACTTGTCAACCAGTTCCTGACGGAACATCAGGTCATAGCCTTCTACGTTGTCCTTGTAAACAGGAATGAAGTAGTTCTTTCCGTTGTACTTGGTAGCTTCCCACTGTCCTGCATCCATGGAGTTGTACAGCGTTGATCCCTTCAGCAGCTCTGTGATGTCATAAACTGCGTTCTGGGGAACCAGATCGTTTGTGCCGATGGTGCTCTCCCATGATGCTGTCCAGAGCAGGTTGATTTCCTTGTTTGCCAGAGATGTATTTGCCTTGTCGGTATACTCTCCGGAGCCGATGTCGGTCAGATTGATCTTTACATTGATCTTGTCTGCAATGTAAGCATTGATTGCATCCTCAACCTTCTTAACCTGATTGGAGTCAGGAGTTGCAAGGTTAAAGGTTGCTCTGGTGACATTGATGACAACCTTTCCGTCATCTGTCTTGGGTGTTGAGGAGCTGGCAGTATTGCCGCAACCTGTCAGCATGCCTGCTGCCATAGCTGTTACCAGCAGCGTGGATAATAATTTTTTCTTCATTTGGTATAAACCTCCCTTGTTTTTTATATTCTCATGGGCTGCGCACTATGCGCATGCCCGGAATATCATGTTTAACCTTTTACAGAGCCGACCGTCAGTCCCTTTATAAAATACTTCTGGAAGAAGGGGTAAACGATCATGATAGGTCCTATGACAACGATAACGGTTGCCATGGTAGCGGAATACTGGGGAATCGCTCCACCCATTGCCGCTCTTGCCGATGCAGGCACATTCGAGTTGTTCAACAGGAACTCAATACTCTTCTGAATGTTTACCAGAAGCAGCTGTAACGGCTTCTTGTTGTCTGACTTGATGTACAAAAGTGCGTTCTGCCAGTCGTTCCAGAAGGTCGTCGCCATCATGAAGCCTACCGCAGCGAGCGAGGGCTTCAGAAGTGGCAGTGTAATCTGGAAGAAGGTCCGGTACTCTCCCGCGCCGTCAATCTTTGCCGCCTCCATCAATTCAGAAGGAATGCTGTTTGCAATGTAGGTCCGCAGGATGATGACATTCATGGTCGTCACGCAGAGCGGAAGAATCAGCAGAAGCAGACTATCCTTTAAATTGTAATAGCTCGGCGAAGTATAAATTATGTAACAAGAGAGCTGTCCGCCGCTGAACAGCATCGGTATCAGCAGGTAAACCGACAGGAACTTGGAAAGTCTGAATTCCTTACGGCTGATCGCATAAGCAAACATGGACATGATCAACAGTCCGAACAGCGTGCCGGCAACCGTGATAAAAATGGTTACTCCATAGGAGACAAGCAGCTGTTTTCCATATCGCAGAACTGAATTGATACCGTCCAGAGACCACTTCTCCGGGAAAAAGCTGAAACCATTCTGTGCGATCGCTTTCTCATCCGTGAAAGCAGCGATGAAAACCAGCAAAATCGGCAGTGCGCAGAACAAAGTATAGATCAGAAGGAAAAATCCCAGTATGTACTGTCCGATACCCGTCCTTGTCTTTCTGGAAGGAGCCAGATCCGCATTCTTTATCTTTTTTGTCTTACTCATCATACTCCTCCTCTACTTAGAACAGGGAATCTTCCGGCGAAATCTTTCTCACCAGCCCATTAGCAAACAGCATCATCAGCAAACCAACAACCGACTGGAAGAGTGTCGTCGCAGACACAAATCCGTAGTTCGGATTCTTAAAGATTGCATGCAGTACATACGAGTCGATAACCTGTGTTGTCGAGTACAGCGTTCCGCTGTCTCTTGTAACCTGATAGAATAGACCTGTATCGGATCTCATGATGTTACCAACTGACAGAAGGAGCATTACCGTAATCATCGGCACAAGCGCCGGCAGTGTGATATGTCTTATCTGCTGCCACTTATTTGCGCCGTCAATCTCTGCCGCCTCGTACAGCTCCGTATCGATACCGGACAGGACTGACATATAGAGCACTGAGCCATAGCCCACGCTGTTCCACATCTTTACAACGGTCAGAATGATCGGCCACAGGGAAGCGGTGGTGTAAAATTTCACATGCATTCCCAGCGCATTGTTCAGGATACCTGTGTCGGTACTGATGAACGCATATACAATGAACTGTACTGCCGCATAGGAGATGAAGATGGGAATAATCATAACCGTCTGCATCACCTTTGCACATTTCTTGAACACGAACTGGTCGATTGCAATCGCCAGAACTACATTCAGAAAAGTTCCCAGTCCGGTGAATACCACATAGTACAACAGTGTGTTCTTCGTCATATTCCAGAAGATGTCCTTGGAAGCCAACAGGAACTTAAAGTTGTCAATGCCGTTCCACGGGCTTGCCCAGATACCCTTGCTGTAGTCAAAGGATTTGAATGCCATCACCAGACCGCTCATGGGTATGTAAGCGAAAAACAGTAATACCAGAAATACCGGCAGTGCCATCACTACATGAGCCCTGTGTTTCCATGTGTTTCTCAAAAATTCTTTCATATTCCCTCTCATTCTGCCGCTCAGGCGACTATATAATCAGAAGTAATTCTGTCAGCGTCCGGTCTGCTCCGTCCGGGGTATTGTCGCCACTGACTTGCCCTCGAGAACCGTTCCGGGAATGACAATCTGTTCAACTACTGTAGTCTTCGGCCGTTCGATCAGACTGATCAGCTGCCTTGCTGCCACACATCCGATCTGCTCTGCATCCTGCTTCAATGTCGTCAGCTGCGGTTCCAGGTATCGGGCGGCGGCTATGCCGTCATATCCTGCCACTGAGATGTCCTCCGGAATGCGAAGTCCTCTCGCTCTGATTGCATTGATTCCGCCGAATGCGGCGAAGTCATCAGGATATATAATGCAGGTCGGCGGTTCCGGCAGATCCAGAAGTTCGTTTGTCACCGCGTAGGTTTTCACCGTGTCGCGGTACGCCGCCTCCCGGATATATTCATCCGGCACCTTAAGTCCCAGTGCCTCGGCCGTCCGGTAAAAGCTGGAAACACGGTTCTTGGTAACCGCTGAATCGTCGCCGTGGATATAAGCTATCCTTCTGTGTCCCTTATGGTAAATAAATTCCACAAGATCTCTGATTCCGGCAATGTTATCGGATATTACCGCGATCCGGTCATTGAAGATGTGGTCGATCGTCACAACGGGAATATCACTCTGAACCAGCTCTACGACCTCGGGATCATTAAAGTCGATACAGGCAAGCACCACACCGTCAAAACCTCTGTAACGGCTGTGCTCCAGATATGTCATTCGATCCTCTCTGTCCTTATAGCAGTTTATAAAGGTAATGTCGTAACCACCCTTTTCCGCCGTCCGCTTGAAGCTGTCAAGCACTCCGGCAAAGTGGTCATGCGTCAGTCCGCTTGTGGCTTCGTCAATAAAGAGCACCCCGATGCCACGGGTTCTGTTCGTCTTCAGCGCTCTCGCTGAGAGGTTGGGGGAATAGCCCATTTCCTTCGCGACCTTCTTAATGTGCGCTCTTGTTTCTTCTCCAATGTCGGTGTGATTATTCAGCGCTTTGCTAACCGTAGCCACCGACACGCCGCACACCTTTGAAATGTCTTTCAACGATGCCATACCTTTATCTCCGTTGTTCACTTAATCGTTTTCGTATCTTCACTATACAACACCTTTTATACTTTTGCAAGCGAATTTTAATTTTTTTTGTGTGTTTTGCTCGCGACACCCGTTGCGTAACGTGGCAATTTGTATAGTATTTCTTATATACATGCCTTTTCCTTCTATTTTTAGCGTTCTTTGTGTGTGTATCCATTCATATCGTTTTCGCTGTCCCGATGCATTGTCTTCACACGGCACACAACTCTGCAAATACTTTTTCTTTGCGCTATTTTCCATATTTCTATTGCATTCTCCGCCTGCTTTATATATAATTTGGAATATAGCAAAGGTTTCTTAATCGTTTTCGGTTTTTTGTAACCTTGTCACTGTAAAAAAATTTAACTACAAGGAGAATGCTATGAAATTTGGGTTTTTTGATGATGCAAATCAGGAATATGTGATCACTACCCCGAAGACTCCTCTCCCCTGGATCAACTATCTGGGCTGCAACGAGTTCTTCAGTCTTATTTCCAACACCTGTGGCGGCTATACCTTTTATAAGGATGCCAAGCTGCTGCGCCTGACCCGTTACCGTTACAACAATGTGCCGACCGACTGCAACGGCAAATACTTCTACATAAAAGATGGCGACACGATCTGGAATCCCGGCTGGCAGCCGACCCAGACCGAGCTTGACAGCTACGAATGCCGCCACGGTATCGGCTACAGCCGCTTCACCTCCACAAAGAACGGCTTGAAGGCATCCCTGCTCTCCTTTGTCCCGATGAACGACAACTGTGAGCTGCAGAAGCTGACACTGACGAACGAGTCCTCCGCTTCCAAGAGCTTTTCCGTATTTTCTTATGTAGAATGGTGTCTCTGGAATGCCGACGACGACATGAAGAACTTCCAGAGAAACTTCAGCACCGGCGAGGTTGAGGTCGTGGATTCCACGATCTTCCACAAGACCGAGTACAGAGAGCGCAGAAATCATTACGCTATCTATTCTGTAAACGCACCTGTTGCCGGATTTGACACGATCCGCGATGAGTTCCTCGGCGCATACAGAGGCGCTGACAGGCCTCAGGCAGTCGAGAACGGCGCCTGCACAAACTCCATGGCAAGCGGCTGGGCACCGATTGCCTCCCATCAGCTGGATGTAACGCTTGCACCCGGCGAGAGCAAGACCTACATCTTCGTTCTCGGCTATATCGAGAATGCAGAGGATGACAAGTGGGAATCCTACGGCGTAATCAACAAGACAAAGGCTTGGGAAATGCTGAAAAAGTACAATACCGAGGAAGGTGTTGACAAGGCATTTGCAGAGTTACAGGCTTATTGGAAGCAGCTGCTCTCCAAGTACACGGTTTCCTCCGGCGACGAGAAGGTGAACCGCATGGTAAATACCTGGAACCAGTATCAGTGTATGGTGACATTTAACATGTCTCGTTCTGCTTCCTACTACGAGTCCGGTATCGGCCGCGGCATGGGCTTCCGCGATTCCTGTCAGGATCTGCTCGGCTTCGTGCATCTGATCCCCGACCGTGCAAGAGAGCGTATCATCGACATTGCATCGACGCAGTTCCAGGATGGCAGCGCATACCATCAGTACCAGCCTCTTACCAAGAAGGGAAATTCCGATATTGGCAGCGGCTTCAACGACGATCCGCTCTGGCTGATCGCCGGAACCTCCGCTTATGTCCGCGAGACTGGCGATACCTCCATCCTGACGGAGATGGTTCCTTTCGACAACGATATGAGCGTGGCTGCTCCTCTCATGGATCACTTAAAGCGCTCCTTCAACTATACCGTAACACACAAGGGACCTCACAATCTGCCTCTGATCGGACGTGCAGACTGGAACGACTGTCTGAACTTAAACTGCTTCTCCGCTCATCCCGGAGAGTCCTTCCAGACCTTCGGTCCCAGCGAGGGTCCCGTAGCGGAATCCGTCTTCATTGCCGGAATGTTCGTAAAGTACGGCGAGGAGTATGCTCAGCTCTGTGAGCTGTTAGGCGACAAGGACGAGGCGGCAAGAGCACGGAACGAGGTTTCCGCTATGTATGATGCCATCCTCGCAAACGGCTGGGACGGCGAGTGGTTCCTCCGCGCATACGATGCATACAGCCACAAGGTTGGCTCCAAGGAATGCCGCGAGGGTCAGATCTACATTGAGCCGCAGGGCTTCTGCGTACTGGCAGGCGTCGGCGTCAAGGAAGGCCTCGCAGAACGCGCCCTGAATTCCGTAAAGGAGCGTCTGGATACCAAGTACGGTGTTATGATTCTCCAGCCTGCTTACACAGAATATCACCTTGAGCTCGGCGAAGTTTCCTCCTATCCGCCCGGATATAAGGAGAATGCGGGTATTTTCTGCCATAACAACCCTTGGGTATCCATTGCGGAGACCGTAATCGGCAGAGGTGACAGAGCATTTGATATTTACAAGAAGACCTGTCCTGCCTACATCGAGGACATCAGTGAGATCCACCGCACCGAGCCTTATGTGTATTCCCAGATGGTAGCAGGACGTGATGCAAAGTTCCACGGTGAGGCAAAGAACAGCTGGCTTACCGGTACGGCGGCATGGACCTTTGTAAACATCTCCCAGTATATTCTGGGCGTATATCCTACCCACACCGGACTGTCCGTTGATCCCTGCGTACCCAGCGGCTTCGGCGATTTCACACTTACCAGACAGTTCCGCGAGGGCACTTACCACATCGAGGTAAAGAACCCGAACAATGTCCAGAAGGGTATCGCCTCCATGACAGTAAACGGAACGGCTGTGGAAGGTCATATCATCCCCTATGTAAAGGGACAGACCGAGTACAATGTCGTTATCACAATGGGATAAAAACGATAGCGTATGCGCCGCAAGGCGGACAAAAAGAGGCAGGAGCTGGTGCCAATGGTTACATATTCGGATTTAATCCAATTTGTAATTATGCTTTGCGCAGTAATAACTCTTGCTATCTACACTCAACGCAAAAAGTAGCGCCCCCGTCTAGCAAACTAAGGCGCTACTTTTGTAGAATCACATTTTGCCAGCGGCTAGGTGTACACTAGTCATTGGCTCTCTTGTTAAAATGATTATAACGTCACTCTGGCGCAATGTCAAGTTTTCCGTTACTTGCCTCACCCTCAATACCTTCTCCAAAATTGTCAGCATGAACTTTGTGTTTTCGGATAAACTAAAGATAGGAGGTATCTGCCATGAAGATTCTGTTTTACGACACAAAAAGCTATGATAAGGATTCTTTTCAGGAGACTCTGAAAGACTTTCCCGGTATGGAAATTGAATACACGAAATCCGATCTTGACCCCAGAACGGCGGCTCTCGCCGAGGGCTTCGATGCGGTATGCGGCTTTGTAAGCTCGGATGTCAGCGCGCGGACGCTCTCAATCCTGCATAATAAGGGGATCGGTCTGGTTCTGATGCGGTGCGCGGGCTTTAATAATGTTGATCTGGATTCCGCCCGGCAATACGGCATACGGGTCATGCGCGTTCCCGGCTACTCGCCGGAGGCGGTGGCGGAGCATGCGATGGCGCTGGCTCTCGCTGCAAACCGCAGACTGTACAAGGCATACAATAAGGTACGAGAGAATGATTTCAGCCTGAGCGGACTTATGGGCTTTAACTTTTACCAGAAGACCGCCGGTATCATCGGCACCGGAAAAATCGGCGCCGCAATGTGCCGCATCTGCCACGGCTTCGGCATGAAGGTCATCGCCTATGATGTGTACGAAAATCCCTCCATCAGGGATTTTGTGGAATATGTGACTCTGGATGAGCTGCTATCCCGCAGTGACGTCATCTCACTCCACTGCCCTCTCATGGATTCCACCTACCACATGATCAACATTGACACCATCCGCAAGATGAAGGACGGCGTCATTCTTGTCAACACCTCCCGCGGTGCTCTTGTCAAAACCGCAGACCTGATTGAGGGCATCCGGATGCACAAATTCGCCGGTGTCGGGCTTGATGTCTATGAGGAGGAGACGAACAATGTCTTCGAGGATCGCTCCGACGAGATTCTGGAGCATTCCACAACGGCAAGACTGCTCTCCTTTCCAAACGTCATGATCACATCCCATCAGGGCTTCTTTACAAAAGAGGCACTCCGCGCGATCGCCGAGACGACGCTGCAGAATGCCTCCGATTATGAGTCCGGCAAGGAAAGCCCGAACGATGTAAAATAAAGCTTATCAGCCGTTCTTCTCCGTGCTGACGATATTGTTGAGCCATACGCCCTTTTTCACGAGGATGAAGCCTATCACGCACTTGATCAGATCGAGCAGCTGGCAGAACAGATACAGCGGCACAATAGGGATTCCGGTAAACCGGCTCAGGCAGAACGCAACCGGCGTCGTCACCACCCACAGGAACACACTGTCAAACAAAAAGGTGATAATGGTCTTGCCCCCGGTCCGCAGCGTGAAGTAGCTTGCATGCATAAATGCCCAGATCGGCATACAGCAGGCGGCGACGCGCAGCAGATCCGCCGCAAGACGCCTCACCTCGTGGGAGGTGTTGTATATCCTCGGGAACAGCGGCGATAACAGGAACAAGACCGCCCCAAGCACAAAGCACGACATTACGGAGAACGCGATCAGCTTTGTATCCGTATCCTTCGCCTCCTCCATCTTGCCGGCTCCCAGAAGCTGTCCGACAATGATCGCTATGGCATTTCCCATCGACATGAACACAACATTGAACAGGTTCGAGATGGTCGAGGAAATATTCAGCGCCGCGACAGCGTCAAGACCGCGCATGGAATAGCACTGGTTCAGGAGGGCAATTCCCGCTGCCCAAAGAATCTCATTTACCATGAGCGGCGTACCCTTGCGCACGATATTCCCCGCCAGATTCGCAGGAATGCTAAACTCCCGGTAAGCCCCGCGGATAAAGGGCATTCTCTCCGTATGCGTATGTGTCCAGAAAATGACAATAAACGCCTGCACATAACGCGAGATCACAGTCGCCACGGCAGCGCCGACAACTCCGAGCGCCGGGGCGCCGAGCTTTCCGTAGATCAGGATATAATTCAGCGCCAGATTGACGCACACTGCTGTCACGCCCGCCGTCATGGGAAGCTTCGTCTCGCCGCACTCCCTCAGCGTGCTTGCATAAATTTCCTCCACGGTAAACGGAATCAGTCCCGTCATCATGACAAGCAGATAATCTCTTCCGTATTTCAGCGTTGCCTCCAACGCCTCCTCATTCCCCTCGCCGTGCAGATAGAGTGCAATCAGCTTCTCTCCGCCAAAGAACAGAACGAGAATTCCCAGAACCGCAAGAGCAATACAGATATACAGCTTAAAGCGGAAGGTCCGCTGCACTCCCTTGTGATCCTTGCAGCCGTAAAACTGTGCGCCAAAGATTCCGGCGCCGGATATTGCGCCGAAGATCGCCAGGTTATATACTAGCAGCAGCTGGTTCACGATTGCAATGCCGGACATCTGCTCCGTTCCGACACGCCCCACCATGATATTGTCCAGAAGGCTCACAAAGTTCGTGATGCCGTTCTGAATCATGATCGGCACGACCACGCCCAGAACCATTGCATAGAACGCACGGCTCCCGATTAATTTCTTTTTGATATTCATTTCAACACATTCCCGTGTCCTGCGACACATCCCTTATCTTAGTTTTCTCCTCCCTGTCTTCCACACAGCTTCAGAGACGGATGCTTTTCATCCTACTCCACGGATTGCAACTTTGTCAACATATTTTCCCGCAATTTCCGCCATTTTCTTCATTGTTTCTGCGGGAAAGGCGCGGAAGCCTGCACACATCACGTTTTCGCTCTCCCCAAAGCCCTGCAGATAGTAAGCGCTGCTGCCCTCCAGAAGCCGCCCGATGCTGTCAAACTCCTCCACCGTATGTATGCCGTCCACAACGGTTGTCCGAAATTCGTACGGCACGCGGCCGCTCTTCAGGATAGCGATACTCTCCTCGATCCTCGAGACATCCATTCCCGCACAGCCGCACGCCGCCGGGTAATTCTCCACCGATGCCTTGACATCCATCGCCACATAGTCCACCAGCTTTGCCTCGATAAGCTCTTGAAGCATGCGGGGTCTGTAGCCGTTCGTATCGAGCTTCACAAGGTATCCGAGCTCCTTGAGCTTACCGATGAATCCGGCGAGATCAGGCTGTAGGGTCGGCTCGCCGCCGGTGATGCAGACGCCCTCCAGCATTCCCCGGCGCTTCCGCAGATGCGCCAGAACCTCTTCCTCCGGGATGTCCGGCTGTTCTTCCGGGTCGAGCACAAGTCCGGCGTTATGGCAGAAGGGACAACGAAAATTACAGCCACCGGTAAAAACGGTGGCTGCTACATGTCCCGGAAAATCTAATAATGTTGTCTTCTGAAAACCGCAAATCTTCATGAATTACTCCGTCTTCTTCCCGGCTTTTTTAACGTTTGCGTCGGCCTTTTTGACATTTCGGGGCGCTCTGCCATAGGTGATCGTCATTTCCTTGATCTGTGCGGCAAGCTCCTTTGTAAATGCGCCGTCCTTCATACGCCACTTCCAGTTATCTCCCAGCGTGGACGGTGTATTGATCCTTGCCTCAGAGCCGAGCCCGAGGTAATCCTGTATCGGGATGACCGCCAGATCGGATACGCTGGAAAGTGCCGCCCTGATGAACTCCCATTTAATCTCCTCCGACGTCTTCCCCGCCAGATTCAAATAACGGTCACAGAATTCCTTATCCTGCTTCGGAAGCTTTTCATACCAGCCCATTGTCGTGTCGTTGTCATGTGTTCCGGTGTAAACGACACTGTTATGGATGTAATTATGGGGCAGATAATCGCTCTCTTCTCTGGAATCAAACGCAAATTGCAGCACCTTCATGCCGGGATAACCGGTGCGCTTCACTAATTCTAACACAGACGGAGTCAAAAAGCCAAGGTCTTCTGCAATGACCGCCCTCTCGCCGAGCTTCTTCTTCATCGTCTCGAAGAGCACATACCCGGGGCCAGGCTCCCATGTGCCGATTTCCGCCGTCTTCATGCCCGCCGGTATGGAATAATAAGCGTCAAATGCCCGGAAATGGTCAATTCTGACTACATCGTACATCTTAAAGCAGGCTTCCAGACGCTTCATCCACCACTCAAATCCGGTCTTCTCATGATATTCCCAGTCGTACAGAGGATTTCCCCAAAGCTGCCCTGTCGCTGCGAACGCATCGGGCGGGCAGCCAGCCACCGCAGTCGGATTGCAGTCCTCGTCAAACTGGAACAGCTCGGGATTCGCCCACGCATCGGAGCTGTCGAACGCCACATAAATCGGAATATCGCCGATGAGCTGTACCTTTTTGTCATTCGCATAACCCTTCAGCTTTTCCCACTGGATGCGGAACAGATACTGCTGGAACTGATAGAACTCGATCTCCTCCGCAAACTTCTCACGGTATTTCGCAAGCGCCTCGGGCTTACGGGTTTTTATGTCCTCATCCCACTCTACCCAGCAGACATTGTCGAAGGATACCTTGACTGCCATATACAGAGCATAGTCATCCAGCCAGTAGGCATTGTCTTTGACAAACACACGGAACGCCGGATCCTCCGAAATTTTGCTGTTTTTCCATGCCTCGCGCAGGAGCTTAAAGCGGCTCTCATAGATCTTTGCATAATCTACATACTCCGCATTGTCACCGAAATCATAGCTGTCGCACTGCTTCTTTGTCAGATAGCCGCGCTTTACCAGATCATCTGGATCAATGAAATAGGGATTTCCCGCAAAGGTCGAAAAGGACTGGTAGGGAGAGTCTCCGTAGCTGGTCGGTCCCAAAGGAAGAATCTGCCAGTAACGCTGTCCTGCCTCCGCCAATCTGTCAACAAAATCGTATGCCGCCTTTGAAAAACAACCGATTCCATATGCTGACGGCAAACTGGAAACCGGCAATAAAATACCGCTCGCTCTCATGTCCTTCTCTCCTTTTACTTACTTCTGTCTGTTCTTATTGTTCAAAAATACTGCCAATCCGCACAAGGCTGCTGCCGCGACACATCCGAGTACAATCCAGATACCCCGTCCGCCGCTCGTCTCCGAATCCGCCGGTTCTGCGGTGGAAGCAGGTTCTGCGGAGACTTCGGTTTTTGTCGTTTCCGTCTCCTTCTGCGGCGCCTCACCCTCTCGGATCAGCACCATAGCTGTGATCGGCTCAACCTTTGCCTCGCCGACAA
The DNA here is from genome assembly GCA_934402375.1 of uncultured Acetatifactor sp. GTDB lineage: Bacteria > Bacillota > Clostridia > Lachnospirales > Lachnospiraceae > Acetatifactor. The sequence goes on from CAKRUB010000033.1 coordinate 21,416, forward strand.
AGCTTCCGAGCACGGTCGTACCCGCCGCACTGCCGTCGATGTAGACATTCCAGTTGCCATCGGGAAGCGCAACCGTCGCAGCCTCCTTATTGGCGTTAAAGATCACGAACATTTCGTCCGCCGTCTCTCCCTCCACGCCTCCGGTCAGATCAAATGCCAGCACATTCTCCGGCACATTTTCCACGCGGGTCACATGCTCCTCTACCAGCTTTGCATCATCAAGGCGCAGTACGCTGTGTGCCTTGCGGAAGGCAATCAGACCCTTGTAATATTCGACTACCTGCTGATATTCCGCCTGTTCAAGATTACTCCACTTGAGACTGTTTACCCTGTCATTCGCATTGTAGCTGTTATTGTTAAAGGTTCCGTCCCCGTTCACCTTCGACCGCAGCATTTCCTCTCCCGCCTGCAGGAACGGCACTCCCTGCGCCGTCATATAGACTGCTGCCGCGAGATTGTTCATCCTGATCAGATCCTCCTGCGAGGTATTGCGGCAGGAGTGCTTCAATCTGTCAAACATCGTGAGATTGTCATGGCAGGACGCATAGTTGACGGTCTGCGCAGGGCTAAGGCACCATGAGGAGCTTCCCACAAATGCCTTTGCAATCTCCTCCGCCATTCCCTCTGCGCCGGAGACATATCCCTTCTCCGTCTCGTTGAACACACTGCCCTTGAGACCGTCGCGGATATTGTCGTTGAAGTAGGCAAAGCCCGGTGTAAGCGCCGAATTGGTCTGTGTCGCCAGCTCGACCCCCGGCTTTGTCACCTCCGTCGCCATCGTCCAGCCTTCCCCGTAAAAGATAACGTCGGGATGCGTCTTATGAACCTCTTCCATAACCTCATTGATCGTGTCCACATCCAACAGACCGACAAGATCAAAGCGGAAACCGTCGATATGGTATTCATCCGCCCAATAGCTGACGGAATCCACAATGTATTTCCTTACCATGCTGCGCTCGCTCGCCGTATCATTTCCGCAGCCGGAACCACTTGAATAGCTTCCGTCCTCGTTGATTCTGGAAAAATATCCCGGCACAAGCCTGTTGATGCAGAATTCCTCGGCACTGTGCACATGGTTATACACAACATCCATCACGACGCTGATGCCTGCCTCATGCAATGCCTGCACCATCTGCTTCGCCTCTTTGACGCGCACCTCGCCGTTATAGGGATCGGTGGAATAGGAGCCCTCCGGTACATTGTAGTTCACCGGATCGTAGCCCCAGTTAAATTTCGGTTTGGTCTCATCCACCGAGCCGAAGTCATACATCGGCAGGATATGCAGGTGCGTAATGCCAAGTTCCTTCAGGTAATCGACACCCGTCGTCACACCTCCGGCTGTCTTTGTTCCCTTTTCCGTAAATTCCAGATACTTTCCGGTATTCTCCATGCCGGAGCTTTCATCCATCGAAAAATCCCTTATGTGCAGCTCATAGATTACCGCATCCGTGATCCGCTCCCCGGCATGGGGATTACTGTCGATCTCCCAGCCCTCCGGGTCAGTGCTGTCGAGGTCAATGACCATCGCGCGATTGCCATTCACTCCGGTCGTTCTCGCATAGGGATCGCACGCCTCCGCACTCTCGCCATTTCTCACCGTCTCATAGGTATAATAGGTGCCATTCAGATCGCCATCCGCCTCCAGAAGCCATGTTCCATTCACGTCAGCGGTCATGGCAAGCCGCTCCGTCCTGTCATCCGCTGAAGCGTCACCGCTCTCATACAGGTTCACATAAACCTCATCGGCAAGCGGCGCCCACACCTTGAAAACAGTCTTCTCCGGCGACCATACAGCGCCGAGATCATCGCCCGCGTAAGTATATGCCTCCTCAAATTCCTTTGTGGAATACACATTCGGCATTCTCACCTCATACTCCATACCGTCAAAGGTGATCCCGTAATCCTGATAAATATCCAGCTCAGTCTCCGGCGTCAGGATATAGACGTTATCCTCTCCGCTCTTTACCTCGCTGATCGCGATGTCTCCATCCCTGCCAAACACCTCGTATGCCATCTCGGGATTTTCAATCGGAGCCGTCATTTCGACGCGGATTATGGCATTTTCATTGTCATAGGTCGCCTTTTTCAGCTTGATCCCAATAACGACATCATCCCCGTACTCCTTGGTATAGCCCTCCACGCCGGACTCAACATAGACGTTCACCGTTCCCGAAATCACCTCTGAGATGTCGATGAACTGATCCATATCCACATCCTTTGACCAGTCCTCCGTGCGGACAATAAACCCTACGCTCGTCACTCCGGGTGAGACCTCCATGGATGCCACCTGCTCTCCATCTGTCTCCTCAAAGAAATAATCCGCGCCGCCGCAGCCGGCTTCCCAGAACCATACTCTCCACGGGGCATAGTCCCCGTCCGTCCTGTTGTAATGCAGCTTTATGACAGCGCCCCCCTCTGCCCGGACTGTCACGGGCTCACCGAGAAACCCGCATACCGCCGTAAGCACCAGCAGCACCGCCAGTCCGAAGCTCACACATCTTTTTCCCACTCTCTTCCCCATTTCCCTCATTAATCCTTTATATTATTTTTGGCGATAGCCAAACTTCTAAATTTCCAATCAACAGTTGTGCAGGATGCACATGACCGCAAGCAGCGCACTCTGGAGCCGCCGGTGCTTAGCTGGCGTACTTGCAGGCACCGTGTACTTCGGTGCCTTGTGCACACGCTGCGTGCGGAAGGTAGCGAGAGCGTGCCTGCGGTGGTCTGTGCATCCTGTGCAACGTCACAATTACTTATCCAGCTTCCAAATGTCCCTGTTATACTCCGCAATGGTTCTGTCGGATGAGAAAAATCCCGCCTTCGCAATGTTCACCAGCATTTTCTTCTTCCAGCTTTCCCTGTCCTCATAATCCGCGAATGCCTTATCCTTCGCGCTGATATATTCCTCAAGGTCAAGCAGCGTCATGAACCAGTCCTTGTTCAGAAGCTCCTTGTAGAGACGCTCCAGGTTCTCCTTGTGTCCTACCTTAAGCGCCTTGTCACTGATGATGAAGTCAACTGCCTCCTTAATAACAAGGCTCTTCTCATAATAATCCTTAGACACATAATCCGCCTTCGCATAATGCTCGATAACCGTGTCGCTGTCCTTGCCGAAGATATAGATGTTCTCATCCCCTACAAGCTCATGAATCTCCACATTTGCGCCGTCGCTGGTACCGAGTGTCACGGCTCCGTTCAGCATGAACTTCATGTTTCCTGTGCCGGATGCCTCCTTGGAGGCAAGGGAAATCTGCTCGGAAATGTCACATGCCGGAATCAACTTCTCCGCATAGCTGACATTATAGTTCTCGACCATGACGAGCTTCATGTAGGGGCTGACCTCAGGATCATTGTTAATCAGCTCAGCCATCACAAGCAGTAAATGAATGATGTCCTGCGCAATTACATAAGCGGGAGCCGCCTTCGCGCCGAAGATAAAGCTCATCGGTCTGACAGGCTTCTTTCCTGCCTTGATCTCAAGGTACTTATGGATAATGTACAGCGCATTCATCTGCTGTCTCTTATACTCATGCAGTCTCTTTACCTGAATGTCGAAGATGGAATCCGTATCAAGCGCAACGCCTTCCTTCTCCTTGATATAGGCAGCCAGCTCTTCCTTTTTCTGATGCTTGATGCTCTCGATGGCATCCAGAACCGCCGCATCCTCCTTCTTCGCCAGCAGTTTCTCCAGCTCATTCGCATCCTTCTTATAGCCGTCACCGATCGTCTCCGTGAGCAGACCCGCAAGCTCTCTGTTACAGGACAGCAGCCAGCGGCGGAAGGTGATTCCGTTCGTCTTATTGTTGAACTTCTCCGGGTAAAGCTTGTAGAAATGGTTCAGCTCACTCTGCTTCAGGATCTCGGTATGGATCGCGGCAACACCGTTTACACTGTAGCCGTAATGAATATCAATGTGCGCCATATGCACGCGCTTATTCTCATCGATGATCTGTACCTTCGGGTCTGTATACTTCTTCGCAACTCTTGCGCTCAGCTCCTTGATGATGGGAACCAGCTGGGGCACAACCTTCTCGATATAAGCCAGCGGCCACTTTTCAAGTGCCTCCGCGAGAATTGTATGGTTCGTATATGCACAGGTCTTGCTCACCACATTCACGGCATCCTCGATTGTAAAGCCTTCCTCCCATGTCAGGATACGGATCAGCTCGGGGATTACCATTGTAGGATGGGTGTCATTGATCTGGATCGCCGCATACTCATCCATATGGTACAGGTCGCAACCTCTCTCCTTCAGCTCGCGGATAATGAGCTGCGCGCCGTTGCTGACCATGAAATATTCCTGATAGATACGGAGCAGATTGCCCGCTTCATCCGAATCATCCGGGTAAAGGAACAGCGTCAGGTTCTTGTCGATCGCAGTCTTGTCAAAGTCAATTCCTTCCTTCACAAGACTCTCATCCACAGACTCAACATCAAAGAGATGCAGCTTATTGCAGCCGTTCTCATATCCGATCACATCAATGTCGTAGAGCACGGAAGTTACCTTTCTGTCGCCGAATGCCACCTCAAAGCGCACACCGGTATCGGTCAGCCATGAATTTTCCTCAATCCAGTCGTTCTTCTCCGCTTTCTGCAATCTCTCGCGGAAGACCTGCTTGAAGAGTCCGTAATGGTAGTTCAGTCCAATGCCGTCGCCGGGCAGACCGAGGGTTGCAATAGAATCAAGGAAGCATGCCGCAAGACGTCCGAGACCGCCGTTTCCGAGAGACGGTTCCGGCTCAATCTCCTCAATCGCTGCCAGATTCTTTCCGTTCTTTGCAAGCACCTTGCTCAGTTCATCATAGATTCCAAGGTTGATCAGATTGTTCGACAGAAGCTTTCCGATCAGAAACTCCATGGAAATGTAGTAAACCTTCTTTTTCCCGCTGATCACAGGCTTTGCTTCCATCTGTGCCTTTGTCAGCTGGAGCACGCTGTTGTAAAGCTGCGCATCCGTACATGCTGCGATTGTCTTTCCGTACATCTTCCCTGTCAATTCATTCAACTGCTGTTCCAAATTCATAATCTTCCTCATTTCTGCACACCTTTCTCACATTGATTTTATGTCAGATAATTGCGAACCTCGCAAGTTCCGGATAACAGTTGCACGGAATGTACATGACCGCAAGCAGTGCACTCTGGAGCCGCCGGTGCTTAGTCTCCGTATTGTGGAGACTTATGCACCGCTGCGTGCGGAGGGTAGCGAGAGCGTGCCTGCGGTGGTCTGTACATTTCGTACAACGTCACTTGTTGGAGCCTGAGGTCTGCTATTATCCATGGTCTTATATCAGATGTGCCCGGACATAAAACCCTGTCATTTTCCTGTCTTTTAAAGCTTATAGTTCCCGACTAAAGCAAGAATATCACAGGAAAACGTTTTCCGCAAGACATAAAAGTTTTTTTGTGAAAAGTGAATTAACAAATAATGTCCTTATAGTACATTTTCACAACACTGTACGGCATCACCACCTGCTGCCCTTCCTGTCCGTCCATCAGCCGCTTGACCTCCTCCACCGCCCTGCTGGAGATGTGATAGAAGTCCTGTCTTACCGTGTTCATCTGCTTTCCGACATAGCCCATCAGCGTTATGCCGTCGAAGCCGCACACCGGTCGGAAAATGTCCATGTCGATCAGCGCATTCATCGCTCCGATCGCCATCAGATCGGAAGCACAGACTACGCAGTCCTTATTTTTCGCATATTTCAGTGCTATGTTTCTCGCTGTCAGCTCGCTGAACTCCCCCTGCCGAATCAACATGGAAACGCCCAGATCATCCACCAGCCGCTTCATCCCCTTGAGACGCTGCTCCGTGACATACCCATCCTTCTTTCCGGCAATGTACAGGATTTTCTCGCAGCCATCGTCAAGCACTGTCTTCTTTGCGACATCATACTGCGCCTGCTCATGATCAATGCTAACCGAGGTCGTCCGCGAATTGACAATCGGCGCGTCCACGACAACACAGGCAAAGTTTCTATCCGCAATCAGCTTCTGGAGAATCTTGTCCTCTTTGGACAATCCATAGATGATGATTCCTGCAATGCTCTGGGAAAGAAAATACCGGGTAATCTCTTCCGCATTCATGCCAGCGATCATGGAAGTAAATACCGTGATTACCTCCACGTTCAGCTCCTTCGCCTTGTCGAGCGCACCGAGCAGATATTGCATGAAGACCTGATCGATTGCCTGTGTCTGGCGCTTGGGGTCCAGCACCAGTGCAATCCTGCCGAACTGCTTGGAGGACAGTGCCGCAGCGATCGTGTTTGGAATATAATTTAATTCCCTGATTGCATCGTTGACCTTCTGTTTCGTCTCTTCGCTGACGTTCGGATAACCGTTCAGCACCTTCGAGACGGTGGAGATCGCCACACCGGCGTGTTTTGCAACTTCCTTTATCGATACCATATCTCATGTTCCTTTCCTGATTCCACAAGCGGCGCTGCACAAAATGCACCAACCACCGCAGGCACGCTCTCGCTGCCTTCCGTCAAAGGCGGAATACGTTTTCTTTCGTCCTCTAAAAATGTGCCGCCCACGGCGGCTTACTATTTGACGCAGACCCTCTTTCCCTCTATACTATAGATAAGTTGCGGAAATGTCAATTTGTAATGTTTGGAGAAGGTTACAGGAAAGAGGATTCATATGGCTGTGGTATCCACTGTTCAGGAAAAATATATGAAGGAAGCACTCAAACAGGCAAAAAAAGCCTACGCTCTCGGAGAAGTGCCCATAGGCTGCGTCATCGTGCACGAGGGCAAAATCATCGGGCGGGGATACAACCGGCGCAATACGGACAAAAACACTCTGGCGCACGCCGAGATCACCGCCATCAACAAGGCCAGCAAGGTCATCGGTGACTGGCGTCTGGAGGACTGTACACTCTATGTCACTCTGGAGCCCTGCCAGATGTGCGCCGGAGCCATTGTGCAGGCGCGAATCCCCGAGGTGGTCATGGGCTGCATGAATCCCAAGGCTGGCTGCGCCGGGTCTATCCTGAATATCCTTGACATGCCGCAGTTTAATCATCAGGTCTCCGTCACAAGGGGCATCCTTGAGCAGGAATGCAGCGACATGCTGAAGCTGTTCTTCTCGGAATTAAGAGTCCGGAATAAGGCTGAGAAGGAGGCACGCAAGGCCTCTCCTCAGTCCTGATCGAGATGCAGTTCTTCCCCCTCTACATACTTTCTCTCCATCTTGTGCCGCAGCTTGCGGGTCGCCACCGAATCAAAAATAATCGAGAAATCGTAATCCTCGGGGTACAATTCTGACGCTGCCACCTGCAATCTGACCCTCTTATGGCTGATCCATATCTTTCTATCGCGCAGCTGCACCCGCAGCACCCCTTTTTCGTTCACCGGCTCACAGACAATGCCGATCGTCTTATCCGGGTAAACCATGACACTGTCTCCGCGCTGGAACTTTTCCGTGAGTTCTGCTTTCTGTCCTGTCAGTGCTCCGCTGTTCTTTTTCTTTTGAATGCGGGGACCCTGCTGATTTGCCGTGTGCTTCTTTTCTGTTTTCTCCGGCTTAAGAATGTCCGCATTTGTGGGAGCCTCCGTATCCCCTGCACAATCCCCACATGAAGACTTCCGTATTCTCCCGGACTCCGACGCTTCCCCCCTTCTCGCACCGTATGCCGCGCGCTCCGCAGTCCGAAGCATCGTCTCCGGCATTCCGAGTCTCGCCGCAATATAGAAAGCACAGCTTTCTCCCGCCTCCCCGATCTCCATTTTGTAGAGCGGACGCAGGCTCTCCTTGTCGAAGGTCATTCTGGCATTGATAATGCCCTCCGCCTTCTCTGCATAGGTTTTCACCTCCGGGTAATGGGTCGTCACAAGGAAGAGGCAGCCGCTCTTACGCAGTTCCTCCAGAATAGCGACTGCAATGCCCATTCCCTCCGCCGGGTCAGTACCCGAGCCGAGTTCATCCATGATCACCAGGCTTTCTCTGTTCACTTTTTGCAGAATGTCCAGCACATTTGTAATATGCGCTGAAAAGGTAGACAGATTTTCAGACAGATTCTGTCCGTCTCCGATGTCGCAGAGATAGTTGCTGTTCATGCAGATGTCCGCCTGCTCGCAGCAGACATGAAGCCCGCACTGCGCCATCATGCAGTTGACAGCGACCGTCTTGATCGCTACCGTCTTACCGCCCGTGTTTGGACCGGTAATCACGATGCCCCTGTAATCCGCACCGTCCATCTCCCCGATGCAGAAATCCTGCGGCACGCACACGGCGCGATCCATCAGAGGATGTCTCGCTGCTTTCAAGCTTATCCTTCTTTCCGTGTTGATATTCGGGGCTGCGCAGCCAAGCTCCATACTCAGCTTTCCCTTAGAAAAGCAGAAATCCAGCTTCTCCATCGTCCTCAGGTTCTGCTCCATTGTCTCCCCCTGCTCTCCCAGCATGGCAGACAGCGTATACAATATTCTTCTCTCCTCATTCTCCTCGTCAATCCGCATCAGCTGCAGCTCCTCGCTGTACTTCGCCACTGCCGTCGGCTCAATGAACAGAGTATTGCCCGTTGCCGATTTGTCGATCACACTGCCGCTCACACGGAACTTATATTCCTTCTTCACCGGCACACAGAGATGTCCGCTCCGGTTTACGCTGAAGCTGTCCGACATACACTCTTTATTGCTGCGGATCACAGACTCCGCCTTTTCCTTCATCTTTTCCTCCGTACGGGCAATCCCGCACCGCAGATCATGCAGGAGCTTTGAGGCATAGTCGTCCACCGCTCCGTTTCGGATTCTGACATGGATCGTCTCGCGGATTTCCTCCAGCTCATCGAGATTCTCTTCGTACCACGGCAGTGAAAGCTCCAACGGCTTACAACGGTTCAGATAATCCTTCAACCGCTTCACCGCTGTCAGCGCGCTCTCCGCCTGCTCCAGCTGAGCCGCAGTCAGGCAGTCTCCTCTCACAGCAACCTTCATCAGCTCCCTGACACCCTCCATTGCGCTCAACGGCGGTGTCCCCATTTCTTCCATCATTGTCTTCGCTTCCGTTGTCTCACGCTGCCTCGCCTGAAGCTCAACCTCCGAGAGAATCGGCGCTGCCTCTTGAATCTCTCTCTTTGCGCTGTCCGTCAGCGCCAGCGCACTCCAAATGTCCTTTATCCTGAATTATTCACGGAACAGTATCTGAACTGGTAACTGTACCATGAATCCAAAAATTGACCCATGTAGCCTAAACA
>CAKRUB010000034.1 GCA_934402375.1 uncultured Acetatifactor sp.
CTCCTTGAATGCCTTGGGCACCCTGCTCACCTTGGATACCCTGTTTGCCTTGGTCACCTTTTTCTCCTTGAATGCCTTGGGCACCCTGCTCACCTTGGATACCCTGTTCGCCTTGGTCACCTTTTTCTCCTTGAATGCCTTGGACACCCTGCTCACCTTGGATACCCTGTTCGCCTTGGTCACCTTTTTCTCCTTGAATGCCCTGGGCACCTTGGACACCTTGCGCTCCGGTATCTCCCTTGTCGCCCTTCTCGCCGGTGTCACCCTTGTCGCCGGTTGCCTTTACATTAAGGCACTCCCAGCTTTGGCCATTGTCATAGGAAACATACCAGAAATTATCCTCGCCGATTTTCAGTTGAGGGGTAACACCTGCGGCACCGTCAGCGCCGTCCGCTCCGGCAGCTTTCACACCCGTATCAGTGCCGCCAATCCACCAGTTGCCGTTCTCACCGATGTGCGGGCTCTGACCGTCAGTGCCGTCTGTACCGGCGGCTTTCACGCCGGTGTCGGTCTCGCCGATCCACCAGTTGCCGTTCTCACCGATGTACGGGGTCTCGCCGTCAGTGCCGTCTAAACCGGCGGCTTTCACGTCGGTGTCGGTCTCGCCGATCCACCAGTTGCCGTTCTCACCGATGTGCGGGCTCTGACCGTCAGTGCCGTCTGTACCGGCAGCTTTCACGCCAGTGTCGGTCTCGCCAATCCACCAGTTTCCGTTCTCACCGATGTACGGGGTCTCGCCGTCAGTGCCGTCTGTACCGGCAGCTTTCACGCCGGTATCGAGGTCGCCGATCCACCAGTTGCCGTTGTCGCCGATGTATGGTGTTTCACCGTCCTCGCCTTTTTCGCCATCCTTACCGTCGACACCTTCCGCTTTGATTTTCGTATCCGTAAAACCAATCCACCAGTTGCCGTTCTCACCGATATACGGGGTATTGCCATCCTTGCCCGCCTTTCCATCAATGCCGGCGGCCTTCACTCCGGTATCTGTACCGCCGACCCACCAGTTGCCGTTACTGCCGATATAGGGTGTCTCGTCCGCGCGGTAATTTACCTCGTTGGACCAGACGCTCTCATACTCTTTGTTGTCTACCGTCTTCACGGTCGTTACCACATAGGTGTAGCTGCCGTCCGAGTTAAGACCCTTGATTTCATATTCCGTCGTTTCGGGAGACAGCTTTTCAGACACCTTTGTGTAGTTTCCGTCTTCATCCTTGCTGTAAACGTAGTAACCCACGATCTCCGGGTGACCGTTTTCAGTGTCCGGCTTTGTCCAGGAAAGCGTCAGGTCGAATGTTGCATCTTCGCGGGCAATCGTCCCGTCCAGATCATCAATTGCTTTCGCCGGAGAGGAGATATTGGTAACACTGTAGCCGATAAAGGGCGTCATATTTCCTTTCGCACCGCTCAGATGGCGCTGCCACTGCCCCAGCGTCCAGTGGAATCCGTAGGAGCTTACAACAGATGCCGGAATGCCGTCCGCCACAAGGCTCTGCCTGTCGATGCTGGTAACGGTACAACTGGCGCCCACCGCCGTGCCCTTGGAGGTGGAATTTCCTTTGCCGTCGCTGTATTCCAGATTGGTGGTGACGCCGTGCATTGCTACGTCCTCGTCGCCCCATTTCATGGAACTGTTGAAGAAAAAGCCGTGGGACATTTCCACGCTTTCCGTGGTGGTGTTTTCCTTTGTCCACGCTACCTTATCCAGTGTTCCGTTATAGCCCAGAGCAAACTCCGATTTGCTGATAGCGGCGGCATTGATGTCTGCATACAGATCTCCCCAGCCCTCGTGGTTGTAGCGGTAAGGGTCACCCTCGTTTCCTTCCAGCCAGTTGGCTGCAGGATCAATCTGTGCCAGTAGATAACAGGTCGGTTTATCAGCCCGGTCGGCTATGTACTTATTATACTCCTCGGCGAACTTGTTGTAGGCTTCCACCGAAAGCTGCTCATACACAGGTCCCTGGGGAATGGCTGTCTGCATGACGGTTTTGTCGTTCCATGTGCCGTCCTTGTTCTGAATGTCATATTCGTAGACGAACACAGGCGTCCGGCTGACAACAACGCTGTTGTATGCCTGCGCGGAAAAGCTCTGACTCCACTCCTCGTGCAGGGATCGCTCGAAGGATTTCGTCCAGTCCAACGCATAGCCTGTCTCAATGGACGCCTTTCCGCCGAGGAAACTGAATTCAGTGCTGTAGCCTACGCTGAAGGAGACATTGTCGGAATCCCAGTCAGACAGTTCATAGCTCTCGGTAAGGACATACTCTGTCTCATTATTGCCCGCATCCATGATCTCATCGAAGTAGGGCGCCGCCTGCAAAACCGCTTTCACATCCGGGTCGGTGTACGCGTAGGACACGCCGCGGTACTTTGCCAGCACGCCGTCATTGTCCCGGTCCACCGGAATGACCAGGAAGCTTACCGCATTCTGGGCATTGGTGTTCACGTAGCTGTCCGTGGGGACAAGGCAGTCGTAGCCGCCGGCTGTGCCGTACTCCTGTACCTCGCCGTTTACCGTCGGGTCGTTATAATTTGTGCCCCGCATATAGCCGGTCAGCAGGTGGGACTGGTTGTTGTTTGCGTGCTTCAGCGCAATGGTGAAGATCACCTGCTCACGTCCCGCGCTGTTTCCGTCGAAGTTGCCAACAGCGATGGACTGAATATCACAGTTGGAAATACGGGTGGTGCTGCCTGCGCCGTCGTCGGAGCTCTTGAAATAGCTGCCGGTATATACCTCCACCGGTGTATTGTTGCTGACGTCATACAGTGTGCCGTTGAGGAACACCAGCTCCTTAGCGCCGCGCCCCTTGCCGTTGACTGCCACGGACTCCACAGCCAGCCGCTGCCATACGTCATCGGCATCATGGTAGCCGCCATCCGTCCAGCCGTTAGCGCTTACGGTCCGGTTCAGGTTCATTGTCTTGGAAAACCCGTTTCCGGTGTTGGTCAGCTTGCCCACATACACATAGTTTGACTTCATAGTAATGGTCTCGTTGACCATGCTGGAGTCCTTTTTCCATGTGCCGAAATACCCCAGCATACCGGCCAGGAACAGATCAGTATCGCCATCGCCGTCAAAGTCGCCGCAGGTCAGCGAAGCGCCCACGGGAAACTCATAGTAGTACCGACCTCCGGTATAGCCTATGCTGGTATAGAACTCCTCGCTCTGCGCCGCGGACTTTGTTACAATAGAGGTGCCGGTATCACCCTTCGTACCGTAAACAATCTTGACCACCGGCCGGTAATAGTCAATCTTAGCCTCATCGTTGGGCAGACGGTGGCAGTAGGACAGCACCGCCAGATCGTCCACAAAGTCGCCGTTGAAGTCGCCCACGGTCATGGATACGCCCAGCTTGCGCCGCTGATTTCCCTCCGAGTCTTCCACATCGTACCACGGATGATCGTTATAGTAGCTCATCAGCAGACTGTTGCTCTTGCCGCGCTTGGAAAGCTCCCGGCTGTCGCCATCGTAATCCCACTCCTGAATCTGGCAGCCGCCGGCGTTGTAATTCTCGGGGGTATAGACCACGATACTCTCCTTGCCATCGCCGTCAAAGTCACCGGCCACGATATTGAAGAAGCTACGGTTGGCATAGGTCGGTACCTCAAAGTCATTTCCGTCGAACATATAACTGAAACTGCCGATCTCCACCCGCGGGCTACAGTCTGAGCCATTGGTCTTTGTGGTGTCGATGACCCACATATATCCCTTCTTGTCCCCGGAAATGCCCACAAATGCCACATGATCCCGGCGGCCGTTACCGGTGGGGTCAAAGGATACCGCCTCCATCAGCTTATAGTCGGAAGCATAAAAGGAACCATTACCGCCGTTCTTGCTCCTTGCAAAGGCAGGCAGTGAGCTTTCCGATCCCATATCGAAATAGGACGCTTGCCGAACCTTATTGTCCCAGACATTCAGGTACATCAGCTCGTTCTGCTCCACCATCAGGAACGGGTCGCCGATGTCGTAGCCGTAGGGGTTGGTGGTCGTCGCATAGCCGCTGGGCTGTACGCTTTCCAGATTCATCAGGTTCGTACCGGAAAAGTCCGCCTCCTGTGATGTTTCCTCCGCAAACGCCGACAGAGGAAAGCAGACTACAATCATAATGATCGACAGCAGGATTGCAATCCCTCTCCCAAATAAGGCTTGTTTCTTCATAATCCATTCTCTCCTTTACTCATTTGAAAATGCCGCAACGACATTTTAGTTTTTTCCAATTTTACCACAGAATGCCGGACTCCGTTGTGTCGTTTAGGGGCAAAACCGTGTCGTTTAGGAAGAGTTCGACCTTTGCCGCTTGTGCGTTTTACAGGCATTTGCTACAATGTGGACAGAGAGGAGACGGTGGGATGGATACAAAGAGCAAAAAACTCTGGCTTGCCGGAATACTTCTGGCAGCGGCGGCTGTGGCGGCTGTGCTGTTTCTGTTTCGCCTGTCGCAGCCGGACAGTGCGCAGAAGTCCGTCTACCTGAACTGTATGGAATCAGATCGGGGCGGCTGGACATTTTACACGGAGAACGGTGAGTCAGAGCCGGTGTTCGGCTTCGGCGGCTACATTGACGGCATCCCGGCGGAGGGAGACGGACCGGTGGCAGCGGAGCGGGTCATGGAAGCCCCCCGAGAACGGCGCTTTCTACGATTTGACTGCTTTGGCACAGGACTTCAGGTATTTTTGAATGAGACGCTGCTCTATACGGATTTTCCGGAGGAAGAAAACCGGGCGGACAGATTTCTGAAGGATGCAGATACTGCCGGCATTTCCTATGACGGCCTGCGCATCCCGCTGCCGGAGGACTGTGCAGGGAAAACGCTTCGCATTGTAACCTACGGTCCGGCTGCAAACGGTCTCCGGCAGCCAATTTTCCCTATACTGGAGGGACGGTTTTCCGATGCCGTGATGCAGACTACCGGAGTTGTCTGGCCTATGGCGGATATAACGGGAAAGCTCCTGTTGGCGTTATGTCTGCTGCTGGTGGTGGCTCTGGGCGCACAGGCCGGAGAATCCCTGTGGAAGCTGCTGCCGCTGAGCGGATATTTTTTCTTTGCGGCAATATCCGAGGTCAGCCACACCTATCTGGAAGCCTCTGCGGGACTGAACTCCGACAGCGGACTGCTTAACTGGATATGTCTGATCCATATTGACCTTCTGTACAGCTATCTGGCCTTGGAACTGCGCGGCCGGAAACGTTGGGGACTGCTTTCTGCCGCTCTGGCGCATATGGTGTTTTCATTCCTGCGGAGCTTTGCCGTGATACCGATGCTCTCCGGCACAGCCGGGGACTGGCTCGGTTTTTCCCTGTTCCTTGCGGCACTGGCGCTGATGCTGCTTTCTCAGAAAAAAATGCTACATAGAATAAGTCTTTGCCTCTGCGCCGTAATCGGAGCAATGCTGGTAATCTGGGGCATCACCCGTTATATCGGCGTGGAAATGCTTTATCCGGTGACCAATCCGGTGACAACGCTGCTGAGCGGATACCCTCACGCTTTTTATACGCTGTTGTGCGGCATTACCGGACTGCTGTGTACTGTTCAGGTCGTAACGGAGTTTGTGCACAGTATGCTGCTCCGCCAGCGCCAGATACAGACAATCAAGCGCAACAATCAGGAAGTACAGGAAAAGTATGAACAGGCACAAACCGCCGTCCGGCAGACAGCCGCATTCCGTCACGAGTGGAAAAATCATATCGCTGCCCTGTATCTTTTGGAACAGAAACAGGATCACGAGGAGCTCCACAACTACCTGAACCGACTGGATGCAGAGTTGGAGCAGCTTTCCCCAAAAAACTATGCAGCCAATCCCACCGTCAACACAATCCTCCAACGCTTTGCGGCGCAGGCTGAAAAACAGGGTGTTGCATTCCGTGTCAGCGCAATGCTGCCGGAAACACTGCAAATCAGGGAAGAAGACCTGTGTGCTTTCCTTTTCAACCTGTTGGATAACGCTTTGGAAGCCGCCTCACAAACAGAGCATGGCGAGATTTTTTGCTCAATGCAGGTTCGTCGGCAATATCTGGCGATTCGCTGCGAAAATACATACAGCGGAACACTTCGCACCGATGAAAACGGGAAGCTTCTGACCACAAAGGACGATGCGTCCGACCACGGCTTCGGCCTGATGAAAATGCGCACTATTGCAGAACAATATGACAGTGTGCTGGACATAGGCTATGATGAAAACCGTTTCACCGTCATGACGACCTTGAAGCTCCTGCCGGAAAAGAAAATGCTATAAAAGGCCAAGAACATAAAAATGCGGTGCCTCCCATTGGAAGACACCGCATTTACTGTATTCAGATTTGGTTGAGGTATCGGACAAACCGGTTTTTGAATTCTTCCATATACCGCCGACCGATACTCAGATCGCTCCCATCCGTCAGGTATAACGTCCGACCGCTTACTTCACGGATGTGGGACAAATTAACCAGAAAGCTGTTGTGACAGCGGCAGAAGCACTCGCTGGGCAAAACTTCCTCCGTTTGTCCCAGCGGCAACGGCAGAAACTGCTCACCGTGAGCCGTATGAAGAACAGTACCGTGATTCCGGCTTTCCGCATAGAAAATATCCTCCGTCGGCAGGACAAGAGTTCTGCCGCTTATACGAAAAGTTACCGTATCGGAGCGATGATACAGCCGCAGGTCTGTCCGGATGGCCTGCTCCAGCTCAGCCGACTGCACCGGCTTGAGCAGGTATTGGATCGGACGGACGCTGTATCCGTCCTTGAGAAATTCCGTAGAGCTTGTGATGAATAAGATGCTGGTTTTCTCATCTCTCTGCCGCAGTTCCTGCGCCAGCTTCATTCCGTTTTTTCCATGCATCAGAATATCCAGACAAAGCAACGAGAATTCTTCTCCTGCCGAGAATGCATCCTCCAGTTCCTCGGCAGAAGAATAGGGCATGATCCTATGCTCCACCTTCAGCCTGTCAAGGACGGCTTCACATTGCGTACACAGATTTGCACGGAGAATTTCTTCATCTTCACAAACCGCCACCCGATACACTATGTTCACCGCCCTCTCCTTTTTTCGGATTATTATAGCAAATATAGTGCGTTTTTGCAACACGGGCTGGGATTATAAGTATTTGATTGGTTTTTACTCATTCCGGTCGATTACAAAAGCCGAAGGAGGCTACTTCCTTACGAAATGCCTTCTTCAGGCAGTTCCCTTTTTTATAAGCTCATATGCTTTCTCCCAGTCTTGTGACGGATTATCAATTACCATTGCCCTCACCGGCAGCCGTTCCAGAATACGCAGTTCCCTCTCCTGCCGATCCTCCAGCGCACGGATATAGCCTTCAAAGCCCTCCAGCTTCTTCCTCCTGCCATACGCACTGTTCACATGGTAATCAATCACTGCATTCAGCCACTCTTCGCCGCGCTCCGGCAGTGCACGCCTTACATTCTGTTCTATCTCACTGCTCTTCAGATAGATTACCGTGACCTCGATCCCCTCAAGCGTCTGACAAATTTCCCTGATATAGGCTTCCGATTCTTGTTCCGTGAAGTCAAACCGGAACATGGTCTCGCACATAGGATTCTGGAGCAATACACAGTTCAAAACATAAGTATTGTTCTCCTCCTTCAACACCTTCTCCGCAAATTCCTTCCACCGGGCAAGCATAACCGGACGCTCCATCTCCCATGGCAGGAAATCATATATTTTATGCTGTAACAGCTTATCAAACAACACGCCCTCAAAGGCTGCAAGCGAACAGACAATGCCGCCAGCCTTCCGCTCGCCCTTCTCCAGTATCTGCGCCTTTTCTTCCTCTAAAAACCCGTCCAGTTCCTCCGGTTTCAGATACGCATGGAACTCATAGTCCGCCGGATGCTCACCGCTACCCTCATCCACATAGACCGCTCCTGTCAGTTCTGCCACATAGTGCCCTGTCGTACTCTTGCCGGAGCAGGGCGTCCCCTCGACCACATATAGTTTCTTTTTCATTCCGAATCCCTTTCTTAGACTTCCTTCTGTCTCCAGAGCCACAGTGCATAACCTACGGCGATCACCGTGATCACGACACAGATCACGAGCTGATAGGTATTTGTCACGCCATCTCTATTTGCAAACGCTGCCAAGGCGTTAAATACACCGTGGAAAATGCAGCACGGCAGCAGCTGCTTCGTTCTGACGACAAAGACGGACAGCATCACACCGATTGCCATCGCGTAGATCAGCTGCAAAATCGTCTCAAAAATATCCTTACCGTTCAGAAGGTTCACAATATGTCCCAGCCCGAAGGTCAGTGAGGATATGATGATCGCCTGTCTGACCGAATTTTGTAAGAGCGTATGTAGCAGATAGCCGCGGAAAAGAATCTCCTCGACAAACCCGATGCAAAGCATGGACAGTACATAGAGCACAGTCTCCATAGGCTCATAGCGAAGGGTGACTCCGTTCCATAAATTAACCGTTGCAAGAATCACCATCGGCAGCAGGAACAGCGTTTTTCCCCAGTTCATGGCTTTGGACGGACACAAGCCATATGCTTTCAGCTTCTTCTCCCGCGCCATCGAAAAGATCAGCTCAGCCAGAATCACCGCCGCAGGAATCACACGCCATCCCTGGCTCTCGCTGTCCGCAAAAATATTCTCACACACCGACATTACCACTACATAAATTACAATCTGAATCAAAGTTTTTCTTAACTCTCTCTTGTTTTCCATTTTTATCCCCTTTTCCTGATTTTTTCTTTCACTATCTGCTTTTCAGCCGTAATATCTGAAGAATCGTCTCCTCGTCCGCCTCCATGGAATTATTCGCCACCAGACTCGCTATTCCGTGCACCAGAAAGAAGCGCGCCGCAAAGATCTTCTTCGCCTGCTCCATGTCAACGCCCAGACCGTTTGAGAACTGCTGCAAAACCGGACTCAGCTCCTCTGCGCTCCAAAGATCGTCGAAGGATTGGTTTGAAAAGGCATCTGCCTGAAAGAGGAATTTAAAAAGATTCGGCTCTTCCATCGCAAAATGAATATAATTCATACCGATCTCCATCATCGGATTTTCATAGCGCCCCCTGATGTCCATCAGCCTCCGGCTGTGTTCCTCATCCGTCCTGACATATACCGCTCTCTTCAATTCCTCGATCGTGGCAAAATTATACATGACCGGCTGTGTGGAGCAGTTCAGCCGCTGCGCGATCGACCGGGCATTGATGCACTCGATACCGTGTTCACGGACAATTTCATAGGCAGCCTCCAGAATCATTTCCTTTGTTATTTTCGTTTTTGGTGGCATTGTACACCTCCTGTTTGATTTATAACTTTTATTATATAACATAAATTATATTATATCAAGTACTTTTTTAAACAAAAAGAGCACCCGCCGAAGCAGATGCTCTTCTCTCTGTCTCCTATTCAAATGTAAATGATGCTACCGCGATCTGTCCCGCGCCCTCATAGAAAAAGTAAATAGAGTGAATGCCGTCAGGAATATTGATATCCGCGGTCACCCGCTTCCAGCCGTTTGCATATTCAATCGGAAAACTGCCGCACTCGTCCCCGTCAAGCCCTGTTCTGAGTACAAGGCGTCCTGTGCCATATCCGTGATAGCGCACCGACATTTTTCTGACGCCCTTGCAGTCAAAATATTTAAAGCCCATTACATTACCGTTTTTAAAATTATTGACATAAGCATATTTTTCATCCCGCAGATACAGGGAAACAGCCTTGTCATCTATCGGTTCATCTTCCGCGACAGTGACACCTGCACAGTAGGCATCCCCTCTGTCACCGCCGTCCTGCATGATCTTCGGGAACCTGTCATCCATCCACCCCGACCACGGTACATAGGTGCAATCCGTCTCATTAGTAAACAGATTACACGCAATGTAAGTCGGATACTCGCCCTCTGCTCTCAGCGGAGCCATACTACAGCAGGAGGTCATTTCCGCCTGAATGAAATTTCCGCCTTCATCCGTCCGCAGTTTTTCAAAACAGCCTTGACGGGAATAGTTCGTTCCATTCGTATGTCTGTGGTAGAAAATGTACCATTCGCCCTCTATTTCCACCATACTTCCATGATTGTTTGCACAGTAAAAGCTCGTTTTTTCCGCGGGCTTGTAGGAATCGATATGAAGATCACCGTTGCTGACAAGCACGCCGGCGTACTCGAATCCACCCGTCGGCCGGTCGCTCACAGCATAACTGAGTTCATGAAACCATCTGGAAGAATAAATAAAGTAATACTTGTCTCCCCGCTTCCGGATGGAAGGCGCCTCAAAGAACTCATGCCCTTCAAACCCCGTACCTTTACTATACTGGGAACCCGGGACAATAAACGCCGGTTCCTCAATAATTGTCAGCATATCCTCTCCAAGAACGGTTGCCATTGCGCCATGTCTGGAATCATCACCCACGCCACAAAAACCGGTGTATAAATATGTTCTGCCGTTCTCTGTCAGCACACCGGGATCAAACTGCGGTTCGTCTCCCGCACGTTCGCCGAGCCTTGTGCCATCTGCATAATGTACATGACCGTAAAATTCATATTTTCCTGCAGGGGTATCACATACCGCAACCGATACAATTCCAACGGAGCTTAGCACATAATAGAGATAGTAACGCCCATCCGGTCCTACCGTTACATCAGGTGCATATAAGTTTCCCTGTCCGTCTCCATTTTCAGGATCCTGATCCTTTCTGAATATGATACCCTCATATCTCCAGTTTCCGAGATCATGCACATCAGCGGACCAGCACACATAGTCCAGCATACAGTACACATCTCCCCCTGACTTATCATGCGAACCGTACACATAAACCCTTCCGTCAAATACGTAAGGTTCGCCATCCGGTACATACTCCCAAGAAGGCAGATATGGATTTGTTGGCTGCAAAAGATTTTTCATTGTTTTCCTCATTTCTGCGCACGCTTTTTGCGCATAGCGAGTTTGTGTCAAGTGCGCGCAGACACAAATCTCGTGATTGAAAAATTTTATTTTTCAATCTTCCTCCTGACTATACCGCAAGAATGTATGTATAATTAATATTCTTCTATTTTACAAGGAAAAATTTTTATTACAATGCATTTTCAGACAAGTTTCAAATTTCCATTAAAATTTTTATCAAAGCTTCATGCGCCAGTTCAAAGGCTTCCACACCGCTCAAGGTCTTCTTCCCCGAAGCCAGCTTCTCTCCTTTCTCAAGTCCCGCAAACCCGGAAAACTGAAAGAGGTGCGGTTCCAGTGATAAAAATCCCTGATAGCCGCCGTCATACAGATCTTTCAGAATTGCCGCGACATTTCCATCTCCCATGCCTGCCGGCACGACATTGCCATTTGCTGTCAGCGCATCCTTCACATGGATATAGGCGATATATTTTTTCAGCAATTCATACGCCTTTAAGGTGTCCTGTCCCGCCTGCACGAAGTTGGCAAAGTCAAATACTGCTTTGAAATGCTCTCCGTAGAACTCATCCATGAGCTCGCTGCATTCCTTTGCCATTTCACCGTAAATACCCTTCTCATTCTCATGCAGCAATACCACATCGTTGGCAGCGGCGTAATCCACAAATTGTCCTATCTGCTCAAACACCTTCCCCTTATAGGTTTCCTGCATTCCTTCCGGTATATAGAAGCTGAACATACGGATATTTTTGCACTCCATTTTATGGGCGACCTCGACGGCACGCCTGAACTCTTCAAAATGCTTTTCAAAGGAGTCCTCAATCCCGATCTTGCCAAGCGGCGAGCCGACTGCAGAAAGCGAAATTCCCACACTGTCCAGTCTCTCTTTTATTTCCCTGAGCTTATCGTCAGAATGATAAATTAAGTTTTTTCCGTCCACTCCACGCATCTCCACATAATGCATATCTAGCTTCCGAAGCTCCTTCATCTGTGTTGTCAGATCGTCCGCAATCTCATCTGCAAACCCTGTAATCAGATACTCTCTTTTCATTTTCTTTTAACCTCCCGATAAAATGTCAAAATGTCCCTGTTGTGTCGAATACAATCCCCTTGTCCTGTTTCCTTACGGATTGCGCGCGCCTTTTGTTCAGCTCCGCAAGGAAAAGGTCTTCATCAAACGGGATTTCAATTGTCCGGTCGAGCCATGAAGACAGGTGCATGGCATTCGACAAGGTCAGACCACGGATTCCCTCTGTCCCCTCTGCAACCAGCCTGCCACCGTGCAAAATCCGGTCTGCGAATGCCTTCAGCACCCCCACATGCTGTTCGTTTTTGCCATCCGTCTCAACCTCCACCCGGGTCATCTCAGGCTTCTTAAATCCCTCCTTTTCGGTCATGCAGAAAATCCGTTCATTCTCGGCAAGTCTGTCATATATCAGCTTCCCGCCTTCGCATACGATCTTCCCCATTTCAAAGGTCAACTCCAGCCGGTTCGTTCCCGGCGCATCCCCGGTAGTCGTCACAAATACTCCGGTTGCCCCGTTTTCATATTCCAGATAAGCGGTCACATCATCCTCCACCTCGATGTCATGCCACTTTGCCTCATGACAGAACGCCCTGACCCTCACCGGCATGCCACACAACCATTGCAGCAGGTCCAGCTGATGCGGGCTCTGGTTTAATAGCACTCCACCTCCTTCGCCGTCCCATGTGGCCTTCCAGCCCGCCGCATCATAATATGCCTGTGTGCGATACCAGTCGGTAATGATCCAGTTGACACGCTTCAGCGCCCCGAGTTCACCGCTCTCAATCATGTCATGCAATTTCCTGTAGACACAATTCGTTCTCTGATTCAGCATGATTGCAAATACCGCGCTGCTCCGTTGCGCGACCTCGTTCATTTCTCTGACCTGTCTGGTATACACACCTGCCGGCTTTTCGCTGATTGCATGCACACCATGCTCTAATGCATAGATCACATACTCCGGGTGAAAATAGTGCGGCGTAGCGATCAGCACTGCATCGCAGCTCCCCGAATCGATCAATTCCCTGCCATCCGCAAAGACGCTGACATCCGGCGGTAACGTCTCCCTCGCCCAGTCCAGCCTGCACTGCCGGATATCCGCTACCGCAGTCAGCCTCATCTCCGGCACATCTCCCCTTAAAATACTGTTTACATGGTTCGTGCCCATTCCTCCGATTCCGATAATTCCCAATCGCACCTGCTCCATAATCTTCCTCTCCTTTCCGTTGTCCGTTCGCTATGTTACCTCTTGCCGACTTATGTCCGTAAGTTTGCAGCCTCATAGATCCGCATCATTATATCAAAGGTGTTTTCCACACCGCTCAAATCTCCCTGATACCGCCTTCCCTCCTCCAGACATCGGTAAAAATCCCTGATACAGCTTCGATGCCCGCACCCCCAGTAATCCTTTCCGATCCCGGGATCGCTCTCACATGTGCATTCTGCCGAACCGTTCTCCGATGTCCAGAGCGTCAGCCGGGAGCCATTCATGGTAATTCGTCCCGTCCCCCCCTCAAGCTCCAGAAAGACCGGTGCATCCGACGCATAACCGTTCGATGCATAGAAGCACGCCCTTCTCCCCTGTTCAAAGGACATCCATGCCTCCACCGTGTCCTCGACTTCAATGAGTCCCTGTAAATGATGGTTTGACATGGTAGCTGCCACCCGCTCCGGTCTTCCCAAATACCTCAATAATAAGTCCAGCGTGTGTACAGACTGATTGATCAGTACACCTCCGCCCTCCATCCCCCAGCTTCCCTTCCATGGACTGTCCGCATAATAAGCCTCATCCCGACGCCATGTCACAAAGGCTCTCGCTCCTTTTACGTCTCCGATTTTTCCTTCCGCAAGCATCCGATCCATTTCCAAGGTCGTTTTGTTGTAACGGTTCTGAAAGCAAAATCCTAGCTTTCCCGGATGCCTCCTGTCCGCTTCCTTCAGTTCTGCGAACTGCTCCCTCGATATTGCACAAGGTTTCTCCATAAACACCGCCTTTTCATGCTTAAGCAGCTCCACTGCCATCGGGGCATGTAGAAAATGCGGCGTACAGATATGTACTACATCAAGCTCCGCCCCGCAAAGTGCAAGCCAATCCGTATAAACTTCTGCTTTTCCGCCTGTGTACTCTTTTGACAACGCTTCCGCCTTCTCCGGCTCCGTATCACAGACCGCCACCAGCTCAGCATCCTCCATGTTCTGTATCACCCAGCCATGTACCTGCGCAATATTACCGCAGCCGATTATACCGACCTTTTTCATGTCATCCTCCTTGCCTGTCTTAAAACGTTCTCCCCGAAACTCCTTCATTAAACCTATTGTAAAACATAAGAAAATGGAATAATATGTATATAAAATACATGTTTTATGTCATTTTCCGACTTATAAGGAGTTTACAGATGATTACAAATTCCGTCCTATCATTTCCCATAGCTGCCCCTTTTGATGTGATTTATCGCAAGGATAGCCCTGCCTATCCTGTCGTTCCGCATTCCCATAACGGAGTAGAGATTTACCTCACGCTCTCGCCTTTGCCGGATGTTCTCTTAAATGATACGGTCTCCGAGGTTCCCGCCGGCACCCTGATTATCATACCGCCGTTCTGCGTCCATCAGCTTTATCACAGTTCCGGCACTCTCTATGAGCGCTACATTTTAAGTCTCAACATGCAGTGGCTGGACGCTGTGTTTTGCGGACAGACTGATTTCCTGTCCTATATGAAACAAAGCACAGCCCCTCTTTTACTTGTCCCGGATCAAGCTGCAAAGACAGAACTGATCCGGGGAATGACTTCATTGCTCTCTTACACCAAAGTCAACACGCCAAGCGCAATGGCAGAGCTCTTTGCTTTGCTCGCAAAGCTGAATGAAATCGTTGAAAACCTCTGTCCCGCCCAGACGCTCACTCCGCCCATCTCGTCAGCTCAGCAAAGGATCAACGAAATCATCGCTTATATACATAATCACATCACTGAGAACCTGACCGTGGAAGAGCTAGCCAGTCATTTCTTCCTGCATCCTGACTATCTTTCACGCTTGTTTAAAAAACATACCCATGCAACCGTCAGTCACTATATCACACTGCAAAAAATTGCAACGGCGCAATCCATGCTCCGGGACGGTCAGACGGTCACACAGGTACAGACGGCTCTTGGCTACTCGAGCTATGCTCATTTTTTTAAATGCTTTCAGAAGAACGCAGGAATGTCGCCTAGTCAATACCGCGCACAGTATTATGTAAAAACTCTTTAAAGCCCTTTTCTCTCCAACATTTTCTATATACTTTTATCGACAATTGTAATATACTATCCGTAACGGTGTGAGCCGGGAAATGAAACAGAAAGGACGCAAGAATAATGTATAAAAATATCGAAAAAGAAACCAAATTATCCTTAAAGGATCAGATCGAATATCAGGCAGGACAGGTTGTCAGCAAGACTCTGGTACAGAACGATTCTGTCAGCATGACCCTGTTTTCGTTTGACAAGGGGGAAGAAATCTCCTCACATGCTGCCGGTGGCGACGCAATGGTTACCGTACTCGACGGTACCGGCAGATTTACCGTCGGTGACAATGTCTTCCACTTAAGCGAGGGAGAGACGCTGATTATGCCCAAGGGAATCCCCCACGCTGTATATGGCGAAGAAGCCTTCAAAATGCAGCTCATCGTCTCCTATTAAAAAACGCCTTCAGGCGCATTTGTATGTTAAAGATGCCACCCTCACGGATGGCATCTTTTTTAGGAAAAATCGCAATACATGCAAATAGTCCCATTTGACAACTTAAATCCGTTTTTTTCATAAAACTTAGCTGCCGGAGCATACTCACTTGTATAAAGAACAATTCCTGCAAGTCCTTTATCTTTACTGTAACTTTTAACAGCATTCAATAGTTGCTTACCTATTCCTTGCCCTTGTCGTTCGGGAAGTACCGCCATCTCATTAATGTAAATCTCCTTTTTGCTTCCAGAAATCTTACAAAGTGCAAATATACATCCTGATACCTCTTCCTTTTCCTCATATACATACCCGACAAATCTTTTCTGTTCAAAAAAATCTTGAAGATATTCTGTTGCGTTTTCTGCTGTCCAGTCTATTCCCCAATGCTCCATAGGGAATGCTTTTGCATAAATCATGCCACATTGTGCTAAGTCACTGTCTTTCATAATTCTAATCATTTTATTACCTCACCCTTCAATCCCAATTTGTTAATCTCCCGCCTAAATCAATGCCGCTTCAATCAAATATCGGCTCGACATACTTCCTGATAAACTCAATTCTATCCTTCACTCTGGGCTGAAAGCGGGAGGCAATCGCAACGACCATATTTCTATCCGGGCTGACATAAATGATATTGCCGCCGTCACCTATTGCCACGCAACCATGTTCATTCTCAAGAACCCACCACAAGTAACCATAGGGAAGATCCCGCTCCGCCCAGCGGCTTTGCTCGGCTTTCCAGTGACCTTTACAAGAATGCCAGTCAAAATATCCGGTTCAATGTCATCAAAAAATAAGTGCATCTGCTATCTCTGAAATCAATTCTTCCGTAATTTTCTACTGAACTCACAAGCTAAAAACGCAGCACAAACCGATTTTATCGGATTGCACTGCGTCTAAGCGTCTGGCATTTTGATTTCTTCAATTTTTCCGTCCTTGAAACGGATCACACAGGTATACTTGCACTTCGGGCAAAATAAAGGAAAATCCTCCAATACCGTGTGTGGACGTATCTGTGTTCTTGTCTTGCCGCCGCATCTTGGACAGCAAAGCCAATCAATTTTGACAATTTCTTTTTTTACCACTTATAATCACCTCGGTTCACTTGCTGACCAACGCCCGAAACTCGGCATCACGGTCAAAGGTGCCTGCCGCAAAGCCGGGAATCTCCTTGATTGATTTGCAAATACTGATACTAACCCCTGTGAGGATTTGTCCAATCTCCCGGTCGGAGTAGGGGCAATCGCCGGTCACAACCAGCGTGGACAGGCTGTGCACAACGAACCACAGATCACGAAAATAAAGGTCTGCTTCTCCGGCGGTTATATGATAAATATTCACCAGCGTTGGGCGGATAAGCTCCTGTAAATGCTGCATGGACTTCATTGCGCTGTATTCCTGATCCTGCGTCTTTGTCAAAAATAAAAGACGATAAAGCTCCGGTTCTTCCCGCGCAAAACGGATATACTGCATTCCAACGCCAAAGAATGGAATTTTCTCTTTCAGCCCTGCATCTGTGTAGCTGTCGTACACACGCACCGCAGAGGCGTAGACCTCCTGCTTGAGAGTATCCATAGAGCCAAAGGCGGTAAAAACCGGCTGGGTGGAAGTACCAAGCTCATCTGCCATCGTCTTTGCCGTCAGGCCACCGATGCCCTTGTCCCGCACGACCTGCATTGCCGCCTCTATCATCTCCTTTTTTGTAAATTTGTTCTTCGGAGCCATATATTTCATCCTTCCCGCAAAGAATATCGTTCAATGCATATTAATTAATATATATTATGTATAATACATATGAAAGATACAATTGTCAATAGTTTAGAAACTAAAAGTCTGTAAAACAAAATCCCCCAATCACGTTTCCATGACTGGGGGATTTCTGTTTTACAAAAAACGTTAAAACTAACGCAATATTATTTCTCAGCAATCGCTGCCTGTGCAGCAGCAAGTCTTGCGATAGGCACACGGAAAGGAGAACAGGAAACATAGTCCAGACCGATCTTATGGCAGAACTCTACGGAAGAAGGATCTCCGCCGTGCTCACCACAGATACCTACATGCAGCTTCGGATTTACAGGCTTGCCAAGCTTAATAGCCATCTCCATCAGCTTGCCAACACCGGTCTGATCCAGCTTTGCGAAAGGATCGTTCTCGAAGATCTTGGTGTCATAGTAAGCATTTAAGAACTTACCAGCGTCATCACGGGAGAAACCGAATGTCATCTGGGTCAGGTCGTTTGTACCGAAGCAGAAGAAGTCAGCTTCCTTAGCGATTTCGTCAGCTGTCAGAGCTGCACGAGGAATCTCGATCATGGTACCAACCTCGTACTCAAGCTTAACGCCTGCAGCAGCGATTTCAGCATCAGCGGTCTCAACAACAACCTTCTTTACGAACTTAAGCTCCTTAACCTCACAAACAAGAGGAATCATAATCTCAGGCTTTACATTCCAATCGGGATGAGCCTTCTGAACCTCGATTGCCGCGCGGATAACAGCCTTGGTCTGCATCTTAGCGATTTCAGGATAAGTAACAGCAAGACGGCATCCTCTGTGACCCATCATAGGGTTGAACTCATGCAGGGAAGCAATGATGTTCTTGATGGTCTCAACGGACTTGCCCTGTGCCTTAGCCAGCTTCTCAATGTCAGCTTCCTCGGTAGGAACGAACTCATGAAGAGGCGGATCAAGGAAACGAATGGTAACAGGATTTCCTTCCAGAGCCTCATACAGAGCCTTGAAGTCTCCTTGCTGATAAGGAAGAATCTTCTCCAGAGCTGCTTCTCTCTCCTCAACAGTATCAGAGCAGATCATCTCACGGAATGCAGCGATTCTGTCTTCCTCGAAGAACATATGCTCTGTACGGCAAAGTCCGATACCTTCAGCGCCCAGCTCACGAGCCTTCTTAGCGTCAGCAGGAGTATCAGCGTTGGTACGAACCTTCAGCTTACGATACTTGTCAGCCCATGCCATTACACGGCCGAACTCACCGGCGATCTGTGCGTCAACCGTCTTGATCTGACCAGCGTAAATGTTACCTGTAGTACCATCGATAGAGATGAAATCTCCCTCGTTGAATACCTGTCCAGCCAGAGTAAACTTCTTGTTAGCCTCGTCCATAGCGATCTCGCCACAGCCGGATACACAGCAGGTACCCATACCACGGGCAACAACGGCTGCGTGAGAGGTCATACCACCACGAACAGTCAGAATACCCTGAGCAACCTTCATACCTGTAATATCTTCAGGAGAGGTCTCCAGACGAACCAGAACAACCTTCTCACCCTTTGCAGCCCAAACTTCAGCGTCCTCAGCAGTGAATACAACCTTACCGCAAGCAGCACCGGGAGATGCACCCAGACCCTTGCCAAGAGGAGTGGCTGCCTTCAGTGCAGCAGCATCGAACTGAGGATGAAGCAGTGTGTCAAGGTTACGAGGATCGATCATTGCAACAGCCTCAGCCTCGGTCTTATGTCCCTCATCAACAAGGTCACAAGCGATCTTCAGAGCTGCCTGAGCGGTTCTCTTACCGTTACGGCACTGCAGCATGTACAGCTTCTTATTCTCAACAGTGAACTCCATATCCTGCATATCATGATAATGGTTCTCAAGAGTCTCACAAACCTTGATGAACTCAGCATATGCCTCAGGGAACTCCTGCTCCATCTGAGCGATCGGCATAGGAGTACGAACACCGGCAACAACGTCCTCGCCCTGTGCGTTCTTAAGGAACTCACCCATCAGCTTCTTCTCACCGGTTGCAGGATCACGGGTAAATGCAACACCGGTACCGGACTCGTTGTTCAGGTTACCGAATACCATAGGCATTACGTTTACAGCAGTACCCCATGAATAAGGAATATCGTTGTCACGACGATATACGTTTGCACGAGGGTTGTCCCAAGAACGGAATACAGCCTCGATAGCCAGCTTCAACTGCTCTACGGGATCGGAAGGGAAATCCTTGCCCAGCTGGTTCTTGTACTCAGCCTTGAACTGCTCAGCCAGAACCTTCAGGTCAGCAGCGGTAAGATCAACGTCATACTTAACGCCCTTCTCTTCCTTCATCTTGTCGATCAACTGCTCGAAATACTTCTTACCAACCTCCATAACGACGTCAGAGAACATCTGGATAAAACGTCTGTAGGAGTCATATACAAAACGCTCAAATGCAGGATCAGGGTTGCCAGCGATCATAGCTGCAACAACCTCGTCATTCAGACCAAGGTTCAGAATGGTATCCATCATACCGGGCATAGATGCTCTCGCGCCGGAGCGAACAGAAACCAGCAGAGGATTCTTGAGATCTCCGAACTTCTTTCCGTTGATCTTCTCCATCTCAGCAACGCCTTCCATAGCCTGAGCCATGATCTCGTCGTTGATCTTACGGCCATCCTCATAGTACTGAGTACAAGCCTCGGTAGTAATGGTGAAGCCCTGAGGAACAGGAAGACCGATACTTGTCATCTCAGCAAGGTTAGCGCCCTTACCGCCAAGAAGATTACGCATGGTCATGTCACCTTCACTAAATAAGTACACCCATTTTTTCATTCTCGTGTTTCTCCCTTTCACTTAAGATTTTAAACAGCCGAAAATAGTTCGGCTGCCCTGTAGCATTCGTCGAACTATTAGTCAGTACTTCCTTATTTTATCAATTCATTCGAGGAATATCAAGCCGAAATTGATAAATATTTGACGTTCTTAGGGCGTTTGTACAAAAAGCAGAATTTACCGTGTGCGTGCCCGCTGTTTTCATAGCAAAAGCCACAAATATCAAGCATTTGCCATGAAAGCAGTTACATTGCATTCCTATGGCGTTTTATACCTGATTCATCCAAGAAAACGGCTTTTCTCCCCGGTATACAGAAGGGTCAGCTTATGCATGGCTCTCGTACACGCGACATAGAGAAGTCCCCTGTCGTACTCCAAGCTGTAGTTTTCGCAGTCCGCATCCGGTATCAGCACCTCGTCGAACTCGAGTCCCTTGCACATTGACACCGCGCTGACCATCACGCCCTCATAGAACTCCTCACTGTCATAGGTAAGCAGATGCAGCTGCATCTCTCCGGCATCTGCTGCAAGCCGCCCGTAAAGCTCCCTCGCCTGTGCCTCCTTCTTACAGATAATGCCGATTTTTCGTCCATCCGTGTCAGTGTCCAGCCCCCGGATTGCTTTCAGCAGCCATGCCGTCTCCTCATCCTTGTCCTTACAGGAAACGACCTGCGGAGCCTCCCCATGCCGCTGAACCGGCTCTATGCATACCTCTCCCGCGATCTTCCTCGCAAACTCTATAATTTCATAGCTGGAGCGATAGCTCTTGTACAGCTTTTCCACCTGTGCCTCCGGGTAAAGTCTTTTCAGATACTCCCCGCTCTCCCCCGAAAAGGGAACCACCTTCTGGGAAAAGTCCCCTAAAATCGTCTTCCTGCACGAATAGAGCTTGTCAATCACGGCATACTGAATCGGCGTATAATCCTGCATCTCATCAATGACAAGATATTTAATGTTCTCATTTTCCGGTCTTCCCGCCAGATAAAGTCTGACGTAGAGCAGCGGAAATATATCAGCTGCCTCCAGCTCCTGCTCCGGTTCCCGGACAAAAAGCTCGCTCCGTCCGAGCTTCGCATAAAACTCCTCATACAGCTCCAGCGCATCATTGTGCCGATAGGCTCCCATCAGCCATTCGAGAATATCCTGCCTATGAACCCCGCGCACTGCCTGTGCCCTTAAATCCTCCGACATACGCTTTGCAATTTCCCGAAGGCGCTCATAAACCGGCAGCGCTCCCAGACGCTCATAATATCTCTGCACCTCAGCCGCCGGGAAGCTGCCTCCCTCGTACACAAAATCCGCCGCCGAGAAATGGGTTCTGTCGCACTCCTGCAAAAACTGCTCCAACAGCTCAACAAATTCCGAGGTGCTCTTGAAACGACTCCGCTCCAGCCATGCGGGATCGTCCGTCTCCTGAAACTTTTCTGTCTGGTAGCACATTTTCTCCAGCCTCAGCCGTCCCTGCTTCCATTCCCGCGGGAGATACTGCCTTGCCACATCCTCCATGCCGATGCTCCGCACGTTCTCCTCTCCCAGTTCTGGCAGCACCTCCGAAATATAATCCACAAAAATCCTGTTCGGGGAAATAATGAGAAAGTTCTCCGCCGAAATCTCCTTTTTATACCGATAGAGGAAATAGGCGACACGATGCAGCGCAATGGAGGTCTTCCCGGAACCCGCCACTCCCTGAATGATCAATGTGTCTGCTGTTTCGTTACGGATCAGGCGGTTCTGCTCCTTCTGTATCGTCGTGACAATATCCTTCATCTTGTCACTGGAGGTTCTGGAAAGCTCCTGCTGCAGGATTTCGTCGCCGATGCTGACGCTGCTCTCAAACGCATATTCCAGTCTGCCCCACCGGATTCCATACTGCCTCTTACAGTCAATCCGCCCCGACACTCTTCCGACCGGTGCATCATAATATGCCTCACCATACTCGAATTCATAGTACATCCCGGCGATCGGCGCGCGCCAGTCAAAGACTTCATAGGGGCTTCGTATGTTCCAGAAGGAAAACTTTCCGATATATATCTGCATCGGAGCTTCCTCCCCCTCCTGTTGAAAATCAATTCTTGCAAAATAGGGAGAATCCTGCATTTTCACAATGCGGTACAGCTGCGCCCTTGTCTGCTCTCCGGAATCCACCACCTGATCCATATTCAACCGATTAAACACCAGCTCATACTCATCAAAGTCCGTCTGATGCTCCCACATATAGCTCGCCAGCCTGTGATAATCGTCCGAGCGATCCTTTGACCTTGCAAAGAGTCTTTCCGCCTCCTTTTGCAGCTCCGCCTCCAGCCCCTGCAAATACTCCTCTTCCTTCCTCATGTCCACAGCCATAGATTTCCTCCCCCGTTTCGAAATTACGACATCAAAGTCCCGACAGTTTTCCTGCCGGGACCTTTCAACATTCCTTCCTTACATCCCCATATTGATCGTTCTGGTACAGACCTCAAGGATACGCGGTCTGTGGGTAATTACCACCATCATCTTATCCTCTCCGAGAACCTTGTCAATAAACCGGATGATCTTCTCCTCCATCACCGCGTCAATCTCCGCCGTCGGCTCGTCAAGTATAATCAGGTCGAAATCTCCCGTCAACGCCCTCGCCAGTCCGACTCTTCTCTTTTCGCCGCCGGAAAGCCCTCGAATATCCCTGTCCGCGAACTTGCTGATCCCGAGCGTCTCTATCGCGTCCTCATGCATTGTCTCCTCTCTTCCGAAACGGATATTTTCCAGAACGGAATCGTCATACAGGAAAATGTCCTGCGGAAGGACTGCGATGCGCGTTCCGCTCACTGCCGGATTTGCTTCCTTTCCATTGATAAATATCTGTCCATCAGCGGGAGGCAGTTCACCGGTCAGCACATGCGTCAGCGTGGACTTTCCACACCCCGAGCCGCCTATGATGCCGATGCGCTCCCCCTTATGTATGCTCAGATCAAAATTTTTCAGGATCGGCTCCTGACCGTCGTAGCTCACACTGATGTTTTTCAGCGCAATCTCCTCCAGCCTGTCTATGTGCTCCACTGCTTCCTCATCATCCGTCAGGAGCTCCTCCAGACGTTCTCCGTTGATCGTTCCCTGCTGAACAATAATGTTCAGATCCGTCAGGTTACGGATAGGCTCTCCCAGATAGGAGGTGTAGGCATAAATTCCAAAAATTGCACCCACCGAGCACTTGCCTGTCACAACCAGATACATTCCCATCACGACCGCGGCAACCGGCATCAGATCAATAATCAGCCCCGACAGCGACTGTGCCAGCGACTTCCATAACTGCAAACGGATATTCCGCTCGCCTAAGCTATTAACCTTCTCGCGGTATTTTCCCGCGAAGAAGTCCTCCTTGCCGAACAGCCGGATCGTCGGAATTCCCTCATAAAACTGCGTAGTCGTCTGTACCAGCTCCGAATAGCCCTTTCTCTCCTCGCCGGAATACTTGCGCAGTTTGACATTGATATACCGGTAGGAAAAGAAATAGACCAGACAGATCGCCATGATCACTATGCCGATCGGTACGCTGTACTGGAAAATGAGTACAAACGCAACCACCAGTGTGAAACCATTCAGAATCAGCATCGGAACGGAGATCAGACAGCCTTCGGCATACTGCGCCGCATCATTGATCAGGCGGTTGACAACATCACCGCTCTTCTTTCCGCACCAGAACTGGTAAGAATTTTTCGCAATTCCGCCGAACATTCCTCCCCGCAGGACGGTCTGCCCGTTATAGATCATCTTGAACCACTGGTAGTTCTGATACCAGTTGAGCAGGAAGCTAAACAGAACTGTTGCGATAATCGCCACTGCCAACCCTGCCTTTTCCGTCCCTGCGTCCGATATGCCGTCAATCCCCTTACCAATCAGATACGGCACGAGCATCCCGACTATGGTACTCAACGCGTTTGCAACCGTCGCATGAACTCTCGTCCAGCGAAGCTTCGCCATCAATTCCTTCCGGTACTTTTCGATTCTCATAAGTACTTCTCCCTCATATTTTTATGTAATGTTTTTTCTACAGGGTTGTTCTACTCACAGACTGCCGTTCCGTTTTCCACCCGGATCACATGGTTAAATAATGCCAGATGCTCCTCCTGCGTCTGATGCGTCACCATCAGGACCGTCTTCTCTGCCATCGCCTCTGATGTCAGCAAAAATTTCTCCAGTGCCTCCCTCGCCCTTGTATCCACCGCCGAAAACGGCTCGTCGAGAAGCACTACCTCCGCATTCTCCGTCAGCATACGCAGAAAGGCAACCGCCTGCTTCTCTCCCCCGCTCCATTTCTGACAATTCTCATCGTCCCTGTCTGCCAGTCCCGAGACCAGCTTCGCCGGAATGCTCTGCGCCAGCCGCCTGACATCCTGCTCCGTGTAGGAATGAAACACCGTGACATTCTCCTCCAGTCCCGTCCGGTAGATGTGCTCACTCTGTGCCGTGTAGGAAATCAGCTCCGAAAGCTCCAGTTCCCCGATGTCCCTGCCGTCAATTTCTATCGTGCCGGAGGTTCTTGCCTCGTGACCCATAAGCAGCTTCAGCAGCGTTGACTTTCCCGCACCGCTCTTACCCACGATTGCATATTTCCTGCCTTTTTCTATCTGAAGGTTCAGATCCGACATCTGAAAGCCTTCCCTGACACATGCAACATTCCGAAAGACGATCCCGGAATCCAGCTTCTTCTTAAGAACCAAGTCGCTCCGCACAGGCACCGGACTGACAGCCTCAACGATATTCTCCTTCACTTCCTTCATTGACTGTATCGTCGTAATATCATACAGGAGACTATCAATCGGCTCAATGAATGCCGTCATATAGCTGAGGGTTGCAACTCCGATACCGACGGTAATCTCCTTCCGGTAGAAGAGATATGCCACGGCTGCAAAGGTCACAGCCTTGACTGCCTTTGTCATCAGCTCGCTCAGTCCAAGAACCAGACTTTTCTTTTTCCCATATAAATATCTCTTATTTGCTGTTTCTTCCAGCGAGCTGTCATGCCGCTCTGTAATTTTATCAACGGTTTTACGGTTGATGATATGAAAGCCCTCCAAAAGATCCGTGATAACAGAGACATAGTCCGCCAGTTGCTTCTGATACGCGCTTCTCGATGAAGTCAGCACCTTCCCGAAAATTTTAGGAACAGCGATCGCGAGAAAAGAGCTCACAATAATCACGGTTGCCAGCCGCCAGTCTACCCCCAGCGTCAATACAACGCCATAGATCAGCAGCATGTTCACCGAACGGATTACATCGATCAGAGGCTCCAGATAGTCCTGCTCCAAGGCTGTAATATCATTGCCCTGTATGGAAATGTAATCGCCGAGCGCCTTTTTATAGAAGCTGGCACTGTCCATGTGAAATACCCTTGCAAAAAAATCTCTTTTCAAGCTCGTCTCGAATCCGATCCCGCCCTTAAAGGCAAACAGGATGCACAGATACTGCGCAAACGCGTAGAACAGAAGCAAACCGAGGTAGAGCAGGACCACCAGCACAATCCTGTCCCACGAACTTTCGAGTCCATGATCAAACAGCCACTCCTGCAAGAGCGGTGCTGCCGCAAGGCTGACCACCCCCAAGAAATCCCACAGCACCTGCAGGATAATGTATTTTCTTACTTTGGTAATATATGGTTTCATGCTCCCCTCATCTCTCTTATCACAATTTATTTCAGTTTAAACGATACTCCGTTTTTGATTTAATTCCATAGCAAAAGTGGCACATTTTAAACAGGATTCGATGTTTTACTAAATCAATTCCAGCCCATATACATCTTTGATATGTTTTTTCACAAAATTTATATCCCTTATCCTGCCATATACCGTATGTAGATAATAGCAAGCCTTCATATATTGGAGGCTTATCTCTGTCGTATATTTTTCTCCCCATAAATGTTCCATGTTCCAGCCACAATCATAAAGCATGCAACTGAGTGTCGATTCCATCCCGTTTCTGAGTGCAATCTTCATTCCATCCATTCCTACTGCTATTCCATCCTCAAAACGGTTCGCATTTCCCAAAATATCGCCCAAGGTATGGCATATATGCTCATATTCTGAGACATAATGATTCAAACTCAGAAATTTCGTTTCAAACCCGTTCTTAATCGCCATTAAAAGAGGAATATATTTTCCCCCTTCTCCCAGCTCATCTTCCACATTTGCAAACGAATCAATCAGTCCGATTTCTCTCTTTGTGAAATGCCAATGCTCCAAAGTTTGAAATTCTACCTCCGGCAATGTCATATACAGAGCCTCCCGATACATCTTCTGTCTTTCCTCTTTTGATATTATTCCCTGCAGACCAAGCATCGTCGTTTTAATATGTATAAGCATTTGTCTGTCACAGGGTGTTCTCCTTGACAATCTCTGTTCTAATTCTTCAACCAACGGCTCTGCCTCAGCAGTCTTCGCCTGATTCAGCAGCCTGTTAATCTCTATCATAAGCTTCCAGTTTGCGGGATTCTCCATCGGGAAGCTTGCATCAAAGCGGCTTCCGCTTAACCCAACCTTTTCCATCAGCTTCTCGTAGGTTCCCCGCTTCGGAGAGACCTTCCCGCACTCGATTCTGGATACCGTGACCGGATCGCAGATGCCCTCCGCCAGCTCCTCCTGCGACATTCCAAGGACTTCGCGTCTGGCGCGCAGGACTTCGCCGCACAGGTCATATTTTGTCACCGGAAATGCGCCCTCCCAGCTCCATTTAAACTCTTCCACATCGAATTCTTCATACAGCCACTTTATCCAGACACAGGCTTCTCCGAGGGCATTCCTTTCCTCCTCTGTACACGCTCCGTATTGAAGCTTAATTTCCAGAAAGCTTCTCAGATAGTTCAGCTTAGCCTCTCTCCTTAAAAAGGCTAGGGTTTTCTCCGCGAGTTCAACCGCCTTTCCGGTATCTCCTTCCTGAAGGTAGATTCCGACAAGCCGGTACGCAATCTGCGGATACAGCCGCACGACATCCCTGCTGTCCACAAACTCCTCCTGGTGCCGTAATAGGGCTTCGTAAATCTCCCTCGCACGCTCATTCGCTCCCCCTTCCTCCATGACGCGCGCCTGCATCATGGCAATGCAGAGCTCAAGCTGTGTCATGCGAATCTCCCCCACCTCAGTCAGGGCGATCCCCTCACGCGAGATCTCCCATGCCTCCGAGAGCAGATTATGTAATTCTTCTACGGTTGCACCCAGCTTCCAGTTTAAAACGGCGCGGTAATAAAGCAGAAGCTGCCTGTGCAATGGGCTTTTTCCGGTTGCATAGGCCTCATACTCCTCAAACGCTTCTGCCGCGCCATTTTCATCCTTGTCTTCAATGCTGCGGTACAATGCCTCCCTGAGCAGAATCCATTGCTGCTCCTCCGGCCCTGCTATATAGTCGATCCGATCCGCCGCCATGCCAAGCCGCTGTAGTAAAGCTTCCGCTACAATTTTCTCACAGTCGCGTTCCCCCTTTTCCATCCTTGCCAAAAGGGCGCGCGAACACAGTCCTCTGCACAATTCCTCCTGACTGATGTTTGCCTCTGTGCGCAAATATCCGATCAGGCTTCCTATCGCAACCTTATTTTCCAAAGTAACTTTTCTCCCCCTCGTAAGTTCCCGCTAATTCATATTATCGTATCATATTATAGATTACTTTACAATGTTTTTACGCTTTAGCCCCAAGCACACAAATACCCCTGCGGTTTCCCGCAGGAGCACTTGCTGTCAGTTTATGTAATTTCTAGCTTCTATTTCACATTCCTACTTCACGCGAACCTTCTGGCCTGCAAAGATATATCTCTGGTAGAAAAGCTTCGGCTCTTCAACGGTTATTCCTCATAAGCTGTCTCAGGCTCCTTGATCTGTCCGAGAGCAGTATCATCAATTTTCGTTTTCAGGCAAATAAAGTCCTGAACTAACATCCGATCATAGCCAATGATTTTTTCATCTTTCATTAACTTGCACACAACAACAATCCCTCCTGTAGTATGTACTTCACCTTCAATTTCAATGTGATTAATTTCTGAATAAAAAACCTTAAAACCACAGGAATAGTAATAATCTTCCTCAAACATAAAAAGCATAAGAAAATATGCTATACTGCCAAAAATTAATGCCATATAAATAATAAATATAATATTATGGTCAATCTTATAAAACAAAGTCAATACAACAGAAAATGCAGAAAATAAGAGTGCTCCTAAACACAAATATCTATGATGAAATATACATTTTTTCCCATATTCATTTACTATTGCATTTTTTTCAAGCCGAGCAACATCAATAACCTCAAAAATATAATACCAAGACATAATGAATTCAAAAACAGCCACATAAAGCCCCCTATTGTCAGGTATCGGAACAATAAAATGCATCATATATATAATAACAAATGATAATGAAAGCAATACTCCTCCCCTAAAAAGGTTCCGTTTGTCTTTCTTATAATATCCATAATACTTTTTATAATGTTTCTTTGCCATTGTCTTTCACAATCCTTATAGTTACTAAAATCTCCAATACATAAAATACTATATTTATTACTAAATTTTCTCCAAAGCCTTCTGTTATCACAAATACAACGCTATCAAATGAACTACCCCGGGGCAAGCCCTCAAGCATCTTTCGCGACTACGGCACATCCGTGCCTTGACGCTTCAGATACT
>CAKRUB010000035.1 GCA_934402375.1 uncultured Acetatifactor sp.
ATGCACGAAGAAGACGTGAAGGAGCTAGCACTTGAGGCGCTGCGTGCAGGAAAGGAAATTGATGGATATCTGCCATTCATGCACGAGGAGGATGTGAAAGAGCTTGCGCAGGAAGCATTGCGTGCAGGAAAGGAAATCGATGGGTATCTGCCGTTCGTGCATGAAGAAGACGTGAAGGAGCTTGCGCAGAAAGCATTGCGTGCAGGAAAAGAGATCTATGGGTATCTGCCATTCATGCACGAAGAAGACGTGAAGGAGCTAGCACTTGAGGCGCTCAGTGCCGGGCGGGGGATTGAAGAATATCTTCCCTTTTTGCACGAGGAGGATGTAAGAGCGTTTGCAATGGAAGTCCTGAAAACAGGTAGGAAATCATAGGCTGCGATGCCGGAAATGGGGAGAAGATTGAAAAATACAATTTTTCAATCACGAGATTTGTGCCTGCGCACACTTGACACAAACTCGCTATGCGCAAAGAACGTGCGCAGAAATGAGGAGAAGAATGGATATTGTGTATAAGAGACTGACAAAGAATGAACTTCCCGTTTTTATTCAAGTGAGAATCAATCAGTTGAGAGAGGAAGGGGCAAAAGAGGAGATTGATTTAAAACCGGCACTGGAGGATTATTACAACCGGCATATGGAGGACGGTACGTTCGTATCATGGCTTGCATTTGACGGAGAGCAGATTATCGGGACGAGTGGAATGTCATTTGTGGAAAAACCGCCGTATTTCGGATGCCCCAGTGAGCCGCCAAGCTGCAAATGCTTATAGCTTCCCTCGATAAATTCTTTCGCAACAGCGAAGTCGGTGTGATACGGAGGATTTGACATAATAAGGCTGAAGTCAACATCATGGATATGATCAAAGCCATTGCTGTGAATCAGTTGTATTTTATCCAGATTATTTGCTTTTACATTTTCAGCAGCTATTTTCAGCGCAGCAATATTAACATCAGACATCACAACCTTTTCGGCGCCTATCGTATGAGCTGCCCAGATTCCCACAACCCCATACCCGCATCCCAGATCAAGAACCTTGCAGTCCGGTCGCAGGTCAGTCTGCTCTATCATCTGCCGGGTTCCCAAATCAACCTGCCGGTACGAGAACAGCGAAGCTAATGTATGAAACACATAGGTGAAGCCGTCATAATGCCATTCTATAGTATATTTCTCCATATTTTATTTTCCTGTTTTGTTATGAATTGGAATATTTTATAGGCATCTTCAGCACACCGAGTATCGTTTATACTCTGGAAATAAGAAACAAAAAGCAATTCGATGCACTCCATCACATAGGGAATGGCCTTCTTTTCTAATTCTGTTAATTGTAGCTTTTGTTCATAGCCTGCAAATAATTCTTTGACAAACGTAAGTCATAGCTCGTCCGTAAGCCCAAATTTTTCCTCTTCCGACAACAAGCTGAGCAGGAAATAGCATAGATCAAAAATACGGATATTTCTCTGGCTCAGGTCAAAGTCAATATAACCGGAGAAGTTACCATCAAGAAACAGAAAATTTCCGAAATGCACATCCCGGTGAATGAGCTGCACAGGCAGACTATCGTATACCGTCGCTAATTGTGAAACACCAGTGCCAGCAAGTCTTCCGGCAGCACGTCATTTGCTTTTTTATACTTCATATCGTTTGCTCCTTGGATGCCATTTTATATATCATTCAATTTTATATATTCTACCATGGAAATTGCCAACGCGCCGTCTGTCTTTGCTTCAGAAATAAACATGATCCTCAAGGAAATGCCGCCCAATCACATAATAAATTGAACCCCACATATTGATTTCCTCAAATAGATGTAGTATCATCCAATTAGTTGATACTACATCCAAAGGAGGAGATCATATGGAGAGCTTCGGTCGGAAGATCACAAAAATCGCCCGGGAAGTCAGTAAATTCACTGTTCAGGCAATGAAGGAGGACGGGATCGGGACGGCAGAGTTTGACTTCGTGCACCTGCTTCGTCACCATCCGGGACTGACACAGGCGCAGGTGAGGGAGGAATTGAAGATAGACAAGGGCGCGGCGGCAAGGCGTGCGGCGAGCCTTGAGGCGAAGGGATATATTATCCGCAAGGAGAACCCGGAGGACGGGCGAAGCCAGCTTCTCTATGCCACGGAAAAGGCGCAGTCGCTACGGAATTCAAAGGCATCTATAGAGACAGTGTTCTATGATTGGCTGCTCGAGGAGCTGTCGGAGGAGGACAGGGCGAGCTTTGACCGGATTTTGAATGATTTATATCTGCGATCCAAGAAGCAGTCGCGTGCCGGATTTCCGGATGTCCGCAAGCGTATGGAGGGGGAAAAGATTGAAAAATATAATTTTTCATGCAGAAATGGGGAAGACGATGAAGAAAACATTTGAACCCGGCAAAGTTGGCTCGTATTTCCGTGCGGAGTGGCGGGCGCTGCTGATTGTGACAATTTCGGGAATCTTCTATAATATAGGACTTTTGGCAGGACCGATTTTCGAGGGAAAGCTCGCGCAATGTCTGCTGGACATTTTCGGGGGCAGTAAGACCTTCCGGGATATGGTCGTGCTGGCAGTCTCTTATGTACTGACGATTGCTGCCGTACAGGTTGCCCGGTACATCAAGCGGTTCTA
The DNA here is from genome assembly GCA_934402375.1 of uncultured Acetatifactor sp. GTDB lineage: Bacteria > Bacillota > Clostridia > Lachnospirales > Lachnospiraceae > Acetatifactor. The sequence goes on from CAKRUB010000035.1 coordinate 2,617, forward strand.
TGTCCGGCGTTTTGCGAATAACACGAACCGCCGCATGAGACAGGTGCTGTACCGCAGTCTGGTTCACAAGTCCAAGGCGGAGCTGGAGGGAGAGTCCGTCGGCTCTGTGATAACAAAGGCGATTACGGATGTGGATGCCTGTGTGGAAGGAATGCGTAAATTTACCACGGAGGTCTTCGACACCGGAGTAGCAATGGTCGGTTATGTGGGAATGCTGCTGTTTTACGACTGGAAGCTGGCTCTGTTATGCCTGATCTTTCCACCCATTTCCTATGCGATTGCGGAGAAAATGAAGGTTGTCGTGCAGAGGACGGGTGCTGCCTACAAGGAAAGTGCTGCACGCCTCAGCTCCGCCACAATGGACAGGAGCAGCAACAGCATCCTTTACCGGGTCTACGGCTGTGAGGCAGAACGGAATGTCTCTTACGAGGAGGCGCTTAAGGACTACGAGTCGGCGGCAGTTCGTTCCCAGATATGGAGCAGCGCCCTGCCTCCGCTCTATCAGGTGCTTTCCATGGTCAGTGTAATGCTGATCCTCTATCTGGGCGGTCAGAAGATACAGATGAATCTCTGGGACATCGGCATTTTCACAGCATATCTTTCCTGCTATGGGAAATTGTCATTAAAGTCCTCCAAGGCAGCGAAACTTTTTAACTCTGTTCAACAGGCGGAAGTATCGTGGAAGAGAATCCGTCCGCTGATGCAGTCCGTGCCGGAGGAAGCCGTTGTCAGCAATGTTCCATGTCAGACGCTCTGCGTGGAAAAGCTGGGCGTGCCGCCTGTCTTTGAGGGTTTGTCCTTTACTGCCGATGCGGGGCAGATGATCGGTATTACCGGGTCGGTTGCCAGCGGAAAGTCTACGTTGGGCAAGGCTTTCCTGCAGGAGAGGGAATATGCCGGAACGATACGGTTCGGTGGGGCTGCACTCTCTTCCAGAGGCGTTGTCGGCTATCTGGGGCATGACCCGGAGCTGTTCAGCGACACCATTGAAAACAATGTCCTCATGGGAAGTGCGGATGATGTGTGGAAGTACCTGAAGGCGGTGGAGCTGGATGAGGAAGTGAAGGCGATGCCGGACGGTATTCACACAAGGGTCGGCACGGGAGGCTTGCTGCTCTCCGGCGGTCAACAGCAGCGGCTGGCGCTTGCGAGGACGCTTGCGCATCTGAAGCCGGTTCTGGTTCTGGATGATCCGTTTTCCGCGTTGGATCGGGATACCGAGCGGAAGGTTTATGCGAATTTGCGGCAATTTACGAAGAACAATATTGTCCTGTTGATTTCACATAGGCTCTATCTTTTCCCGGAGCTGGAACAGGTGATCTGGCTGGAAAACGGCAGGGCAGAGGCTGCTGACCATGATACTTGGATGAAGCGGAGTGCGCTTTACTGTGAACTCTATAAATTGCAGACGGAAGGAGACGAAGAGATTGAAAAATAATACGATTGCTGTAATTTTTCGGACTGTCCGCGCTTCCAAGCTGAAGACGCTCGGACTTCTTCTGACTGTGGCTGGTGCGGTCATTGTCGCGCTTCTGCCGCCGCTGGTATTGGAGCGTGTGGTCGACGGACTCAGTGTCGGTGAGCCTGTCACGCTCATGGCAGCAGTTGCCTATTTCGGACTGGTTGCCCTGACCGGATTGCTGGAATCCGCAAGGGAGGTGCAGCTTACACTGTTCGGACAGCGGATCACGCGGAATCTGCGGCAGGCATTGAGGGACAAGCTCTCCCGGCTCACCGCGGACACGCTGACGAAGCAGGAGCCCGGCGTGACTGTTTCCCGTTTTATCGGTGATGTGGACACTGTGGAGCAGCTTTTCACATCCGGCATCATCAGCATGGCAGCCGATCTATGCAAGGTGATCAGCATTTTTGTGATCATTGGCAGGAAGAAGCCTGGTCTTGCATTGGTACTGCTCTTGATTACTCCGCTGATCTTTGCCTTTACGAGAGTTGTCCAGAAGCGGTCTCTGATTGCGCAGATCGAAAACCGGAAGGCGGTGGCGAAGGTGGCGAATCATGTGCCGGAGACCATTCGCAACATCCGCACGATCCATGCCCTTGAAAGAGAGGACTACATGGAGCGGAGGTACAGCGATTACATAGGTGAGAGCTATGCTGCCATGGAAAAAACGAATTTCTATGATGCGATTTACTCGCCCGTGATACTGATCCTCAACGCGCTTGTAACGGCGGTGATACTGACGCTGGCGGCAACGGGTAATCCTGTGATACAGGATTTCTTCGGCATGTCTGTCGGTATGGCTGTGGCTATGATTTCCTATATTTCGCAGGTTTTCAGCCCGCTTGAGAGCATCGGCATGGAGATTCAGACGATTCAGTCTGCGGTTGCCGGAGTTCACCGGATTAATGAATTTCTTGCGCAGCCGGAACGGTGGCAGACGGATGAGAAAACCTGCTTTACCGAGGCCGCCCCCTGCATGGAGCTGAAGGATGTCTGCTTCGGCTATGTCGAGGAGCAGGAGATTCTGCATCATCAGAATTTGCAGGTATTTTCGGGCGAGCATCTGACACTGACAGGACGTACGGGGGCAGGAAAAAGCACGATCTTTAAGCTCCTGTTGGGGCAATACCGTCCGCAGAGCGGTCATGTGATCATACACGGACAGGAGGCGGCGCTGATTCCCGATGCCGCGAAGCGCAGGCTGTTCGGCTATGTGGAGCAGACCTTCCGCCCCGTTGCGGGAACAATGGAAGATCAGATCAGTCTCTTTGACAAGGCGATCACGCAGGACATGGTGGAAGCCGCCGCGCAGCTTGTCGGAATCCATGAGACGATCGCGGCGCTCCCGAACGGCTACCAGACGGCGTACGCGCCGAATCTGCTCTCGCAGGGGCAGCAGCAACTGCTTTCCATTGCCCGCGCAGTGGTTGCCCAGCCGGAGATCCTTCTGCTGGATGAAATCACCGCAAATCTGGACGCCGATACGGAGCAGACAGTTCTGACGGCATTGCAGAATGCCTCCCAGAACCGGACAGTGCTGTCGATCTCGCATCGTCTTTATGAGAGGACAGGCGGAAGACAGGTGCAGATATAAATTTTAAATTTTTTCTGAAATAACGATTGACTCCTACGCAACGTAATAGTTTAGAGTATGCTTATCGAGAGGAGGAAATGCAGATGATGACAGTAAATGAGGTGAGTAAGATCACGGGAGTGAGTATACGCGCTTTGCAGTATTACGACACCATTGGACTTTTGAAGCCGAGCCGGTATACGGAGTCGGGCTACAGGCTGTATGACGATACGGCGCTGGAAAAGCTCCAGCAGATTTTACTGTTCAGGGAACTGGAATTTCCCCTGAAGGAGATCAGGCAAATCTTAGATGCCCCTAATTTTGACAGGGGGAAGGCTCTGGAACAACAGATAGAGCTGCTTACCATGAAGAAGGAGCACCTTGAAAACTTGATTAACTTCGCTCGAGAAATAAAAAGGTTAGGAGTGAAAAAAATGGATTTTACAGTATTTGACACAAAGAAACTCGATGAATATGCAAAGCGTGCCCGTGAGCAATGGGGTAAGACGGAGGAGTATAAGGAATTCGAGCAAAGGGCAGGTGCGCGGACGAAGGAAGAGGAACACAAAATAGCGAATGACTTTATGAAAATTTTTGTTGAATTCGGTGCAATGAAGGAACAGGTGCCGGAAGCCGACGAGGTTCAGAGGCAGGTCAAGAAGTTACAGGATTACATTACGGAACATTATTACAACTGCACAAAGGCAATCCTCAGCGGCCTTGGTAAAATGTATGCAAGTGGCGGCGAGTTCACGGAAAACATTGACAAGGCAGGCGGCGAGGGAACGGCAGAGTTCAGCGCACGGGCGATCGAGATTTTCTGCGGGGAGTGAGACCCGCCGCCTACATTTTCTTGTAGGCGTTTCCCCATTCGACCATGGAGTCGAGGATCGGCTTAAGGGTCTTACCCAGATCGCTCAATGCATATTCCACTCTGGGAGGCACTTCTGGGAAGACGGTTCTGGTAATCAGGCCGTCTTCTTCCATTGAACGCAGACTGTCAGTCAGAACCTTCTGGCTGATGCCCTCTAAATCTCTTTTGAGTTCATTAAAACGCCACGGGCGTACCAGTAAATTCCTGATAATCAATAACTTCCATTTGCTTCCGATGAGAGAAACAGTAGTTGCAACCGGGCATTCCGGTAATTCTTCCTTTGTCAGCATAGTATTCCCTTTCTTGTATTAGATCAATTATGTGTGTTACATCAAATTATAATGCAGCACTCAGGTTCCTGTCAATGGCTTACAAAATGTGGCAGGGTTACTTTTTTGTGCCTAGGTAATAAAAAACTGCGTACTTACTTCCCGGGGAAAAGCCTGCTAAGATCAAGATGTAACAGGCAGGAGCCAAACAAATCATAGCAAATCAGGAGGTAGCAAAATGGCATTATCAAATCTTGCGGGATGGAATGAGGACAGGAAGAACAGTGCGGCATGCGGAACGGCGTGCGGGGCATCGGACAAGCCGGAGGAGAAAACGGCGGCGTGTGGAACGGCGTGCGGGGCATCGGACAAGCCGGAGGAGAAAACGGCGGCGTGTGGAACGGCGTGCGGGGCATCGGACAAGCCGGAGGAAAAACCGGCAGCATGCGGAACGGCGTGCGGGGCATCAGACAAGTAGAGAAGTGAAACGGATGAGGAGGACAGGATGCAGCAGTATTTTTCTTTTCAATGGCATATAACGGACGAGTGTGATCAGCGGTGCAAACACTGTTACATTTTCTCGGGAGAGGGATGTAAGGAGCTTAAGAGCATGACATGGGAGCAGATGCAGCAGGTGGTCGCAAATTGCGAGGATTTCTGTAAGACCTATAACAGAGTGCCGTATTTTTACATTACCGGCGGCGATCCGATCCTCCATCCGCACTTCTGGAAGCTGATGGTATTACTGAAAAGCAAGGAGATTCCCTTTACCATCATGGGAAATCCGTTTCATCTGAATGATGAGGTGTGCAGGATGCTTAAGACCTGCGGCTGTGAGAAATATCAGATGTCGCTGGACGGAATGCGGCAGACGCACGACTGGTTCAGGAAGCCGGGCAGCTTCGAGCTTACCTTGGAGAAGGTTGCATGCCTCAATCGTGCAGGGATAACAAGTATTATAATGAGTACCGTATCAAAAACCAATATGGACGAAATACCGGAAATTATAGATGAAGTTGTAAAGGCGAAGGTAAAGGTTTTTGCATTTTCCCGCTATGTGCCGACCGGCGGAGAGGTAGATGCCGGAATGACGCCACAGGAATACAGGGAACTGCTGAAAAACTGTGATGCAAAGATGAAAGCGTACGAGGCGGCGGGCTGCGAGACCTATTTTAATAGAAAGGATCATCTGTGGACGCTCTACGAATACGAAACGGGTCAGTTTAAAATCCCCGCTGACGCAAAAGCCGGAGTGATTTATGGAGGCTGCAACTGTGGAAACTGTCACATAACGATTTCCTCCAACGGGGATGTGATGGCGTGCAGGAGAGTCATGGACAGCAAGGTCGCTAACATCTTTGAGGAGCGGCTGGCGGAGGTATGGCTCGGACAGATGGAGAAATACAGAGAGTACGATAAATTTACAAAGTGCTGTAAGTGCGAGCTGAAGGCATGGTGCAGAGGCTGTCCGGCGGTGGCGAATGGGACGAACGGCGATTTCTACGGAGCAGACCCGCAATGCTGGAAAACGCGGAATGAGATCACAGGGGAGGAATTGTTATGTTGATGGACATTATAAAGAACCGGCACTCTATCAGAAAATATACAGACAGGCAGATCGGGCGGGAGGATCTGGAGACGATTCTCGAGGCAGGAAACTACGCGCCAAATGCGGGCGGCGGACAGAGGAGTATGCTGGTTGCAATTCATAATAAGGAATTGGCGACGCAGATCGGACTGATGAATATGGCAAAATTCGACCGGACGCGGCTTGCCGGAAGCTATGTTTCCAAGGAACAGCCGAGCACGATCGATGATCCGACCATCCGGAACGGCTTTTATGATGCACCTACCGTCGTGTGTGTTTTCGGACAGGACAATTTTCTCTTTAAGACAGCGGATGCCTTTTGCATGATGGAGAACATGGTATTGCAGGCGACGGAGCTCGGCATTTCTTCCTGCATCGTTTCAAGGGGATATGAGACCTTTTGCAATCTTGAAGGGCAGAAATATATGGAAGAATGGGGTGTTCCGGATGGATATAGCTGTCAGGGCTTTGTCATTCTCGGTTACATTGACGGAGAACAACCGCACCGGAAGCCCAGAAAGCAGGGCAGAATAAAAATAATTGAGGTGATGAGATGAATCTGGAAACTTGCCTGAAGAAAATGGAACTGGTGGGTGTTCTCGCATTCGCAACGGTGGACAGTGAGGGCGCGCCGCAGATCAGAAATATCAGTGCGATTCATTATGAGCCGCAGGCACTTTATTTCTTCACCGCCAGAGGAAAAGATTTCTGTCGCGAGCTGCTGGAGGACGGCAGGGTGCAGATATTGTGTTATACAAAATATAAAGAAATGATCCGGCTTTCGGGAAAAGCCTATGCCGTAGCGGACGAGGAACAGATAAAGTGGCGGGAGAGGATTTTTGAAGAGCAGCCGTATCTGTCAAATGTGTATCCGGGAGATACCAGAGACATCGGGATTATTTTCTGTATTGATCAGGGAGAGGTAGAGTATTTTAACCTTGGTGTGAAACCTATATTCAGGGAGACCTATCTTCTTGGAAATGGTATCATCAAAGAAAAAGGCTATTTCATAACAGATTCCTGTATAGGCTGCGGCAGGTGTGCGAAAAACTGTCCACAGAATTGTATTGAGAAAGGCGCACCCTATGTGATCAGTCAAAGTCACTGCCTGCATTGCGGCAGTTGCTATGAAAAATGTCCGGTTAAGGCGGTGAAGAGATTGAAAAATTGAAGAACGTGCGCAGAAATGGAGAGAACATGAATCAAGATGACAGAAGGGAATATTTGATTGAGGAATTGTTGAAGGAAGAGCCGCAATATGCAAGGATGCGGATTCCTGAAAATGCGGGGGAACAGAAGCGCCTGCTTCGTTCCCTAATGAATATTCGCCCTCCACGTCCCATCAGTGATAATGTTCTGGAAATTCAGGATGAATATCTGAGGGAGGAAGTGGCGGCAAGGGGAATTACCGACAGCGCTGCCCTGCCGGTCTCCGCGCTGGATAGCAGGCTGGTGCTCTGGCGCGGCGACATTACCACACTGAAGGTTGATGCGATTGTGAATGCTGCAAACAGTGCGCTGCGGGGATGCTTTGTGCCCTGTCATTCCTGCGTGGACAATATCATACACAGTGTCAGCGGAATGCAACTGCGCATGGAATGTGACCGACTGATGAACGAACAGGGCTATGACGAGCCGACAGGCAGAGCGAAGATTACGCCCGCCTATAACCTTCCGTGTCGCTTTGTGCTTCATACGGTGGGGCCGATCGTAACGGGAACGCTTACGAAAACGCATTGCAGGCAGCTTGCGGATTGCTATCGCTCCTGCATGGAGCTTGCCGCAGAAAAGGGACTGAAAAGTATTGCTTTTTGCTGCATCTCCACAGGGGAGTTCCATTTTCCGAGGGAAAAGGCGGCTGAAATTGCCGTTCGGACGGTAGTTGACTTCTTGCGGACGGATGAGAGACTGGAGAGGGTGGTGTTTAATGTTTTCAAACAGGAAGATTACGACATCTATAGAGAACTGCTCGGATAAAGCAGAATGCCTTATCCAAAATTTACAGGAGGCAGACGCAGTCGTCATAGGAGCCGGAGCGGGCTTATCCACTTCGGCGGGCTTCACATACGTGGGAGGACGCTTCCGGCAATATTTTCAGGACTTCGGAGAAAAATATGGTTTCAAGGATATGTATTCCGGGGGCTTCTATCCGTACCGGACGCTAGAGGAACACTGGGCATATTGGAGCCGGTATATTTACATCAACCGGTACATGAATGCGCCCAAGCCTGTCTATGAGAAGCTGTACGAACTGGTTCGTGATAAGGACTACTTTGTATTGACGACGAATGTGGATCACTGCTTCCAGAAAGCGGGCTTTGATAAGCATCGGCTGTTCTATACGCAGGGCGACTATGGGCTGTTTCAGTGTAGCGAGCCCTGTCATCAGGAAACCTATGACAATGAAAAAGTCATTCGGGAGATGGTGACGGCTCAAGGGTACAAAATCGTATCTGACGGAGCATTATTTTTACCGGAGGGTGTCTCCCCGAAGATGGCGGTTCCGATGGAGCTGGTTCCCCATTGTCCGAAATGCGGTCGTCCTATGAGCATGAACCTTCGGGCGGACGGAACCTTTGTCGAGGATGAGGGCTGGCATATCGCGGCGGAGCGGTATTCCGATTTTCTCCGCAGACACAGGAATTTAAGGGTCTTGTTTCTGGAGCTGGGCGTCGGTATGAACACACCCGGAATCGTTAAATATCCCTTCTGGCAGATGACCGCAGAAAACCCTGCCGCGGTCTATGCCTGCATCAACTATGGAGAAGCGTATGTCCCTGACGAAATCAAGAAGAAATCCATTTGTATCAATGGGGATATTGGGGAAGTGCTGGACAGGATTTAGAAAATAAATCTCGTCATATGTCTGACGAGATAATTGACGGGATTTTTATGTTTTGTTATATTATGGATGGAATGCAGAGCCGGTTAAGGCGGGTGATACCGCAGAGTGGGGGCTGGGATGACTTCGGAAGAATTATGGAATGAATATTGTGAAAGAACAGGAACTGACAGAGCACAGAATCACGAGGCATGGGCGTTCTGCGGCGGAGGAGCCGCAACGGATGAATTGCTGAGGCTCGTGCTGGACGGTAAAAAGTTTGGAACGGCAAGTATTTACGAGGACTAGCTGGCAGAGGGCGAAGAACTTCCGGGAGAACGGGATTACAGTGTGCTTCTGGACGCAAGGGGAGAGGCGTAAGGGCTGCGCAACATGGATGCGATAGCAAAGGAGGAAGGAATTTCATGACACACACAATGATTAAGCTTTTGGTCTTACTTGCCTGTGCCGGGCATCTGGCGCTCTGGCACTGCGACTGGATCATTACATGCTTAGCGGGCGGCAGATTCGATTTCCGCTATCTGAAGGATAATGAAAAGCTCGCGGCGGCGATAGGAGAGACACCGTTAAAGAGACCGATGCGCTCGATGGTGCTCGGCACGTTTGCCATGATGGCGGCGTTTCCGGGGTATCTCGCCGTCTGTGAATGGATGCGGCAGTTCTCCGGTATATGTGCGCTGCTGATGGCGTTGGGCAGTGTACTGTTTTTCCTGCCGGGTGTCGCACATCATGTATTCTGCGGGGCAGTGGAGTGGTTTTACATCCGTATGGGAAAGACGGAGGAGGCGCGGCAGACAATCGTGGAGTTTTTCGGGAAAACGTCCTCCACAATGTATGTCTGCTATGTCGGTCTGTTGATCTTTGCAGTTACGCTGTTTGTCGCCGTGGTGAGCGGCACGACAAGCCTGCCTGCATGGGCTTGTGTGTTTAACGCCTTGCCGCTGTTCCTTGTGCTGGCTCCGTTCCGTATCGTCGGGACAGGAAATCTTGTCAATGCGACGGTATTTCACGCCAGCTCGACTGGCCGCGCATCAGAAAACTGCTTGCAATCGGATTGTTTGCGTCCGTGCTGCATCTGATCGGAGACTTAATTCTCGGTTGGGGCGTACAGGATGAAAGCTATGACGGTATCCTGCGGATGCTGTCAGCCTATACCGGCACGTCGGACGGCGGAATCCTAGCGGCTGCGCTGCTGGGAATGTTTGGTGTCACGCTGGAAGGGCTGAGCAGCTTCGGCATCTATCGGCTGATGGCGGAAAAGTCACCGGAGCATACCCATCGCTACCGCTCGGGTATTCTGGGGTACATAATCTTCGGCGGCTGCGGCTTTCATGTGCCTGTATGCGCCATGGCGTTTCTCATGAAGCATGGTTTTGCGACAGAGCTGATTCTGAAGTACGCGGCTTACTTTGTTCTTCCCGGTTTTGTCCTGTTCTGGGTGTTCTTCCTTGTCATGCAGATCACGCAGATCAGTGCCTTCGCCAAAGGATGCACGCCCTATCCGAAGTGGTGCTGGGTCTTTTCGATGCCTGTCGGCATGGCGGTGGCAATGGCAATCACCGTTTTCGGCAACTATCCCATTGGAAATGCGGTTTCCTGCGCGTGGATCAGCATCGGAAATCTCTGGATGTTTGGCGGGCTGTTGGCAATGATGAAAAAGGCACAGTGACGACCAGACTTTCTGTATCATTATGGAATAGGGCATAAAGGGGGAGTAAGCGATGCAAACGGTGGAAGTGGCATTGAGAAGCTGGCAGGAGAACGATGCAAGAGGGCTATATGAAATGTGTCTTGATGACACCGTGAGAAAGAGTGGAATCTGTTTCTATGATTCTCCGGAGGAGAGTCTGGATACGATTAATTTCTGGAAGAAGGATCCGGGTAGCAAGGTAATTACCGACAGGCAGAATCAAGCCTTTATGGGATTTATAAATCTGGGCGAAATGAACCGTTATGATGGATATATGGAGCTGGAATATGCTGTCGATGCAGAATACCGGAATCAGGGCTGTGCAACACAGGCTGTAAAACGGATGTTGGAATATGGATTTAAGGAAATGCATTTATCCGTTATTGCGGCGTGGGTGCGGTCACATAATCAGGCGAGCGCACGAGTTCTGGAAAAGTGCGGCTTCACCCTTGAGGGCAGGCTGAGAAAGCACGCGCGCGATAAGAGTGACACCTTATGCTACTCTATTTTGAGAGAGGAATGGGAGGAGCAGCAGGCACACGGTACTGTAGCACCGGTGTGTAACATACAGTGAAAGCAGGAGAAGAGAGATGGACGGGCGGAAGAGAAAAGGGTTATGGATTGTGCTATGGGTGGTGATGATTGCGGTGCTGGCAGCAGCTGTCGCGGGGATCATCGCAATCCGCTCCATGGACAAGGATAAGAGGGAAGAGGCAGGCAGTGTCTCCATGGCGATTGTTGACCCGGAAGAGAGCAGCGGGGAGCGGGAGCTGGCGGATGCCGACCGCGCTGAGAGCAGCGAGGAAAATAAACTGGCAGAGAGCGGCGCGGAGGAAGGACAGCCGGAGCAGAGCTCGGAGGAATCGCAGGAGGAGAGCAGCGAGGAATGCCCAGAGACTGCGGAGGGAAATGCGGAGACGAGGATGCCAGAGCCGGAGGAGGCTGCCGACAGCGGCTATTACGGAGCATTACAGGTCGTAGGGACGCAGCTTTGCGACAGCAATGGGAACGCGGTGCAGCTTCGCGGCATCAGCACGCATGGGTTGGCATGGTTCACTGATTATGTGAACGCTGAGCTCTTCCGGGAGCTGCATGACGAGTGGAAGGCAAATGTCGTTCGCCTCGCCATGTATACAGCGGAATATGGCGGTTATTGTTCCGGCGGGGACCAGAAAAAGTTAAAGCAGCTGATCGCAGACGGTGTGCAGTATGCAACAGATAATGACATGTATGTCATTATTGACTGGCATATCCTTTCCGACGGCGATCCCAACACCTATAAGGAGGATGCAAAGGCGTTCTTTGGAGAGATGTCGGAGACTTATAGCGGATACGACAATGTTCTCTATGAGATCTGCAATGAGCCGAACGGCGGGACGAGCTGGAGTTCCATCAAGAGCTATGCCGAGGAGATCATTCCTGTGATCCGTGCAAACGATGAGGACGCGGTCATTCTTGTCGGGACACCGAACTGGAGCCAGTATGTCGATCAGGCTGCGGCAGATCCGATTACAGCTTACAGCAACATTATGTACACTCTTCACTTTTACGCGGCGACGCACACGGACGGTCTGCGCAGTACGATGGCGGCAGCGATTGACGCGGGGCTTCCGGTCTTTGTCTCAGAGTACGGCATATGCGATGCGAGCGGGAACGGTGCAATCGACGAAAAGCAGGCAAATGCGTGGGTAGAGCTCATGGACCGCTATGGCGTGAGTTATGTGGCATGGAATCTCTCGAACAAGAACGAGACCTCCGCAGTCTTCAAAAACAGCTGCAACAAGCTGAGCGGCTTTACGCAGGAGGACTTGAGCGGTTCGGGACGGTGGCTGTATGATATGCTGACCGGAAAGGGAGGGGGAATGACATCCGGCGACAGCAGGAGGCAGACCGGCAATGAAAACGTACAGGGCGGACAGTCTGAAAACCGCAGCGATAGCAGTAAACAAGAAAGCGACACTCCTGTCAGCTCTGCGGAGAACACGGAACAGAAAGCACAGCTTCAAGGTGACGGCACGCTGCAGGCGGAATTGCAGCTCGTCAACAGCTGGGAGTCGGAGGGGAAGACCTTCTATCAGTACAGCCTTACCATAACGAACCAGTCACAGAGTGCAGTCGATGGATGGCAGGTAGCGATCGACTTCAGTGGCGAGATCAGTCTTTCCGATGGATGGTGTGGGTCGTATTCCGTCAACGGGAACAGGCTTGAGATTACTCCCGCAGACTATAATGCCAGACTGGAGAGCGGTGCAGCCACCAGCGACATCGGCTTCATTGTCAGCGGCGACAGCGGCATGACGGCGGAGAATGTCAGCGTGTCGACAGCTCCCTGAAAACGGCATTGGATTGTTATTATTTCTGGAGCTTTCTTAAAAGCTCGTAGGACGGCTTTTTGTTGCCATACAAATCCGTTGAACCATGGACACGCTGACGCATTTTATCTTTACCGGCTTCACCGCAATGAGTACGATAGTCGTTTAGTGAAAACCACATATAACCGCAAATATTGTGTATCTTTTTATAAAGGGCAAGACGTTCCTCAAGTATTCTTGCCCTTTCTTTATCGCCGCCCTTAAATTGAGGCTCGCATAGTCCGAATTCACTTACAAGAAGAGGCATACCGTTTGCTTTTTCGCAGGTTCTGATCATATGTTTTGGAATATCATCACTCGGTTCCCACAGACCTAAATAGTCATTCCACATTGCAATATCCCCGTAAAGAGTTGCGTCATCCTTATCAAATATTTAAAGAAGCTACCAAACTGTCTCCGTATGAATATCTGCTGTCGGTAAGACTTGAAAAAGCCAAGGAATTATTGCATAAAACCGACCTTTCAGTATCTCAGATAGCGTATAAAACGGGTTTCAACAGCGATACCAATTTCATATATTTCTTCAAAAAACAAACATCAATTTCTCCGCTCAAATTTAGAAAAATCAAATTCTGATTCGGCTTTTCTTTGTGTTAAAATCTACTTGCCCGACACCACATGAAATAGTATACTGTACTATATTGCCTATGAAAATAGAACCTCTAAGTTCACAATACAGTTGTGCAAGATGCACCTGAACACAAGCAGCGCACTCTGGAGCCGCCGGCACTTAGCTGGCGTACTATGGCAGCTTATGTGCCGCTGCATGCGGAAGGTAGCGAAAGCGTGCCTGCGGTGGTCTGTGCATTTTGTGCAACGTCACTTGCAGAATCAGAGGTTTCGCAGATACTTATGAAAAAGAAAGAGAGGGAATGCGCGTATGTTAGCTGTAAAACCGCTGATGGGCTGGAACTCATGGAACACCTTTGGGAGCAATATCAGCGAGCAGCTGATCATGGAAATGTCGGCATGTCGGGCTGCAGTGATGCGCAGTATCAGCAGCACTTCGCGCTGTGGGCATTTATGGGCTCACCGCTCATCATCGGTTCCGACCTGCGCAGCCTTGACGATACAAACCGCGAAACACTGCTCTGCAAGGGTCTGATTGCCATTAATCAGGATGAGGAGTGCAGACCGGCGTTTGTCGTGGGACATAACGGTGAGATGACCTATGTGCTTGCAAAGCTGCTGAGCGGCGGACGTATTGCCCTCGGGTTCTTCAATCTTGATTCCGACAATGATTGGAACAATAACATCAGCCTTGCCTTTGATGATCTCGGCATCCATTCCGAGTCCGGGACAGCGCTGAAGCTGACAGACGCAATCACAGGGGAAGAGCTGGGGACTTACCGCGACGGCTACCGCTGCAATGTGCCGGTGGACGGCTGCAAGGTTCTGATAGGAGAGCCGGTTCGTAGATGAGATAGAACGCTGTAAAAAGTGCGGAAGGGTTCTGACGGCGGATGAGATCGGTCTGCATAGGAAGCTCTTTAACCGTGCGGCGGACAGCTTTTTCTGCATAGACTGCTGTGCGGCGTATTTCGGGGTGACGAGAGAGCTTCTGGAAGAAAAGATCCGTCAGTTTAAGAATATGGGCTGTACTCTGTTCGGGAGAACGGCGGAAACGCCCGCACATGGAGATAAGGTATGAAGATAGTGCTTTGGATTTTACTTGCGATTTTAATTCTGATCGGGTTATACATATTGTTTCTGGGCGTCTGCGCCCTCCTTGTCGATCCGAAGAAGGAATATGAGCATTTCAGCCCCTTTTATTTTAAGGTGCTGAACAGCGCAACGGCGTGTTCGTTTGTGCTGACAAGGCTCCGGATCAGCACCTCGGGTATGGAAAAGGTGCCGTGGGATCAGCGCTTTCTGCTGGTAGGGAATCATATGTCGAACTTTGACCCGATCATCACATGGTATGTGTTTCGGAAGAACAATGTGGCGTTCATCTCGAAGGTGCAGAATTTTAAGATCTTCATTTTTGGCAGGCTGATTCACAGATGCGGCTTTATGGCGATTGACCGGGAGAATGCAGGGGCGGCATACCAGACGATTACGAGGGCTGCCGATATGCTGCAGCGGGGCGAGGCATCCATAGGTATCTACCCGGAGGGAACGCGGAACAGGACGCCGGAAAAGGGGCTGCTTCCGTTCCATAACGGCGTTTTCAAGCTTGCACAGATGGCGAAGGCGCCGATTGTTGTTGTCGCAATCAGGGGAACGGAGAACATTCACCGCAACTATCCCTTGCGCGGCACAAAGATTCAGGTAGATGTGGTCGATGTCATACCGGCGGAGGAAATTGCAGGGAAACGTACCAGAGAGATCGGAGAGAGAGTTGCGGCGGCACTCAATGCCGATCTTCAAAGATAGAACAGACAACAGGGTACAAAGGAGAAGGGAAAATGGCAGTTTATCATGTTTTTTACAATCCGGTGGCGGGAGACGGCAACGGAGAGACAAAGGCAAGGGGACTGGACGGCCTTTTGAAGGGAGAGCTTCACTTCTATGATCTCATCAAGACTGAGGGTGTGGCTGAGCTGGTGAACGGACTGGCGCCTTCGGACGCTATTGTTGTGGCGGGAGGGGATGGCACACTGAACCATTTTATTAATGAGGTGGACTGCGACAGCATACCCAATCGGATCTATTACTATGCGACGGGAACGGGAAATGATTTCCTGAGGGATGTCGCGGGAGCGGATGAGAAGGGTGTTGTGGAGATCGGAAAGTATCTGAAGCATCTGCCACAGGTGGAGGTCAACGGAAAGAAGTATTTATTCCTGAACGGTGTAGGATACGGCATTGACGGCTATTGCTGTGAGGTCGGGGACAAGCTGCGCGAGATCTCGGACAAGCCGGTGAACTATGCCGGAATTGCAATTAAGGGACTCTTGTTCCACTATAAGCCGACGGCGGCGAAGGTGACTGTGGATGGAGTGGAGCATTCTTATAGAAAGGTGTGGATAGCACCGACAATGCACGGCAGATTTTACGGTGGCGGCATGATGCCCGCGCCGAGGCAGAGACGGGATAATGAGAAGGGAACCGTGTCGGTGACGCTGTTCCATGACTCTGGCAAGCTGCCCACGCTGGCGGTTTTTCCTAACATCTTCAAGGGAACGATCGAGAAGAGCAAGAAGATGATCGATGTGTTTGAGGGAAAGGACATCACGGTGGAATTCAGCGAGCCCAGAGCGCTCCAGATCGACGGAGAGACGATGCTGGGAGTGACGAAGTACCATGTGATCTGTGACCGGAAATGAAAGAATGCGGCGGAAGCCGTTTATGAGGGAAGAAAATGAACCTGAGATTTGATCTGGTCGTTGCGAGCAGCCTGTTTTATGTCATATATGCTGTTCCCAAGGCCAACTATATGATAAAGCATCCGGAGAAATATTCCGAGGAGGAGCGATTTGAATTCGGCTGTAAGATTATGAATTTCATGCGGAAGCGCAGCCGTACAAAGACCTATGTCTACGGCATGGAAAATCTTCCGGACGATGAAAATTACATTCTGTATGCCAACCATCAGGGAAAATATGATGCGCTGGGCATCCTGCTCGCATTGGACAAGCCCTGCGGAGTGCTCTGGGAGAAGCGGCAGGCGAAGCGCTTCATGAGCAGACAGGTGAGCGGGCTGATCGGCGCAGTGCCGATTGATCTGAACGATATGAGGGATAAGGTCGCGGCGATCACCGAAGTGACAAAGCAGGTCAAGGACGGCAGGAACATGCTGATTTTCCCGGAGGGAGGCTACAAGGATAACCACAACTGTCTTCAGGAATTTAACTCGGGCTGCTTCCATTGCAGTCTGCGCTCCAAGGCGACCATGGTGCCTGTTGTCCTCTATGATTCCTACAAGGCGATGAACAGCAACAGCTTAAGAAAGGTGACGACGGAGGTGCATTTCCTTCCGCCGATTCCGTACAGCGAGTACAGCGGGCTGAAAAAGCCGGAGCTTGCGTCGCTGATCAAGGAGCGGGTGTCTGTCAAGCTGGAGGAGATCAAGGAGCGTGTCCTGGCGGGCGAGCCCTGCGGGGAGCAGTTGGATAAGGTATTAAGATAAAGAGGAAGCATATGCGTTATACAAATCCTGTTGTCAGGGGATTTTACCCAGACCCGAGCGTATGTAAGGCGAACGGGAAATATTATATGGTGTGCAGCTCTTTTCAGTATTTTCCCGGGGTACCGCTGTTCGAGAGCACCGATCTGGTAAACTGGAAGCAGATCGGACATGTGCTGACGAGAAAATCTCAGGTCATGCTGGATAAGATTAACAGCTCCGGCGGAGTTTTTGCACCGACAATCCGGTACAACGACGGACGCTTTTACATGGTGACGACAAACGATACGACCCATGAAAATTTCTATGTCTACACGGATGACATCTACGGAGAGTGGTCGGAGCCGATCACGGTTGCGCAGGGCGGAATCGACCCGTCCCTTTACTTTGAGGACGGCAGAACCTTTTTCATGAGCAATGGCAGAGATGATGATGGAATCGACGGTGTGACACAGTGTGAGATCAATATTGAAACCGGCGAGAAGCTGACCGGCAGCAAATGCATCTGGCATGGCACGGGTGGACGTTTTCTGGAGTCGCCGCATCTCTACCGGATCGGCGGCTATTACTATCTCATGGCGGCAGAGGGCGGCACAGAGTACGGTCATATGATTACCTATGGACGGTCGGAATCGGTCTGGGGGCCTTTTGAAAATTATGCCGGAAATCCGGTGCTGACAAACCGTAACAAAGCGCCCTTTATTTTGCAGGGAATCGGTCATGGGGATCTGGTCGAGGATTACGAGGGCAGCTGGCACATCTTCTGTCTGGGCTTCCGGCAGATTCACATGTGGATGCCCTACCATAATTTAGGCAGAGAGGTCTGCCTTGTTCCAGTGCAGTTTGACGGGGAAGGATGGTTCACGGCGGGAACAGACGGCACCTGTGCGGAGAGCTACGAGCTTCCGGGGGATTTTGTACAGACCTTTCAGCAAAGCTATACCTTTGAAAACACGGATGCCGGAATCGACTGGTGCTATCTGCGCCATCCCCATATGGAGAACTACGAATTTCAGGGCGACAGACTGGTGCTTCACGGAAGCACAGTTACCCTTGACGACACGGATTCCCCGACCTTTGTGGGCCTGCGCCAGAAGGATTTCCTGTTTGATCTGACGGTGGATGTGACGGCTGACTGCGGCGAGGCAGGCGTGACGGTCTACATGTGCGAAGAGGAGCATTACGAGGTTGCTCTGAGAAAAACGGGGAATGGCTTTGAGGCTATTCTGCGGCTGAACATCGGAGGCATTAAGCATGTGCAGACGGTTTTGCCGGTGAGCGGGAACCGCGGAAGACTGAGAATTGTTGCAGATAACCTTCATTATCATTTCTATTTCGGAGAGGAAGCGCTCGGCAGCGGACAGACAAAGTACCTGACGAGCGAGGTTTCCGGCGGGTTTACCGGCGTGATTGCTGCGCTGTATGCTGTGGGAGAGAACACAGCGGTGTTTGAGAACTTCTCTCTTGAGTATAAGTCCGAAGCTTAAGCTTCGGATAAAAGAGGCAATTTTTGCAACATCATTGTGGAAACCGGAGTTCCGCATTTACCCCTTAAAATACAGACATAAAGGTAAGAGACTGACAATGGAGAAGAATTGGAAATTTTCGGACATACCGTATACACATCCGGATATGCAGGAGTTACAGAAGCGGCTGGACGCACTGTGCGTGAAATTAAAGGCTGCAAAGGATATGCAGACCGTGAAGGAGGTCATCTCAGAGAGGGATGAGATCAATCAGGAGATTACTGTTATACAGGCAGTGCTCTACGGCAGAGCCTTCCATGATGTCACGGATGTGTACTACCAGACGGAATTTCAGACTGTCCTGCCGCAGCTGTCCTCGCTTGACACGGAATCCCTATCGCAGGCGATTGTGGAGAGTCCGTTTAGTGAGGAGATAGATGCCGCATACGGACCGGAATTCAGGAGACTGTTATCACTGGATGCCAGACTTCATTCCAAGGCGAAGGAAGAACAGGCGCGGGCTGCGGAGCTGGAGGCAAAGTACCAGCAGATGAAAGCAACGCTGACCTTTGACGTGCGTGGAGAGAAGGTCAGTGGTGCAAAGCTGTCAGAACTGCTCACAAGCACCGACCGCGCGTTGAGAAAAGAGGCGTTTGAAGCGTCGCATAAGTCCTATATGGAGAAAAAGGATGAGTTTAGCGCCGTTCTGCGGGAACTGGTGCAGACAAGAGATGCGATTGCAAAGGCGAACGGTTTTGAAAATTACATTGAATATGCAACGCTCTCAAAATCCAGACTGGATTATGGACATAAGGAGCTGCTGGCATTTTGTGAGGATGTGCGGAAGTATATTGCACCACTGTACATGCGGCTGCAGGAGGAGCAGCGGGAGCGCCTCGGACTGGAGAAGCTGATGCCTTATGACAGGGCGCTCGTATTTCCCGATGGAAACGCGAAGCCGGTTTCCGGCGAAGAGGCTTTGGCGAAGGCTGCCTATGAGATGTATCACGCACTCAGCCCCGAGGCGGGAGTGTTCTTTGATGAGATGGTTGCGCACGAAATGCTTGATGTGGCGGGATCGGAACATAAGATTTCTGGCATGGGCTTCTGTACGGATACTCCGGGGGAGTGGAAAATGCCGTTCATTTTCGCGAACAGCAACGGCACAGCCAGCGATGTCACGGTTTATACACATGAGCTTGGTCATGGCTTACAGGGGTATCTGAGCATGCGGAAGCAGCCGCTGAGTGAATATTTTATAGGAAGCCCTGATCTCTGCGAGGTTCATTCAAAGACAATGGAGCTGTTTTCTTATGGTTATGCGCCGCTCTTTTTCGGGGAGCAGGCAGAGCATTTTCTGCAGGAGCATCGGTTTGGCATTGTGAAGGAATTCTGTAATTTCTGCTCGATCTATCTGTTCGAGAGCTGGCTATACACACATGTCGATGCATCTCTGGAGGAGTGGGCAAAGGAGGATGACCGCATAGCGAAGTCGTTCGGACTTGGGTTGAATAGTGAAGAGTGGGAAAAGGACGTTTTCGCCGGATATGATTTGTTCAACAATATGGCAATCTATATGTTCCCCATGTATGTGGTCAGCTATTCGTTGTCAGAGGTCTGCGCATTGCAGCTCAAGGCGGCTTATGAAGCTGATCCGGTTGAAGGCTGGGCGAGATACCATGCGCTCTGTGAGGCAGGAGGCGGAAAATCTTACAGCCAGATCATCGGTGATGCCGGGGTGAAGCTGCCGTATGCGCCGGGTGTTGTGGAGGAGACGGCAAAGCAGCTGGAAAAACTGATCTGGGGCTGAGAAAAGCCGATGTTGGTATAGAATGCGGCAGCGCAGGTCATACTATCTCTCCAAAGGGACAGGAGTGCAGGGTTATTGTGCAGCTTTTGTCAGTTAGCGGTCCGCAGGCGCGGGCAGATAGGAGCAGATATGGAAGACGATACAATTAAGCTGTTGCGTGAGTGCAATGCCGGAATTAAGATGGGAGTTTCCTCGCTGGATGATGTGATGGAGCATGTGAAGAGCGAGGAGATGAGAAATTTGCTCGCAAAGAGCAAGGAGACGCATACGCGTCTCGGAAATACCACCCATGAGTACCTTGAGAAATATCACGACGACGGAAAAGAGCCGGCGGCGATGGCGAAGATGATGTCAAAGCTCAAGAGCGATTTCATGCTGGGAATTGATGAATCGGATGCCAAGGTGGCGGATCTGATCACGGATGGCTGCAACATGGGCATTAAGAGTCTTTACAGATACATCAATCAGTATCCGGCGGCGGAGGAAAAGATAACGAAGCTTGCGAAGGAGGTCGCGGAAGCCGAGGAGACGCTTGTGCAGGATCTGCGGCAGTACCTGTAGCAAGGATGTTTGGCTTTCGCGGTGGCAGTGGTATCATGCCTTTGCTGCAATGTCCGGGGTGAGGGCGTCGATCGGATGAACTGGGCTGAATTGTTTTCAGGATTCCGAAACCAAGTTGTACTAAGCGTTGACAAATAAGCTAAAGTCGCGAGCAAAAAATCCTTAACTCGCTGCGCTCAGACAGGCGGATTTTTGCTCGCAACGCTTTTTTGTCACCACCAAGTACAACTATGGTTCCTACATATTCAAACAATTCAGACAATTACATCCGGTCGACGCGCTGCCTGGCGTGCCTAGTATGTGCGAAAAACGGGATAAGCGCGAAAGCGCATGTACGCATACTGACATAAGGGGAGTTATACCAATGGATTTATATCACTATTATGACAGCGCGGTGGGTCCATTTAGAAGTTTGTCGGATTTGCCGATGGAGGAAGCGAATGAGGTGCTTCGGCAGATTGCACGAACCAAGCCGAATGTTCAATGTGCCAAAAGGCAGGCGGACTATATGCAGGCGCGGATCCACTATGAAGAAATTCTGCGTACGGAGTTTGAGAAAAAGGGCGGAATTATAGAGAGAAAATCGCCCCATTACATGGTTGTTGAGCATAGTCCGTGGCTAAGCACATGGTTTGAAAACAGTGCATTCATAAAAATTCCGGTCGAGGAATTTGACCTGAGAACAATATCCTTTACATATGGAGATTCCCACCCTACGTTCAGCGACAGGATAAATGATGGCAAAGAATATCGTAAAAAGCTTTATACTTATGAGGAGATTTTAGGGATAATTGATAAATATGGATTGCCGCAGGAGTGGAACGACGATGGCAGATATGGACCGGAACGCTACATTGAGGTACATATCTGGAGCGACGATACAATACGCAAATACTGTAAGTGAGAAGAATTGGTGGAAAGCAGAAGGAATAACGGAGAAGCGCAGCTTTGGCTATGGCAATAGTAGCAGTCCATTGCAACTGGGAGGGGCAAAAGGCTGGGCTGTTTGAAATGGTTGGGATAGTAGATAATACCTGCGGAAAGCGGGACAGACGGGAAAGCACATGTACGTCGGCACAGTTTGTACCTGCGGAAATTGAGACGGGTCGAAAATGCATGTACGCCAGCGTGGCTTATACCTGCGCCTGCTATTGCAAGGATAACAAACCAGGTTTTTGGGGGACATGAAAGGAGGCATTATAATGATAGGGACATGCGCAGCGTGTGGAAATCATGAATGGGATAAGGAAGTTATTGAAGACCTGATTCGCTGCCCGAAATGCGGAAGTAGCTGGAAATTCAAGAAACTTCCGATCTTTTTCCTGACGGGATGCAGCGGAATAGGTAAGACGACCACAGCTCTGGAATTACAGAAGCTGACAGATAAGTTTATTTTTCAGGATGCAGATCTGTTTTATAACATTATGGAGCCCGAGAGTGACGAGGAATGTTATGATATGCTTGAACAGATATTCAGCATTACAAAGAACATCAACCAGGCTGGGACGCCTGTCGTCTGGACAATGGCAGGAAACATAGATAAGCTTACGCATACATATGGCGCCAGATTCTTTGCGGGGATTAAGGTACTGGCATTAACGGCAGAGCCGGATGTGATTCGGGAACGCATGACCGAGGGGCGGGGTATAAAGGATGAGGGCTGGATTCAGGGTTCCATAGAATATAATGAGTATTTCAGGACGCACGACGCTATTGGAGATACGAAGTTTGATAAGATAGATTGCTCTCACGGAACGCCGCAGGAGATTGCAAAGGCGGTTAATAACTGGTTAATGGAGAACTTTGGAAATTATAATCCGAATTGATCCTACAACGCGAAAATAATGTAAAGGAGAAGAAATGTATGTCGGACAAAGAGAAGAAAATCGAACGTTATAAAGAAGAAAACAAGTCGGTGAAGAAGGGACAGGTGGTATTTGCCGGATCATCGTTGATGGAGATGTTCCCCATCAATAAGCTGCTTTCCGAGCATGGTGACAGCACGGTCATTTATAATCGCGGAATCGGCGGCTTTGTGACGGACGAGCTGCTGGAAAATCTTGATACCTGCGTCATTGATCTGATGCCGTCGAAGGTATTTATCAATATCGGGACGAACGATCTGAGCCGCGCTGATCTTCCGATCAGTCAGGTGATGGAAAGATATGATGCGATACTGGACAAAATTGAAAAGGCGGTTCCGGGAGTCAGAATCTATTTAATGGCGTACTATCCCATCAATTACGAGGCGGCAGCAGAGGAAATGAAGCCGTGTCTTGCCGTCCGCACAAACGGGAAAATCAATGCTGCCAATGTCGAAGTGGAAAAGCTCGCGCAGAAGCATCACCAGCGCTATATTGATGTCAATAACGCCCTGAAGGACGAGCAGGGAAGGCTGAAGGCGGAATATACGATTGAGGGAATGCACATTAAGGAAGAAGGCTACAGGGCAATCTACAATGATGTCATGAAATATGTCAGGGAGTGACGGAGGGATTATGAGCCAGATACTTTGTTCGACAGGTGCGTTGATCGGCAGACCGAATAACAGGGATTATACCCTGCTGAAGGAGTTGGCGGGGAAACTGGAATGTGACGGCTTTGAATTTATGATGTATGAGAGCTGGTATGATCAGGCGGACAGGCTGGTCGCGGCGTTGAAAGAGTTTTCGCTGCACATTCCGGTCATGCACTGTGAGAAGCACATCGGGGAAGCCATCAGCGCCGGTGGCAGGGAAAATATGGAGGAGGCATTCCGGCGCTACCGCATGAATTGTGACATGGCAGAGAAGCTGGGCGCAGGGAAGCTCGTGATCCACCTATGGGATGGGATTACCTCGGATTCCCATTTTGAGAATAATCTGGAGGCGTTCGGGGAACTCCGGAAGATAGCGGAGAGCAAGGGCATCGACCTTCTGGTGGAAAATGTGGTGTGCAACTGTGAGAACCCGATGAAACATTGGTGTGAGCTGGCGGAGCGTTATCCTGAGGCGCACTTTATTTTTGATACCAAGATGGCGGCATTTCATGAGCAGCTTGATCTTTTGTACCGCGAGGAATATGCATGGCTGTGGAAGAATGGACATATCCGGCATTTCCATGTGAACGATTACGGTGGCGGCTACATGGAATGGGCAAAACTCAAGACGTTGCCGATCGGCGCAGGACATATTGACTTTGCAGAGTTTTTTGACTTTATCCGCAGAACAGGCTATGACGACACTTTTACGGTGGAGGCGACCGCATTTAACAGCGAGGGCATTGTCGACACGGAAATGCTCAACCGATGCTTCCGAAAAATCAGAGAATATCTAAGCCAGAGGGACGTTTCTTTTGTCCCGAAGAGTGGAACTTTGTCATGATATGACAGTAGATGGCGTTCCTTTGACGCAAAGGGAACATTGGGGGAAAGTAAAATGAAAAAATGTGTAACCAGACTGCTGGCATTTGTTTTACTTACATATTTTCTGTGCGGCTGCAATCAGGCTGAGCCGGATTCATCGGAGCAGCTGCTCGTACAGCTTACAGAACAGGTAAAGACCTATATCTGTGAAAATATGGATGATGCAATGGGCGCGGTGATCGAAGAAAACGGAGTTGAAATTGCCCAGATTCTGTATGGTCGGCTGACGGCGGACGGAGACGAAGAAGCATTACTGATCTGTAAAATTCCGCGAATGTCGCATGTCGGCGGACTCGACAGAACGATCGTTGTGTGTTATGAAATGCAGTCCGGAGAAATGCATTCGCCGCTGGATCTTCCTTATGATGAATTGGATATTGTATGCGTGGAAAATGCTGAGAAAGCTTTACGGCTGCTCACAATCGGAACAGGAGTATCGCAGGGATTTGCCTTCCAGAATGTCGTGCTTTATTCCATGGAAAACAATGATTGGTGCGCGCAACCCTTTACGGCAGGGCAGGTAGCCGATTCGGCAGACGAAGTTTTCTATTATTCTGTCGGAGACCGGTTGCTTTGTACCCTGGACTATCCGGTGCAGCAGGATAGTGTCGTTATGGCAGTGCTGGAATGGAATCCCGAGAAGGAATTGTTTGAATAAGCCAGAGGGACGTTTCTTTTGTCCCAAGGAGTGGTACTTTGTCATGGCATGCTCAAAAGTCAGATTGTACCTGCGTTTTTGCGAGTCTGTCAATTTCAGCCTCTCAGGGCTTTTGACTTCAGTATCGAGACAAAAGAAACGTCCCTCTGGCACAAGGAGTGTATTTTATATATTTTAAGGCTTGCAAAATTGCCATACATTATGGTAAACTATATCAAAAGCATATATTTTAGAAAATCTGTGGTGAAGTCACCATCTGTGTTCTCAAATCATTTCAGGAATCTATGCTTTTCAATCACATTTTATTTCAATTGAGAGCAGGAGTGCCTGAAAGGTTCCTCCTGCAAAAAGGGAGGAATTCATATGGAACATGGAACTACTGTGAAGCTGCCGGAGGCAAACC
>CAKRUB010000036.1 GCA_934402375.1 uncultured Acetatifactor sp.
TGACTCTGTTGTGATCTATGACATTACTCCCGGCGAATCCTACACATTCCAGTTATCAGAGTATAGCTGGTGAGCTTCTACAATCTTTTCATGAACATAAGGGCTTGGGATTATCCCCAAAATCACAACCACCGGCTGAGCCGGTGGTTTCTCTGCCCCTATAAGGGGCTGTTACCGGCACTGGGTCTAAAAAGCTCGCCAGCCACAACATCATTTCCCTGCTGAGCCCTAAAGGGCTCTCCTTACTTGCTTTGTTTTACTGGCTCACCCGTGAACGGGTCAATATACTCCTTTAGTGTCATTTGATCGTATTCCAGATCCTCTTTCAGTTGGTTCTGAATATACTCTTGAATCTTTTTTGCATTTTTTCCTACAGTATCTACATAATAGCCTCTACACCAGAAATGTCGATTCCCATACTTATATTTCAAGTTCGCATGTCTTTCAAATATTATCAGTGTGCTTTTCCCTTTTAGGTAACCAACAAAACTTGCTACACTGATATTTGGCAGAATCTCCACAAGCATATGCACATGATCTGGGCATATCTCTGCCTCTACTATATTGACCCCCTTTCTTTTACAGAGCATGCTCAATATATTTACTATATCTTGGCACAACATTCCATATGCCACTTTTCTTCGGAACTTGGTGCAAATACAATATGGTACTTATAATTCCATTTACTGTGTGATAAACTATTTGCATCCATTTTGGATACCTCCTTTGATTTAGTGTGCGGTTGGCGAACCAGCGCTATTATATCATTGGAGGTTTTTACTGTAAGCTAAAGCATCTGTTGTCCACCTGCATAGCAGGTGGTTTTTAAAAGACTGCCTTACAAAAACAGAACAGCGTGACTTCCGCCACACTGTTCTCTCTTAAAATGTGAAAACTGTCTTATGCGCTATTACCCTGTGTTTACTCTTTTTTCTTCTCCGGCAGCTGTGCCAGTATAATCGCTATAAAAATGAGCCCGCACCCGAGCAGTTCTTTTGCGCCGAGACTCTGTTTCAGGATGATCCAGCCCGCGAGAACCGAGAAGACCGATTCCAGACTTAACAGCATCGATGCCACCGTCGGATTTATGCCGTTCTGTCCGACGATCTGCAAGGTGTAAGCCACACCGCAGGATAAAACTCCTGCATAAAGAATTGCAAGCCATGCCCCGGGGTCTGTCAGGTTTGCCAGCCACATATCCGCTCCGACACGGATTTCCGAAAAAAACATCGGAATCAGGCTTAAAATGCCACAGACCAGAAACTGGATGCAGGACATTCTCACACCATCAACCCGCGGTGAAAAATAGTCGATGACAAGAATATGCACCGCAAAGAGCAGCGCGCATGCCAGCAGCAGGAGATCGCTGCTCTGGAGCCGCAGAGTCTCGGACATACAGAGCAGATAAAGTCCGACAAGTGTAATCGCAATTCCGGCCCAGACCCTGACGCCACATTTCTTCTTTAAGAAAAGTCCGAGTACCGGCACGAGAAGAATATAGCAAGCTGTTAAGAATCCCGCCTTGCCCGCCGGTGTTCCGAGACAGATTCCGAGCTGCTGCGCAGAGCTTGCAAGAAACAGAAGGACACCGCAGCTTAAGCCCCCGATGAGGAGCGTTTTCTTCTCTGCCTTTGTGACAGGTTTCTTACTCGTCAGCTTCATCCGGTCAAGAAGCGCGACGACCGGCAATAGAACGATGCTTCCGATCAGCGACCGGATGCCGTTAAAGGTAAAAGGCCCGACCGCGTTGCCGCCCTCGCTCTGTGCCACAAAGGCAATGCCCCAGATAAACGCCGTAAGAACAAGTAAAATCGAGTTTCTGATCTGTCTGCTTTTCATGATGTCTTATCCTTCTGTAGTTTATTACTGTCTGTAATATTGTAGCAGGAGCCTGACGACCCTGCTGTAGCTGATCTTCCCATCGGCAATGCCGTTTACCTTCAGATTTGCATCTATGAAGACATCCGCCGCCTTGTCAACCACCTCAGTATCGATCAGCGCATCGCCGTTGATGCGATCCCATTCGTCATCCGATACAAAAATGTTGTCCTCCCACACCTGACCGGAAACAGCCACATACCCGGCGGCATCCACTGCCGCCTCATAGGTCTTCGGGTAATCCTTATACAATTTATACACATCATTATACAGATATGTCAAGACACTTAGGTTGCCCGCGTACTGAAAAAAGGGATTTTCCGACTGCACGCACGCCAGATAGCCGATCAGATTTGCCTCATCCTCGTAGATGTAGCCCCTCAGATGCGCAAGCTCATGGCACATCGTGGACGGTATGTTCAGAATATGCATGACATCATTATAATTCGCTTCCATGGAAAACGGGAAATAATATCCCTGCATATACTGCTGGCACATGAAATCGGAAAAATGAAGCGCCTTCGGTCTCGGATACCAGCCATCCAGCTGGGAATAAGTCTTTCCAAGCTGCTGCATCAGCCCTCTCGCCTCGTCCGCCATCTCTGCCAGCCCGGCATTCCAGTCCTCGCCGTCACGGTATGAAATCTGCACCCCATCCCCACCGGTGTAAATAACCATACCCGTTTCGTCCCTCTCCATAATCTCCGCAAGCCGGTTGCATTCTGCGGCAACCTTGTTATACATCGTGAGCAGCTCCGTTGCCGTATACTCTCCGTCGTCCTCGCCGAAATAATGCTCCGAAAAGGTAGACGCATGGTATAGGATAAAGCAGTTCAGCGTCATGACAACGCCGACCCAAAGCAATGCCCATGCAAAGAACCGGTAGAAGCCACAGCTGAAACGCTGAAATCTACCGGCAACCTTTTCCCGCCGCTCCATCCCGGAACGGTGTCTGCCAATAGCCCGCACAGCGCTGATTCCTCCGATCACCGCCCATATAAGCCCGAGTGCGGCTGCCACCGCCACGAGCGCAAGTCCGAGCAGAATCATCCACTCTCCCACGGAAAATGGGAAAATACCCGTGATGCGTCCGAGCGTATTTACCCATAGGGGAAACACATGGGCAATGTACCAGTCGCAAAAGGAACTGCTCACCCACGCCGCAATATTTAACAAAATGATGATCGCCAGAACCACCAGAAAAACGATTCTGCCCCTCCTTGTCTTACGCTGCACTGCTTTCATTCTCCTTATTCTGCTCCTTATGTGTCCTGATCTTTGATTTCTTCCAGATTCCTGTCAGATATAATATGTACAATATTACCGCAGAAATACCGTTGCTGACAACTACAGAATACCAGACGCTCCGCACGCCGAGCTTTAAAACGCTCTCACAAAACCAGAGGGTGACAAAGCGGAATACCCAAAGTCTTGTCGCGCTGATTGCCATTGTCACCTCCGTATGCCCTGTGCCGTTAAACAATCCTGTCGTGGCATTGTACACACCGTTCGCAAAACACCAGAAAGCCATAATACTTAAGAAATCGGCTGCCATTGCAATGACTCCCGGGTCTTCGGAAAAAGTACCGACTACGGCTGTCGATATAGGGGCAAGCGACAGGATTCCCCCGCCGACCAAAAGGAAGACCACCGAAATGCCCATTGCGATCAGATAACCCTTTCTCGCCCTGTCAATTCGCCCCGCACCCATATTCTGGCCTACGATCGTGGAGACAGCAGAGCCGATGCCGTTTGTCGGCAGCGTCACAAGACTGTTGACCTTATTTCCGATTCCGTATGCTGCCATCGCCTGTGTGCCATACACATAAACGTTTCTGCTCATCAGAAGAAATCCTAGCTGCATTGTGCTTCCGCCGATTGCCGTGGGAAGCCCGATGCGCAGGATCAACCCGACCCCTTCCCTCTCTAGACGCATATATTTCCTGTCAAGCGCCACATCATCTCTGCTTTTCGCAAGCAGATAAAATGCCACGGCTGCCGGTACCAGCTTTGCAAAGACGGTGGCAAGCGCTGCCCCCGCCACTCCCATGCCGAAAAGAACGATCAGTGCCGGATCGAGAATCATGTTCAGGACGATTCCCAGCAGGTTCAGGAACATAGGGGAAACCGCATCCCCCTGAGACTGATGAACAGCCGAAAAAATGTTGACCATGAACAGAAACGGCATATCCCACAGGACAACACGCAGATAGACGACCGCGTGCAGATAGGTCTCCCCGTCCGCCCCAAGCCAGCGGACAATCGCCGGTGTAAACAGAAAGCATAACGCTGCACAGACCAGTGCAAAGCCCATTGCACAGACAAATATCTGATTCGCAATGCTTCTTGCTGCCTGCTTTTCACCGGCTCCGATATACTGGGCAATCAGCACCGAACCCGCCACCGTGATTCCCGAGCCAAAATTTATAATGATGTTCTGAACCGGAGTGACAAGATTTATGGCAGCAAGCTGCTCCGTTCCCAGCTTGCCCAGCCAGTAGGTGTCTGTCAGATTGTACATTGTCTGGATAAAGCTGTTGATGAACACCGGAACAGCCAGAGAAAGAATTGCCTTCCACAGATTGCCTCTCAGAATTTCTTCCTGATTTTTTAAAGCGGATACCCTCATTTTGTTTACGCCTCCTTAAAATGCAAGGTAATTGTATAACAAAATTTCTGTGGTATCCGCTTTCATTTTGCGAAAGATATTAAAAAATACTGTTTTTTTATCTTAGTTTATTCCCAAGCCATATAATATGAGTAGTCATCCCAGATACAGCAGATCCATGTCTTTCCCTGATTCAGAACAACCTCATTGCCGGACTTGTCATAGTAATGGGTAGGAGAAGACTCGCTGCTGCGGCTCCATGTAGCCTCGATAAACTTGCCGTTGGTGAAAATATAGGCATTGCCGCTGCCGATTGTCTCAAACGCAAGGTAGTCATAGTCCGGGTTGTCAGGAAGTCTCTCAGAACCGTCGCATACCTTCAGGATAACGTTCGTCACTGCCAGCTGCTGATCATTCATGCCATCCGTATGTGCCGCTCCCCACTGGGTACGGTAATAAAGTCTGTCTGCCGGATTATAAGTAAAGCAAGGGGTATGACTTCCGTATCCGCCGGAGTTCGTCTGCGTTCCGCCCGGATAAATCTTCGTAATATCCAAGCAGTCATCATAAGTAGCCAGATAACCGTCATCTGCAAACTCGAAGATCTTTCCAAAGCTGCTGTCATAATTTTTCGCATAGCCTCGCGCCTCTACACCCTTTGTGTAGCCTGCCACATCGAGATAACCCGTAAACTCGGTGACTGCACCGGGAATCAGTGAGGAATCTCTCTTGAACGCAGCATCATATCCGTTGTAGATACCGTCTACGGTAGCGCTGATATTATCTACTCTGTCGGAGTTGATCAGCTCTTCAACCCAGGGACGTGCAAGACCCCAGTTTACATAGATGGCATCAAACGCCATTGCCTCATATACATAATAATCACGGCTGGAACGCACCGGCCCGATCGTGCTCAGGTCGTCGTAATCCTCAAACAGTGCCATCAGACGTGTGATACGTCCCTCTACCGGCGCTTCATAAATCACGCTCGCGTAGGAGATACCGTTCTGGCGCAGAAGGGGTGAGGTTGACTTATAGCCTGCACGCCTGTTATTCGGCATCATAACCGCCATGCTTCTTCTCTCAGCGACAGATGCATCCTTCCACTCACCGGTAAGCCAGCTCTGCATCTTACCGTCTACCTGTACTCTGTTGCCGATTGTGTGCGTTTCACCGCCGGATGACATGCCATCGTCATAGACTACCGGCTCCTTCTCAACGCTCGGTTCCTCAGAGGATTCCTCCGATGAGCCGCCCTCCTGCGGTGCGTCTGTTATAATCGGCTGGGGATCCAGAGTGGAAACCGGTGAAATCGGTCCGTCACTAATTCCGCCGCATCCCGCCAGAACACCCATTGTCATTGCTATTACAAGTGTTGCTACAATTTTTCTCTTCATAGGGAATTCCTTTCCTTTCCTGTATTCTCTTTCATTTTAGCTCCCAGAATGCAATTTGTCTATTTTTTCGACACAAATTGATGTAGAAAATTTATGGTAAAACTGTTCAACTTAACCAAAACGTCTTATCAGAGATTAGCAAATGAATTTTCCACAATGTTCGGCAGCAGCGTGTAGATGTTACATCCGCACAATTCATCAAAATGCTTCTTATTATCCAGACTGGCTCTCCACTTGCTCGTCACAAAGTCCTGTACACCGTAGCGCAGCGCCACGTCCAGCAGCCTCTTCTCCATAATGCACGCCCCTGTCGGCAGCGATATGGCGTCACAGAGCTGAATCAGTCTGTCGTAGTCATCGAACTTCACGTTTCCGATAAATTTGTCCAGAAATCTGACTTCCTCCTCCGTGCAGTCATATTTGCCGAAATAAGTACGGCTGTCCCCGCCCGGAAAGGAATGTGTCAGACAGATCCTCGCAATCTCCGGCTGTCCGATACGGTTCATATAATAGTAGCCCTCGAAAATATGCCGGATCGCAAAAACACCCTCACGGCGGCCGATGTCGTGCAGCAGTCCCATGCAGTATGCTTTCTCCACATCCATACCTGCCGCTCTCGCAATCAGCTCCGCATTCTTCCCGGTTGCCCTGCTGTGATCAATCCATGCGCCCGGATTCATCTTTTCCGCCAGCTCCAGTTCCCTGTCTGCATCCTGTCTGGTAAACATAATCTCACCTCTTCCTACAAGCATACTGACATCTTATAGGATAAAAATAAATTTGATTGGTAAAATTCCTTAAGCTATTCTTAACTTTCTACGCCTAACAAAAGAAGCCTTCCCCACCGGCTTCCCGACGGAGAAGACCTCCCCTCTTGTTTTGTTTAGCTACGGCTCGGAACAATGCACGCCGCAATAATGTATGCGAGAATTCCGCTGCCGCCTGCGAGGCAGAAAATCACCCAAGCAAGACGAATCCATGTGGGATCAATTCCGAAATACTCACCGATACCTCCGCACACACCCGCAAACACTACATTTGATGTTGATTTGTATAATCTTCTATCCATATACTTTCCTCTCCTTATGCTGTTTTATCTATCTATTATTTTTTGTTTCCTTCAGCATAGATTCATTATATACAGGCTTCTTCCAAATAAAAAGAGGAACTTCTGCATGTTACCGCCGCTTATTGTGCATCCGGCGCACCGTCCTGCAAAATACACTGGCTGACAATGTCATAATAATTGTTTCTCAGAACATATGCGCTGAACAGATACCGGTTCTTGACCTCCTGCTTCATTGCCGTCATATAAGCTGTCTGCTCTTCCTCCGAGAGCTCCTTCTTCCATGCGGTCGTCTTCTGCTTCTTGCTGTAGGCAACAGTATCGCTCACAAAGCTCTGGTCGTTAAAAATAACAAGCCCCTCACCGTCAGAAAAAATATCTCTTCCGGCGTACATACGCGAATCATAATCAAACCCAAACAGATTTAGCAGCGTCGGCAGAATGTCAATGGAGCAGCAGACCTTATCCACATAGACCGGTTCCTCCATGGCATTATTCCACAAAATCAGGCTGTTCCGGTAGAGATCCATGTCCTTCGACAGATCCTTTCCCGCCAGCTCCTCGTACTGCTCCTGCGTCATTCCATAGGGGTAATGGTCGGCGCTCAGACAGATGACAGTATTGTCCAGCTTACCCGCCTGCTCCAGCTGCTCAAGCAGATACTGCAGCGCCTTATCAAGCTCAATGTTGCAGGCAATATAAGCCCTCGCATTTTCCGTCATATCCAGCTCCGCCACGGCATCCTTGTTCCATGCGGACATCTGATTCCCCTTGAAATTGTAATTCATATGCCCGGAGACGGTCATGTAATACACATGGAATCGGTCGTCATTGATATATTCGCCAACGGTTCCCTGCATCATCTCATAGTCAGATGCCGGCCATGCCTTCGGATGCTCGACTGTAAACAGCTGGCTTCCCCACTCCGCCTCGGACAGACCTCCCAGCTTGATCGCTTTGAAATCGTACCCCAGATTCGGATGGGACAGATAACGGTCATAGTAACTCAGGGTGTTGTTGTGGTAGGCACGGCAATACACTCCCTCAGCAGAAAAGAATCTCGGCAGCGTGTATGCCATATTGTTAGATGCACTCTTCCGCATACTGAACTGCCCGTCCGGTATTAATCCCGTGCAGTTCACATACTCGCCGTCACTGGTACTCGTCTGCCAGAGCGGCACATAGTAATTGTTAAATACAAATCCGGAATTCACGAGCTTATAGAGGGTCGGTGTCAGATCCTCCCGGATAGCATAGGTCGAAAAGCCTTCCGCTGTCAGGAAGATCAGATTATAGCCCTCAAACATTCCGGTATATTCATTCCGGTTCGTCGGAGTCAGTCCTGCGATGTACTCCGCCAGCCACTTTTCTTCTTTTCCGCCCTGTGAAAGCTCCGCCAGCTTTGCCAGATCAAGCTCAAACGCATGAGGTGAGGTATCCGGCTGTTTTTCCTCTTCCACAGGCTCCGGCGTACTCTCCGGCATGGGGGCATCCGTGTTGTCCGGCTCTGCTGTATCATCCGTTGGATTCTCTTCACCGGACGGCTCCTCCGGCATAGGTGTCTCTGCGACTGTCGCTCCCGCCGATACCTGCATCGCATTGTCCGGCTTCTTCGGTATTCTGTCAAACAGGGAAGCAATCTCATAGACGCCATCCCTCTGTACCATCACGAGCACACCCATCTCCTGCATCACAGTCGCGGGGTCGTAATACTCCCTGTACTGCTCCGCGTAGTCGGCACTGACCATGCCGCCGATCAGTATACTGCACACGCTGTAGACCAATGCGGCCCACGCAAGCAATATCAGACGCAGTCTCTGAATACTCTGCCATGGATGGGGCTGCCAGATTTTCTTCTTTCTCAGAATCTCCAGTACAATGACCGGCAGAGCAAAAAGCACAAGCAGGGGCGTCGTCTGCAGGACACCCAACAGCGCTTCCCGCCAGTAGTTAGTCAGTGCGTTCTGTCCGCCGAGAAACATTGCCGCAAGCTGGAGCGGCTGCCGGAAAATGTGCATATAGACAGCCTGTACGGCAAAGACAGTAAATTGCAGCCAAAGCATGATACGCGACGCTGTTTTCTCTCCCTTCTCTGAAAAACAGCTTCCTATCAATGCCTGCAATGCTGAGATCAGCGCGATCACGCCAATCGTAAAGATCGGATTGCATCCCTGAAAGCCATAGCTTCCCAGATGGAAAACAAGCTCCATATAGATCAAAATTCCTGCGTACACCAGCCAAGCGGTCATAATTCCAATTATCCCCTATCCCTGCTCAGCCATCAGCTGAGCGGCTTTCTTTCGTTCCCCTGTCAGATCAAAGTATTTATCTGCAATAATATCATGCGCAACCAGTCTCCTGTAGGTAGCCTCCTGCTCCGGCGTCATTGCCAGACCCACTGTGGAATTCTCATCCGTAATCACACAGCCGGTATGCTCGATCAGCCAGAACAGCGGCGAATCATTCTTAGGAATCTTCTCCCATATTTCATTCGCAGACATCGCCATAATATCCATCAGTGTGTGCAGATGCCCTGCCTGTGTCAGTCTGTAGCTTCCATCCGGCAGAATGACACCCGACGCATATTTCCTCCTGTCCTCCCCCAGACCGGCGAAAAATTTTTCGTCAATAATCATATGGTTTACTCC
Source organism: uncultured Acetatifactor sp. (assembly GCA_934402375.1). GTDB lineage: Bacteria > Bacillota > Clostridia > Lachnospirales > Lachnospiraceae > Acetatifactor. The sequence continues at coordinate 9,598 of CAKRUB010000036.1, forward strand.
CTCTGCTGCGCTCATATCTGTTTTTATTGAGCTAAATTCTATACTGAAACCCATGGAATGTCAACGACGGCAATTCTTATTTTTTCATAATAAATATGTATCCCGCCCGCAAAAACAGCCCCGGGATTACCGGAGCCGCTTTTGGGATTATGTATGTGTATGGTATTGATCAGATAATGGCTAATTAATTTTGTACATTGAATGCTTTGATTCCGGGATAGACAGCTGCCTCTCCCAGTTCCTCCTCAATGCGCAGAAGCTGATTGTACTTCGCAACACGCTCGGAACGGCTGGGCGCTCCTGTCTTAATCTGGCAGGTATTCAGTGCAACCGCGAGATCCGCAATTGTTGTGTCCTCCGTCTCGCCGGAGCGGTGAGAGGAAATTGCTGTATAGCCTGCCTTATGCGCCATCTTGATAGCCTCGAGCGTCTCCGAAACGGAACCGATCTGATTCAGCTTAATCAGAATCGAATTACCGCAGCCGAGGGAAATTCCCTTGGAAAGTCTCTCCGTATTCGTCACAAACAGATCATCTCCGACAAGCTGAACCTTGTCACCAAGCTCTGCTGTCAGCTTCTTCCAGCCTTCCCAGTCCTCCTCATCCAACGCATCTTCAATGGAGATGATGGGATATTTCTCGACGAGCTTTTTCCAGTGTGCAATCAGCTCGTCAGAGGTATATACCGTTCCCGCCTTAGGAAGCTTGTATTCGCCGATCTTACCGGTCTTCCACTCGCTGGACGCAGCATCCATAGCGATACGGAAATCCTTTCCCGGCTCATAGCCAGCCTTCTTAACTGCTTCAAGAATTGTCTCAATCGCATCCTCATCGGACTTCAGTGCAGGTGCAAATCCACCCTCATCTCCTACAGAGGTTGCAAGTCCGCGATCCTTCAGAATCGCTGCCAACGCATGAAATACCTCCGCACACCATCTCAGACATTCCTTAAAGGAAGGAGCGCCTACCGGCATAATCATAAATTCCTGAACATCCAGTCCCGATGAAAGTGCATGACAACCACCGTTGATAATATTCATCATAGGAACCGGCAGTCTGTTTCCTGACACACCGCCGAGGAAACGGTACAGGGGCACATCCAGCGAAATAGCAGCCGCACGACAGCACGCAATGGAAACGGCAAGGATTGCATTTGCTCCAAGCTTTGACTTGTCCTTTGTTCCGTCTGCCTTGATCATAGCCCTGTCAATGGCATAAATGTCAGATGCATCCATGCCGGTCAACGTTTCATTGATAACGGTATTGATATTCTCAACCGCCTTCTGTACTCCCTTTCCGGAGTATCTTGATTTATCTCCATCCCGAAGCTCCAGAGCTTCAAACTCACCTGTGGATGCCCCACTGGGTGCTGTTCCTCTTCCTACAGTGCCATCGGCAAGGTAAACCTCTGCCTCCACGGTGGGATTACCTCTGGAATCTAAAATTTCTCTGCCTATTACTTTCTCAATCTGCAAATAATCCATTGTAATTTCTCCCTTCCAGAAATGTAAACCCCGGCCGAAGGTTCAGCAGCCCTCCGGCTTGACCGGAGCTCACATGATTTATTCATGAGTTAGTTTATACTAACCTTTGGATAATTGCAAGCCCCGCAGTTGAGAAACTTTCTCCGTAATCTTTTTCCGTTGCCGGCTACTTTCTCTCGGCAAGCCTCTTCTCAATGTCCCAGCTGCACTGCCCCATCAGGCAGTACTTTCCGTCACACTTATCGCAGCCCGCTCCGAGTGTGCCCGTCCGCTCAAAGCCCACATTCATATAGTGGGAAATCATGTAATCTACCTGACAGATCGCCGGAAGCATATTTTTGCAGCCGTATTTTTCTGTGTAGGCGATGAACCCACACCTGAAGATGTCTATGTCAAAGCTTCCGTTTCCTTTATCCCTGTACTGGATATCCCAATCGAACTCATGGATTTTGCCGGGCGGATTCTGCATGCGCTTCCGGGCGCCTTTCTGCATATTTTTCAGGTAGCTCTTCCCCACGGCATGAAGCGCCGCCTTCGGCACCGTGAGAAGCATTTTTTCATTCATCCGCAGCATCAGGACATCGCACTGGTGCTGTTCAAGTCCAAGCAGCTCCATGGCATTCCACCATGCAACATAACCCGGAGCATAGGCATAGTTCAATGCAAACATGCTCTCCCCAATATCGGGGAACTCCGCAATCAGTTCACGGAAACGTTTATCACTGAATTCCCTGAACCGCTTCCAGAAGTCCCGCCCAAATTCCGCAGTGATCATCCGGCGGCTCCTGCACATTGTTAAATGATATATGAATTTCGCTGTCCCTCTATCCATTTCCACCGCCTCCCGGTATTTCTTCTCTTCCAGTTCCTAATCATATCAAAATACTCTTTTGATATATTCTAACACACATACTATTACTCGCGCAACAAATATTTAAGGATGCCTCTTTTGTCAATGTATATCGTCGCAATATGATTCTTGCAATAGAGAAAACTATGTGTTACAAAGAAATGAGACAGCAGTGTTGAGTGCAGACTGTTGAAAAGTGACTGGCGGAAGAATGCAGACAATAGGAATGGCTCCGCAGGAGGTACCCGATGGAACAGATCTTAATTGTAGAGGATGATATAAGTCTCAGTCAGGGCTTATGTAAGGCACTGAAAACGGAAAGCAGGCAGGTGATTCCCTGCCTCAATATCAGCGAGGCGCGGGGACAGCTTCTGTGCGGCATGGTCTCTCTAGTCCTGTTGGACATTAATCTGCCGGATGGAAACGGACTGGAGCTGCTGCGTGAGATCAAGAAAGATAATCCCGGACTGCCGGTCATAATGCTGACAGCAAACGACACGGATCTTGATATTGTGGATGGACTGGAGCGCGGTGCAGACGATTATATTACGAAGCCCTTTTCCCTCTCTGTCCTGCGGGCAAGGATCAATACACAGCTGCGGAGGGCTTCGTCTGCCGAAAGGGATTCCGTAATTCAGGTCGACCACTTTGTGTTTGATTTCCCACATCTTCATTTCTGCGCGGACGGGAAAGAAATAGAATTGAGTAAAACGGAGCAAAAGCTACTGTATCTTCTGATTGAAAACAGAGGACAGGTCATGAGCCGCAGCGTTCTTATTGACCGGATATGGTCAGACGGAGCGGAGTATGTAGATGAAAATGCTCTTTCTGTCACGGTAAAGCGGCTGCGCGATAAATTGCAGGCGCAGAATTACATTAAAACCATATACGGAATCGGGTACAGTTGGGTGAAACACGATGAATAATTTAGGATTAATGATAGGAATAGTCTGTCTGGGCGCAGCGGTCGTTCTGGTGCTGTGGAATCGCCGGAAAACACAAAAAACCATTTCTTCAATCGAAAAAATGCTGGATGCAGCAATCAATGGCTCTTTTATTGAAAATACCTTCGATGAGAGCAGATTATCTTCCCTCGAGACCAGATTCGCACACTACCTCTCCGCATCGGAAACCTCTGCCCGCAATGTGGCAACGGAAAAGGAAAAAATCAAATCGCTGATCGCAGATATTTCCCACCAGACGAAAACACCGATTGCCAATCTGATTTTATACAGCGAATTATTACAGGAGGAAGCGCTTTCCGAATCAGCCAGAGCTAACGCTGAAGCCATCTACCAACAGTCAGAAAAGCTTCGCTTTCTGATTGACTCACTGGTAAAACTGTCCCGGCTTGAAAACGGTATTATTTCCCTGTCACCGCAAATGCAAGGGCTGCAGCCCATGCTGCAAAGGCTGGTGACGCAGTATTGCCCCAAAGCAAAGGATAAAGGTCTATCCATAAATCTGCATGACACAAATGTCAAGGCTGTTTTTGATGAAAAATGGACCTTCGAGGCGCTTGCAAACATACTGGATAATGCAATCAAGTATACCGCACAGGGCGGCATAGCACTTTCTGTTGCCGATTATGAAATGTTCGCCCGTATTGACATTTCCGACACAGGTGCCGGTATCCCCGAAGAGGAACAGGCGAAAATTTTTACACGGTTTTACCGCTCTGAGACAGCACGCGGGCAGGAAGGTGTCGGTATCGGATTATACCTTGCCAGAGAAATCATATCCGGACAAGGCGGCTATATTAAGGTGACTTCCACCCCGGGAAAGGGTACTACATTTTCTGTTTTCCTGTCTCGATGAATATTGTGTATCAATTCTTACAAAACTGTCATAGTTCTTTTTCCCATGAAAGAATGTGGAAAGAATCACATGAGATAATCTGAAAGATGACAAACAGATTTTTCATGGAGGTAACTGATTATGAGTATTTTGAATGCAAATAACCTGACGAAGGTGTATGGCTCCGGTGAAAATGCCGTTCATGCGCTTGACGGAATCAGCCTTAGCGTCGAAAAGGGAGAATTCGTCTCCATTGTCGGCACATCAGGCTCCGGCAAGTCTACCCTGTTACATATGCTGGGAGGGCTCGACCGTCCCACCGGCGGAACGGTAACAATTGACGGCAAGGATATTTTTTCACTGAAGGAGGAGGCTCTGACAATCTTCCGCCGCCGCAAAATCGGTTTTGTATTTCAGGCATACAACCTCGTCCCCGTCCTGAATGTCTATGAAAACATTGTTCTCCCCATCGAACTCGACGGCGGCAGGGCAGACCGCGATTTTATCCAGAAAATTGTACACACTCTCGGTCTGGAAGAGCGTCTGGATGCACTGCCGAACCAGCTTTCCGGGGGACAGCAGCAGCGCGTTGCCATTGCCCGTGCGCTCGCCGCCGCTCCCGCCATCATCCTTGCGGATGAGCCGACCGGAAATCTGGATTCCAAGACAAGTCAGGATGTCTTAAGTCTCCTTAAAGTGACCAGTCAGAAGTTCACGCAGACAATCGTCATGATTACCCATAACGAGGAAATCGCCCAGCTGGCTGACCGCATCATCCGCATTGAAGACGGCCGCATCGTCTCCGGAAATTAGGGGGTGGCTATGATGAACGTCAAAAACGCAAAATGCATAAGACACCTGAGCTTCCGTTCCCTGTGGGCATCCCGCAGACGCAATCTGATCGCCGTTGCCGCCATTGTCCTGACAACGCTGCTGTTCACATCATTGTTTACCATTGCCATGTCCATCAATGCCAACTACGAAATGTTTACCTTTCGACAGATGGGTGGCTATTGTCATGGTTCCTTTAAGGATGTGACAGAAGAACAGATGCAGGCAATTTCCGCCCACAAGAAGGTAAAAGCCGCCGGTGAACGCATTGTCATCGGCTACATAAACAGCGGCGTTTTCGCCGAGGATACCGCAGAAGTCAGCTTTATGGATGAGAATTGCGCTACCTGGAGCTTCGCCACGCCGGATCACGGACGCATGCCCCAGAGCGGTAACGAAATCACCATGGATACAAAAGCACTGAGTCTTTTAGGCGTCGATCCCGAAATTGGCGCTGAGGTTTCGCTGACCTACCATACCTTTGACGAAAATGCTACCACCCTTGATAGGACTGACACCTTTACACTGGTGGGCTGGTGGGAATACGATACCCTCAGCCCTACACACTATATCAACATCTCACGGGAATATGCAGAAAATGTGGAAAAAGAGGATATTTCCGCAGGAATGCCGCCCTTCCGTTCAGATCTTTTGGTAATGATGGTTTCCAGCATGGATATCAGGGGGCAGATGGAGCAGGTAGACCGCGACCTCGGTTACACATGGGAAACCCGTGACGCGGAAAACAGTGCCCGTATCGGTGTCAACTGGGGTTATACCACTGCGAAACTAGGTGAGAGCATCGATGCCACAACCATAATTGCCGTCGCAGCATTCCTGCTACTGGTCATTTTTACCGGCTATCTGATTATTTACAATATCTTTCAGATTTCCGTCACCGGGGACATCCGCTTCTACGGTTTGCTGAAAACAATAGGCGTTACGCCCAGACAGCTGCGGCGGATCATCCGTCAGCAGGCGCTTCTTCTGTGTGTCGCCGGCATCCCGATTGGTCTGCTTGCCGGTTATGCCGTAGGTGCTCTGCTGACACCTGTCGTGCTGGCACAGACCATTCTGGGTACAGACAAGGTAATTACCAGTGCCTCACCCTTGATATTTATTGCTTCCGCACTGTTTTCCCTGATTACTGTCCTGATATCCTGCGCACGCCCCGGCAGGCTTGCAGGAAAGGTGTCCCCTGTAGAGGCAACCAAATATACCGATGCCCTGCCCTCGCGGAAGAAGAGTCGTTCTACCCGCGGCGCTAAGGTTTATCAGATGGCATTTGCAAATCTGGGACGGAACAAGAGCAAGACAACCCTTGTAATCATTTCCCTTACCCTGTCCGTCGTGCTTTTAAATATGCTTGTTATGTTTACAGGTGGCTTTGACACAGAGAAATTCCTACAACAACAGACCTGCGCCGACTTTATTGTCAGCAGCGCTGATTACTTCAACTTTACTCTCAATACGAGCAATTATTTTTCTGAGGATGTGATACAAGAGATTTCTTCGGAAACATCACAGACCACCGCCGGCTGTGGCTACACGCTGAACAATGGGGATATTATCGGATGGATGCCGGAGAAATCCTGGCGAACCGAAATGTCTCGTTATGCATCCGGAGAAGCACTCGAGCTATCGCTGAATCAATCCGCGCGCCGGGGGAACCTGATAGGAAGTAATGCACTGATAGAGGGACTTGATAAGGTGCTTTTTGACAAACTGACAGTAGTAGAGGGAGATATTAACGCCTTGTTTCAGGAGCACAGTCATGCCATTGCACTCGCTGTCTATGTGGACGACTATGGTAATGTATCACATCAGGAATATTACCCTCCCGTGGGTTCCACACAGACGATCAGCTATGTGAAGGACTCCTATTATGTGGATTCCCGGACGGGAGAAAAAAGCGATGAAAACACGCCTTACGAATTTCTGGAGTATCGCATCGCGGACAGTGTAGATATTGACTATACGATCTGTGCCTATGTATGTGTTCCGAACTCCATGAGCCACAGATACCAGACTTTGGGTTACAGCTTCGTGCTGCCGGTTGAAAAGCTGGCGGCAGACAGCGGACAGACACCTGTTCCGATGTTGTATCTCTTTGACACCCCGGATGCTGCTGCCGAACAGTCTGCGGAAGCCTATCTCGATGCGCTGACGAAAAATGACCCCTCCGGGCTTATGTACGAAAGCAAGGCAACCCTGCGAACCGAATTTGAAGACGTGCGTAAGATGTTTCTTTTACTGGGCGGTGTCCTCTGCGCTGTAATCGGTCTGGTCGGCGTTTTAAACTTCTTCAACGCGATCATGACCGGCATACTGTCGCGCAAACGGGAATTTGCTGTATTGCAGGCAGTAGGCATGACGAAACGCCAGCTCAAATCCATGCTGGTCTGTGAGGGATTGTTTTACGCTCTGGGGGCATCCACTGCCGCCCTTGTCCTCTCACTCCTGTTAAATCCGCTGGTAGGAAGGTTTCTGGAAAACCTGTTCTGGTTCTTCCGGGCAGGCTTCACCTGTCTTCCGGTTCTACTGGCGGTTCCCGTCTTCGCGCTGCTCGGCTGCCTGATCCCGTGCATCGTATACGGACAGGCCGCAAAGCAAAGCATTATTGAACAACTGTCGTAGGGACGTTGCTTTTGTCCCGGCGTAGCAGCTTGCCCTGTATCTATACATGCGGAAGGCGTCAAATCCGCCAAGTCGCAGGTACTTCTCCGGCGTTTGTACATGCGGAAATCGGCAGACCCGCAAATCCGCATGTACTTCTCCGGTACTTGTACATGCCATGGGAAATTGCCCCCCTCCCTCTGCTTTTCCTACCTAAATTGCGCTTTCTCTCTTTCAGGTAGGAATTTCACCTGCCTCACACCCGGATTGACCGCCACGGACTATCGTAGGGACGTTGTCTATACGACTGCCCTTCCGCCTGCAGGACGGAGGATATCCAAACTGACGCTTGTACAATTTTGAAAACTGAAATTCATCATAAAAGCCAAAGCTGAGCGCAATATCCCTAAGACCACGCGAAGGATTTTCAATGAGAACTTCGTGAATCATGTTTAGTTTCTGAGTCAGCTGATACTGATAAAGCGTTGTGCCTGTTACTTTTTTGAATCGAAGATTCAGACTATGTGCATTGATACCAAAATGAGCAGAGATTTCATCTGTTTTAAAAAATTTATCATTGTTTTCCAAAAAAAATTGAAGAACTTCCGAAATAACCGGATCTGCAATCTGATTCTTCTGACCGCAGACTGCCAGTTCCATCAAAAGCAGTTCAAACAAATTCCCTATTCTTTGATTGCTGTACTGATCATGCCGGTTCCAATATTCCTCGATAATGTTCCGGAACAATCTGCTGATTTCCGGAGCACATCTGCTATCGGTCTGCTTGGAAACTCCAATGACATTTCCTACAGAATTTCCGTCCGCAGGTAACGGAGCGCAATGAAGATACATGTTGCGCATCTCAGGCGAGCACCTCTTGCGGCTAAAATGGTGTAATCCGGGTTCAAGGATAAGCAAATCTCCCTCATGGAGCAGATAGGTCTGATCCTCCTCGACAATTTCCCAGCTGCCATTTATCAGCAATAAGAAATCATACTCCTTCATCACGCGATCTGGATGGTAGATCCCCTCCGGACTGTAATTGTAGTTACACTGCGTAATAATATGTTTTTGCTCTATAGAAAAATATAACATATAAACGCCCTTCTTTAGAAAAAACGGTATGCATAGTATGCTTATTATATTGCTTATGTTATGAAATTGCAAAACAAAATCCAGAATCTACATGCTTTTATCCCGAATCTACATTCTATTTCTCCATATATTTGGTAATATAAAGAAAAACGCATTAAGGAGCAAAAGATATGCATGAATTAAGAGGAACATCCGTAATTCTATATGAATCAGACTTTCTCAGGCGCGAAAAGGATAACAGAGAATATCTGATGAAATTAAAAACCCAGCATTTACTGCGCAACTTTATGCTGGAAGCCGGAAGGGTTTCAGGACGCGGAATGGACACTGAAATCATGGGTGGCTGGGAAGATCCCAGCTGTCAATTACGAGGTCATTTTCTCGGACACTGGCTATCGGCTGCTGCTCTCCATTATGAGAAATCCAAAGACATGGAATTGAAGTCAAAGGCAGACGTGATTGTAAACGAGCTTTTTATGTGTCAGGAAGATAACGGCGGCGAATGGGCCTGTTCCATTCCTGAGAAATACCTGTATTGGCTCGGAAAAGGAAAAGCCGTATGGGCACCGCAGTACACAATACATAAACTGTTTATGGGACTTATTGATGTATATCAATACATGGAAAATAATCAGGCACTCAAGGTTGCCGATAGACTTGCAGACTGGTTTTATCGTTGGAGCGGTGAGTACACCCAGGAGCAGTTTGACAATATTCTTGATGTCGAAACTGGAGGAATGCTTGAAGTCTGGGGACAACTATACAAAATTACAGGCAGTGAAAAGTATCGTGTTCTGATGGATCGCTATTACCGGCGCAGACTGTTTGATCCATTGCTTGAAGGTAAGGATGTTCTTACCAATATGCATGCAAACACGACAATACCTGAGATACTTGGCTGCGCAATGGCATATGAAATTACCGGTGACGAAAAGTGGCTGGAAATCGTAAAAATGTACTGGAAATGTGCAGTGACTGATCGCGGCTGCTTTGTAACAGGCGGTCAGACACAAGGTGAAATATGGACACCCATGCGCAAACTAAAGGCACGACTTGGCGATAAAAATCAGGAACACTGCACCGTATACAACATGATTCGTTTAGCTGAATTTTTATTCCGCCAGACAAAAGATCCTTCCTACATGCACTATATCGAATACAATATTAATAACGGAATTCTGGCACAAACCTATTGGAGAGGCCAACCCAGGGATGGGAAACCGGGATTTGGACTTTTGACCTATTTTCTGCCAATGAAAGCAGGAAGCAGAAAAGACTGGGCCGGGGAAATGGATAGTTTCTTCTGCTGTCACGGAACAATGGTTCAGGCAAATGCCGCTTTCAATCGTATGATGTTTTATCAAAACGAAAACGAAATCTATGTGACGCAGTATGCAAATGCAGCAGCAAATTTTGCAGTTGGTGAAAATAGGATCTCACTACACCTTAACCAGGACTATATGAATGGCAGCTTACAGAATTCCTCCGAAAACAACGCAAAACAAACGATCAGCGCCACGACCAGCGTATTTGCCAACAAACCCGATTTTAAGAAATACGTGATTACTATTGATTCAGAACAACCAGCAGCGCTTCGCATTTTCCTACGCATTCCCGATTGGATTGCTGCGGAGGCAAAAATATACGTTAATAACGAGCTGATTGTACAGACGGGAGCTACAAACGAATTTGTCACGATTTCACGAACATGGAACAAGGGTGACACAATTGTCCTGCTATTTCCAATTGGTATCCGCTTTGTACCATTACCGGATGATACCTCAATAGGTGCTTTCTGTTATGGTTCAGAAGCGCTTGTCGGCATAACCCCACAGGAAAGAATTCTTTACCTTGAGAGTGAAAACCCGGCAGATGAGCTTTCAGCAGATACCGAACGTCAATGGGGTGATTTTCAAACCTTTTTCCGTACAGAAAACCAAGATCCCGGCATCAATTTCTGTCGGCTGAAGGACATTGGTTACGAACCGTATCAGTTGTATTTTAAGATCAAATAACGAGCCTCTGAATTTCCGGTAATCGACGATACCAAAGGAGACCATAAGCAATGCATAAAATGATGACTAATTCGGATTTATATAGAACAATAATGTACATGGATGTAAATAAATGCCGAACCTGTTTGAAGTATTTGGCAGCCGTGACTATTATCAAGTAACAAACGGATAGCGCACCGCTGGTGCGAGCCTCTTACACCGCTGACGCGGGAAAGGGGCTCCGTTCATCCGAAATCTGCACCTGTAAAACCACACCTAAGTATTCTCTTATTACTTTCTAAAAATTTTTTCACATCGTCTGTCCTGTACTCCTCAACCCTCGCGTGTAAAACTTCCCTGTACTCCTTAAGCTTACTGATACCCCCTAAAGGATAGTAGTCAGTCAGAAGCTCAACGAGTAACCTCCGATTACGAGCAGACGCTTTCCCAACTCCTTCCATCTGAATTTTCCGAGAGTCTGCTGCCATTCCCTCTTTGGCATCCTGTTTTTCCTTTCATATAAACTCCTCTCTTTTCCCTTATATTACAAATCTGTTGTCTTGTATTCGCTGTGCGTGTGGCAAAAATGTAGCATCCCCGTAATTAAGGGATGCTTTCGTCCGATAAAGATAATATGTTTCCGATTGATTCCGCAAGTATGTTCCATGAACCCATCTCATCATAGGCTTCTTCCGCCTTTTTCAACTCCTCCGACGCTCTTTCCTGATCACCGGTTTCCATATATGCCTTATACCAGAACATAGCTTCATAGTACTTTGCAACCCCATAATACTCCTTGATTTCAGCGTTTGTACGGGCTCCGGTCGTCATATCGGTATAATAGTCTCCAAGCAGATTCGCAAAATCATCATAGCGGACATCTCTCTCCAGTTGTCTGACATTCACTGACCGGCCGCAGGCATAAACGACAGACTCAATCATGCTTACTACCCTGCCGAGAAGAATCAGGCAGAGCGCTCCGATCACAATGTTCATTCCTATCAGCATTATGTTTTGTCTTTTACTTCTTTTCTGATTATTCATCTCCCGCACCGTAACCCTTCTCTTCACTTCCTTTGTTCAAAAGGTATAATCTTTCCGCCTGATTCAGTTCCCCGAACTCTTCTGCCTCCTCCGCCGTAAACCCAAGGTAGGCACGCAGTAATACTTTCAGCTTCGCTTCCATCTGATTCATGACAGAAATACTCTTTTCTCTGATACTTTCATCCGCATAATAACCTGTATCTTTATTTCTCACAAACCATGCGTATCCCCACTCTATGTTACTGATATATGACCCCGCAGTTCTTTCGTCTCGTGCCGTAACCAGACTATTTATGCTGCTGTATACCACCTCATACACATTTGCTGCCTGAATCAGGGGCTGATAATCCTGATACTCATCCATAAATCCGTCAATATAATGGTTATTACAAAAATACTTGAACGCCGAATAATTTTCTTCTTCCAGATAACGATCCATTTGAAGGCTATATTCCTCCACATGCGCATTTGCGTCCCGGGTCAGAAACCATCTTCTTATGTCTAAAACATTGTCGTCGATCAGATAAACAATGAATATTACAAGCATCAGCGCCGCTATAATGACTGCCCGGGCAGTAATTCCGCTGAATCTCCTTGCTACACCGTAGACATCCTTTCTTGTCTCTTCAAAATGTCCCTGATAGCGTTCCATATCTGCCGCATGTTGTCTGGCTTCCTCATTGAGGCGCCCGCAGTGAGGGCAGAATTTTCCTTCCAATGACAAATTTCCTCCGCAGTACTTACATTTCACTGTCTCATTTTCCTTTCATCCATTGTTTTATATATTCCTCGCATAAATCATATGGCACAATTCCCTGATTGATCTTTAGCTGTTTCTCAAATTCCGCCTGTTGTTCATCAGAGAAATTCCATCTTGTCCCCACCCGGTTGATGCATTCGTCAACATACGGCTGCAGGCGCTTCTGCTCACCCTCTGAAAGCTCAGTTCCATAGCTGAGTCCCCTCAGATGCCAGTAAGCGTTCAACAGGAATACTTCGTCATATTCCTCCATTGTGACTCCTGCTGCCTCCTGATCCAAGAGGTCGTTAATCTCCTGACATTTCAGAAATTCATAGCAAAAGTTCGTATGCTTCCACTCATAAACTGCCTTCCCATCAATTAACGCCTCATTGAACAATTCAACCAGCGTTACATACTCTTCCTGATTATATAATTCGTCAAGCACCGGAAACATCTCTTTTTGCCACATAATGTCTTCCTTAGAATCCGCCTCGGAATCATTTCTTTGAAGAAACTCTTTCAGTCCCACAATGCCCGCCACTACCACGGCAATGAGCAACAAAATCAAAAGAACCGGCTTTAACTTCTTTAACTCCTTCCGGGTCTCCTGCTCCGGTATATCGCCCAGCCTCTCGACCTCACCGCGCAGATTTTGCAGCCTTCCCATATACTCCGCCTCTGCCCCTTTGTAATTCAGAGTATCACAGTAGGGGCATTTTGGCAGCGACTGCCGAAATTTCGCACCACATGAACTACACACTATCTGTCTGGACATAATATGACTTTCCTCCTCTGCTTCAGCCCGCACGGTTCCGGGACAGGAAACCCTTCAGGCACTCCCGCTTTCCATTTTAATAAAATGCCCTTGACGAATCAAGGGCATTTCATACACATCCTTTTAATTTTCTTCCTTCCGCTTCTTCACAATCACAATTCCGATTGTTACCGCTGCCGCTATGCCTGCAAAGGCGATAAGCCAAATAAGCGCTGCCTTATTATTTGTGGCGGAAGCTTCGGTCTCCTGTGACGGAGCCGCATCCGCGCCGTCCGTATCTATCACCGGCAATCTGATAGTCAGTTTGTTTCTGGGATGACATAGGAATATAATATTTGTATTTCCCCACCTGTAAAACCACACCTAAGTATTTTCTTGTATGTACCCTTGTATCCAGCTTGTTAGAGTATACATTGAGAAACTTCTCTCAAATATGATATGTACCTATCCGAAACGCTGTATATCTCATATTTCCCTTCCTTTTGCACTTTTAGAGAAAAAATAAGGGAGCTTTACAGCTCCCTTCAGAATGTAGACAAAGCTGCTGATATATGAGGAGTCGCCTCTTTCGGACAGCAGCAACCGCCGGATTCTTTTTTTCAAAATGTCACCTCCTGAACAGCACAAAGCTGACCTATGTAAGTGTCAGCTTTGCGTAATAAAAACGCAGGAGAAGCCGGGGTGTGCTTCGTTCCTGCGTTTCTGGTATGTATGAATTTTCACGATACCCATTTTAACATAGGGGATTTACCGTGTAAATCGCAAAGCTGTGCCAAGTTGGGAAAGTTTTGTGCCAATTTTGTGCAAAGGGAATATAGGCTATGTTAGAAGGTGTTGCTTTGATATAATAAGTTAAATATTAATTTGAAAAAGAGCGTATTTATGCGATTTTTGCGGAACTCTACGATTCATCGGTTGATAAAATGAGGAAATATAATAAAATCTAATTACGCCGAAAGAGGAGGAAAGTATGGACAGCAAGAAGTTTGGAGAATTTATAGCAACAATTAGGAAAGAGAAGGGGTGGACGCAGGCAGAACTGGCAGAGAAAATAAGTGTAACAGATAAAGCGGTTTCACGGTGGGAACGGGGATTGGGTTTTCCGGATATTAACACCATAAAACCGTTGGCCGATGTATTGGAGGTTAGTGTATTAGAAATAATGCAGTCAGAAAGAGAACCCAAAGAAGAAATATCAGCGGATAAAGCTACGGAGGTATTGGACAATGTTATTAGTCTGGTAGTTCATCAACGACAAATTGAGAGAAGAAATATTATTATTAGCGTTGTATCCGTTACATCCGTTGTATTGCTGATTTTTTTAATTGATCTAATGCAGTGGGAGGCATTTGTTTTTGTATGTATGCCTTTTATATTTTGGGGAATTGGAATTGTACTGATTGCTCTTTCCATTCATAGGCGCAGGATGAAATTAAGCTATTATGTTACGCTAATATTAGGAATATTTGCATTGCTATTTCCAGTCGTAATCTGTCTGTTATTGCTTTTTGCGTTTGCGCTTGGAGGACCTATAGCGAATTGAGGAAAGGAGGATTGAAGTTGATAGGGTATTATTTACAGTGGTAGCATATTTGCCTGTCATATCGGGAGCATTAGGAATAGGGTTTTTAAGTGCTTATTTATACAACAGAGTCATTAGGAAAAAGTTCATACCCAATTTCTTAATTATCGGATGTGTAGGCATAGGAATTTTTCTTCTTGTTGTCTGTGCTATTTTTCTTGCGGGTCTGTTGGGATTAGGACCAGTGCCTAACTAATATAACAGCGCAGATTGTGTTTCAGAATAAAAGGAGGATAAGTCTGATGAAGAACTATATTAAAAGAGCAACAGTAATCTTAAGTTTAGTAATGGCTATGAGCGTGCCGGTAAACGTACATGCAGAAGAATACAGCGGTGAACCGACTGAAGAAGGTGTGTATATTGCGATTACAGGTGAAACAGAAGATTTTTACTCAAACGAGGATATATACAATGCTTCTATCTCTATGTATGACAGCGAAGCCTTGGCCTTATATAATCAGTATCTTGAGCAGGCACCTGCCAGCATATCTGAAGGCGAAGATTTTGCAGTAGCAACTTTAGAAGGATTCACACAATATGCTGTTGAAGAAGGAATCATCGAAGATACTGTTGAACAGCGTGCTGCTATTACAAAGGCAGTAGTCAGGGCAGAGTTCAAATTAGTTGTAGCGGGTGGAAATGTTTTAGGATATACCGCTGCAGCAACACTGTTGAACCATTCATTACAGGATAATCCCAGTAATTTATCTTATGGTTCCACAACGGATATGGCAAAACAGATTGCGGGTTCAACAGAGTGCACAACGATAGTAAATCAGTTTAAGTCGGATGTTACCGGAACAAATTATGTAAGGAAGACGAACTCCGGAACAACGACGCTGAACAGCACAACAGATTTACATTTGGCATATAATAATGTCAATTATTCCGCCATTGGTGTGAAATCAAATGGGAAATGGACATTAACGATTACTTTTACGGATACATATGATTTTGATGCACAGAGCTGGAAGAATGCAATGACAGACAATGCGCTGGTTACAATTCTCAATAACTATGCAGCTTATGCACAGTCAATCGGAGCAATCGTTCCGTATAATGTGACTGTGACAGTACAAACAACATTTTAGGAGGAAAAGTAATGGGTAAGAAAGTTAATAGAGCAATAGTGCTGATGATGGCAATATCATTGCTTTTAGGTAGCGTTACGGCATATGCCGCTGAAAACCAAGAACCTGCTATAGAAGAAGTTGAATTGCAGGCACAGAATGCGTCATCTGGACGCGAACTGGTTGATGTGATATATTTCCAAGTATCCGGAGAGGAGGTTACATTTTCTGACGAGCCAATAGACAGTAGTGTGACAACATATCAGAGCGATAATGTGATAACAGGCTCGATCAATTATTATTATGACGGGATGGATAGTCAAAACAGACCCGGATATACAGTTGAAGCAACAATGATTTCTTCTAATCTCAACATCTCATCAAGTAATTTGATGACGAAAGCAGAGGGTGTTTCTGATTGGCATGAAAATGAAGTAAACCACTATACTGGAAAAGTGGCGGTAAATACACGTTCTTACATATACACCAACAACCCTCCGGCTAATCCTTATTGTGAAGTAAAGCTGTATGTGACCGATAGTGAAGACTTTGAAATATATATTGGCTACACAAAATTGCAGGACGCAATGGAAAGGAAATAGTCACCAAATAATATTATTTGATAAAGATAGTTGAAATCGAGGAATGATAGTGAAAAAAATAAAAGTGTGTAGCATTATACTCACTGTGCTGAGTGTGATTGGCATCTGTTTATCAATCATAAAACTGATAGCGCAATATAATGGATTTGCCATTCTGAAGCATTCAGGAGGAGCAAACGGTTGGTTCGTGGCAGTTAAGGCAAGTGATAGTTTCTTGATTTATATAGTAACTTTTGTACTTGCATTGTTCAGCGTAGCGCTATGGCTGTTATACAAGAAAAAAAAGGATCAACAGAGAGAATCGTAGAAAATTGTATGATAGTTGCTATGTTTGTGTAAAGGGTGTCATGTAAGGAAATGTTTCTTTCCTCCATAACGCTACTTCCATTTTGAGAGGGCTACCCATAATTATAGGTAGCCCTCTCAGACTGTAGACAAA
>CAKRUB010000037.1 GCA_934402375.1 uncultured Acetatifactor sp.
GGGTCTTAGCTCAGCTGGGAGAGCATCTGCCTTACAAGCAGAGGGTCATAGGTTCGAGCCCTATAGGCCCCATTTTAATGCCCGAAACTAAAAGCTCCGTCATACCATGGAATCCCATGGCTTGACGGAGCTTTTTTCTAAGTTTTTTCGAATCTATGCCTGCGGTCTTACCTTCCGGTAGACTATGACAAAGTATATGATTTCGGCAATCGCGGTGATCGTCCATGAGAAAACATAAAGCAGATAGAGCGACTGTATGGTACGGAAATGGGCGAAAATCGTGTAGATCCAGAGGATACGGAAGACACAGGAGCCCATGATGACGACGATTGTAGGAACAATGCTCTTTCCAAGCCCTCTGGATGCGGCGATTGTGCAGTCCATGAAAGCGGAAACGGAGTAGGACAGCGCCATGATCGACAGACGCTTGATTCCGGCGTCTACGACCGTTGTATCGCTCGTAAACAGTGATAGGAAGGGATAGCGCAGCAAATACAGCCCGACACCAAGTACAAGCCCTACAACGAAGGAATACAGCAGACAGATCAGATAGCTCTTTAAAATGCGGTCGGATTTCTTCGCACCGTAGTTCTGGGCAATAAAGCTGGAGCATGCGGTGTAGAAGGCTGCCATCATGTCGTAGACCAGCGGGTCAGCATTTGCGGCGGCGGAGTTGCCCTCCACCATAACGTGGTCAAAGCTGTTGACACCGGTCTGGACGAAGAGATTGGCGATTGCAAACAGGGCATACTGGAAAGCTGACGGAATGCCGATTTTCAGGATGCGGCTTGCCTTGTCGGGGGTAATCCTCAATTCACTCAGCTGCAGACCAAAGGCCGCAGAGCTTTTGAACAACACGCGGAGAATCAGAACCGCTGAGAGGTACTGGGACAGAATACTTGCGACCGCAACACCCGCAACGCCCATCTTACATACAATGACAAAGAAAAGATTCAGAAGGACATTGAGCACTCCGGCAAAGGACAGATAATAGAGCGGTCTCTTGGTATCGCCGCTGGCACTCAGAACGGCATTGCCGAAGTTGTACAGACCGAGCGCGGGCATGCCGAGAAGATAAATCCGCAGATAGAGCACGGCATCGTTGATCAGCTCGTCTTTTGTGTGCATGAGCGTCAGTACCGGGCGCGAGAAGGCGATTCCGAGAATGGTGATCAATATGCCGGCAGCCAGAGAAATAAGTGCGGCGGTATGTACGGTCTGCTTTAGCTCCGTTTTATTCCCAGAGCCGATGAACAGGGCGGTCACGGCATTGATACCGCCCGCAAGCCCGATCAGCACACCCGTAAACAGCGTGACAAGAATGCTTGTGGAGCCGACTGCACCGAGCGCAATCGGACCGACAAAGTTTCCGACAACAGCGAGATCAGACATATTAAATACGACTTGAAGGATATTGGTAAACATCAGCGGAACGCTGAACAAGAATATTTTTTTCCAGAGAGAACCTGTGCATAGATCCATTTCATACTTTTTCATACTTAACCTCATTTCTGTGCAGTGTGACACCATTCTTCACACTGATTTCCCGCACATTACATCTTACACAAATTAATACAAAATTCAAGTGCTTTCGACAGCAAAAAAAGTTAGATGCAATGTGCGGGAATATGAGGTTTACTGGTTTTCCATGTAGCGGTAGTCTGTAACCCGCTTTGTCTTTTTTTCGCTTCTGGGCAACGTTCCGACCGGTACGACCGTCACCTTCGGAGTGACGCCGATCCGTGATTTAAACAGTCCGGTGATGGTCTTTGCAGTCTTTTCAAAGTCTACACGGCCCTCTGCCTCTACCGTGATAATCATGATGTCACGGTTCTTGTCGTCGTCATGCGCGATCGTGATGGCATATTCGCTGGAGACACCGTCGACGTTCTGGAGAAGCTCTTCCACCTGTCCGGGGAACATGTTGACGCCGTGAACCTTGAACATATCGTCACTGCGTCCCTTGATAATATCGATTCTGGGATAGCATCTGCCGCAGCTGCACCTGCCGGGAATAATGCGGGAGATGTCATGGGTGCGGAACCGGAGCAGGGGAGCGCCCTCCTTTACCAGAGTCGTGATGACGATTTCGCCCTCCTCGCCGTCGGGAACGGGAATGCCGGTCTTCGGATCAATGATTTCGATATAGAGATAATCGTCCCAGTAGTGGATGCCGGTCTCCTTATCACAGTTAATGCCGATGCCGGGACCGTAAATCTCTGTAAGTCCATAGATGTCGTATAGCTCGATTCCGAGCTCATCTGCAATGTATTTCCGCATCTTCTCGCTCCAGCGCTCGGAGCCGATGACACCTTTTTTTAGATGAATCTGGCTCTTGAGCTTTCGCTTGTTGATCTCTTCCGCGAGGAGCAGTGCGTAGGAAGCGGTTGCGGTGATGACAGTCGATTTCAGGTCAACCATCATCTGCAGCTGTTTCTCTGTGTTTCCGGGGCCCATAGGAACCGCCATTGCACCGAGCTTTTCACAGCCTGCCTGAAATCCGATTCCGGCAGTCCAGAGGCCATAGCCAGGTGTAATCTGGATGCGGTCGAGATTTGTGATGCCTGCCGTTTCATAACATCTGGCGAACATGGTTGCCCAGTCGTCGACATCCTTTGCGGTATAGGGGATGATGACCGGCTTGCCGGTGGTGCCGGAGGAGGAATGAATGCGGACGACTTTTTCATCGGGTACAGCCTGAATGCCGAGCGGGTAGGCATTGCGCAGGTCATCCTTGCTGGAGAAGGGGAGCTTTTCAAATTCTTCCTGCGAAGCGACCCCGGTGATTCCCAGCTCGCGGTACATTCTGCCGTAATAACTGTCGGTTTCGATCAGACGCTTGATCTGGGCATCGATCTGTTGCAACTGTGTTTCATTCAACTTCATAAGCTTCACCTGCGCTCATTCCTGTAAGGAATGCCTTTCTGTTGATTTCTCTGTATTTTTCGGGAACCCGGGCCTCGATTTCTGCCAGCATCGTCTCCGTCGGTATGCCGAGACAGCCGCAGCCGGATGCAACGCCGAGAACTGCTATGTTAAAAAATTTTATGGAGCCCAGCGAGGAGCACAGTTCAGTGGCATCCACAACAATGCAGTGACAATGCTCCCTGAGGAATGCAAGCTGTCTGGAGCCGTCGTAGCCGGTATCGACGAGTGCTTCTGTCGTGGGCTTTACGGGAACCTGATTTACAATGACAGTTCCGCCGTTCTTTAAATAGGGAAGGTTCCGCACTGCCTCCGCCGGTTCAAAGGCGAGTATCAGATCAGCATTTCCCTTTGGAATCAAGGGCGAAAAAGCCGTTTCACCTATGCGGATATGGCTGGTGACAGAACCGCCGCGCTGCGCCATACCGATCGTCTCTGCGGAGTGCACCGTCTCGCCGCAGTTCATGGCGGCTGCGGCAATGAGCTTGGAGGCGAGGACGGTTCCCTGCCCGCCGACACCGCATAAAAGAATATCCCTATTCATTGTCTGCACCTCCTTCGATCGCAGCTACCGGACAGATTTGACTGCACAAGCCGCAGCCGGTGCACAGCTCGGGATTGATGGATACAATGCCGTCAACGGTAGTCAGAGCCGGACAGCCCAGCTCACGAATACATTTTTTACATTGAATGCACTTCCCGGTAATCTGCATTTTGCCTGTGGGACGGCTGATGGCAATACAGGGGGACTTAAAAATAATCGCCTTTACTCCGGGTAAGGCGGCATATTCCCGGATTTTTTCAATGCAGGCATCGAGCTTCAGCGGATCGAGCGTTGCAATGTGCGGCACGCCCATGCCCTCAAGGATTCTTTCAATGCTGACCTTGTCCACGATATTTCCCATCATGTTCCTGCCGGTGCCGGGATGCGGCTGATGTCCGGTCATGGCGGTGGTGGAATTGTCGAGTACGCAAAGAATCATGTCTGCCTGATTATAGACCGCGTTGACAACGCCGGTCATGCCCGATGCAAAGAAGGTGGAGTCTCCGACGAAGGAGAAGCAGACACCGTCCTGGTCTACCCAGTGAAAGCCCTGTGCCATCGTGATTCCGGCGCCCATGCAGAGGCAGGTGTCAACCATATCCAGCGGCATGGCATTACCGAGAGTATAGCAGCCGATATCCCCGCAGAAATATGCCTTTTTTCCCTGCATGGCCTTCTTTACCGCGTAAAAGGACGCCCTGTGCGGGCAGCCGGCGCAGAGAACGGGAGGTCTTGCGGGCAGCTTTGGCAGGGAAGAGGCATCTAAGCCCTTATCCCTTGCCGGAAGACCTAAGAAGCGACTCAGTATTTCGGCGGCAAGGTCTGCGGACAGCTCACCGCTCAGGGGAGAGTCGCCGGTTCCTTTGCCGTAAACCTTCAGATTCAGATGATATTTTCCGGTCAGACGCAGCAGCTGATTTTCTATGTAAGGGCTTAATTCCTCAAGACACAGCGCCTCCTCAGCCCCTTCAAGACAGGAGAGCACAAACTTTTCAGGGAAGGGATAGGGCGTGCCGATCCTGCAGAGACGGATCTCGGGATATTGCTGCAGATATTCTTTTGCATAGGCATAGCTGACGCCTGAGGCGAAAACGACCTTGCTGCCGGTGCCCTTGCTACAGCTATTAAAGGCATATTCCGAAAAATCATCCCCGATCAGCGGATTTCTCTTTTCAATCATTGCGTGATTCTGGAAGGACAGGCGGGGGAAGATGACCCATTTTCCTGAATCCTTGACAAACCCCTCGTATTCCTTCGGTGAAAAGCTTTCGGGAACGGTTATGGAGGCATAGGCATGACAGATCCGGGTGGTGGGACGGAAGAGCACAGGAGTGCTGTACTTTTCGGAATAGTCAAAAGCGTCCTGAATCATCCGGTAGGCATCCTCCGGGGAGGAAGGGTCAAAGACAGGGATGCGGCAGAATTCGGCAAATATTCTGGTGTCCTGCTCCGTCTGTGAGGAGATCGGACCGGGATCATCCGCCGAGACGATGACCATACCCCCTTTGACACCGACATATGCGAGCGACATCAAGGGATCTGATGCCACGTTAAGCCCGACCTGTTTCATCGTCACAAGTGTTCTTGCACCTGCGTAGGATGCGCTTGCAGCAAGCTCCAGCGCCGCTTTTTCGTTCACCGACCATTCTATATGGAGCTTATGCCCGGAATATTTGCTGACCGTCTCCAGTATTTCAGAGGAGGGCGTTCCGGGGTAGCCGGATACGAGATTGACACCGGCGGCAAGCGCGCCGAGGGCGATGCATCCGTTTCCCATGAGATATTCCTGCTTCATGAAAACAACTCCTTCCTGCAATTTAATCATTTAACGTATTAAATTATACACGAGCTGTAAAACGGTTTCAATTCTTTTAGGAAAATTTGTGAAAAAAACGATTAGGATTTGCAGATTTACAAAAGATAGAGTAGTATAGTATAGGACGCGAAAAAGCGCGATTTTTAGCAAAATGAAATGGAGAGAGCAATGAAAGAGATAATTCAGCAGACCTTGAGTGGGGAGAGGGCACTTTACGGAACACAGGATGCGCGCATCAGCTTCTGCACTTTTGCTGATGGGGAGTCACCCTTAAAGGAGAGCAGTAACCTTGAGATAGATAATTGCCTTTTCAAATGGAAATATCCGCTGTGGTATACGAAGAACGTCACGATGACAAATTCCACGCTGTTTGACATGGCGAGAGCGGGAATCTGGTATGTAGATAATATTTCGGTTTCCGATACGGTCATAGAGGCGCCGAAGAACTTCCGGCGGGCAAGGGGCGTCAGGCTGAAGAATGTGGACTTCCCGAACGCTGCGGAGACTCTCTGGAACTGCCAGGACATTGATATGGAGCAGGTGACGGCAAGAGGGGATTACTTTGCCATGAACTGCAAAAATGTCAGGGCGAAGGACTTTACGCTTGTGGGCAACTACAGCTTCGACGGGGGCGAGAATATTGAAATCTGCCACTCCAGAATGCTTTCCAAGGACGCTTTCTGGAACGCGGAGAATGTGACTGTGTACGATTCTTTTATCTCCGGCGAGTACCTCGGCTGGAATTCCCGCAACATTACGCTGATCAACTGCACGATCGAGAGCCTGCAGGGAATGTGCTACATTGATAATCTTGTCATGAAGAACTGCCGTCTGATCAACACAAATCTTGCCTTTGAATATTCGCAGGCGGATGTCGAGATCATCGGCGAGGTGGACAGTGTATTTAACCCCAAGGGCGGCATCATCCGCGCAGACCGCATCGGAGAGCTGATTATGGATGGCAGAAGGGTGAAGATCGATCAGACGAAGATTGAGGCGGAAACGATCGACAAGAAGTCTGACAGAGCCGAGTGGGAGAGAGACCGAAAGGAAGATTGACAGATGTATGATTTCGATAAGCTGACGGAGCGGCGCAATACCGGCTCTTTGAAGTGGGACGTAACGGAGAGAGAGCTGCCCATGTGGGTGGCAGACATGGATTTCGAGACGGCGCCGGAGATCCGCAAGGCAATCAGCGAGAGGGCGGCACACGGCATTTTCGGCTACAACATCGTGACGGAGGACTGGTACGACGCCTATATCGGCTGGTGGAGCCGCAGGCATCACATCACCTTCGAGCGCGACTGGCTGATCTTCTGTACCGGCGTTGTGCCGGCAATTTCCAGCGCGGTGCGGAAGCTGACGACGGTCGGAGAGAATGTGCTGGTACAGACGCCGGTGTACAATATTTTCTTTAATTCCATACGCAACAACGGAAGAAACATTCTGGAAAGCCCTCTGGTCTATGACGGGCGGGAGTATCATATTGACTTTGCCGATCTGGAAAAGAAGCTGAGCGATCCCCAGACGACACTGATGCTGCTCTGCAATCCGCATAATCCGGTGGGAAAGATCTGGAACAGGGAAACGTTGGAAAAGATCGGGGAATTGTGTGCGAAGCATCATGTGCTCGTACTGTCCGATGAGATTCATTGCGATATGACAGACCCGGGCTATGAATACATTCCATTTGCTTCCGTGTCGGAAATCTGCCGGGAGAACAGCATCACCTGCATCGCGCCGACGAAGACCTTCAGCATACCGGGAATCCAGACGGCGGCGGTGATGGTGCCGAATCCGGTGATCCGGCATAAGCTGAACCGGGGGCTGAATACGGATGAGGTGGCGGAGCCGAACAGCTTTGCCGTGTGCGCGGCGGTGGCTGCCTTTGAAAAGGGAGAGCCGTGGCTGGAGGAGCTGCGTCAGTATCTGGCGGACAACAAGCAGCTTGTGCGAGACTTTGTGGAGCGGGAGCTTCCCGCGATCCGCATTGTGTCCTCACATGCGACTTATCTTCTGTGGCTGGACTGCGGACATGTGACAGACAATGCGACGGAGCTTGTCCATTTTATCAGGGAATACAGCGGACTGTATCTGACGGAGGGAGAGGAGTATGGAAGACCGGGAAAGAAGTTTATCCGGCTGAATACAGCCTGTCCCAGAGCGCGGCTGGAAGAGGGGCTTAACCGGCTCCGGGACAGCGTCAGGGCATATGCGGAGAAGAGATAAGAGTTATGGGCTGGGAGCGTAAAAGGCTTCCAGTCTTTTTAATTGACGGTATCTGTCTGCGGCGGCTGCCGCTGCCTCGGCAAACAGTTCTTTTGCCTGTTCTGGCGAGGACTGCCGGAGCGCATCATAGCGTATTTCACCGTCAAGGAAGGCCTCATAGTCCAGAACCGGCTCCCTGCTGTCGAGGTGAAAGGGGTTTTTCCCCTGTGCGCGCAGAGCGGGATTGAAGCGGAAGAGGTGGAAATATCCCGAGTCAACCGCTTTTTTCATTTCGTGGCAGGAGGAGCCGAGCCCGGAGCGTATGCCGTGCGCGATGCAGGTCGCGTAGGCGATGACGAGGGACGGCCCCGGATAGGCGGCTGCCTCGGTCAGCGCAAGGAGCGTCTGGTTGAAATCAGCGCCCAGCGCAATCTGTGCAACGTAGACATCCCCGTAGGTCATTGCGATGGAAGCGAGATCCTTTTTGCGTGTGCGCTTTCCGCCGGAAAGGAACTTGGCGGTAGCGCCCAGCGGCGTTGCCTTGGATGCCTGACCGCCCGTGTTGGAGTAGACCTCCGTGTCAAGCACGAGCAGATTGATATTCCGTCCGGTGGACAGAACATGATCGAGACCTCCGAAGCCGATGTCGTATGCCCAGCCGTCCCCGCCGATGACCCAGCACGAAGCGTCCGGCATATGCGTCTTTGCGCCGAGAAGCATTCCGAGACCAAACTCCGCGGCATCCTCAAACAGGGAGTTTGACCATGCAGGTCCATGACCGTCCGCATCCGTGGTGTAGGCGCAGGACGGGGAGGAATTGCCCCAGATGGAGCTGCAGCCCGTGGCGTTGGCGATATAGAGATCAGAGCCGAACAGCTGGGTCAACAGCTTGACGTAAGGCGTCTCGCCGCAGCCGGAGCAGGCGCCTGAAAATTCCATGAGTGGAAGCCGGAATTGGCTTCCCTTTGCCGTATGGGGCGCATATTTCTCCAATGCGGCATCCGAGGGCAGGAGGGGCTTAGCGTAATCAAAGCAGCGCTGTGGCAGGGAAACGGCTGCTTTCCCGCTCGTCTCTGCGGGATGCATTTCCAACGCTTTTTTCCCTTGTTTTCCGGGACAGACGGCGGCACAGGCGCCACAGCCGGTACAGTCAACCTCCGAGACGACAATGGCGAAAGAATGATTGTCCAGCCCGGTCATCGGAAGCATCGGCATTCCCTCTGGCGCATGAGCTGCCTGCGAGGCATCCAGAACGGCAGGACGGATGACAGCGTGTGGGCAGACGAGGGAGCAGCGGTTGCACTGGATACAGTTTTCCGGCAGCCACTTCGGAAGCTCTGTGGCAATATTGCGCCGCTCGTGAGCCGTGCTTCCGGGCGGAGTTGCGCCGTCGCAGTAGTGCAGGAAAGCGGAAACGGGAAGCTCATTGCCGCGCTGATCCGTGACGGGCTGCTGGATGGCTTTGATATAGTGCTCCAGGGCAGGGGGAGCGGGGAGGGGAGGATTGTCCAGCCCGGTCATTGCTTCTTCACCCGGCTGCACTGGCAGCTCTGATAAGAAAATCTCTTCCACCTCGGCAAAGCCACGGTCGATCGCCGTCTCGTTCATGCGGAGGATTTTCTCACCCATTTTTCCATAGCTTTTTCGGGCGGCTTCCTTCATGAGACGCTTCGCATCCGCTCCCGGCAGCAGTCCGGTCACGGCGAAGAAGGCTGCCTGCAGGATGGTGCTGATCTTGCCGTTCAGACCGGTTTCCTTCCCTATTTTCAGCGCATCTATGACGTAGAAGCGGATAGAATGCTCCGCGACATACTGCCGGAGGGCGGCGGGGAGGTAAGAGGCAAGCTCCGCCCCGCGATATGGGCAATTTAATAAGAAGCTGCCGCCGTCCTTCAATTCCTCCGCCATTCTGTATTTGTGCAGAAAGACCGGGTTGTGGCAGGCGACGAAATCTGCACTGTGAATCAGGTAGGCGCTGCGGATGGCGTGATCGCTGAAGCGGAGGTGTGAGATTGTAAGCCCTCTCGACTTCTTGGAATCGTATTCAAAGTACCCCTGCACCTGTTTTTCGGTGTCGTTGCCGATGATCTTGACAATATTCTTTGTCGCGCTGACTGTGCCGTCGCCGCCTAGCCCCCAGAATTTGCAGGACACGATATCGGAGACGGGAGGCGTGAAGGCCGCATCAAGGGGAAGCGACAGACCGGTGACGTCATCCGTGATACCGACCGTGAAGAATTTCTTCTGATGGTTTTGGTAGACGGCGGCAATCTGCCCGGGCGTGGTGTCCTTTGAGCTTAGACCGTAGCGCCCGGAAAAGACGCGGAGGGCGGGATGAGGAGAGCCGCAGCGGTCGGTTCCGACGGCGAGCAGACCGCCCTGTTCAAGGGCGGACATGACATCGAGGTAGAGCGGTTCGCCGGGAGCGCCGGGCTCTTTTGTACGGCTCAGCACCGTGATCTGGCGCACGGAGGCAGGCAGCTTTTGAATAAAGTGCGCTGTGCTGAAGGGGCGGTAGAGGTGGACATTGATCAGACCGTATCTTTCATCGGGACAGGCGAGAAGATATTCGCGGATCGTCTCACAGATGCTTCCCATGGCGACAAGGACGTGCGTGGCATCCGGCGCGCCGTAATAGTCGAACAGACCATAGTTGGTGCCGAGCGCCGCATTGATTTTCGAGAGCCGCTGTTCCACAATGCATGGGAGGGCGTCATAGAAAGGGTTAGCTGCCTCCCTCGTCTGGAAAAAGATGTCCGGACTCTGGGCGGAGCCGTAAATTTTCGCATGATGGGGATGGAGACAGTCCTCGCGGAAGCGGGAGAGGGCTTCCGTATCTGTGAATGCTTTTAAGGTTTTATAATCCCAGACGGATATTTTCTGCAGCTCATGCGAGGTGCGGAAGCCGTCAAAGAAGCTGATAAAGGGGATCCTGCCGCTGAGGGCGGCGAGGTGGGGAACAGGCGACAGATCCATGACCTCCTGTACTCCGGCACATGCCCAGATGGCAGCGCCGGTCTGGCGGCAGGCATAGATGTCGGAGTGATCGCCGAAGATGGAGAGGGCGTGGGTCGCAAGCGCCCGGGATGCAACGTGCAGAACACCCGGCAGCAGTTCGCCAGCCATACGGTAGATGTTGGGGAGCATGAGGAGCAGTCCCTGCGAGGAGGTGAAGGTTGTGGCGAGCAGCCCGGAGAGCAATGCTCCATGCATTGCGCCCGCCGCACCAGCCTCGGATTGCATCTGGACAAGCTGCATGGGCATTCCGTAGATAGTCTCCCTGCCGTCGGCAGCCCAGCTGTCACAAAGCTCAGCCATGGGGGAAGAGGGGGTGATGGGATAGATCGCGGCCGCCTCGCTGTATGCATAGGCGACATGTGCTGCAGCGGCATTGCCGTCCATGATTTTCAGACTGCGCGCCCGTCTGCTTAAAGATGTATGATTTTTCTGCATAAAAAAAGCCTCCTGACAATGACATTGTCTCCGGGAGACCTTTTTTTATGCGTAGTGTGCATGGCGGTACAAGTTTATTTCAGGAAGCCGTTGACAATCTGTGCCTCTGCCTCTGCCTCGGTCAGTCCAAGGGTCATCAGCTTTGTGATCTGTTCACCGGCGATCTTACCGATGGCGGCTTCGTGGATCAGCTCGGCGTCGAGATCGTTCGCGGTGATCTCCGGGATTGCACTGATCTTTGCGTGATCCATAATAATGCCGTCGCATTCGGAATGACCGGCGCAACGGTTGTTTCCGTTGATCTTTGAGAGAAAGGTCTGTGTCGATTCGTCTCTGGCGACAGAGCGGGAGATGATGTTTGCGCTCGAGCCTGCGCCGTTCAGGTCGACGTGGAAGGAGGTCTGCGCGGTCTGGTGTCCATGTGTCATCAGCTTTTCTGTGACAATGATCTTTGCGCCGTCAGCGAGCGTCGCCTTGGTCGAGCGGACGGTGGAGTCCACACCCTTGATCTGGACCATCTCCATCTCCATAAAGCTGTTTTCGCCGAGCTCGACGACTGTCTCGGGATTCATGATGCGCTCGCCCTTGCCGTCGCCGCTTCCGTAATGCTTCTCCACATATTTTACATGCGAATTCTTTCCGATATAGAAGGAGTGAATGCCGTCGTGCTTGCTGTCAGCATCTCCGCTGTTGTGAATGCCGCACCCCGCAATGATGGTAACGTCACAGTCGTCGCCTACATAGAAGTCGTTGTATACCATCTCCGTCAGACCGCTCTGGCTTAAAACAACGGGAATGTGCACGCTCTCATTCTTCGTCCCGGGTTTAATCAATATGTCGATTCCCTGCTTGTCGGTCTTTGTCACAATATCAATATGAGCTGTCGTAGCACGCGCCGCACTCTTTCCATTGGCACGGATGTTGTAGGCACCGGCGGGCATCTCATGCAGCCCGGCTACCTGCTCCAGCAGATTTTTCTGTATCTCATCCATGGTGGTTTGTTCCTTTCTGTTCGTTATGACTGCTGGTAGAACCGGCAGCCCTCTGTACCCTTCAGAAGCTCGGGGAGAATGTCCTCCCTGCGTCCCTTTGCCTGAACGGTTCCGTTTGCCAGAACCACGATCTCATCCGCGATGTTGAGGATGCGCTCCTGATGCGAAATGATAATCAGCGAGTTATCGCTGGACGCATGCATTTCCTCGAATACCTTGATGAGATTGTTAAAGCTCCAGAGATCTATGCCTGCCTCCGGCTCA
Source organism: uncultured Acetatifactor sp. (assembly GCA_934402375.1). Classification (GTDB taxonomy): domain Bacteria; phylum Bacillota; class Clostridia; order Lachnospirales; family Lachnospiraceae; genus Acetatifactor. Next base: position 12,203 of record CAKRUB010000037.1, read on the forward strand.
TCAAAGACGGAGAGGGGAGTATTCCGTGCTATAATCGTTGCGATTTCAATTCTTTTTAATTCACCGCCGGAAAGACTGCCGTCGATGTCGCGGTTAATATAATCTCTGGCACACAGACCGACCTTGGAGAGGTAGTCGCAGACATTTGGGAGCTTGACCTGATTGCCTGCCGCGAGCGTGATCAGATCCTTCACCTTGATTCCCTTGAAGCGGACGGGCTGCTGGAAAGCAAAGCTGATTCCCTCCCTGGCGCGTTCGGTGATGCTTAAGCCGGTGATGTCCTTTCCATTAAAAAGGATTTTCCCGGATGTCGGCTGTTCGATTCCCATGATCAGCTTGGCAAGAGTCGATTTTCCCCCGCCGTTTGGCCCGGTGATGGCGATAAAGGTATGATCCTCAAAGGTGAGGTTGAGATCCCTTATGATCTCTTTCTGACCGTCCGCCGCATCGGCTACCTGAAAGGAGAGATTTTGTAATTCAAGCATAAATTTCCTCCTGAAAACTGCCGTCTCCGGCAGATTATGTATATAACATTTTATCAGTATAACACAGATTACCGGAAAACTATACCTCTTTTCTAAAAAGACAGTAAAAAAGAAAATATTTTGTTACAAAAAATTAGCTCTTACTTGTTATCAATAGGTAAATGTGGTAGAATCTATTCGGATTTTTAGCATATTTCGGAGGGAAGAGACAATGAACGAGGCTTTTTCAGAAAAAGGCCATATCAATTATGTGGCTACAATGGGACATACGGTAGTAAATACGGTTCTGCTTCTGGCTTATGCGGTAGAGCTGATTAAGGGTTCGAGGACACCGATGTACTTTACGCTTTTTGCCCTGCTCTGCGTGGTGCCGGTCGTTACGGAGCACATTCTGTATCGCAGGAATCATGAGGATGGAAAGATCATACATATCATAGGCGATTCCTACGGGGCGCTGTATCTGTTTGCTATTTTCACATCGGACAGCCTTTTGACGTATACCTACGCTTTTCCCATGTTTTTGATCATTATTCTCTATATGGATGTAAAGTTTTGTGCGCTGGTCGGTGTGTTCTGCTGTCTCGGCAATGTGGTGAGCGTTGCGGTTACGGCAATTTCCAAGGGTTATGCGCCGGAGCAGATACCGGATGTGGAAATCCGCATTCTATGCACGCTGCTGACGGCGGCATATATGGTCGTGACGACGGTGGCGGTGAAGAAGGTAAACGGTGCAAAGCTTGAGCAGATCGAGAAACAGAAGGAAGCCGCCCATGCGCTGACAGACAATGTATTGCAGACCTCCGGGGACATGATCACAGGAATCCGGCAGGTGTCAGAGAAGATGGAGCAGCTCGGAAGCTCCATGGAGCAGATTCACAGCTCGATGGGTGAGGTATCAACCGGAAGCTCCGAGACGGCGGAATCCGTACAGCAGCAGCTGCAGAAGACGGAAGTCATCCAGCAGCACATTGCGAAGGTTAAGGATACGGCGGCTGAAATTGAAGAAAATATGAATGCGACGGCGGAGAAGGTGACGACCGGCAGACAGCAGATGGATGCGCTGGCAGAGCAGGTTGAAAAATCCATGACGGCGAACCGGCAGGTGCTGGAGCAGATGAAGGCGCTCAGCGAGTACACCGGACAGATGAATACGATTATCGAAACAATCACGAGCATTGCAAACAGTACCGGAATGCTGGCACTGAATGCAAGCATCGAGGCGGCGCGCGCAGGGGAAGCCGGAAAGGGCTTCGCGGTGGTTGCCAGCCAGATTTCCGGGCTTGCAAATCAGACGAAAGCAGCCACCGTGAATATTACGGATCTGATCGGACATATCAATCAGGAGCTTGTCTCTGTTGAGGAAGCAGTGGATGTCGTCACAGAGAGCAACAAGGCGAATGCGGAGAGCACGCGCGTTGTTGGCGAGAACTTTGAGGGAATCACACAGGGAACGGAGAATGTGGAAGCCCGGACAAGGGAGCTGATGGGAATCGTCGGTGAACTTGAGACAGCGAATGCGGACATTGTAGAGCACATCCAGACGGTTTCCGCTATTACGGAGGAGGTTTCCGCGCATGCAAACGAAACCTTCAATGCCTGCGAGGAAAACAGTCTGCTTGTCGAGGCTGTGACCGGTGTTGTCGGAGAACTCAGCAGCAGTGCCGAAAAGCTTCAGAATGCAAGGTAATAACAGTCAGAAAAAATGTTGTAAAAATAATGCTTGACTTTTTTAGGAAAAGAGGTTATTATATCTAATGTTGCAGGTAATACTGCAAGATAGAGTGTGCGTGTAGCTCAGCTGGATAGAGCGACTGGCTACGGACCAGTAGGTCGAGGGTTCGAATCCTTTCACGCACGGCATAAGGCTCAGACGTTTGTCTGGGTCTTTTTTTGTGTCTTTTGCCCTCTTGACAGCCTCATTATTTCCAACTATAACTACAGCGTAATTGATTACGGCGTAATCGAAATGAACGGAGTGACAATATAGCATTGAGGGATCATTCGCTGGACGATAGAATCATAGATGTTTGCGCTGGCGTTTGTCGCGCCATATGTGGCGGGCGGAAAGAGGATTCCGCCGGAGACCGTGCAGGAAATGATGCGGCGCTCGCTCTATGACATCAAGTGGTATTTTGGCAGGACGGAGCTGAACACGGAAAATGGAAAGGCGGAGAATACTGCGACTATTATATCACGGGCAACCAGGAGTAATCCTGATTGCCCGATTGTAATTTCAGTCTTCTTCCGTCATCGGCGGAATAAAGTTTTCGATTGCATTGCGCAGCTTGGGATGGCGGATGACAAAGTGAACTGCCGGAGCCTTGCCCTTGGACACCATTACCCACTGTCCCTCATGGATGAAAATCTGCAGGTTGCGGAAAGCATGAGTGGAACCCTGCTTTATTGTATAGTTCGGGTTCTGCTCAGCAAAGGTCATGGTTTCCTTCAGATGCGCCTCGTATTCTTTCTCATTGTATGTAATGTCGGTCTCGCAGAACATGCCGGAAAGCTCAAGCACAGGCGGAGCTGCCGTGAATTCCTCCGGTGTGACAGTCGGTATCTCGTCCTCGACGGTCTCTGTCTCGAGGATGGTCAGGAGCCGCTGCCTTTGATCTGCAGCTTGTCGCTTTATTGACTCCTTCTGCCCGGCTGTAAGACCATGGCGCGTGAGTATATGGTCTAAGAGCTTATCGCTCATGGTATACAGCGGCAGTGTGGAAAGGATACTGCGGCGGCTGCCGGGCATTGCTGTATCGGAAAGCAGAAAGCTTTGCAGCTCGTTTTGCCGTTCGCTGCGGTAGATTTCCATCAGTGGGTAGGCATTGGCAAGCATCTCGTTCGCCCGCTTCTGATAATATTCCACCTCACGTTTCGCTTTTGTCAGATAATACCTGCCGTCAGCGTGGTAGCCGGCAATTGCCTCGCCGGAAAGCGCGGCAGTGCCCGAAACCTTCAGAAAATGCAGAAAGACATTGTCCTGGGCGTTTTTGAAATAGTAGGGCGAAATCTGTCCCGTCATATACATCGGAATCCAGCTCTCGAGCCCCAGCATCATCTCATCAAAGGAACGATCCAGATTGTGGATCTGATTCAGATGCAGTCCCTTTTTCAGCATCATTGCCATACCGAACATCCACTTTTTCGGGAAGTCCGGGTCCTTCGCCATTTCTTTTATCGGCATGTCGCTGTACATGGTAACGGGAGCCATGGACTTGGAAAGCACAGTCGCTTTCAGGAAATCCAGTTCACTTTCCATCATCTCAGTGATGCCAAAATAGGTTTTGGAAGAGGGAAGCTGGAACGGCATGGTCGGCACTTTCAACTCATCGAAGTGAATGACCTTGATGTATTCGTTCAGGTCGAATGCATCCAGCTTATTCAGGAATTTGGCGACGCTGTCGTTTCCGGCATCCAGTCCCTGTCGTTGCAGCAGCCAGTTTTTCAGCCTTGTATAGCGCACCGACTGGTCATAAATTTTATCCACATCACAGCCGAGCAGCTCGGCGACGGAGGACAATTCCTGCGGCGTGCGCAGTTCTCTCGCCGTGAACGAGGCGATTGCAGAGGCAAACTGCTCAGGATCGCCCGGTCTTCTCGAACCGTTACGGATGCGGAAGATGGTGGAGGTATCATAGTTGGTGTACTGGCAAAGGCGCGTCAGATTGATGTTGAGCGTCGTGAGGAGCGTGTTGAAATTCTGGCGCAGACGCTCCCTGTCGGTTGAGACAAAGTCTTCGCAGGAAGTGAAGGATTCCCTCACCGTTTCAATCGTGACATCAGGGAGCCCCTTACGGCTGGCAAGCTCCGCAATGGCAGTGCACATATTGTCAAAGGGCTGTGATCCTAACTCCGGCACACGCTCGCCCTTCCGGTAGCGGGTAAAGGATGCCGCCGAAATGTCTGCTAACGTGTAAAGCTCCTTCGAAGTGCAGGAAAGCAGGTTGATATATTCGTCAATTTTCTCACTAAATTTCATAACCTATCTCCATAAATATCTTTTTAATTCTATTGTACAGCACCTTTTCCCAATTGAAAAGTCCTTTGAAGGACAGATTTCCAAAATAGTCAATTGACTCTTTTGGAAACATGCTGAAATGCACCACGGCGTCTGATATAATAATAGTAAATCTAATGCAGCCGAAAGGAGTAAATAATGAAAAAGATAACTAAAAAATTGCTGACAGCCCTGCTCACGCTATGCATGGCACTGTCACTGGCGCCTGTGACGGTACGGGCGGCTGGTGTCAATTATATCAGCGAAATCCATGTCACATACGAGTACATTGAATATAAGGCCGGTGAGGTGCCCCATACCGCGGCAAGTGTGGACAGTGATTCCCACTGCACGGTTGCGTACGAATACTGGGATGAAATTTACCAGCCGGAGCAGGGTGGTGTCTGGAAACCCACAGGGCGCTACTGGTACTCCGATCCGGATAAGATGGCGGCGCTTTCGCCCGAAAAGCAGATCACGCAGTTTGAGGCGGGCAAGCACTATAGCTATAATATTGTTCTGGCAGCAGAAAGCGGGTACTTCATCGGCAAGGACGTAACGGATGTCTGGGTAGGTGAATATGAGTGGGGTACACCCGGCAATAGCACGAATCTTGAGGTTGCAGAGATGAGTACCAAGCTGTATATTTATTGTCCTTATTCGATTGACGTTCCGGCGGATAGTACCGATACAGTGATTACGGGCGTTTCGATTATAAATGTGAACAAAGATCTTGATTCGTTAACGCCCGTTACCTTTACCGCTCAGCCGGACAGCGACTGTGCCGGAAAGATTGACATTACAGAAGAATGCTGGGAGGCAGGCGGATCGTTAAATGACTTGATCAAGAGCACGGATGTTACACCCCGTGCACCCATTGCAGGCGGCGAATACTGGTACAGTATTGTGCTTACCGCAAAGGACGGCTATGTGTTCTCAGAAGACTTTTCAGATGAAAACTTTTATATCCGGGAGGGCAGCGGAGTTAGCTTCGAGCTGGGAGGTGTATCCTACGAGAGCAACTTTGCACTGAGTGATGACAGAAAAACGCTCACAGTATGGGAGTTTATGGATCCGGTTACAGCGAAGCAGGGTACACCTGCTGTCATTGATACCGTGGGCGTTCAGAATGTCACGTTTTCTTACAGTGCGGGAGACGCGCCAAAGGCTACTGCCACAAAAGGCGACCAGAACGCAGCAAATTACGAAATTGAATATGAATATTGGGAACAGATGGAAACCAATGCGAGTGGAGAAGCGGTACCGGTAGCATTCTGGTATTCGGACGAGAACAAGAACAATGCGCTTGCACAGGATAAAAGGATTACAGCCTTTAAAGAGGGCAAGAGCTATATGTACAGCATTTCTCTGAAAGCAAAGGACGGATATGCCTTTGCGGAGAATTGCCCTGTGACAATCAACGGCACAGCTATAGCAAATATATCAAGATCCCAAAACGGACTGTTTGTTTTTGCAGTGAAAACAATTAGGCCGACTAAGTCCACACCGACAACACCGACACCTACGCCGGCAGCGCCTACACCTACGCCGGCAGCACCTACACCTACGCCGGCAGCGCCTACGCCTACGCCGGCAGCGCCTACACCTACGCCGGCAGCGCCTACGCCTACGCCGGTAGCGCCCACACCTACGCCGGCAGCGCCGACACCGACCCCAGTAGCACCGACACCCACACCTGTACCGTCACCTGATTACACAATCATTGAAGGGGCAAACAGCGCGTGGTCACAGAACAGCGACGGCACATTGACCTTCCGCGCAAATGGTGAGTTTGCTAAATTTACCGGAGTGAAGGTTGACGGAAATACTGTCTCTGCGGATCAGTATACTGCAGTTTCCGGCTCAACGATTGTCACGTTTCATGCGGATTATCTCAAGGCACTTTCTGTTGGTACACATACGCTGACGGTGCTCTTTAATGACGGTGAATGCAGCACGAACTTTGAGGTAACGGTCGCACAGAATGGAAACGGCGGCAATACAAATACTGGAAACGGCGGCAGCACAAATACCGGGGATACTGGCAACAGTACGGCGACTTCGACAGAAACCGGCAGCGAAAGCGCGGTAAAGGCGCCGAAGACCGGCGATGACGGAATGGATCTGTTGCCGTGGGGCGTATTACTCTTCCTCAGCGGCAGCGTGCTTGCAGGCATGGCAGTAATCGGAAAGAGGAAGAATGCGGCAGAAGAAAGATAAGTGAAATAGCAGACTGTGTGTTTTAAAGTGATACAGTAAACAGGAACGTCCGGCAGACCCGATGAAGGCAGCCGGGCGTTTTTGCATGAATGGCTGGGGCGAGTTCACATACATAGCTTGACACGGCATCCATCCATATATATAATTACAGATGATGTATAACATCATAGAAAGGAAGGATTAAGATGCCTCCGAAACCCAAATTTACAAAACAGGAAATTGTGGCAGCCGGACTGGAGGTTGCGAGGGAGCGTGGAGCCGAAGCGGTATCGACGAGAGATATTGCCGCTGTGCTCGGCGTTTCTACGCGGCCTATTTTTACTTATTTCCGTTCCATGGATGAGCTGAAAGAGGAAGTTTATCAAGAGGCGGAAGAAATCTATCGCGCTTATATCCAGGAAGGACTGAAACAAAAAATACCTTTTCTAGGCGTTGGTATGCAGTATATCCGCTTTGCAAAAGACGAGCCGCAGCTGTACAGGATGCTGTTTCTTTCACCTCCGGCGGAGGGACACAATAATGTCATGGGGCAGCTTGAGAACTCACAGGCTATGCTGAGAGAGTCGATTAAGCAGATCTACCATATGGACGATAAGGCAGCGGATCAGTATTTCCGGGATATGTGGCTGGTGGTTCACAGTCTGGCAACCTTGACGGTCACTGGAAACGCACCTTATACGGAAGAGGAAATGAGCAGCATATTGACAGAATTCAGTGTCAGTGTCTGCAAGGCATATAAGGAAATTCCCGGTTTTTTTGAAGGAAAATTTGACAAAGATGTTGTTTTTCGGGAACTTGTGTCGAAATAGTGTTGTCCTTATCGGATAGAGACAGTATAATACAGGTTATGGAACAGAGAGATGAAAAATTACGTTTTTGTAAGAAATGTCTGACGAGTGAGCTTGCGGAGCAGGCAGATACCTATCGGACAATTAAGGAACATGTGGAAAATCTTGACCCGGATGTCAGAGCAGACCAGGAGCAGTACACACAACGGCTTGATACCTGCAGACAGTGTGAATGGCTGCTGGAGGGCATGTGCCGCAGCTGCGGCTGCTATGTGGAGCTTCGGGCGGCAGTGATTAAAAATGTCTGTCCGAGGAAAAAATGGTAGGGAAAGATTTTGAGAGGTATGTATGGATAAAAATGAATTTTTGGATAAGCTGCGCCTTTCGCTGAATGGCAAAATTGCGCCTGAGACAGTAAACAGTACCTTAAATTATTATGACGAATATATCCGCACCGAAATGCAGGAGGGAAGGACTGAGACGGAAGTGATGGAGGCGCTCGGTGATCCCAGACTGATCGCCCGGACGATCGCAGAGACGAAGGGCGGGCAGCTGAACAGTCAGTCTGCGGGAACGGTGGATGAGCCGGAGCAGCGCTTTGACGGCAGCAGTGAATTGCAGAATCGTGTGCACACAATTCCGGGCTGGGTCTGGCTCGTGGGCTTCATCATTGTGCTTGTACTCATTGTGAGTTTCGTCTTTAAGCTGTTGTCTGTGCTTTGGCCTGTGATCGCCGTTCTGGCAGTGGTCATATTCCTTGTAAAATTATTCCGCGACTGGCTTTAAGAAAGTCGAAAGCCACCGGAGGGAACCGGTGGCTTCCATGAGGGGAGTATAAATATAATATAAGGGGTATAAAGAGATGAATGGGGTTCAACTCTTTACAAGGCAAATTATAGTACTTTCGATCTAAAAAGGCAAGAGAAAATAGTACCAAAGTACCTGCGGGGTTTATGCATATTTTTTGTGCGCTTTTGCCATACTATCTCCTGTAACAAATAACCAACAGGAGGAACAAAACATGGATAACAATAAGTGCAGCAACAGCTATTCTGAGAATTGCAAGAACAGTCAGGACAACAATCGGAACCAGAAGAATAACCAGAACCAGAAGAACAACCAGAATAACCAGAACAACAGCCAGAAGAACAACCAGAACAATCAGAACAACAATTTCTAGGCTGGAGAACGTCGATGGGGACACCGTTATATTGGTGTCCCTATTTACATATTTGCGAAAAAAATGTATACTGGATTCTGACTTTGCATTGCAGAATACAGCGCAGGAGTGGAAATATATGAGAAGATTCGAACTGATCGCGCCATGCCATTTTGGTATGGAATCCGTCTTGAAGAGGGAAATCACAGAGCTTGGATACGATATTACAGAGGTCGCGGATGGACGAGTGACCTTTTTCGGGGATGAAGAAGCGCTCTGCAGGGCGAATGTCTTCCTTCGGACAGCTGAGAGAATACTCATCAAGGTCGGCAGCTTTCATGCCGAGAGCTTTGAGGAATTGTTTCAGGGAACACGCAATCTGCCATGGGAAGAATACATACCGGAGAACGGGAAATTCTGGGTAGCGAAGGCTGCCAGCGTGAAATCAAAGCTTTTCAGCCCATCAGACATTCAGTCTATCATGAAGAAGGCGATGGTGGACTGCCTGAGGAAGCATTATGGAATCGAGTGGTTCAAGGAGGACGGAGAGAGCTTTCCCATCCGTGTCTTTTTAATGAAGGATGAGGTTACGGTCGGGCTTGACAGCACGGGCGAATCGCTTCATAAGCGGGGCTACCGGAAACTGACGGCGAAGGCTCCAATCGCGGAAAATCTCGCGGCGGCGCTGATCATGCTGACCCCATGGAATAAGGACCGCATCCTTGTTGACCCATTCTGCGGCAGCGGGACATTCCCGATAGAGGCGGCGATGATGGCTGCCGGTATTGCACCGGGAATGAACAGGAGCTTTACCGCGGAGAACTGGGGGCATATTATAGCGAAGAAAAACTGGTATGACACGCTGGATGAGGCGAATGAGCTGGTCGATCTTTCGATTGACCCGGATATTCAGGGGTATGACATTGACGACCAGATGGTGTCAATCGCCAGAGAAAATGCGAAGCTGGCGGGGGTTGACAAGCTGATTCATTTCCAGCGCCGCAGCGTTGCTGATCTGAGCCACCCGAAGAAATACGGCTTTCTGATCACAAATCCGCCCTACGGGGAGAGACTTCAGGACAAGGCGGAGATGCCGGCGCTGTACCACCTGATAGGAGAGCGCTTCCGTGCACTGGATTCCTGGAGCATGTACCTCATCACGGCATATGAGAATGCGGAGCAGGATATTGGCAGAAAGGCAGACAAGAACCGGAAAATCTATAACGGCATGATGAAGACCTACTACTATCAGTTTCTTGGTCCGAGACCGCCGAAAGCAGGAAAGGTACAGAATGGATGAAGCAGAGTGAGAGATTGACTTTTGCGGCGTGGATGCTTCTGTTTGTCGTCAGCATGACGGGAATGCTTTTCCTTGCGGCGGACAAAACGATCGTGATCGCGGAAGCCTCGCAGGAGCAGGACGCTATTCCCTTGAATACAGCGCCTCCGGACAAGGAAACCCGTGACAGCAAGCTGCGGCTGGATAAGACCTACGGAGTGCAGGGAAGCTTTAATATACCATTGCCGAAGGGAATCAGGGCGGAGCATGTCATTATGGAAAACCGCTACATGGACAGGGAACTGCGGTTGTTTGTGCAGGGGGCAGAAGATGTCTTCTATATAGAGAATCCGATCAGCGGAGACATTTCGCCGATCCTTTCAGGACAGAGCGAGGTGCAGGAGGATGGGATTCTACTGAAATTCTCCATGGAGCGGGTGTATGAATATCGCAGCACGCTGAATGGGAGCACACTGACAATAGAATGGTGCATGCCGGAGGAACTGTTTGACTTCGTGGTGGTTCTTGACCCGGCGGGCAGCGAGGAGCCGGACGTGGCACAGAATGTGCCGGATGCGGAACTGACCATGCAGATAGCGAGACGGGTGCAGAGAAAATTTGCGCTCCCGGATGTCCGACTGTATTGTACGAGGACAGAGAGCGGAAGCGTGACCGCTGCTGAGCGGACAGACCTTGCGGAGGAGGTCGGGGCGGATCTTTTTATTCGGCTTTCGGTCAGCAGGAGCGAGGATGATACAGACATCTACGGCATTACAGGAGTTTATGAGGACGAATTTTTCATACCGGAATTCGGCAGCCCGGAGCTGGCAGATCTGCTTACCCGGGAGGTTGCCATTGCGGCGAGCAACCGGGCACTTGGACTGACTGCTGCGACAGCGGACAGTATCTTAAAGCAGCTGACACTTCCCGCTGCTGAAATATCCGTCGGCTGGCTTTCCAATCCGCAGGAGGAATATCTTTTACAGGAGGATGCCTATCAGGAGAAGCTGGCGGACGGAATAATAGCGGCAATTGGGAAAGCGGTGGAAGAATTAAAGCGGTTAAGCGAATAGAGCAGAAGGAGAAACGGAGAATGGGAAGAATCATTTTTGCGACCGGCAATGCCGGAAAAATGAAGGAAATACGCATGATCATGGCTGATCTGGGAGCGGAGATATTGTCCATGAAGGAGGCGGGGATTTCTACTGACATCGAGGAGAACGGAAGCACCTATGAGGAAAATGCGCTGATCAAGGCGAGAGCTGTGGCGGCGTGTGCCAAGGAGGATATTGTGCTGGCGGACGATTCCGGTCTGGAAATCGATTATCTGAACAAGGAGCCGGGGGTTTATTCCGCGAGATATATGGGCGAGGACACTTCCTATCGCGTGAAAAACGCCAATCTGATCGGGAGGCTTGAAGGAGTACCGGACGAGAAGAGGACAGCACGCTTTGTCTGCGCGATTGCGGCGGTACTCCCCGGAGGCAGGGAGCTGACGGTCAGAGCGACGATTGAGGGCAGGATCGGATATGAGGAGCGGGGAGAGGGCGGTTTCGGCTACGACCCGATTTTCTATGTGCCCGAGCTGGGAAAGACGACGGCGGAGCTCACCGGCGAGGAGAAGAATCTTGTGAGCCACAGAGGAAAAGCACTTCAGCTTATGAAAGAGGAATTGAAAAAATATGAAGGTACTGATTGTCAGTGATACACACAAGAAGAATGAGAATTATTTTTATGTTCTCGAGAAGGAGAAGCCGGATCTGGTAATCCACTGTGGGGACGCAGAAGGAAGCGAGTATGTCCTGACGAAGGCGGCGGACTGCCCGGTGGAGATCGTCCTCGGAAACAACGACTTCTTTTCCGAGCTTCCGAGAGAGCTGATGCTCGACATCGGGGCGTACAAGGTATGGGTGGTGCATGGGCATAATTACTATGTTTCCATGGGAAACGAAAACCTGAAGAGGGAGGCTGTAGAGCGCGGCGTGGATATTGTCTTTTACGGACATACGCACAGACCGGTCATTGATATGGACGATGAGGTCATTGCCGTGAATCCGGGAAGCCTGTCCTACCCGAGACAGGAAGGCCGCCGCCCCTCCTATGCCATCATGGAGATGGACGACCGGGACGAGCTGCAGTTCTCTTTACACTATGTATAAAACAGTTCAGCCATAGAGCGGCGTGCGGGTGCTTGCATATAAAGCGCTGCTCCTGCCATTCTATGAGCGGAGCGCCCGGAACATGAAATAAAAGATGAGCCGCAAAGCGGCGCCGGCTGCGTAGCAAACGTTTTTATGAATGGACCGGGGCTGAACTGTTATCAAACACAACAGATTGTAGTTGACAGCGCATGGTGTTATGGAATATAATACTTAAGTATGTTTGTTGCGGGGTGTGGCTCAGTTTGGCTAGAGCGCCTGGTTTGGGACCAGGAGGTCGCAGGTTCGAATCCTGTCACCCCGATTCTTTTGTATCAAAGTTTCTAAAATTATCACAGAAATGTCAAAAACGGAAAATTCGATTATATAGTAGCTTAATTTCCCCTATTTCCCATAAAAATATGAAAAGAGTGTTTCGGTGTATACGGTAGGAAAAATTGACAGAGAGATATACAAGTGCATAACGGAAGACATTAGAACGGATGAGGTTATTATTACAGATAACCAGATTCAACATATCAAGCACAGGAATCCGAATGATTATGAGAGATTTTCAGGATATTTTGGGAAAATTATAAGTCAGCCGGACTATATTATTGAGACGTCAAAACCGAATACAGCGTTGATTCTCAAGGAGATTATTACGGAGAAGGAAAGGTTTAAGACAGTTCTGCGTTTGGTGACATCGGCTGACAATAAAGAGTATAAGAATTCAGCGATAACTTTTATGAAAATAGATGAGAAGGAATGGAACAGACTATTGAGAAACAAAAGAATTCTTTACAAAAAGGAATAATGATGTTACAATTCGTGTAGGATATAAGAGACTGTTTGAGGTGGAAGATTACGTCCGATCCACACGCCGATGGCTTGACAGGGGAAACCCGAGAGATGCAGGAGAAGCGGACGCCTGCCAGACAGTCTCTTACATATTCAGATCATTGTTACGCGGTTATCCGGTGTATTTTTTCTAATTGCCCAGCAGCGGCTGGCACTTCACAACGATTTTTCAAAATTGTCACTATCCAAATCGGAAAATATTCACGGAAAAGTTTGCAGAAAAGTCCTTGTTATCGTATGATAAAGGTATCAGAACAGAATCTGTTTTTACTGAAACGAAAGGGAGTGGGCTGTGTAAAATGAAAAGGTTTGGAAAACAGGTAAAAGGGGTATTTGCTTCAAAGTGGTCGGGATGGATCTTCCTGGCAGCAGTATTACAGACAATGCTTCCCTTTTTCGTCAAGAGCATGGTCTTGTTTGTGACAAAGGAATCTCAGGGGAACCTGCTGCCGCTGACGGTTGAGCTGGCAACGCTGCTTGTGAGCGGCGCCGTGCTGTGTATTCCGGTGAAAAGGAACGGAGGCGCCGGGGGCAGCTTCTGGCTGAAGGGCTATCTGCCTTATGCGGCTGCGGTGTGTGCGGGCGGCGTGCTGTTCCAGTTCGCCGGCTATGCAACAGGCTTGTTTTATTGTATTTTGCTGCCTGTCGCGGCGATTCTGGTTGCGGCAGCCATTGTACATATGATTAACAGGATGGTTTATCTGGCATTGAGGCAGAAGGGGAAGGAAAATGTCGGAAAGTACATTCTTGCCTGCATTGTCATTCTTCTGGGACAGTATCTCTTACCCTATCTCGCCAGTGGTGTGTTCACAAGACTGCTGATGCAGCGCATGGTGTGGATGATTTCGCTCCTGTATTTTCTTGTGAGCGCAATTTTTCTCTGGGTGGCATCCGGCGTGGCAGCAGGTCTGGCAGTGAGCGGATGTGCGGCAGTGGATGACGTGGCTCCGATGACGCAGGAGCCAGCAACGGGCGGAAATGCGTCCCCGGCGGTGGAAGAGCCAGCAACGGGCGGAAATGCGTCCCCGGCGGTGGAAGAGCCAGCAACGGGCGGAAATGCGTCCCCGGCGGTGGA
>CAKRUB010000038.1 GCA_934402375.1 uncultured Acetatifactor sp.
GATGCGACTATTTATTCACGTATTTCGAATTTTATTCACGATTATACATAGCAACACTTATCTTGAAAAGGGACAAATAATAAGCAATCCATTGTAACGAGAATGCTTAAATATTGACAATTTCCCGCAAAACTTCTTTAAATAGTAGATTACTTTTTTGATTTTCCACACCTCAAAACCGCCTATTCCCCGGCATGTCGTTTTTTGTGATTTTTTTGACCTATTTTGAGTATCAAAAAAGGCAGCCTTATAAAGACCGCCTTTCCTCTGCTTAATCCCAGTTAATTGCATCATGTGAAATTGTTTCCCCGTTTTCAATTTCCTTTTGTGCTCTTTCTAGTTCTGCACGTTCTGCCGGCGTTACTTTTGTGTAATCCGGATCCCATGCTATCACAAGTTTTTTAATAAATTCTAACGCAAAATTTTGATCTTTTTCCGGCAATAACTCCAACAGATCAATTGCCTGTTTTGTCGCTGTACTCATGCTTTCATTCTCCTTTCTTGGGGATATTATTTATAGATATCCCCTCTTGAATCAATATCAATAATATATAATATTTCTATTTCTCCATTTGGGAGATAATGATATATTATTCTGTACTTGCCAACCCTTAACCTCTTCCGCCCGTCTGTGTAGCCTTGCAATGTTTTTATATCTCCCTTTGGCGGCTGTTCTGTCAATCCTTCAATAGCTGCCTTTATTCGCTGCTTTGTCGGTCTGTCCATTTTGTTTATAAATTTGACAGCTGTTTTACTGTATTCTATTTGCAATATTTTCACCTTCTTTCTGGCTTTCGTCTGTTGCTTTTCGCTACCAGCGCGCAATATTAGTGTCTAATTGCCAACTTATTTTTAGTGCTTAATGCTGCCTTCTCATTCTGTCCATTCTATCTAATTCCGAAAGAATCAACTCTCTTGCAAATGAACTTGTTTTCAATCCATATGAATTTATTCTGTCAATCGTTCCCTGTGGAAGGATAATATTTATTCTGTCTTTATTCTGCATACATTTCTTCACTGCTTCGCGGTTTTTTATTGCCTTTTCTTCTGTCGTCATTTCTGCCATCTTTGAAACCACCTTTCCTATTTTCTTTTATTATACAACATTTAGTGCTTAATAGTCAAGATTGATTAGTGCCTAATTTCATTGCACAATTTCGCCCGTTGTATTAGTGCTTAATTTTGTTGAGAACGCCTATTGTTATTAGTGCTCAATTTCGCTATTATAATATCAACAAGAGACAACGAAAGCGAGGTTTTGAATATAGAAAAATATATCATGGTTGTAACAGATGAACAGATAGAATGAAGTAAGGCACGCAGACAAGCCATTGAATCATTGAAATATAACCCAAAGTGCTACAACTGCAAGAATTTCGGGAAGTCCTGCAAAGGATCAACAAACAAAGTATATAGTGGATGCATTTATAAAGAAGTTGACGAATCGAAACCATCTATATATGTGCAGATTGTGGAACAAGTGAAATAGTCGAAACCGCCTATTCCCCGGCATGTCGTTTTGGGGATTCTTTTGACCTATTTTGAGTATCAAAAAAGGCAGCCTTATAAAGACCGCCTTAATTAATTTTTATTATACACTTTGACCTTTTGCCTGCTCTTCGTCCTCGTCCGGCGGTATCATCTGTCAACCTTCAGAAGACTGCTGCTAATTGACTATGCATACATCAACTCCGTCTTTCCAGTAAACAAAATGATCTCCTTTAATTCGGCATTGAAATCCTAAAATATCAAGTATTTTTTGCAGGTCGGAAAATTTAAGTGCACTATTTTAGTTACGTCCTTTTCTAAAAAGTGTGTCTTATTCTACAAA
Organism: uncultured Acetatifactor sp.; assembly: GCA_934402375.1. Classification (GTDB taxonomy): domain Bacteria; phylum Bacillota; class Clostridia; order Lachnospirales; family Lachnospiraceae; genus Acetatifactor. Next base: position 1,832 of record CAKRUB010000038.1, read on the forward strand.
CTACGATTGGTATCATTCAAGAATTGTATAATACTCTCAATTCCAACTAGCGCTTGTTTATCCTCTACCGCAGGTGCATTGTTTGTATTATGGAAAGATACCATTTTATGAATATTGTGACATTTCATATGATGCAACAAGGTACATGCTGTTTCGTAGGCTTTGTCCATGCATCCATCTCCACCGCCAACCAATATAACAGCTCCTCTTTTTGGCTTTTTTATGGGTATTTCTTTTCTGAAAAAACCAGCGCAAAAATATGTTTGTAGACGACTCCCCACATCTAGTAACTTACCGGTCAACTCCGAAAAATAAATTGGTGAAGCAATAAGAATATTATCACACTCCTGAATATATGCATATACATCTTGCATTTCATCTTGTATTACACAACCTTGATTTTTCCAGCAGAATCTGCAATCGATACAAGCCGAAATATTACATGTATAAGCATTTACAATCTTATAATCACCTTTTATAGCATTTGTTACTTTATTTATAAGACTTCCTGTATCACCATCTTTTCTAGGTGAACCATTAAAAATCAATGTTTTCATCTTAATTATCTTTTCCTTTCACATAACAACACAATTCCGAAAAGAGGCTTTAGTTATTGCGCCAATTTCAAAAGTGTTTTGCAGGACTCTCCTTTCCTGCGATGATTACCTTTTTGATTACCTTTTGAATACCGGCTCTCAAAATGATTTATTTGCTATTATTTCTTCCCGCGGAAGATGGGGCGCTCGAGGTCCGGGGGACCTCGGCTTTGCGCCGACCGACGAGCCGTTTATGGCGAGGAGACCTTGAACCCACGGGTTCAAGGGACTCCTCGGCAGGAAAACCAAAAAAGGGCTAAGCCATCGGCTTAACCCTTTTTGTTTTCCTGCGGAAGATGGGACTTGAACCCACACGATATTGCTATCACAAGATCCTTAGTCTTGCTCGTCTGCCAATTCCGACACTTCCGCAAACGCATCGCGCAGATATTATACTAGCACTACTTCCCACAGATGTCAATACCATTTTTCACATTTTTTATAAATTGTATCAAAAATTATAACAGTTTGTGTATCACAGCCTCGTCACAACGAAAATGTCATAGATTGCCTTAATTGCTGTCTCAAAATCATCGTCTGCGACACCGATGATGATATTCTGCTCCGAGGAACCCTGATCAATCATCCTGACGTTGACATTTGCATGTGCAAGCGCAGAGAAGATTCTTCCGGCAGTACCTCTGGTCGATTTCATTCCGCGTCCTACTACGGCGATCAGCGCAAGATCCGACTCGATCTCGATGGAATCCGGATTTGCGAGACGATGAATGCCTGCAACCACCTTCTGCTCCTTGTGCATGAACTCATCCTGATGGACAAATACCGTCAGCGTATCAATTCCAGAAGGCACATGCTCAAAGGAAATTCCGTTCTCCTCAAACGCCTGTAAAACCTTTCTGCCGAAGCCGATCTCCGAATTCATCATATCCTTCTCTATGTTGATGGAGCAGAAGCCCTTCTTTCCAGCGATACCGGTGATGACGTATTTCGATTTCTGGCAGGTGCTGCCGACAATCCATGTGCCGCTGTCCTCCGGTGCATTCGTGTTACGGATATTAATGGGGATTCCCTGCTGGCGCACCGGGAAGATCGCATCCTCGTGCAGCACAGTCGCACCCATGTAGGAAAGCTCGCGCAGCTCCTTGTAAGTGATCACTTCGATTCCTTCCGGCTTGTCGATGATTCTCGGATCAGCAATCAGGAAGCCGGACACATCCGTCCAGTTCTCATAGACATCAACCTTCGCCGCCTTTGCAACGATGGAGCCGGTGATGTCAGAGCCGCCTCTGGAAAAGGTCTTTACGCTTCCATCCGGCAGGGAGCCGTAGAATCCGGGCACAACTGCTGTCTCGCACTCCGCCAGCCTTGCGGAAAGGACTTCATCCGTCTTTTCCTCATCGAGACTTCCGTCCTCCCTGAAAAAGATCACGGTAGCGGCATCGATAAAGGTGAACCCGAGATAGTTTGCCATGATGATGCCGTTTAAATATTCTCCTCTGGATGCGGCATAGTTGCTTCCGGCTCTGTCCTTAAAATTCTTCTCGATCACCGCAAACTCCTGATCCAGACTCAGCTGAAGTCCAAGTCCCTCAATAATCTCCTGATAACGCTTCTCAATCGCCGCAAGCTCCTTCTTATAACTCTTTCCGTTTTCTGCCAGCTCATAGCAGCCATAGAGCATATCCGTTACCTTTGTGTCATCCTTGAAGCGCTTTCCCGGCGCAGAGGGAATCACATACTTTCTCGCTTTATCAGCCCTGATGATCTCTCCCACCTTCTTAAACTGCTCCGCACTCGCCAGTGAACTTCCACCGAATTTGACAACCTTAGCCATTTCCTAACTCCTCTTATCCTCTTTATTTTCTACGCAAGCCGGATTCTGCCGAGCACGGCAGCCCCCAACTCCTTACACTTCGCATCAAAATCCTTCTTCTTCATCTTCTCCGTGAAAAATCCGAAATCCTCCGTCCTTCCGGGTGCGATAAAGCTTCCGCCGCCCGTGAATGCCTGCTCAACCTCCTTGCGGGCATCCGCCTTCGCGCGGATGAAAAATCTGCTCTCCGCCTCTTCCACATCAGCGACCGCAGCCTCCTCCCTGTCCCAGAGACAGACGATGCTGCAACGGCCGATATGTCTCGCACAGTCAACGACATCCGATACCACCGCACTGGCTGTGGGCAGCTTTCCTGCGCCACGCCCATAGAACATTACATCCCCCAACATATTTCCTGTGATGAACACACCGTTATACACATCATTTACAACCGCCAGCGGATGCTCCCCGGAGAGCATTGCCGGTGCGACAAACGCAAGCACGCTGCCATCCTCCAGCGCCTCGCTCGTGGCGATCAGCTTGATCGTCATTCCCGCCGCCTTGGCATATTCAAAGTCAGCCGTCGTAATTCCAGTGATACCCTCTGTATATATCTTGTCAGAATCCACATTTTTCCCCATCATGAGGGAGGACAGAATCGCAATCTTACGGCAGGCGTCATAGCCTTCCACATCCGCCTCCGGGTTGCGCTCCGCATAGCCGAGCTCCTGTGCCTTCTTCAGCGTCTCCGCATAGTCGGCGCCTTCCTTCTCCATCTTCGTCAGAATATAGTTTGTCGTTCCGTTCAGGATCGCCGTGATCTTCTCAATCTTCTCTGCCGTAAGCGCCTTGTTGATCGGCCGGATGACAGGAATTCCGCCGCCGACGCTCGCCTCGAACATATAGCTGCAATTATGATCCTTTGCAATCTGAATCAGCTCTGCACCATGCTTTGCAACCAGCTCCTTGTTGGAGGTACAAACGCTCTTTCCTGCCTCCAGACACTGCTTTGTGAACTGGTAAGCCGCTCCAACACCACCCATCACCTCACACACAATGCTGACCTCGGGATCGTTGAGTATCAGGTTAAAATCATGCACCACCAGACTTTCGTAGGTATCCCCCGGGAAATCGCGCAAATCAAGAATATACTTGACATGCATCTCCTCTCCTGCCTTGGTACTCACCTCTGCGTTGTTGCTCTCGATCACCTCCACAACACCGCTTCCCACCGTACCGTATCCCAGAACCGCAACTTTAATCATAATCCGCCTCCTCTATTCTCTCGCCAGTATTTTGACATGATGAACGCCCTTCTGGGCCTCCATCCGCTCCAGCATTTTTGATATATCCTTTGTGCTTTGCAGCACCTGTACACTCAGACTCAGGGATGCAACTCCGTTGATCGGAATACTCTGATGGATCGTCAGAATATTTGCTCCGTATTCCGCTATGATTTTCAGGACATCAGACAGCAGCCCCGGCTCATCATCCATCTGAAAGGTCAACGTGATCGTCGTCCCCTGGGAATTGTCATGGAACTGAAAGATGTCATCCTTATACTTATAAAAAGAACTGCGGCTGATGCCGACAGCATCAACCGCTTCCTGAATGGTCGGAACCTTCTCCGACTCCAATAGCCTCTTTGCTTCGACAACCCGCAGCAACACATCCGGCACCGCTTTCTGCGTCACCACATAATACTTTGCTGCTTCGCTCATATACGTTTCTCCCGCAAACGTTTCCGTCCCGCGGACACTTGTTTGCCAACGAAAGATATTCTAGCATATGTGCATAGAAAGCACAAGGCTTTTTTGTTTATTTTTTGATACCCTTTTTCATGTCTTAGAAAATCAGTTTATTTTTACCTGTCTGTTTTCCGAGGTAGAGCTTCTTATCTGCAACATTAATCCACTCGTCTATGGACTGTGCCTGCATATGGACAGCTACGCCAATCGTTATCGTAATATTGATTTTTTGTCCTTCATAATTGAAATCATAGTCCTCCACTACGGCACGGATGCGCTCGAGAATAGAGCAGACCGACTCGGAACTTCCTGTCAGACATTCCTCCGCCTGACCGACCAGTATGAACTCCTCGCCGCCCCACCGGCACGCCGTCAGTTTTCCGCAGTTGCCCATGATGAGATCAGCCACGCCCTTCAGCACATAGTCACCGCCGTTGTGTCCGTAGGTATCATTAATCCCCTTGAAATCATCGATGTCTATGATCGCCAGCCAGTAATTCGACAGATCTTCCTGTCCGTACAGCATCTGCAAATATTCTATTAAATAGTTTCTGTTCACCAGTCCCGTCAGCCTGTCGTAATTTGCCTGCCGCTCCAGCTCCCCCTGATAAAAGAGCGCCCTGTCGATCAGCAGCCAGAACAGCACCGCAATAAACGTAAAGGTAATTGTGGCATTGGCTACAAAGACTCCTGTGGCGGCAAAGTCTTCCAACGTATAGACAGGCTCACGAAGCCGCGAAACAACCAGACAGCCGAACATTGAAACAGCACAGATCACACTGAGGCAGATCGTGTTCACCCTTTTCAGCTTCGCCCTTGAGACAAAGTAATCCGCATAGAATACCATCCCCATACAGCCGTAGAAATAGAGCCAGAGGCCGCTGTCCCAGCCGACACACACTACCGCCAGCATCATATGGACAATGATCTCCACCGTAGTCGAGATAATGTAAACCCTTGACCTGTCATTTTTGATCGCCACATACAAAACAATATAAGTTGCCACGCTGAAGATGTTCACTGCCGCCATAAGTGTGATATGCGTCAGTACAAAAAACAGTAACAGCAGTATATGTGTCATCAAAAGCAGCGTATCCACCAGATACATCGGTCTTCTAAGCTGTTCTCTATTTTTATCCATCCTGATGTCATTCCTCCGTTGTCATGCGATGTCTGATATATCTTATGCGAAAATCTAGGACTATTGTACCATGTTTTTGGCTGATAAACAACCAAAACATGCCCCGACCACAAAAGATAGTGCAGACACAAAGCTTCGGCTGTATACATAAACCTATGCATACAGCCGAAGCTTAAATTCTTTAAATCAGAGGATACTTATCCGTCAGTTCCTGCACGATCGCGCGCGCCTCGGGGATCTTTTCCTCGCCGCCCTTGATGACAAGAGCGATTGCCTCCGCAATCTTATCCATATCTCCGGTGTTCATGCCTCTCGAGGTCACTGCCGGAGTTCCGAGACGGACGCCGCTGGTGACAAACGGCGACTGAGGATCATTCGGGATGGTATTCTTATTACAGGTAATATGCGCCGCGTCCAACAGCTTCTCGACTGCCTTGCCGGTCAGTCCAAAGTTCGTCAGGTCAACCAGCATCAGATGGTTGTCGGTTCCTCCCGAAACGATCTTGATGCCTCTGTCCATCAGTCCCTTGCAGAGTGCCTGCGCGTTATCGATGATTCCCTTCTGGTAAACCTTGAACTCATCGCTGAGCGCCTCCTTGAAGCAGACTGCCTTCGCCGCGATAACATGCATCAGCGGGCCGCCCTGGATGCCGGGGAAAATTGCCTTGTTGAAATTATACTTTTCATTTACTGCGTTGCTGGAGAGAATCATGCCTCCGCGGGGTCCTCGCAGTGTCTTATGGGTCGTCGTGGTTGTGACGTCTGCATAGGGGATGGGGCTCGGATGAAGGCCTGCTGCCACAAGTCCTGCAATATGCGCCATATCGACCATCAGAACAGCGCCAACTTCATCAGCCACCTCACGGAACTTCTTGAAATCGATTGTCCGGGCATATGCCGATGCACCGGCAATAATCATCTTCGGCTTTGACTCCAACGCAAGCTCCCGCATCCTGTCATAATCCAGAAAGCCCTCGTCATTGACGCCGTAAGGAACAATATGGAAATATTTTCCTGACATATTTACCGGGCTGCCATGTGTCAGGTGTCCACCGTGATCCAGATTCATACCCATGATGGTATCTCCCGGCTTGCAGACCGCAAACTGCACTGCCATGTTAGCCTGCGCACCCGAATGAGGCTGTACATTCGCATACTCGCAGCCGAAAAGCTCCTTTGCTCTCTCAATCGCAAGGTTTTCCACCACATCTACACACTCACAGCCGCCATAGTATCTCTTGCCGGGATAGCCTTCGGCATACTTGTTCGTCAGAGGGCTTCCCATCGCCGCCATAACAGCCTTGCTCACCCAGTTTTCGGAAGCGATCAGCTCGATATGGCTGTTCTGCCGCTCCTGCTCATCCACGATCGCCTGTGCGATTTCAGGATCTGTTGCCCGTACATCATCCAAAGAATACATTTCCAATCCTCCCTTTTCACACTGTACTGTATTAAAATATATCCGTTTGATTATAGCATACAAAATGCCGCTTGAAAATAGAAATTATCATGATTTTATTTACGGATTTTAAAACTGTTGCTACAATAGAAGTATCTATTCAGACGAAAGAGAAGGTATTTTTCATGTATCATATCATTATTAATCCGGCATCACGCTCCGGTAAGGGTCTTAAAATATGGAAGAGCCAGATTGAACCGGCTCTTCTCAGGGATAATGTGCCTTATCGCTCCTATTTCTCCGAACGCGCCGGCGATGTTGCCCGGATCGCGGCAGAAATCACAGCCCGCGCCTCAGAGACGTCGGTTCTTCTTATTATATTGGGTGGGGACGGAACCGTGAACGAGGCACTGCATGGCATCAGCGACACGTCGAAGCTGACGCTCGGCTATATTCCGACTGGCTCCAGCAATGACCTTGCAAGAGACTTAAAAATTCCGACGGATCCGACAGCCGCACTGGATCTGATCCTGCACTCCGGGAAGGCTGCCCCCATGGATCTCGGCACAGTGACCTATGCAGACGGTCAGAAACGGCGCTTTGCCGTCAGCTGCGGCGTCGGCTACGATGCCGCCGTATGCGAAGAGGCACTGCATTCCGGCATCAAAAAGGTATTGAACCGGATTGGGCTCGGCAAGCTCACCTATCTGGGCATTGCCCTGAAACAACTCATTGCCGCAAGAGAGATTTCCGGGAAGCTGTTCCTCGACGATAAGCCTCCCATCGAGATCGGCAATATGCTTTTCACCGCCTGTATGCTCCACCGCTATGAAGGCGGCGGCTTCATGTTCTGCCCAAACGCCGATGCCACGGATGGCATTCTGGACCTCTGCGCCGTGGGCGACATCTCAAAGCCCGGAATCCTGCGCGCCCTTCCGACAGCGTTCAAGGGGAAGCATTACCGCTTCAAGGGGATCACCCCTTACCGCGCGAAAAAGGTGACGATCGAGCTGTCCTCTCCTCTCTGGCTGCACACCGACGGTGAAGTGACAAGAACGGCTGACCGCTTCACTGTAACGTGCGAACAGTCGGCACTCCGCATCATCCGCCCCTGACCTCAAACCTAAAGGTTTTCTTAAGAATTGCATAAAAAGCCAAAAAAGCATTGCAATTTAATTTTTTGACGCTATACTAAGGTTGTTAAAAAGAGAGAGCCAAGGGAGAGATGAGTTACAATGTCCACACGAATTAAAAATTTCTATTATAAATATAAACACGCCATACCGGTTCTGCTTTATATGGTTATCTATCTGGTATGGTTTGCATGGCTGGAAAAAACAAATGTAAAGAATTATCAGATCATCCACGTCAGTCTGGACGACTACATACCCTTCTGCGAGGTATTCGTAGTTCCCTACCTGCTGTGGTTCGTCTATGTGTCCGGCGTAGTAGTTTATCTGTTCTTTAAGAACAAGCAGGATTATTACAAGGCGTGTACTTTCCTTTGCACTGGTATGACCGTATTCCTTCTTGTTTCCACATTCTGGCCGAACGGACACCATTTACGTCTCGCCACGATGCCGCGCGACAACTGCTTCACTTATCTCGTCTCCCTTCTCTGGAAGACAGATACGCCGACGAACCTCTGGCCGAGCATCCATGTATTTAACTCCATGGGTGCGCACTTCGCTGTTATGCGCAGCCAGAATATCGCTTCCCTGAAGCACGGGAAAATGATAAGGATTGCATCCGGCATCCTTGCTGTATCCATCATTCTCTCCACAATGTTCATCAAGCAGCATTCCGTGTTCGACGTTGCCACAGGAATTCTCATGGGAACTGTCATGTATGCCCTTGTGTATCACAAGGAATGGCTTGTGGTCGGCAAGCCTGCCAACAAACATAAGAGAACGCCGCAGGCGGATTAATTACAAAACGCACATTAAAACAGGGAGCAAATCTTTGCCCCCTGTTTTTTGCTGTCCTTATAATCAGTTAAATTTGAATATTTTCTGTGCAATCTTATAGCCTTCCACAGAAATGATGCGTCCGCCCTTTCCGGGAAGATTCATGACTTCTCCCATCAGCCCCGTGCGCAGCCAGCGATAGACCTTCTTATCCTTCTGCTTGATATATTCCCAGAGTTCCGCCTTCTTCGCAAGATTTTCCTCTGTGCCGGAGCGTATCATCAGGATCGAAGAAACCGTCGTGATGATCTCCAGATAATTCTTCATGTACTGGTATAATCTCCGATTCTTCGCGATCTCTGTTCTTCTCTCGGAGAGATAGTCCACCATGATTTTATTGACCTTGATCTGCTGGTCAATGCGTGAAATCATGATCTCCTCATTGACGGACTGATCCGTCCTGCCGATGTAATACCGGTAGAAATTCACATCCAGATAATAAATGTTCTTCACGAACGGCAACGGCTCAAACACATACAGATTATCTACATAAAAGGTGTGCTCCGGCAGTCTGAGTCCGCATTCCCTGAGCAGCTTTGTCCGGAAGATCACGGAATGCATCAGGATATAATGTCCTTTCTTGAAGTGCTTGCAGTCGCTCCATGTAAACAGGGTGTTCAAGGGGAGTGTTCCGCGGTACTGAATGACCTTCTTCTTTTTCTCGCCCTCCTTCTCATAGACATAATTACATACAAGCATGTCCAGTGTGCTGGGACCTCCCGTAAGGTTTTTCAGCGTCTCCAGCACCCGCAGATAGGCATCCTTCTTTACCCAGTCATCGCTGTCCACGACCTTGAAGTAAAGTCCGCTGGCATTATCGATTCCGGCATTGACAGCGGAGCCATGTCCTCCGTTCGCCTTGTGAACCGCCTTGACGATGCCCGGATACTTTGCCTCATATTCATCCGCGATCTCCGCAGTCCTGTCCCGGGTCGAGCCGTCATCCACAATAATGATCTCGACATCATCCCCTCCCACAAGAAGAGAGTCGATACATTTGCTCATATATGCCTCTGAGTTATAACACGGCACCGCTATTGACAATAGTTTCATTTATTTTCCTCCTGATATTTTCCCTTTCCAAGTCTGATGCTCAATGCCGCAGTGTAGGCAGCAAACGCAGATGGAATAGGATATTTTTCTTCTGTCTCCGCCGGTTCGACGAAAATCCACTCCCGGCTGGCATCTCCGGGCGCTCCGTGCGACAATTCATCCACGCGGATCATATACCCCTTCATATGCCATTCCTTGTGAGAAAAGATGTGCTTTGCATCCCCGAGCGGATTAATACGCAGCACATGAATGCCGTTTTCCGCCAGAAACGCCGTAATCTCATCCGCCGTGCGGTACCCCTCGAGCATCGGAAATTCATACATTCCCGCCAGCAGCCCCTTCGTCGGACGCTTGTGGATTGCCGCCCTGTTCTCATCCCGGAGAACAAGAATCGTCTTCTCCTCAATACTCCTCGGCTTTTTCACAGCCTTTCTCGGGAAATCCGTCTCCACACCGTCCTCATGCGCCAGACAGACGCCTGACAGCGGGCACTCCCCACAGTGAGGTGCACCGTTCGGAATACAGACGCAGGCGCCGATTTCCATCATCGCCTGATTAAAGTCCCCCGGACGGTCTCTCGGAATGATCTCCAGAAGATCTTCCTCGACAGCTGTTTTCACCTTCTGCTCCGTAATCAGTCTCTCATCCTTTCGGACTCTCGAAATCACCCGCAGCACATTGCCGTCCACCGCAGGGCGCGGAACACCGAACGCAATCGAAGCGATTGCCCCCGCCGTATAGCTTCCGATCCCCTTGAGCTTTAAAAGCTCTTCGTATTCTCCCGGCATCTCACCGGCGTACTCATTCTGAATCTGTATCGCCGCTTTCTGAAGATTTCTCACCCGGTTATAATAGCCCAGCCCCTCCCAGAGCTTTAACAGCTGCTCTTCCTCTGCCTCCGCCAGCGAGCAGATGTCCGGCAGCGCCGTCATAAACCGGTCGTAGTATGGCTTCACAGCCTCCACCCGGGTCTGCTGCAGCATAATTTCCGATACCCAGACATGATAGGGTGTCGGCTCCTCTCTCCATGGAAGAATTCTTCTGCTCCTATCATACCATTCCAGCAACGGTTTGGGAATGGCTGTGAGCCTTAAGGTTTCCTTAACATTCATAAAACAATTTCCTTATATTTGCTAAAGTATTGTCAAACACCATTAGTTCCCTGAGGTATTTTACCATGCCATGCCCGGATATGCATATACCATTTTTCGGCAGAGAGGCTTTCTATCCGAACATTTTTGTCTATGAAATGCACATTTTGTCCATGGATTTCTGTTCCGGCCTTCCGTATAATAAAGCTATCACACAAACCGAAAGGAGTTTTATCCATGTATCAGGCTAATGAACATCGCTACGAAACCATGAAATATCTGCGCTGCGGTAAAAGCGGTCTCCTTCTGCCGCGCGTATCGCTGGGACTGTGGCACAACTTCGGCTCCGTCGACTGCTACGAAAACATGCGCGAGATCTTATTCGAGGCATTCGATTCCGGGATTACCCACTTTGATCTGGCGAACAACTACGGGCCGAGCTACGGTTCCGCCGAAGAGAATTTCGGAAGAATTCTCGCCGCCGACCTGCGCCCTTACCGTGACGAAATGATTATTTCCACAAAGGCTGGCTATGATATGTGGCCGGGGCCTTACGGAAACTGGGGCTCCCGCAAATACCTTATGGCAAGCCTCGACCAGAGCCTCCGCCGCATGGGACTGGACTATGTTGACATTTTCTATCACCACCGCCCCGACCCGGACACTCCTTTGGAGGAGACGATGAATGCGCTGTCCGATATTGTCAGACAGGGAAAGGCGCTCTATGTCGGACTTTCCAACTACCGCTCCGACCAGCTCCGCGAGGCAGCCGCCATTCTCCGTGAAAACAAGACTCCGCTGCTCATCACACAGCCCCGCTATAACATGTTTGACCGCTGGGTGGAAAACGACGGGCTTTTAGACACCGCTGCCGAATGCGGATGCGGCGTGATCTGCTTTAGTCCTCTCGCACAGGGACTGCTGACAAACCGCTATCTGAACGGCATTCCGGCTGACAGCCGCGCCGCCCGCAACCACTTCCTGAAAGCGGAAAATATCACGGAAGAAAAGCTGCTGAAGATTCATAGGCTTCAAGAAATTGCTGAGGGACGAAACCAGAGTCTCGCACAGCTCGCTCTCTCGTGGGTGCTTCGTGAGAACAAAGTGACAAGCGTGCTCATTGGTGCAAGCCGGAAATCCCAGATTGACGACAATGTACAGATCTTAAGGCACTTGGAATTCACCACAGATGAATTAAATGCCATTGAAAAAGTCCTGAACTGATAAAAGCTCCCACTTACCCCTCCCTAGGATGGGCAAATGGGAGCTCTTCTTGATTTACGGAGACAGTTTTCCGCTTCCCTCTCTCTTACACACATGTATTACGGTAATGCGTCGGCAAATCTTCCTCTCCAGCAAGATCAAATCTCGGTTTCCCGTTACTATCTATATGGACTCTCCTGATTGCACTCGAAATGACTTTTTCCTCATAGAAACGACACCCATGGAATGCAATCCACCAATCTCCATTTCTATCCTGGAAAAAAGAATTATGTCCCGGACCATATTCGCCGGAAACACTTGCAAAATGAGCAACAGGTGTCTTGGCCTTTTGCCACACCTCAGGATTACATAAATCCTCGCCATCTGCTGCTGTGAGCAGACAGATACAATACAGATACCCTCTGGCATCTCCTCCAGAATAGGTAAGATAAATCGTCCCACCATGGTAGAATGCATAGGGTCCCTCGTTGTTGATGGTTCCTCTGACATTTTCAAATCCATACAGAGGTCTGGATATACAGACGGGGTCATTGATGATTCTGTCCGGATGTTCTCTGGAAAATTCCGCTACCATAAGCATGGAGCCGGAATCCTCAGGTGTTCCAATGTTTTCCCGGTACGACCACACATAATAATCCCTGTTTCCAGACCTAACATATGTCATATCCAGAGTAATGCCCTTGTCTGTCAGCCAGCTACCATCAGCTCTCTTAATCCTGACAGGGTCTTCCCAGTCTGAAGCCTTTAGGATATCTCCGCCTTCCTTCAGCTTCATAATGTGGCATTGAGGCCCCCACTGTTCGCCGCTGACTGCAAAAAGAATGTACAAATCATTTCCTATTATGTGAAATTCCGGAGCCCAGAATGTCTGAATCAGATGCCGTCCTTCATCCCTGTCAAGAATCAGATGCATCTGCACATTCTCAGCAAACAACTCATCCAGCGTATGCGCTTTACGCACATACAATCCGATATCATTCAAATTATCATTCGTTGCAATAAAGTAATACTCATCCTTCCACAGCAAAACGACCGGATCCCCGAAGCCTCTTGCAAGAGGAAACTCCAATCTGGGATATGTCGTCAGTTTCTTTTTATGACAGGATCCATCCGAATAGGTCACCATCACATTTCCCTTTTCATCCGGAGAAGTAATCGCTGCAAAACGGATGGGATTCCACACCTGTTTCATGGATGCCGCCAGCGTATCTGAGACCGTAATCCGGTCTGCTGCCCTCAGCATCTCAATATTGATGCCAGTCTTCTCCTGTAAAGCTTCCTGTGAAAGCAATCCCCATTCCTGAAATGAGATGAAATCATTGGTACTGAAACACCAGTATTTCCCTGTTGCTTCCAATGTTTCCACACTATTCTCCTGCTCCCTGATCATGTCTATACCTGTTATCAGATAGCTCTCTTTTCCATGAAACAAAAAGGATATAATTCTGGGTTTTCCCAGAAATCTGGGATGAATTACATTTTGAGAATCAATCTCTGCCCTGGGAAACAATAAACCGTAATTTTGATGAAGCGGCTCTTCCTTACCGTTTTCTATCAATGAGAAATGGACACTATATGCCAATCCTTCCGGGTATTTGTCCTCCGATGCTTCTCTCGCATAAACTCTCAGTACAGTTTTACTTCTATCATTATAACCCTTCATAAACATCAGCTCCTAATTCGTCATATTTTTCTAATTACAGCAATAATGATATTTTTAATGTACCACATGACAGCTTGCATATCAAGGCAGCCTTCTATGACACTTACTCCTCTTCTGGCTAAGCTGGCATATTTTTATTCGTTTATACTGGCTTGCACCTGAATTCTGGTATTTCTCTCCGCCAGATACAATTCCACACGGTTCTGTAATATCTCACAGGCGGCTTGCAGTTCCTTTCCGCCCTTCAGATACGGTTCCATCTCTTCCATAAGCATCCAGTAGATGTCACTCTGCGCTTTCGTATTTGGGACAGCACTGTCAATCTGCGCTTTCAGTCGGGCGTTTTGTTCATCGGTGTAAAAATATTCTATGCCGTCCAAGGTAATATAGGGTCGTTCCGATTCATATATATTCTCTTTCAGGGCTTCCTCGTAAACCGAGAAAAACGCTGTTGTTGTACCACTTTTCCCATAGGCTGCTTCAGTATCCCCCTTGACCAGAAGCTCATCCTGTGAATTGTAATACATAACAAAATCAAAGGCCTCCTCCATGCAGTCGGAAGTGCTCAGAATGCTCATCGGGTAATCCAGTCTCATATAAATACGGCTTACCCCATCCACTCCCGGAATGCCTTCAATTTTAATGTCCGGGTCAGTAAGCTCCGGACGGCTAAAGCTTGCAAGCCATCGCGGTCCTCTGGCGATCTCCCCATGTATCTTGTCCGCAGTGACGATTTTCTGTCCGCTGTCTCCTCCGTGACGGGTATAGACCTCCTTATATGTCTGCATCAGTTCTGCAAACTCTTCTGAAGTAAAAGAAGCTTCTGCCCTATCTTCATCATAAAACACATCCACATTCGCATACAGAACTTTTTCAATCTCTCCGAGACCACCGATCTCATTTCCTGTCAAAAAATCATCATACCATTTCAGATAGGTGACACAATCGCACTTCCCGTCTGAATCAAATTCTGTCCCATTGGAGGTACGCAGCAACAGCCTGAACCTTCCTGCCATCGCATACATTTTATCGCCGTTTTCAATACCCAGAAGCTCCCTCGCCTTTGGAATGATCCCATCGAGAGAATACTGCTCCTGTTTCTGGAATAATGGACAAAAATCCACAAGCGCATCCTTTTGCACATATGCGGCAATCTCTGTCTGGTCATGAAACATAATGACATCCGGTCGGTTTCCCTTTCCAAGATAATCTTCCAGACTACCTTCAAACCGTTCCACCTCAACAAAGCTCTTATCGTTCGCCTGATTATATTTTTTTACATGGAATTCCATCTGGTAAACATATTCCTGCGGTATCGCCACACGCACAATTTTCCTGCTGTCAGATGCATAAAGCTGCTGTTCTGTCGACGGTCGCAATGTCATAAAGTAAGCTTCCCGCTCCTGATCCGTCAAGACAAGTTTTATTTCCTCCCTGCTTCCGAAAACAGCCTGAATCTGCGATGCCAGTATGCCCTGCTGATCCATGTCGATAAGAACCTCTTCAGCATCCTCTCCCTCGCGGAAGAAAACAGCTCTGTCCTCAAATATCGACAGAAAGCCGTCCTCAAAAGCAAAAACCTTTACCAGACCGCTTTGCAGCTTCCTCACCACATCCGCACGCCGCTTCCGCATATCCAGCTTCATCAGGCATAGCTCATTGCTTCCTGTTTCCTCATTTTCAACCGTGACAAAAAGCGCATCTTCCCTCGCCCCGCAAAAATCCCTGACGGTACCGTCTAACTGCAGGGTCTCCGTAAGCTGCCCATCCGCCCCGAGAATAAATACATCACCTGCCATTGCAATGACAAAGCCTTCATCCCGCCATGCATATAATCTTACAATTTTCTCAAGGTCGTTAAAGCTCTCGTCAATGACGTTTTCCCTGACGAGCTTTCCCTCTTCATCATATTCCAGAACACGCGCTTCCTCGCCGGTGCAGAGAACGGCAAGCCGGCATTTTCCGTCCATTGTAACACTGGTGAAATCTCGCACGATTCCATCCTCAACCACGCAAAAGGGCACTGCCGCATTTCCGTCATAGGTCTGACTATAAAAATAATAACCGTCTTCACTCCTCGTGAAATAGAAAAACCCATTCTCCGTATAATCGGCAAGATATGTATTTGCATCCTCCGAAAGCCGAAGATGAGCTGCATCTCTCCCATAAATCTGTGTAGATGCTGCTGTCTGCTTGTCATCCGGCTGTTCTTCCCTGTCGGACGAGCAGCCTGTCAGCATCACAAAAAGGATTAACAACGTTAAGATGTAAAATAGTTTTTTCATAGGAACGAAAACCCTTCTGCTCAATATATTTCAACATTTCAAACAAATTCGCCATTTCGATTTAATTATAACCATTAGTTATACATCTCTTCAACATATTTCTTCAAAGTATCACGTTTTAACGAGTGATAATAAGTTTTTCATCCAGCAAGGTATTCAAAGAAATCAAAAGGTTCTCTCCCACAGATTATGTGAGCAATAGAAAACTATGAAAAATGCAGCCTCACGCCACACTGGCTGAGGCTGCAAACTCTTGAAGTTTCCGCTTTGCATCCGGGCTTAGATGACGCGGAACATTGATCTGGATGGTAACATACTGGTTGCCCTTTACGGAAGGATTCTTCATAGACACGATTCCCTTGCCGGTAAGTCTGACCTTTGTGCCGGACTGTGTTCCTTCCTTTATCTTACAGCTCACCTTGCCGTAGAGAGTCGGAACGACCACCTCGCCGCCGAGCGCCGCCGTCTCGAAGGGAACCATCACGGTTGTATAGACGTCCATGCCCTTTCTCTCCACGCCTGGCTTGCTCTTCACATTTACCTCGAGAAGAAGGCTTCCCGCCTCCCCACCGTTTCTTCCAGGCATTCCCTGACCCTTCAGCCTGATCTTCTGTCCGGAATCGATACCTGCGGGAATGTGAACCTGCAGCGATTGCAGCTTTCCGTCGGCTCCGCGCAGCTGGATGACCTTATCCGCCCCGAGCGCTGCCTCGTCAAAGCTCACATCCACCTTCGCAGTGACATCTTCGCCCTTTCTCACGCGGCTTCCGCGCCCTGCACCGCCCTGGAAAAAGCCGTCCCCGAAGTCTGCGCCCTGAAAACCTCCCTGAAAGCCATGCCCGCCAAAGAGTCCTTCCAGAATATCGTCCATGTCGCCGCCCGAATAATGGAACTCCTGATAGCCGCCTCCCGGATTTCCATGAAAATGGAATTCCTGTCCGCCGGCGCCCTGCTGTCCGGTAAAGCCTTCATCAAACGCTGCATGCCCATACTCATCATACAGCTTTCTCTTCTCTTTATCACTCAACACATTGTACGCCTCGGTGACTTCCTTGAATTTCTCCTCGGCCTGTGGATTATCCTTATTCATATCAGGGTGATACTTTTTCGCCAGCTTACGGTATGCTTTTTTGATATCTGCGTCTGACGCCGACTTACCGATCTCCAGAACATCGTAGTAATCTCTTTTTCCAGCCATGCCCTTCACCCTCCTTTCAAACTTCTGTTTCTACAAGTGACGTTGCGCAAAATGTACAGACCACCGCAGGCACGCTTTCGCTACCTTCCGCTCGCAACGGCGCGTAAGATGCCAAAATACGTCATCTAAGCGCCGGCGGCTCCAGAGTGCGCTGCTTGCGGCCATGTACATCCTGCACAACTGTTACCTGAAATTTTTAAACTCCACAAATGTTAATTCTACAAATATACCCCGGGAAGGAACTCCCGGGGCACATTTTCACAACGCTTAGCCTTCAATGGCAACACGTTTCTTGGTCTCAACAGCCTTGGACTCCTTCTTGGGAACATCCAGCTGCAGGATACCATTCTCGAACTTCGCATGGATGTCATCCTCGGTGATGTGATCACCTACATAGAAGCTCCTGCTCATAGCACCCGCATAACGCTCCTTGCGGATGTACTTGCCCTTCTTATCGGACTCATCCTTGTCAAGTCCCTTCGCCGCCGAAATGTTCAGGTAGCCGTTGTCAAGCTGAACCTCGATCTCGTCCTTCTTGAAGCCGGGCAGATCAACGATGATCTCATACCCATTGTCAAGCTCCCTGACATCGGTCTTCATCACGTTCTTCGCGTGTTTACCATACAGCTCCCTGTTCACATCAGGAAATGAGAAATCCATAAAGTCATCAAAAATATCACTACCAAATACGCTAGGCATCAACATAAGTCATTCCTCCATTCTTTTTTCTTGACAGTCATGCCAATCATTTGTGTTATTGTTTTTCTCTTGAACTCCGGTTGAGCTTCATTTCTTTATCTCTTCCCTTGTTCTAGTTGTACTATAACACTCATTATTAGCACTGTCAAGAGGTGAGTGCTAAAAAATTGTGAACATTTTGTGTCCTCTTTTGCGCACAAAAAAGGCAACCCTTTTATAGGTTGCCTTCCTCATTTCTCATCGTCTCACGTCAGATTCCGCATACTCTCCAGACCGATGAACAAGGTCGAGGTATTATGCAGCAAGGCCGAGGTTGTCGGTTGAAGAACTCCGCCGACCCCGAGCAGGATCAGCCCCGTGTTGATTCCGACGATTGCACGGTAGTTGCGGTGGATACGCTTCATCAGACCGTCGCTCAGCTTCTTTAACATGACAAGCCGCTCCAGATTATCCCCACCGATCGTGATGTCCGCAATCTCGCGGGCAATCTCCGCGCCATCGCTGATGGCGATTCCTACGTCTGCCGCCGACAGTGCCGGTGCATCATTGATGCCGTCACCGATCATAATGACCTTTCTGCCGGCCCGCTTCTGTGCCTCGACATAGCCTGCCTTATCCTCCGGCAGTACCTCGGAATAATACTCATCCACACCGACTCTCGCCGCGATTGCCGAAGCCGTCCGCTCGCTGTCCCCTGTCATCATGACGAGCTTGGAGAAGCCCGCCTGCCGCAGCTGACTGATAACATCGGCTGCCTCCTCTCGCAGAGGATCTTCAATACAGATGACACCTGCCAGCCTTCCTTCGATTGCCAGATACAGATAGGAGTATTCCTGCGGCAGCTCCGCAAACCTTTCTTCCATGCCGTCCGGCACAACGCAGCCCTCATCCTCAAATACGAAGTGATAGCTTCCGATGATTGCCTTCTTTCCGCTGATCGTCGTCGAGATGCCGTGCGCCACAATGTATTCAACCTTGCTGTGCATCTCCTCATGCACCAGCTTTCTCTCCACTGCCGCATCCACAACTGCCTTCGCCATGGAATGAGGGAAATGTTCCTCAAGACATGCCGCGATCCGCAGAATGTCATCTGACGTCTTCTCACAGAACGAAATCACTTCTCTCACTGTCGGGCACGCCTTTGTCAGCGTTCCTGTCTTGTCAAACACGATTGTGTCCGCCTCGGAAACCGCCTCAAAGAACTTTCCGCCCTTGACGGTAAGCTGATGCTGGTTCGCCTCCCGGATTGCCGAGAGAACCGACACCGGCATTGCAAGCTTCAGTGCACAGGAATAGTCCACCATCAGCACAGAGACCGCTTTCGTCACATTTCCCGTGAGCAGCCATGTCAACGCCGTTCCTCCGAGCGTCCACGGCACAAGCCGGTCAGCAAGATGCTCCGCCCTGCTCTCCGCCGAGGACTTCAGCTTTTCGGATTCCTCGATCATGGAAACAATCTTTTCAAAGCGGCTGCCGCCGCCCACTGCCCTGACCTTAACCGTCAGTTCACCTTCATTCACAACGGTTCCGGCATATACAGAATTTCCGATTCCTCTGCGCACGGGCACAGACTCTCCGGTCAGCGATGCCTGATTTACCATCGCCTCGCCGTCAGAGACAACACCGTCAAAGGGAATGACCGTTCCCATATGTACGATAATTTCATCCTCCGGCTGTATTTTCGCGCTGTCCGTCAGCACCTCTCCCTGTTCGGTCTTTACCCAGACCTTATTGACATTCAAGGAGAGTGAGCGCGCAAGGTCGTCCACTGATTTCTTATGGGTCCATTCCTCCAGCAGCTCCCCGATACCTAACAGGAACATGACGGAACCCGCTGTCGAGAAATCTCCGCGCAGGATCGACACACCGATTGCCGTAGCATCCAGCACCGGCACTTCGATTTTCCGCATTCTCAGGCAATGCAGTCCAGCCTTGAGATATTTGAGAGACTGTACGATGTTATAGCACGCTCTCACCGGTGCGGGCAGCAAAAACCGTCTCGCATAGTGGAAGATAATCTTATCCGCAAGCTTGTCCTGATATTCCGCATTCATCTTCCTGCCGGAATTTCCGAGAACCTCCTTGGGAACATTGCTGTCTGCATAACGGAACCTCTGCAGTCCCTCGATCAGCTTCTCTCTTCCCTTCTCATAGACAACCACGACATCACATGTCCGGTCATATACCTTTACCGAGCTGACCCCCTGCTGTCCTTCCAGATAATATTGCAGGATGTCCGCCTGTTCGTAGGTCATGCGTTTTTGCAGAATATGAAACCTGATACGCCCTTTTGTCTCATGCCTGATACAAAATCTCATATGCCCTTAAGCCTCTTCTGAAGCTTCCTCCACTGTCTCATCCTCAAACACATCATCCTGTGCGGCACGCTCTTCATTGATATTCTTCGCCTCCGCATAGATGTCACCGCAATTCTCCTGAATCGTGACTGCGGTATCCATCACACACTTTTTCGCACGCAGAACCGCCGCCGTACACTGCGTATATACCTTCTTTGCATCCTTGCTGGACAGAAGCTTAATTCCTGCCGTACCAAACAGAACACCTCCTGCAAAGGTTCCTACCTTCTTCCAGTTTACCTTAGCCAAAGCCTTCCACATAATAAAAACCTCCTTCTTTCGTAAGCCCTGTTTGAGCTTCTTTTACATGGGTAATTATACTATTTGGGCAGCATATAAAAAAGGCAGAGCATGGCTATTGAGAAATTTTATCAACAGCCTTACTCTGCCCTTTGTTTTACTCATTCGCTATTTTTCAATGCCTCTGCCAACGGCACCTTTTTCACCTTCCGCATGAGTATCCATGCGACCACCGCATAGGCTGCAATGCCGAGAAACAGCATTTCCGCGAACACGGAGTAGGAGACGTGATATGCCAGATACCCCGAATACTCCCTGAAAATCACAACGCAGAGCGTCTTCATCAGATAATTTGCAAGCGGTATTGTCACTCCGATCGAAATCAGCACGACAATCGATGTCACCGTGACATACAGCCCGTTGATCTCGCTGTTATTGTAGCCAAGTATCTTTGTCATGGAGATGGACTGTGCATTCTTTTCAATAATGATCTTTGCCAGCAGATAAATGATCATCATGAACATAATCACACCGAACACCTGAAAGATCACCATCATATTCCCCATTGAGATCCTGAGCTGTCTGGAGGTCTTTGTCAGGTCATCCTTTGTGATGACTGTTGCGATCATCCTGTCGTCTATATCCTCAAGCTCTTCATTGGAGAAATAGCCGTTGAAATATTCCTCGTCCTTGTCAAAGATTTCATTAAATTCTGCCCTCGGCATGAAGATGGCAAGCGCCGCAGGATAATACAGAATTTCAGATACCTGAAAGCTGTACTCTTTCTCCCCATAGGTCTGTTTCAGTGTTATATTGTCACCCACACGGAGTTGGTGCTTTTCCGCATAGGCATTGGAGACAGCGATTCCTTCCTCCTGTTTCTCCAGCTCCAGATACCTGCTGTCCTCCTCGACTCCGTAGACTGTGATCTCCTCGCTCTTTAACCTGCCCTCCAAGGTCTTTAAGCTTCCCGCACAGTATTTCTCCGCCTGGCTGTTCTCCGTCTCAACAGGCATTTTCAGGACATATTGCCGTTCGCAGATCAGGCTGCCCGTGATGTCCTTCTCGAAGTTATCCAACAGCGGTGCAAACATACAGCCGAACAGCAGAATCGCATTTGCAAAGAAGATCCCGATCACGATGGTAATATAGTTCGGGAGATTCTGGAAAATGATCCTGAGACGGAATCTCGTCATGATCTTTATCTTCGTGTTCAGCCGGAAAGCCTTTTTCTTCTTTCTGCGGCTTAAATCCCTCCGCATAAAGCGCAGTGGGGAAAGACTCAGCTTCTCCCAAAGGACGGTCAATATGATCAGGAACAGAATGATCATCGGAACGATTGTTGTCTTTACAAACGCCTCGCCATTCCAGAGCGTCACATAGGTCGGAAGGCTGTAGCTTCCGTAATACATGTCGGCAAAAAAGTCCTTCATCCATGTATAGCCGAGAACATTGCCGGCGATTGCCGCAACCAGCGTCACCAGCATCGGCATCGTCATATAATGTCTCAGTAGCTCTCCTCTGGAATAGCCCGACGCCCTGAGCGTGCCAATTACCATGGATTCCTTCATCACCGTATTCGAGGTCGTTATCGCAAAGATAAAGGAAATGATGACCATGACCAGATAAAGGAAAACCGTCATCGACGCATTATCTCCCTTAATATCATCTCCGGTGAACTGGATTGCCTGATTCCGATACTGTGGGAGGAAATTTGTCACGATAGCTTTTCCGGAAAGAAGCTTCAGAAAATCCTCCCCCATCTCCTTCGCCTCAGTATCGTCAGCCGGCGCTTTCTCATAAAGCCACGAATAGCTGTAATGCAGCTTATCCGTGCCAAAATCATCGATACCCTTCTCCGTCATGATTGCGACGCCGAATTTCATTGCATCAAACATCATATCCTGCGCGTTGGAGAAAAGGGCGCTGTAATCCGAAAGAGCTACGAATCCCGTAATTTCCAGTTCCTTTCCGCCGACCGTCAGGCGATCCCCGACTGCCAGATCGTTATTGTCCGCATACATACGGTCAATCGCAATTTCATTCTCCTTCTCCGGCATTTTCCCCTTCATCAGGCACACAAGGTCAACCTCTGTCCTGTCCCGGAAAATACGCAGCGTACTTTCTACCTCTTTGGTCGCCTCCTCGATGTACCAGTTGGGATAGATTTTTACCTCCCCCTCCTGTTCCAGCTCATCCAGCAGCTCCGGCTCTGCCTCTGCTGCCAGTTCAAAATTGCCATCCTCAATATTATATTTTTCAAAGCTCTCATCATACGCCGTCGACATGCTGCCGGATGCTACCAGAAAGCCGGACGTTGCGCTGATCATCCCGAGCAGGAAGAGGAAGAGAACCAGATATTTTCCAAGCTCATCCCGAAGATCTCTCGGGAATCTTTTATGTAATGGATTTCTCATGTCCCGACCTCCTTACCATTCCAGTTCCGTAGCGGAAATCTTTTCTTCGTTGACATAATCCTTTCGCACGACACCGTCTCTCAGCTTTACGACACGGTCAGCCATCTGCTGGATTGCACTGTTATGCGTCACCATGACCACCGTGTTTCCATATTTATGATTCACCTCTTCGATCAGCTTTAAGATTTCCTTCGAGGTATTATAGTCCAGAGCTCCGGTCGGCTCATCACAGAGCAATATATCGGGATTCTTGACGATTGCCCTGCCGATTGCTGTCCGCTGCTGCTGTCCGCCGGAGAGTTGGTTCGGCAGCTTGTGCCGGTGCTCATAAAGACCGAGCGTTTTCAGCAGATCGTCCACATCCAACGGATGATCGCTCAGATAAGCGCCAACCTCTATATTCTCCTTGATATTCAGGTTAGGGATCAAATTATACATCTGGAAAACATAACCGAGATGCTTTCTTCTGTACAGCGTGAGCTGCTTTTCGTCCATCTCTGCGGTCTTCTCGCCATTGATGGAGATATAGCCCTCGTCCGCACTGTCGATACCGCCGATAATGTTCAGAAGCGTCGATTTTCCCGAGCCGGAAGGTCCGAGCAGCACACAGATTTCTCCCTTCCCAATACCGATGTCAATCCCTTTCAGAACCTCGACACGGCTCTCTCCCTCTCCGAAATGTTTTTTTATTCCTTTTATCTCAAGAAACATATTTTTCCCGCCTTTCCTAAATTATGATAACTTTCGAATTCAAGTTAGCACCTGCTAACTCTGATGGCAAGTCCAAATTTCACTATTGAGAAAACCTATCAATCGAGTAGGAGGCGGTGACTAGCCGCCGTCCTCTCACACCACCGTGCGTACCGTTCGGTACACGGCGGTTTCAA
>CAKRUB010000039.1 GCA_934402375.1 uncultured Acetatifactor sp.
CTGTCTGTCTGTCTGTCTGTCTGTCTGTCTGTCTGTCTGTCTGTCTGTCTGTCTGTCTGTCTGTCTGTCTGTCTGTAAGGAGGTTGCCGCTTGTCTCAGCGAATGTCAAGAGTAAATCTCGATAATATTCATATTGTTTTTGGCGTGCTTCAATTTCGGCCGGCAAGCTAATATTCAGATCGGTGCAGATAGCTTCAAATTTATCTAATACTTGAACCAAACGTTCTTGTACATTCAAAGGAGGAAGCGGAATGATAAAATCACTAAGCTGTTTCAAATTCAAATTCGGCTGTGCGGAACCTTTGATATTTTTTTGCATATACTGCTTCATCAAATCAGATTGCAATAAATACATTACATATTTCGGAGAGTATCCTTTTGCAAGTCTAACTATTGCAAGAGCTTGATTTGTATTTGCCGGTAATATCTCTTGGGGAACCATTGCACATTTCCCAATTGTTGCTCCTGCAATAGTAATAAGAATATCATTTTCTTCCAGAATAGATCTTCTCAAAAAAGTGGTATGAGTTTCTTCATCCACATAAGACAGCTTTTCTGGAATAATTTTTGTTCCATCAAATGCTTCCGTTTTTACGAAAGATATACCCGTTTTGGTATAGCTTTTAGGTGTTGTCCCTTTAGTAATAACAGAGCATATATCACCCAAACGGACTCGTTTGATCGTAGTATCAAATGTAAGTATATTATCTCTGTAATACTCATACTGTTTCTTCCGAACTGCAAGCTCGGCTGCAAGTTCAGTTGTAAGTTCGGCTGTAAGTAACGTGAAAGAGTCCAAAATATGGACTATTTCACGTTGTACCTCTAGCGGAGGTACCGGAATCTTAATGGCTTTAATTGATGGTACGCTGGAATGAACAACTTTACTTTTTACCTTTCCAGAACTTTTCTGTCTTTGTGCATCTACAGTAGATAAAGCGTAACTTATGTATTTGGGATTTTCTTTATGCTTCAGTACAACAATATCTCCACCCGCTAAACATTTCTCATTTCCTATATATGCACAACACTTTGCAATATCTTCAACACTTTCTCCAGTTATTGCAACTAAAATATCTCCATGTTCAAAATACTTTGGCAATTTTACATACTCCAATTTTGTATGAGACTTGCATTTTTCAAACCAGACACCGTACGTTGTATAAATTTCTCCATAGCGCACACACGGTATCCCTTCCTCAGTTACCTGATCCTTTTTAATACCAGCGCCTCTGTATATGTCAACTGCTATTTCATCAATCGTTTTATATTCTACGCCGTCTGGACAAAACTTTGCAATCAACTCATCTAATTTACTCATCGCATCATCTCCGTTATTTGTTCGTGTGAATAATCCTCAACTTGCTTACGCAGTATATATTCATCACTGGTTGTGTACTTTTCATCATACTTAATCTTTGCAATTGGTGAAAAATAATATCCATACCCTTCCAATACTGGACTAAAATCACTTGTAACTACACATGTCACCTTTGCTGTGTTTCTTCCGTTACAATCTCCTAAGCGTAATGCGACCTCACGAAGTGAAAGCTTTTTAAATCCTTGTTCAAAAAATAAAAAGCAAGTGCCTCCTGCTTTAGCTTCAGAGTGATACGCAAGGCAATCTGGCTTTTCACGCCCTATTCTATCTATAAGCTCTTTTTCATTATTTGTCAGTTCTACATGATTACCAACTTTTTCAAAATTTTGTCAAACCCAAGATGAATACCATCAATTATCCGAATACTTTTTGCCGGATAAATTGTAGGGATAAAACTGCTTCCGTCATCATATGCCCAAAATGTCAAAATATTATTGCCTGATCCCCACTTTTTTATTTCTGCCCTTGCTGTTTGTGGGCTATCTGCCCAATATGACAATTTTTGTTCGGGAAATAGATTTGAGTACCTATTATCTTTTCTACTTACTCTAAGATTCCCACTGTGAAGTTCACTTACTGTTTTCCCATAATAGTTGTCTTTAAATTCAAGGCATCTAAAAAAGTTAAAGTCATGCGATTCTATTATTGGTAATTCCTTATGTTTCCATATATCCATTCCCCAATACTGGTTTGGGAAAAATTCTCCCATAATATTACACCTCGATTTCTGCGATGATCTTATCAATTTCATCACGAAGCACTTGCTCACGAGCAACAATTTCCTTAATTTCTGCATTCAATTTCACAATGTCTATTTTCTCTCTGGTATCTTCGGCTTCAACATAAGTGGACACAGACAAATTGTAATCATTGCCCGCCACTTCCTCATAGCTTGCCAGATGTGCAAAATGCTCCACTTCTTCCCGCTTTGCGAACACATCCACAATGCGATTGATGTTATCTGGTGTCAGCTTATTATTGTTAGTGACCTTCACGCATTCGTTTGTTGCATCAATAAACAGGGTTTTGTTATCTGCCTTATTCTTTTTCATTACCATAATACAGGTTGCAATCGAAGTACCAAAGAACAAATTGTTCGGTAACTGTATAATACAGTCCACATAGTTATTATCCATCAGATATTTACGAATTTTCTGCTC
This sequence comes from uncultured Acetatifactor sp., assembly GCA_934402375.1. Taxonomy (GTDB): domain Bacteria; phylum Bacillota; class Clostridia; order Lachnospirales; family Lachnospiraceae; genus Acetatifactor. The sequence continues at coordinate 2,542 of CAKRUB010000039.1, forward strand.
CGCGCCACCGCGGTACATGATACCCGGGAAGCATACAATGGCAGCCGTTCCGTTAGACGCAAGCCATGACAAACTGTGCATGATAAATGCCATATCCGCTTTGCTCTTCGGTGCCAGAACTCCTGCCGGAGCAAATCGAGGGTCATTGATAAGCAAAGGATTCTCGTCTCCCGCCCACTTAATAGAATAAGGCGGATTAGACACGATCAGTTCAAACGGCTCATCATCCCAGTGCTGCGGACTGAGCAACGTATCTTCACAGGCTATATCAAATTTATCAAACCCTATGTCATGCAGAAACATATTGATGCGGCACAGATTATAGGTCGTGATATTGATTTCCTGTCCATAAAATCCGTTGCGGATAGCGTCCTTCCCAAGAATTTTCTCTGCCTTCAAAAGCAAAGAACCGGAACCGCAAGCCGGATCATATACCTTATTGATTTCTGTCTTTCCCACAGTACCAAGCCGTGCGAGCAGTTCGGACACATCCGCCGGAGTAAAGAACTCTCCACCAGATTTTCCGGCATTCGATGCATACATAGTCATAAGATACTCATACGCATCACCAAATGCATCAATGGAATGATCTTTGACATCTCCGAGATTCATTTCTCCTACGCCATTCAGCAGCTTTACAAGCTTTTCATTACGCTTTGCAACTGTAGCGCCAAGTTTGTTACTATTCACGTCATAGTCATCAAACAGTCCGGCAAAGTCACTCTCTGCTTCACTACCCTTTGCGGATTCCTCGATGTGGCGAAACACACGCTCCAGTGTTTCATTTAAGTTTTCATCATTCGCCGCATTCGCACGGACATTACAGAAAAGCTCGCTCGGCAAAATAAAAAATCCTTTTTCCTCTACCAGCCCCTCCCTTGCTTCTTCTGCGTCCTCATCCGGCATTTTTGCAAAGTCAAAATCGCCGTTGCCCGCATCAATCTCACCGCTGTTTATGTAATTACACAGGTTTTCGGAAATATAACGATAGAACATCGTGCCAAGAACATAATTTTTGAAGTCCCATCCATCGACCGCCCCGCGCAGTTCATCTGCGATTGCCCATATTGCACGGTGCAGTTCATCACGTTCCTGTTCTTTTTTGGTATCAACCATTCCCTCTGTCCTCCGCCATTTATCGTCAAATATAGGAAAAGTATATCACGAAAACTTATTTTTTTCAAGTTTTGCGAAAATAGACTTCTAAGATATGCTTACTATCCGCCCATTTCTAAAAATAGAACAAAATTGGATATAAAAAGGCGAAGTGCTTATCGTAACACTCCGCCGAACGCCTAACCGGTTTGAGCATGGAATGCTTGGTTAGGTCTGCTTTACTATTTTACGAAATACTGAAACGCCAAGTATCCATGAAGCGAGCATTTTCTGGGACGAATTCACCCAATTTTCTTTTTCCGATTTATATTGGCAGTTAGCTGCAAATACAGAATCTGAACTTCCAGTATCTGTTTTCAAACTCTTGCACATAATTGGCTCTTCCCGGAGCATCATTTATTTCAGTTAATACCCATTCCGGAATAAGAATCAAATCATAATCTTTCAGTACAGACTCCGGTTGCACCCCTTTCCCATTCAATCCTTGCATAAATGAGATTGATGAGGTGTCTAAAAGAGCGATATGTCTTTTATCATCTATTTTTGAGAGCCTAGCTATTTCTATCATTCACTTCTCCTCGTTATCATAGCTATTTCTGTCATAATGTTCATCAAATACTCTTCATTATCCTTGTGATAATGAAGTTCGGGATTTGCAACTCTCATTCTCTTTATTCTCTCTTGTAAAGAAGATGTATTGATAACGTAGGAAGGGCTTACTAAGCTATCATCCAATCCCAACATTCTGAATCTGTTTGGCAAATCCTCAAACTGAAGATCAAACGCTTCTTTTATTCTTCCGCAAAGCTTTTCATTTTCACTTTGAACGGCATATTCATACAACGAAACTAACACCGCTTTGTATGGCGCCTGAAATGTCGACATGCAATAAAAGATCTTCGAAACAAAATCCATTTCTGGCAGTTCCGTAAAATATCTGTCAACACCATTCAAAAGCATACTTGCAGCAAAACACTCCGCTTTTCTCTCCTCTAGTGTATTGTCAGCCTCGATGAAATGATCAAATGATACTTTATCAAATATCAAATGATATATTTCGTGCCATGCTGCAAAATACTGATTTGCTCTTGGCAGAGAAGTATTTACAACAGGAATAATCTTTCCATCCTTAACAAATATTGCCCCACTCCAAAATTTATCCTCTATAGGCATTTGGATCAGTCCGAATCCCTGCAGGATTAATAGTGCAAGTTGAGGAGCTGATGCTACTTTCATTATTGAGGGATTTGTCTGAAGCTTAATTGCCTGTGCTGATACTTCTTCCTTAATCTCACGATTCTTTTTTATTACCAAATCCAGATTTTTGGCAGTAATTAATTCACTCATATAATCAACTTCCTTAATAATAAATTGCACATAAATCGATAACATCAAGAAGCAAATTATATTGTTTCTTTGCTGTATCGCTCATTTCATGGTTCATCGGTGCGTTTTGTGAAAACACGGTCGCTGTGGCAATCTTTGTTGGAACCGAATGATACAGCATCAAATCATCCGCAGTCATGTTAAGAAGCTTTAATATTTTCTGCAAATGACGATCAAAAGAACTCTTATTATCTATACTACCATTTAACAGCTTATCTAGTGTTGGGCGTGAAATATCTGCTTTCGATGCAAAGGAAACTTTTGTATAACCCATATCTCTAATACAATCTTTTAACTTTGAAGCCACCAGACTTCTCTGTTCAAATAATTCATCAAACTTCATTGCGATGACCTCCTTCTCTTACTTCACTCTTATTATATGTAGAAAAGGAGGATTTATCAATGGGTTGTAAAATATTTTTTTACATTTTAACATTACACTTTCCATCTTTGCATCCTCCCCCCAACTTTCCTCCTACCCTTTCTCCCCATCCTATGATAAAATAATCCTATCAACCAGTGCCCCTTTCGCCACCTGCCACTGGTCTATATCTGGAGAAAAGCAATGATCGATAAGATGCTCATTCGTGGAGCAAAAGTCCACAATCTGAAAAACATTGATGTAGAGATACCGCTGAATAAAATTGTCGGCATTGCCGGGGTGTCCGGCTCCGGCAAGTCGTCGCTGGCTCTGGGCGTGCTGTATGCCGAGGGTTCGCGGCGTTATCTGGAGGCACTGTCCACCTACACGCGCCGCCGCATGACGCAGGCATCCAAGGCATGCGTGGACGAGGTGCTGTACGTCCCTGCCGCGCTTGCATTGCACCAGCGTCCCGGTGTGCCGGGCATCCGGAGCACCTTCGGCACAGGAACGGAGCTTCTGAACAGCCTGCGCCTCATGTACTCCCGCCTTGCGAATCATCGCTGCCCCAACGGACATTATCTGCAACCGTCCCTACTGGTTGCCGCCGGAAAGGAGCTGGTGTGCCCGGAGTGCGGTGCGCATTTTTATGCCCCTTCCGCCGAGGAACTTGCGTTTAACTCTCAGGGCGCCTGTCAGAAATGCGGCGGCACAGGCAGCGTCCGCACGGTAGATATGGCATCGCTGGTGCCGGATGATTCCCTCACCATCGACGACGGTGCGGTAGCTCCGTGGAACAGTCTGATGTGGTCCCTGATGACCGATGTCTGCCGTGAAATGGGTGTGCGCACTGACGTGCCCTTCCGCGATCTGACGGAGCGAGAAAAGGATATTGTTTTCCACGGCCCCGCGGAGAAAAAACACATCTTTTACCACGCCAAGAACTCCAATCAGGCGGGCGAACTGGATTTTACCTACTATAACGCTGTTTACACCGTGGAAAACGCTCTGTCCAAGGTCAAGGACGAAAAGGGCATGAAGCGGGTGGAGAAGTTTTTAAAGGAGGATGTCTGCCCGGAGTGTCACGGCACACGCCTGTCTGCTGCCGCAAGGGCACCGAAGCTGCGGGGCATTTCGCTGGATGAAGCCTGCACCATGACGCTCTCCGAGCTGGTAGCGTGGGTACAGGGAGTACCGGAAAGCCTGCCGGAGGAAATGCACCCTATGGCGGTGAGCATCTGCGAAGCATTTGAAGGCACAGCGAAACGGCTCATGGATTTGGGGCTGGGCTATCTGACATTAGATCGCTCCGCAGCCACGCTCTCCACCGGCGAACGTCAGCGGATGCAGCTGGCACGCGCCGTCCGCAACCGCACAACCGGCGTCCTCTATGTGCTGGACGAGCCGTCCATCGGTCTACACCCTCTGGATGTACAGGTGCTGCTCGGCGTCTTTCAGGCGCTTCTGGATAATGGTGCGACGGTTATTGTCATTGAGCATGATCTCGACGTAATCCGCAACGCCGATTATGTTATTGACATGGGCACGGGCGGCGGAGATGCTGGCGGGCGGATCGTGGCAGAGGGAACGCCGCAGGAGATTCAGGACAACAAAGCAAGTGTTACAGGAAAATATCTAACATGCCCGCAACATCTGCCAATCCGCAAGCTGTTAGAAGATGTGGCAGCGGAGTTTGAAAAGGTATAATGATATTCACACTGAAAGAGGCAAAGTGATAGATAACAGCAGTCTTTGACTACAATCTACGCGAAAGTGCCTCTTTCTTTTTTCCTTTGCCGCCCTCAGAATATCTGCCAGATTATCCCCGTTCAGCACACCGGGATAGGCATCCTGAAATTCGACAAGGACATCCTTGTTTTCTAATTCCATTTCACGGCATTGCTTATAAAAAGCCTTCAAATCCTCTTGTACATAAATTGCCTCAATAAACCTCCGAGAATTTTCCGGAATACGCTCATATTCATCATACAAATCTATAACGGCATTTCTTATCGCATCAAACGAAAGAGCATCTCCTCGCTCTTCCTGCTCGATTAAAATCCCCACAACGTCTGACAGATCATTTTTGTATTGTCTTCCCGCCATCAATTTCATAGCAACCAAATATTCCGCTGATATTGTTCTGACCTGTAATATATTTAAAAAGGTTTTATAATACCTCGAAAATCTTGCCAATCTGGGAGTATACGAATCAGTCCTCACAAAATCTGTATTTAACCAGCCAGTCGGAAGTCCCAGCCTGTCTCCGACTATGTTAATCGCATCGCGCATAGCACTTGATGAATTGATGATGGCATCCATGTCATAGGTCATCTCCCGAAAACCATAGTTGATTAATATTGATGCCCTTCCGATTAGTATTATTTCAGCCGGCATTTTATTCCCGTTTTGTTTTTTGAATTCCTTGGCAAGCTCTCTTAGGTAATGATCCAAATTCTCTTTTGTGAAATGCCTATCAGCAGACATCGCGCACCTCACTCTCAACAATGTTAAATCTCATAAATTCCGGTATCGCTCTTGCAATCGCCTCATCCTTTATGCTTTCATCTCCTGTTGCTGCAAAGGACACCAGAATTCCCGCCGGAAAACATGGATTTTCAAGCTTCTGCCTGCGAATGTCATTATAATTAGTGCAGCTTGGTAGGTGATTGATTCTGGACAAATAGTCGACCATTGCCAGCAGATACAACGCTTCACGATACCATTGCCTGTCATATAATTTTCTAATTTCATCCGTTTTAAGTGTCTCTATAATAAAGTCCAAGTCGCCCATATCTTTTACATGATGGCATGTATTACTTTTGAATGTTTCAAATGAGCATCTATAATCTGTCGCTTTTTCATAGCTCTTTTCCAAAATGGAGTCAACGGTAACATCCAATGCCCTTGCAATCTTGTACAAAGTACCGGCTGCACATTTATCAAGCGCAGCCTTTCCACTACATATATCAATAATTGTTGTCATTGCAACTCCGCTTTCTTTACTCAGGCGATATCTCGACATATTCTTTGTTTGGAGTAAATCATTTATTATCATTTAATTCGCCCCTTTCACCTTATAATATATCGGTCAGCCGAACCATTGTCAATACTATTGTTTCCGCACCTTCAGCAGCCCGCTTCCCGCCACCATCCTGATGTTCAGTATCCTATCGGTGTCGCCGAAGCGGATCTTAACATTGTTCTCGTCCATCTCCACAACAACGCCTTCCCCGAACTTTTTATGTACGACGAGCAGTCCGGCTCCCAGCTGTGCATACAGCTTCCGGTATTTCTCCTCGGAAGCACTGCTGCCGCCCGTTAGGTAGTAGTTTTTCCCTGACATTTTCCCACCCACCGAGGCACCGGAAGAAACACCGTGCAAAACGCCCGGATGAGCGCTTAACGTCCTGCCGGACTGGATTGGTCTGCCCAGCAGCTCGCTGCAAAAGCTTGCCTGTTTATTCATGGTAAAGAGAAACAGCTGGCTCTTTGCCCGCGTGGTCCCTACATAGAAGAGCCTCCGCTCCTCCTCGTACGCTTCCAGCTCCTCCCGGGATGCCGCCTTCAGGTTCTTCGGCACAACCTCAGGCAGAATACCGTCCACGACATCCATCAGATACACGGTATCGTATTCCAGTCCCTTGCTCGCATGGATGGTCGAAAGCGTGAACAGGCAGTCCGTGGCAGCTTCCTTGTCCCTGATAATGGTTTTCAGTTCCTCCAGCCGCTGCACCAGACGTACCGGTGAATCTTCCCTGCTGCCGATAGTCTTTAATATCTCGATCTTGCTGTCGTTCATGCCGCTTCTCTCGAGATATTCTCGGTAGCCCATGAACTGCACGATCCGGTTGACCGCCTTGTCCCCGGACTCCTGCAGCATATTTTTCAGATGTGTCCGCACAGCCTTCACGCTTCCGACCGTGTGAGCGTTCAGCCCACTGTATTGCGCCGCCACATCGAGCACAGGCAGTCCGCTCTCCCTGCTGATCTCGGCAATGCGGACAGCATCCTGCTTTCTGAGGTAAGTTCCAATCTTGTAGTAAACCTGCAAAAAGGCTTCCGTGTCCTCCGGGTCTGCGGCGAGCTTAATGACATTGATAATATCCAGTACCGTGCGATGCGTGAAAAAGGTCAGCTCCGCATTGCGCATCCGGTACGGTATGGCGTTCCGTTCCAGCAGATCAATCAGTGGGATTGCGCATTCGTTGTCCCTGTACAGCACCGCCGTCTGTACCGTGCTGTTCAGCGCGACCTTTGCGAGATAGGCATACTGTGCGCGCCGGGATTTTAAGGCAATCTCCCTGATTTCCGCCGTCTCCTCCCTTGTCGGTCGCATATGTTTTTCGTGGCGGAGGGTATTTTTCTGTATAAAGCGGTCTGCCGCCCAGACAATGTGCGCGTTGGAGCGGAAATTGTCCTCCATCAGCAGCACCTTTGCGCCCGGATGCTGCGCCTCAAAGGACAGGAGCGCCTCGGGATATGCCGCGCGGAAGCCGTAAATGCTCTGATCCTCATCTCCGACCATGAACAGGTTCTCCGTCTTCGATGCAAGCAGCGCAATGATCGCGTGCTGGATCTTCGAGGTATCCTGCGCCTCATCGACACAGATATACGGGTATTTTCCCTGAAAATATGCCAGCAGCCCCGGGATCCTGCGAAGCATCTGATAGGCATAGACCATCTGGTCATCATAGTCCATAAGATGTCTTTCCCGCAGCCGTGCGCAATATTCCCTGTACATCTCCGAGATGGCAAAGCCTGCCTTTTCGTCCAGCTGCCGGATCTGTTCCTGATCGAGCATCATGTTCTTAATGTAGGTGATCAGGGTGCGGACATTTTTCAGATCGCTCTCCGTCGGGTACTCCCGCTGCACACGGCGGTAAATTTCGGACAATATTTCCGCCGTGACCCTCTCGTCGCTTGCCAGCTCGAAAGGCGTTTTCCCCGTGCATCTCCCATAATATTGCAGAATTCTGGCGCAGATGCCGTTGATTGTCCGGAACTCGAGCCGCCGCGCCAGATCCTCTCCGAAATATGCTGCGCAGCGTCTGGACATGTCGCCGGTCGCAGCGACCGTATAGGTGACAGTCAGAATGTTTTCCGGCGGAATTCCCCTGCAATAGACCATATAGCCGAGTCTGGTGACAAGGACGGTGGTCTTTCCTGATCCGGGTACAGCAAGAAGCAGTACCGGCCCGTCCACGCTCTGTACTGCTTCTTTCTGCTGTGTGTTTAATTGAATGGGAAAAGTCTTTTCAAATTCCTGCCACTGCATGCCGCTTCCTCACCCCGTCTCCTGCTCCTCAATCATGCTCTCCAGATAGCCTCTGTCCCAGAGCAGAATCTTCAGCTTCTTCGCCGCCTCTACCGCCGGTTGGGTAAAATACTGGTTCGTCAGCACTGCGCCCACCATGCAGTCATAATAATCGCGTCCGGCATACGCCTCCTGCACCGCCTTGACCCCGACCGGAGCAGTGTAGCGCTTGCACTGGATGGCATAGGTCACGCCCTCCTTCTCGGCAAGGATGTCGATGCCGTAATCACCGCTCCCCTTCGTGACCTCGACCTCCTGAAAGCCTCTCTGTCTCAGAAGCTCGGCACAATAATATTCAAAATCATGTCCCTCCATCAGGTCAATATCGGAGGGACGCTTTTTCCGCCGCAGCAGCATAAAAACAGCGATCGCCGCAACCGCGGCGACCACAATAAGACCTATGATCCACAAAAGATTTCCGTATATATTATTCATAATGAATTATTATACGGTCAGCCTGCCAGAAAAGCAAGGCAGAAATACTTACATCATCATCATTGTCAGCACGACGCTTGCGACTGTTCCGGCGAGCGTGGACAGCAGTGCGCCCATCAGCGTGTAGCGAGTCTTTGTGACCTTTGCCGCAAGGAAGTATACGCTCATGGTATAGAAGACCGTCTCCGTGCAGCTCATCAGAATTGAAGTCAGCATCCCCGCGTAGGAATCCGGCCCTGATGTCTTGAATATATCGAGAACGAGTCCTGTCGCCGCCGAGGAGGAGAACAGCTTGACGATCAGCAGCGGCATGAGCTGTGCGGGAAGCCCGACCTTCTCTGTCAGCGGCCCGAGCAGCGTCCCCAGAAGATCGAAGAAGCCGGATGCCCGCAGCATTCCCACCGCCACCAGCAGACCAATCAGAGTCGGCACAATATCCAACACGATCTTAAGACCGTCCTTTGCCCCGTCCAGAAAGCACTCGTAAACCTTGATCTTCGAGACATAGCCGTAGCCGACAATGAAAAAGATCAGGATCGGTATGATAATGTCAGAAATGTGCGCAAGCGCATTCATCCTCTCTTCCCTCCCCTGTCCTTCAGCTTACAATAAAGGATGGCAACGACCGAGCTGAAAAGCGTCGCCGCGATCGCGGGCGCGATAATTGCCGTCGGCTTCACGCTGCCGTACTGGCTTCGGTAAGCGATCATATTTACCGGAATCAGCTGCAGGGAAGAAATATTCAGGATCAGAAAGCTGCACATCTCATTGCTGGCGGTGCGCTGTGTCGCCGCTTCCGCTCCGTACCCGGGCGTTCCCCGTTCCCCCTCCAGCTTTGCCAGCTCCTCCATTGCCTTCAGGCCTGCCGGGGTACACGCCCAGCCGAGCCCCAGCACATTTGCAATAATATTCGTCGCTATGTACTCTCTGGCAGGGTGGTTTCTTGGGATGCGCGGAAAAAGGAAGGTCAGAAACGGGGAAATTCCCTTTGTCAGCCTCTCGATCAGCCCTGCCTTCTTTGCAATTTCCATCAGCCCCATCCAGAGGGCAACTACCCCCGCCATTGTCAGGCAGAGCGAAATCGCCTCTCCCGCACTGTTCAGTGCCGCATTCGTCACGTCGCTCATCCTGCCTGTAAATGCAGCATAGACCACAGCCAGGAGAATCATCACCGCCCATATCATGTTTAACATAAATTTCCATACCTTTCAGTAACCTGCGACCCTGAACCGCAGGCACAAAACAGGTTCGTTATCCTATTCTATTCCCTCCGCAAACAAAAAAGACACAGTCTCTTTCAGACCGTGTCTCCGAATCAGCTCTGTTCAGATCAGCTTCGCAAAGAAGGATACTGCGAAGACAGTTAAAATTCCTGTCACGACAATGGAAAGACTGCTCATGGCACCCTCTACCTCCCCCATCTCCATCGCCTTGGAGGTTCCGAGCGCGTGGGCACTCGTGCCGATCGCAAGCCCCTTCGCCACAGGCTCCTCGATCTTAAAGAGCTTGCACACAAGCTCCGCCAGAATCGCCCCAACAATTCCCGTGATGCAGATCGCTGAAATTGTCAGTGCCGGCATTCCGCCCATCTTTTCCGAGACACCCATGCCGATCGCCGTCGTAATGGATTTCGGAAGTAAAGTAACATACTGCTCATGGCTGAGCTGAAAGGCAACCGCCAGCAGATAAATGCTTCCCATCGCCGCCAGTACGCCCGCTATGATGCCCCCGAAAATTGCCTTCGGGTACTTTTTCAACAGCTCCATCTGCCGATAGAGCGGAATCGCAAGGCTGACCGTCGCCGGAGTCAGAAGAAACTGGATATATTTCGCGCCGTTCTGATAGTTCTCATAGTCAATGTGAAAGCCCAGAAGCACCGCAATCACCAGAACCGTAGCGATCAGCAGGGGATTCGCCACGGACAGCTTCGTCTTTTTCTTGATCCATAAACCGATCTCATAGCAGATCAGCGTCAGGCATACCCCAAAGAATACCGAACCGGTAAGTATCTCATTCATGGCTCTCCTCCTGTAATCCGGTCTTGCCCTGCTTTTTCCTGTCGTGCCGCATAATCCCCTGCGCCACGCGCCCTGTGACTACCATGATAAACACCGTCGTCACCAGACAGGCAATGCACAAGGGCACAAGCATATCCGCCAGTGCCTCCACATTCGTAATGAGGCTGACCGTCGGAGGCACAAACAATACCGGCATGATCTCAACGAGAAAATCCGCCGCGCCCTCGACCTTCTCAATCGGAATGAGCTTTGTCACCAGTCCGATCAGCATCAGCACCAGCCCGTAAACGCTGGCAGCAATCGGCAGCGGAATCAGAAACTCCATAAGCTCTGCCACAAAAGAAACTGACATTATAATTGCAACTTGTCGAACGTATTTCATCCTTCGTTACTTTGACCTCTGTTCTTCTAAATCTGATGCCGCACCACGGCATATTCATCATCCAGCCGGAAATAGGGACATTCGCGCTGTGTGCCCGAGAGGAAACGGTACATCTCGTCCTCATCCAGATTCACCAAGCAGCAATAGCACTCATAGTCCTCGTCGTACACATAGTTGACACATGCGTCACAATTTGATGCTGCCATTTTCTAGCCTCCATTCGCCCTTCATTCTTCCCCGTCACCTGCAGTTTTGTTCAGGTGCGCATAAATGTCACGCTTACCGACACCGCGATCCTTGGCAACCTGCTTCATCGCTGTCTTGCGATCCATTCCCTGCTCCTCGTAGTATGTCATATGCTCCTCGATTGACATGCTCTCCCATGACGCGATCTCCTCGCGGCGCTTTTCCTCATGGCTCTTGCCCTCGAGCACCAGCACATATTCGCCTCTCGGCTCTTCCTTTTCATAAAATGCCAGCGCATTTTCCAGCGTGGTCGGCATCACAGTCTCAAATCTTTTCGTGAGCTCCCTACATATCGTGATCCGCCGCTCGCCGAGTGCGTCATGCAGCTCCTCCAGTGTGCGGATCAGATGATGCGGCGCCTCATAAAGGATCATTGTACGGCTCTCTGCCGCCAGCTCCTCCAGTATCTGCTTCTTCTCCTTCTTATCTGCTGGAAGGAACCCTTCAAAACAGAACCTCCTCGTAGATAAGCCCGAGAGCGTCAGCGCTGTAATACATGCAGCGGGACCCGGCAGAGATGTGACACGGATGTTATTTTCATGGCACATCTGCACGAGCACCTCTCCGGGATCGGATATTGCCGGAGTTCCCGCATCCGTGATCAGCGCAATGTTCTGCCCCGACAACAGCTGCGCGATAAGCTGCCTCGCCTTCTCCACCTTGTTGTACTCGTGGTAGCTGGTCATCGGGGTATGAATGTCAAAATGATTTAAGAGCTTAATGCTGTTCCGCGTATCCTCCGCAGCGATGACGTCAACCGACTGGAGTGTCTCGACCACTCTCGGCGTCATGTCCTGCAAGTTTCCAATGGGTGTCGCACACAAAAACAAAGTACCTGACACTAACGTCACCTCCTGATTCAAAATCCATATACATCCCTGATCTCCGGCATATAGACACCTGGCTTTTCAAATACGATCAACGGCTTCTCCACCGTCATGCGCGGCTTTCCTCCCCGTACAGCCTCCAGCAGAACCATATTCGGCTCCTTGTCCACATAGGGATATACCAGCTGCATCCTTTTCGGCTCCAGCTTATACTGCATCAATGTCCCCATCAGCTCAGCCAGCCGGAACGGCCGGTGCACCAAAAAGAAATGTCCACCCGGCTTCAGGAGCTTTGCCGTCTGTCTCGCCACATCCTCAAAGGTACAAAGGATCTCGTGCCGGGCGATTGCCTTCGGGGCATCCGGGTTCGTAATGCCGTGCTGCCCGATCATATATGGCGGGTTACATGTGATACAATCAAAGGAAGCAGACGGGAAATACATGTCTGCTTCCTTAATGTCTCCTGTTACAATATCAATTTTGTCTGTCAGATGATTCAGCGCAACACTTCTCGCTGCCATGTCGGAACTCTCCGGCTGGATTTCAAGCCCGGTCAGATGTGCGCAATGATATTTCGCCTCCATCAGAAGCGGAATGATACCCGTCCCTGTCCCGAGATCCAGCAGCCGGTCATTCTCCCCTGCATGTGCAAATCCAGTGAGCAGGACGGCATCCATGCCAAAACAGAATTTCTCGGGATTCTGGATGATCTGGTAGCCGTTCCGCTGTAGATCATCTACTCTCTCATTATCCTTCAGACTGATTGTCATTGTGTCTTGCTTGTCCTTCCTGATTTCCCGGTCTCTGACGGTTATGACGGTTCCTATGATAGTTCTGGCGGTTCCTGTTATCGCGCCGCTGCTCGCCTTCCTGACGATTCCCCTGCACATTGCCGTCCCCATTCTCAGCGCGTCTCTCGTTGTTCAGACGGTTCTGGCGATTTCCCTGCGCGTTGCCATCCCCATTCTCATAGCGTCTCTCATTATTCTGGCGACTCTGGCGCTGTTCGCCGTTCTGACGGTTTCTGTTGTCACGGCGCTGTTCACCGCTCTGGTGGTTTCTGTTGTCGCGCCGCTGCTCACCCTCCTGACGACTTCCCTGCGCATTGCCGTCCACGTTCTCAGTGCGTCTCTCGCTGCTCTGACGGTTCTGGCGCTGTTCACCGCCCTGACGACTCCGATTCCGGTTATTCTGGCGCTGTCCGCCCTCCAGCTGCTCTGCTGTCTCAGTGGCCTCCTGCTGCTCTTCCTCCTCGAGCTTCTCGAGCTCCTTCATTTCCTCCCTGGACAGATCGACCTTGTCTTTCTTTCCATGTCTGCGGCGGAACTGAAGCTGTTCTACCGGATACTCCTTGATCTCCTTTTCGTCGCCGTCCTCGACAACCACCTTAACAAGCTGACGCAGAACATTAACACTCTGCACCTCGCCCTTCAGACCGTCCTCCGTGGTTACATAATCCCCGATTCCGGGCAGCTTACGGTTTAACTCCTCGTAGGTCTCCTCCTCATTTTTCAGGCAACACATCAGTCTGCCGCACACACCGGAAATCTTTGTCGGGTTCAGGGACAGATTCTGCTCCTTCGCCATCTTGATTGATACCGGCACGAAATCCGCCAGATAACTGTGACAGCAAAGAGGACGTCCACAGATACCGATTCCGCCGACAATCTTTGTCTCATCCCGGACACCGATCTGCCGAAGCTCAATCCTTGTCTTGAATACGCCTGCCAGATCCTTTACCAGCTCTCTGAAATCGATACGTCCGTCCGCTGTAAAATAAAAGAGAACCTTGTTATTGTCAAAGGTATATTCCGCGTCGATGAGCTTCATCTCCAGCTCATGCTTGCGGATTTTCTCGAGACAGATTTTGAAGGCATCCTTCTCCTTCAGCTTATTGTTTGCCTCCTGCTCAATATCCCTCGCGTTTGCGATCCTGATCACGGGCTTCAGGGGCTGGATCACCTTCTCATCCTCAACCTCCGTTACACCGGTCATTACTGTTCCGAATTCAATTCCTCTCGCGGTCTCAACAATTACATGGTCTCCCCGCTTTATCTCAAAATTCAAAGGGTCAAAGAAATAAATCTTGCCCGCAGTCCGAAATCTTACACCAATTACTTTCGTCATCTATCCACCTCACCGGCGCCATGCGCCTTACAAAAATTTGCGAAAATACTCCGCGTAACAAAATAGCAGCCGTAGTGTACAAGCGACACCACAACTGCTATTTTAACATAAGCCCGCCAAAAATGCTACTGTTAATCCTTGTCTGTTTTATCCGTTCTCCTGGATCGTCAGCATCAGAAGCTCCATGGTAAGCTCAAAATTCACGTTGGCATCCAGACGCTTTTTCGCAGTATCCAGTGCCTCGATAATCGTCTCGATTCCCTCATAGCTGCTGCGCTGCGCCGTTCTGCGGAGCGTCTGTATCTCCTCCCGGAAAACAAGATGATTGACATCATTCGTTGCCTTAAAAAGCAGAACATCCCGATACCAGATGGCGAAGATGTCAAGGTAATCGTTGATCTCAAGCTTATACTCCGTGATCTTCTTGATTGCCGCAATGATCTCGTTCAGTTCCATGTCCTTTATGTACTTCAGCAGAGACAGTGCCTCAGACTTCACATTTTCAAAGTCTTCGCTCGATGCCAGCGCCTTCGCCTTGCCGATATTTCCCCTCGCAAAGGCAACGCAGACCTCCGCCTTATAATCCGGGACATGAAGCTGCTCCATCAGATATTTTTTAACAAGTTCATCAGCGACCGGCTTCATATTCAGGACAACACAGCGGCTGAGAATGGTCGGCAAAAGGGAATTTACATTCGTAGTCAATAGCAGAATGACCGCATAGGCAGGCGGCTCCTCCAAGGTCTTCAAAATCGCGTTCTGTGCCTGCGGCGTCATCTTCTCCGCCTCGTTGACAATATAGATTTTATAGGGACCGCTGTAGGGCTTAATTCCCACATCATTGTTGACCTGCGCACGGATGTCGTCGACACTGATGGTATTTGGTTTTTCGTGTGTCACATGGATAATATCGGGATGATTATCCGACAGCGCCTGCTTACAGGAATGACATTCCTGACACGGCTCTGTCCCCTTCTTCTCGCATTGCAGCGTCATGGCAAAGATCCGCGCAATGAACTCCTTGCCGGAGGATTTCTCACCGTTGATGATATACGCATGGGAAACCTTTCCCGTCCCGACCGCATTCTGCAGGTGCTCCTTCATCTGCTCTTGTCCTATAATGTCCCGAAAGTCAGCCATACTCCCTCATTTCTGTGTACTTTTCACACGAATCCAATGTATCTCCTGTTCAGGTAAAAATATCCAGCAGCAATCCCCTGATTTCACCGATCTTATTCAGTATCGCAAGATTATCCTTCTCATCCTTCATAAGCTCCTGCGCCAGCTGATCCAGATTCTCGTCCACAAGACGGATAATACCGTAAACCCTGTGCCTTCCCCTTCTGTCCAGAAAATTTTCCCGTGAAAAGGAATGAGAGCGCGTCACCACCTCATTCAGGAATTCCTTGACCAGCCCGCGGTAATGCCTCATGTCCTTCACATCGCGCCGCTTTGCCAGCTTCTCACCCTCCATGGTGATCTCTTCCATCAGGTTCTGCAGCCTTGCCTGAAGCTCCGCCTCCTCGATGTGGCTGGCAAGCATAAACTTAAAGGTACCATCTGTCGGCTGCGTGTTCTGTGTCTGTTCCACAGGCATTGCCTGACTGACCTGATTGACCTTAATGTCCATATGCTGCCCTCCTCTCTCAATTCACGGATTCCCTTATGTATTGCTTAATCTCTTCCAGACACTGCTCCAAATTTTCATTGACAAATCGTCTTGCAACGCCTGCCTCGCTTATCTTTTCTTCAGAGAAATCCGTGCTGTCCGCCAGAAATCTGCGGCACATCTCCTCATACTTCGGCTTCTCCTGTCTCCGCTCCCTGTCCAACGCCCTCTGTAGCCTCACGCCGTCGTCCAGCTCTATCATGACCGGAAGTATCCGCTCCACCCCAAAGTATTCCTTAAGGCTGCGATACGCTTCGAGCGTACCGATCATAATATAATTGCCCGTCTCAGTGATCTGACCGTCATCCACCGTGAAATAGCGCCACAGCCCGTAAAAGGTATGATATTCACGCGCCTCGATGATCCGCCCCTGCTCTTTCCAGTGCGCATAGCCCGTCTCATCCGTGAAAAAGTACTCGACACCCTCGCATTCTCCATCCCGGATGGGTCTTGTCGTATAGGATACGATCGTCTGAAGCCCAAGCGCCTGATCCGCCAGCAGCCTCTTAAAAATCGTATCCTTTCCTGTGGAGCTTTTCCCCATCAGGCATATGATCTTTCCCATGGTATCACTCTACCTCAACTACGTGAATCATGTTTGTCGTTCCTGTGATGCCGAGCGGAACTCCCGCCGTGATGACTACAACGTCTCCGGTATGCACATAGCCCGCTTCCTTTGCAGCAAGCACCGCATCGGCAAACAGCTCCTCCGATGACTCCTCTTTCTTTATCAGCAACGGATTGACACCCCAAAGCAGATTCAGCTGGTCGCACACACGCTCATTGACAGCACAGCCGATAATCGGACAGCTCGGCTTAAATCTGGAAATTGCTTCTGCCGTATAGCCCGACATCGTAACCGTAATGATTGCCGCCGCGTTCAGATCCATTGCAGCGGAGCAGGTCGCATATGCGATTGCGTTCGTAATCTCGCTCTTATCGCCCTCATCGTTTCTACGCATTCTGGAACGGTAGTCAATATCTTTTTCGGCAGCTTCTGCGATTCTCGCCATAGTTTTTACTGCTTCTACCGGATATTTTCCGGCGGCACTCTCTCCCGAAAGCATAATTGCCGTCGTTCCGTCGTAGATTGCATTCGCAATGTCCGTCGCCTCCGCTCTCGTCGGTCTCGGATGATTAATCATGGATTCCAGCATCTGTGTTGCCGTGATAACATGCTTACCCTGTGCATTCGCCATCTTGATCATCTTCTTCTGGAGCACAGGCACTTCCTCCATCGGAATCTCTACTCCCATATCGCCGCGGGCAACCATAACGCCGTCCGAAGCCTCCAGAATCTCCTCCAGGTTCTTGATGCCCTGCATGTTTTCGATCTTGGCAATAATCTTCATATCGCTTCCATGCTCCTGAAGAATTTTCCTCAGCTCATAAATGTCTTCCTTGCTCCGTACAAAGGATGCCGCGATCAGCTCATAGCCCTCTTTGATACCGAACAGAATATCCTCCATATCCGCATCACTGATATAAGGCATGGAGAGAATGGCACCCGGTACATTCACTCCCTTATGATTCGATACAAAGCCGCCGTTAATAACACGGCAGATTATCTCCTCCCCGCTGATCTCCTCTACCTCCAGCTCAATCAGACCATCATCGATCAGAAGCGTTGTTCCTACTGTAATATCATTCTTAAGGTTCTTATAGGAAATGGTCGCTCTCTGCGCCGTTCCCATAATTTCCTCTGTTGTCAGGGTAAAGGTCTCCCCTGCCTTCAGTTCTACCTTACCGCCCTCGAAATCCCGCAGACGGATTTCCGGTCCCTTCGTATCCAGCATGGTCGCAACCGGCAGCCCAAGCTCCTTGCGAACCTTTAAAACACGCTCATATTTTGCCTTCTGCTCCTCATGTGTTCCATGTGAAAAGTTAAATCTCGCCACATTCATGCCCGCCAGCATCAATTCGCGCAGGCGCTCCTCCGATTCACTTGCCGGTCCGATCGTGCAGATTATTTTTGTTTTTCTCATTTTTTCCTCCATTTCCGCGCAAGTCCTTTGCGCATAGCGAGTTTGTGTCAAGTGTGCGCAGACACAAATCTCATGATTGAAAAATTGTATTTTTCAATCTTTTCCCTCTTTCTTTTATTTATACTCTGTTTCTGTTAATACCTGAATCCCATATCCGTCCTGACAGCCTCGCACTCCCTGTACATCCATGCCCTTGCTGATCCATGTACGAATCTTCCGGTTCAGTTCCCCGGACATTCTTTCCCCCGGTACAAGCAGCGGCACACCCGGAGGATATAAATTAACAAATTCTCCTACCGCCCGCCCAATGCTCTGATCAAGCCGGACTTCCTCCCGTGGTCTGTCCCACGCTTCCGCCAGTGTCAGCCCACAGACCGGCGGCATAATCCCGATCTCATTCTCTACATGAGACGTTCTGTCCCGCTCTGCCTGCCGCAGTTCACTATCAATCTCCAGCAGCGCAGCAGTCATTCTGTCATAGCCCTCCTGCCCGTCATTCAACGTAAACATGGCAAGCACAAAGGTCTCCGCCGCCATCTCCGTCTGAATCCGGTATCTCTTTAGAAGTATATCATATAACTGTCTGCCTGTGATAGCTGTATTCTTAACTGAAATCACTAATTTTCCAATATCCTGCCGCTGATCCGCCGGAAGAAATCTCAATACCTTACAGTTTCTCAGCCGCTCACACATTGCGGCATACCTTGAACGAAATGTATCGAGAACCTTTTCCCCGTCACGCTCCATATATTGCAGGGCATTGTCAATACTTGCCATTAAGAGATAGGATGGGCTGCTGGACTGATAAATATGCAGAAACCGTCTCAGACGCTCCCTGTCCACTATTGTTCCGTTCACATGCAGCAGCGCAGTCTGGGTCAGCGCCGGAAGCGTCTTATGTACACTCTGAATGACCAGATCGGCTCCCTGCCTGCAGCTGTTCTCATGAACCGCATTGCTCCATCCGAGATGCGCTCCATGTGCCTCGTCCACAATCAGTGGTATGCCTCTGGCATGAACAATTTCCGAAATTTGTCTGATGTCGCTGATTCTTCCTTCGTAAGTAGGCGATACAAGCAATACTGCCTGAATATCCGGCTCCTTATCCAATGCCTCTTGCACCTGTTCCGAACTCATCGCATCGAATACGTCATAGTCCGCCAGCATTTTCGGATAAAGATAAGATGTGCGTAAATTTCTGAGATAAACTGCATGATACGCTGATTTGTGACAGTTCCTCGCCATCAGGATATGCCCTCCCGCTGGGAGCGCCGCGCTGACCGCGCTTAAGATGCCGCCCGTGCTTCCGTTGACAAGGTAATAACTTTCCTCCGCGCCACAGAATGCAGCCGCCTGTTCCTGCAGTTCCTTTAATATGCCTTCCGGCTGATGCAGATTGTCAAATCCGTCTATTTCCGTGATGTCAAGCCGATAGAACTGGGATGGCAGTTCACCCCATGCATTGCGCTTATGTCCCGGCATATGGCACGGATATATCCCGCTTTCACTATACTGTGTGAGCTTTTCCAGTAAATGTTCCAACTTAGTCTTTCCTCAGCTTCTGCAAAATTGCGCCATGTCCCTTGTGCATGTGAAGTGTCTCAAGCAACGAGCACCATTTATCCGCTGTTGTGACAATCCATGCCTCCCTGCACATCGGCGGCACTACAGTGAGCGGCCACATATGCTTTTCAATAATATCACGCTCCCGCGAAGTCAGCTTATATTCCCGCGCCGCATTTCGAAGTGCCGTTCCCGGATGATAAAAGCCATGCAGCCGGTGCGGATTTTCCTTGTCGGGCTTATGCCAGTCATATAGGAAATAGTCGTGAAGAAGCGCTCCACGGATCAGATCCCTTCTATTACAAGAAATACGAAACATATCAGTCAACGCCAGACTGCAGCGCGCTACACTCATCACATGGTCACTGACCGTTATGTTTCCATGCTGGATAAACTGCTTCGTCTTATGAAAATTTCTTGAAGCCAATATGTCAGGTGCATTTTCTCTGATCAGACGCTGAAAATGCCGATAGCGATCCAATTCCTTTTTCCACCTCTCCGCCTGACGTCTTGAGCGGACTCTGTGCTCTCCCATTTATTGTCCTTCCTGCCCTGCAGTTTCACCATTCTCCTGATTCTGATCCATAGTCGGCTCGTGCTCCTGCAAGAGCTCCTCCTCCGTCAGCGTCTCACCCTCTGCCGGAGCTGCTGTCTCCAACGGGTCCTTCTCGTAGTAATAACAGATTACCGGAAAACCGGTCGAAACATATTCATAAATTGTTGCGGCGGATGCCAGCGGAAGATTGATACATCCGTGCGAGCCATGCTCCTGATAGATCGTTCCACCAAAATGAGAACGCCACGTTGCATCGTGCATACCGTAATTTCCATAGAAAGGCATCCAGTAGGTTACGGGAGTTTCATAATCTGCGCCACGCAGTACCGCGTTGGTCGTCTTATAGGTCAGCCCGAAGATTCCCTGCGGTGTGACACAGCCCGGTGTGGAATTCATCGTACCGGAAACACAATCCGTCTCAAAGACAATCTCTCCGCCTTTATGAACATAAACATGCTGATGCGTCAGATCCGCCTCAATGTATGCATCACCGATGTCATTACTACCCTTCTTCTTTGCCCGGATACTGTACGCAGGCTCCTTTTCTGTCTGACTGCCCTGATAAATAAGCGCCACCAGCTCTGCCGTCTCTGTCTCCGTATCCGTCTTCCATCCGTAATTCGGACTGCCAAGTGTCATTTCCACACCATGCACCGTGACAAAATTCTTCTTTTTGCCATAAGTGTCATACTGCTTCGCCTGCTGCTTCACAAATGCTTCAACTGCCTCCTCGTCAAGAACCGGCTTTTCCTGTTCCATAGTGATCCAGTCCTTAAACGTCTCCACATCCAATACAACCTCATTGTCGTTCCAATCATATGTAATCACGGTTCCGAGCCATGTGTTTACAGTATCGACCGCCTCTGTCAGTTTCTTATCTGTCTGTTTAATTTTCGCCTCATTGTAACAGCCCATCTGTTCAAGATCCACAGTAGTATTCTGTGCATAAATTTCACTTTCTATACATTCGATTACTCTGTCCAGATCAAGCTCGTTTCCCTGCGTTTCGGGAATAACCTCATAACCCTTTTTCTCGTCACTGTATTCGCTGATATAAGCATCTGTCGGAGCCGTCATATTTCCCTTCTGACATGCGTCCCAACCGGTCACAACGGTTTTAAGCAGTTCCTTATCAAACTCTACACCCTGCTCCAATGAATAAAAATTATGCTCTCCTGTATAAGCCATAGGCCATAACCATTCATTCTGTGCCTGCAGCAGCTCCTGTACAGCTTCCAGGCAATCAACATAGGATAAACCGATCTCCTCCGGTGTGATTGTCCCAAGGACAGCACCTTGTTCTCCTGTGTTGTAGTTCCTTCCTGTCACTTCCAATGAATAACGATTGATCTGGGCAGCAATCTGCGTTGCCACACTCTGCGCATCTGTGTTCCGGCACGCAATTCCATTCACAGAAGTGTTCGGCAAAAAATGTGACTGATAATACATTGCAATCCCCGCATATGATCCTGCTATCAATATACCTACCACTGCTACAGGAATAATCCATTTTATTTTTTTGCCTGACTTTCCTTTGCTCTCTGTGGTTTCTTTTCTTTCCTTTTCCTTCATGTCTCTAAAAACTCCATTCATCTCTTTCTACGCATACACGGCTATTATAGCATGATTATACACACAAAAAAAGCATCAAAAGGCTTAAAATATAGCCTCCGATGCCGCTTTTCAAATGCAATATGCAATAAAAAATGCCTAGAACCGGAATCGAACCAGTGACACGAGGATTTTCAGTCCTCTGCTCTACCAACTGAGCTATCTAGGCATAAAGACTTATAAAGGAACATCCTCTATAAGTCTTGAGTAGCGGGGACAGGATTTGAACCTATGACCTTCGGGTTATGAGCCCGACGAGCTTCCAGACTGCTCCACCCCGCGATATTTAATTAATATATCCTATGCTCTTGACCTTTAAAATATACCGGTTAAAAGCAAATGGATGGGGGTGGATTCGAACCACCGAAGCAATTTGCAGCAGATTTACAGTCTGTCCCCTTTGGCCACTCGGGAACCCATCCATATGGAATTGTATTCCATAGAGCCGATGATCGGACTCGAACCGATAACCTGCTGATTACAAATCAGCTGCTCTGCCAATTGAGCCACATCGGCAAAATACCATAGCAGCTGACTTGTAATCAGCCGCTCTGCCTACAATAGCCATTTCCTGACTATTGTCAAGAATTGAGCCACATCGACAAAAACATTCCAAATTACAATATAAAAAATTTAATGGGGCCTATAGGGCTCGAACCTATGACCCTCTGCTTGTAAGGCAGATGCTCTCCCAGCTGAGCTAAGACCCCA
>CAKRUB010000040.1 GCA_934402375.1 uncultured Acetatifactor sp.
GATTGTTAACGGAGGCACAAGGCAGCCCATGGTCGGGGATACCCTGCAGTGTACATTTGAGCCGTATCCAGTCGGAACGCAATGGGATGCGATAGGTACGCCTACCTACAACTGGTACCGTGTGGACGGCGAAGAGACAACGCTTGTGTACACAGGTTCGGGGAGATGGAATTATACCTACACCGTGACGGCGGACGACATCGGGACTAGGCTCTATTGTGAGGTGGTGTTGGATAAGTACCAGAGCGTACGCACAAAACCGACGGAGACAGTGACAAAGTACAGACTGAACGCCATTACTAACCTGTTCCAACAGAAGCTCACCAAGTATTATACGGGTGAACCGGTCACCCTGACGGCGGAAGACTTTGCAGCCGCAGGTGTGGGAGCCAATAATGGGTGGAACCTGCAGCTGGATACCGACTTTATTGTCCAAAGATATGAGGACAATATAGAAGTCGGCGACTATGCGACTGTGTGGATTGAGGGAATCGGCGAGTATATAAATTCCACGAGGGGTACCTTCTGCATCAAGTATAAGCCCATGGATGTCACTCCTACCGTAAAAGGGCTGGGAGCGGACGACTGGACGAATTGTGCCGAGCTGGTTGCGCCGGAGGGCTATACCATCAGCCTATCGCAGAAGGACGGCTATGCGGACAGGGTATTCTATGACATGGAGAGCGACGCGGATGGTGTACAGCCGAACTACTATCTGAGGGAGACTGCAACGGGTTATATTTCCGATGTTATGCAGCTGGATGCCGCAATTAAGGTGGACGCCACAGCGCCCGACTTTACGGGAGCAGCTGACGGTATCTCCTTTGGCCTGAGCAACTGGAAGGAGTCTGAGAAGGAAATCACCTTTGAGATCAGGGCGCAGTCTGCCCCGTTGGCGATCTGCGCCACGGATGCTCTTTCTGGCATACAGACTTATTATTACTACGTCGACCGGGTACAGGATACTGCAAATTATCAGGTGCTGACCGATTATCAGCTGCTGAAGAGAAGCTTTACAGAGGCAGCGGACGGCAGGTTCACGCTGGATGGTGAGGAAGGCAGCTATGTTGTGTACGCCTATGCGGTGGATAAGGCGGGCAACCAGAGCGCTGTGATCTGCTCGGACGGTATCGTCATTGATAACACTGCGCCGACATTGACAGCGGCAGTGCCTGCGGAGAGCATCGAGGCAAATGATGCAGATATGGAATTCACGGTGGATGAGGAGGGAACGCTTTACTATTACTATTGCGACAGCAATTCCTCCCTTGGTTTGGAGGCAACGCTGTCTTCCGAAGAGTTGAAGGCATTGTCTGGATGTACTGCTGTCTCTGTTTCTGAGGAGCATACAGGGCAGGTGCAGAGCATCCATTTGACCGATCTGGACTGTAATACGGAGTATGCGGTCTATCTGGTGGCAGAGGACTCGGCGGGAAATGCCGGAAGAGTGCAGCGGCTGTGTTTCAGGACGAAGAAACTGCCTCCGGTTTTAGAGGAGGCTCCGACGCTGAACGGAGAATACGGTACGAGGGTGGGAGACTTACAGCCCACCGGAGGAAAAGTCTGTCAGTTGGACGGAGAGACGGTATTAGAGGGAACATGGTCGCTTGCAGCCGGCAACACAGGGCTTGAGCTTGTGCCGGAGGCAGGAGAGGAAAGAACCTATCGCGTGATCTTTACGGTGACAAGCGCGGACGGACTGAATGACATCTACGAGGATGTGGAGTGCGACGCAGAGGTTGTAATCACGCCGAAGGACATCGCTTCCTTTACCGTGGAGGACATCGCGGACAGCGAATACAATGACGCCGAACAGACACCGGAGCCGGTGGTAAAGTGGACGGACAGCTACAATGTGGAGCGGACGCTAATAAACGGCACGGACTATCAGGTTTCCTACCGGGACAATATACATGCGGGGACGGCGACCATCGTTATCACCGGTCAGGGCAATTATCAGGGAGCGCTCGAAAAGGAGTTTCAGATTACGCAGGCAAGAAATGAATTTACCTCAAAGCTGACCTGTGACAGTTATACCTACGACAAGGATGCGCTACCCGCGCCGAACGTGACGGCAAAGTATGGAACGGTGATCTATGAGTATGCAAAGATAGCGGACGACGGAGCTCCGCCGGAAGACGATGATTACACGACTGAACTTCCGGTAAAGGCGGGAGAATGGTGCGTCAGGGCTTTTGTGCCGGAGACAGCGGATTATCAGGGGATGCTCAGCGATAGCGTGCGGTTTACAATCCGTAAGGCGCAATACCGGAACGGGAGGCAGTTCGGGGAATATGTGTCCTACAGAGACTGGACGGGAGAAACGGTAACGGTTCCGAGAGAAAAGTTTTTCCCGAATCCCCCCGAGGATTGCGGCAAGATTACCTACAGTGTGAAGGTGGATGACACCTATAATATTTTAGATGGAACGGCTAAGGTAGATGAAAATGGAACCCTGTCGTACCGGTTGAGGCAGGTTACGGCAAGTGAGTTAGAATACGGGTCAAAACAGGCATGGATCACTTACCAGATATTCACGGAAAATTATGATATTCTCGGAGATTCTGGTTGGAGGATCGAAGTTGTCGACCTGCTGAATTTTGTGGCAAGGGATTGGGTGGAAATTGATGGAAGCAATGAGCTGACTTACGGTCAGAAGCTGTCCGCACTGAATTTAAAGAGCGAGGGAAGTGTCGTCTATGATGTGCACGCGAACGAGGTAGAGGGCAGCTTTGAATGGCTGGAGCCGGAGAGCGTGCCTGCCGTCGGAACGACATCGGCGGTTTATACTTTCCGTCATTCGTTGAAGGAAAGCTACAAGACATATCAGAACGAGATCGCTATTACCGTTGTTCCCGCAGAACCGAAGGCGACGGCACCTACGCCGGGAGCGGGCGTGACAATCACCTATGACCCTGCGAAGACGCTCGGCGAGCTTGCGCCCATGAACGGCTATGTACCGGCGGAGGGCGAGAACGCGACCGGCGGTATCTGGACGGGAGGCGCTGTGACATGGACGGTCGGCGACAATGTAGTGACCGTGGACGGAAGCTGGAGCTGGGAGAACCCGGATACGATACCGACGGTGGAAAACGATGGCTATGTGGCTGTCTTTACGCCGACGGACAGCGTAAACTATAAGCCGACGAAGGCGGTGGTAACGCTTTCGCTTGAAAAGGCGACGCCGAAGATTACGGAGAAGCCGACGGCGGCAGCGATCACCTACGGACAGACGCTCGAGGAAAGCCTTCTCAGCGGAGGTGCAGGAAATGTGGCAGGAACCTTCGAATGGAAGGATAAAACGGTGAGACCGTCTGTCTCCGACAGCGAAGCAACATCGTATGAGGTAGTATTTACCTCGGCGGACAGCAACTGGGGAACGACAGAGATAACCGTAACGATCAAGGTCAACAAAGCTCCCTGTGCGCCGGATGTGCCGCAGACGGCAATGACGCCCGTGCATAGTGTCAAGACGGTCGGCGAGGTAGCTCTGCCGCAGGGCTGGAGCTGGGAAGAGGCGGATGCGGCGCTGGCATTGATCGATGAGACGGCGGTGACGGCTACGGCAGTTTACGTTGGAAGCGACAAGGGTAATTACGAGATCGAGAGCGTCGAGATCACGCTGACGAGATGCAAGTGCGAACATGCGCAGACGACGCTGAGAGGAGCGCTGAATGAGACCTGTAAGGCGGAGGGCTACACCGGAGATACGGTGTGCGTGGAATGTGGTGCGATACTGGAGACGGGAAGAATAATCCCGAAGAAAGCACACAGCTATACAAGCGCTGTGACGAAGCCGGCGACCACGGAGGAAGAGGGAATCTTAACCTACACCTGCGGTGAGTGCGGGTACAGCTATACGGAGCCGATTGCAAAGCTGACACCCACGCCGACGCCCGCACCGACAGCGACCCCGACACCGGCGCCTACGGCAACACCGACACCGGCGCCGACAGCAACGCCGACGCCCGCGCCTACGGCAACGCCGACGCCCGCACAGACAGCGACCCCGACACCGGCGCCTACGGCAACACCGACACCGGCGCCGACAGCAACGCCGACGCCCGCGCCTACGGCGACACCGACGCCTGCGCCGACAGCAACGCCGACGCCCGCGCCGACAGCGACCCCGACGCCTGCGCCGACAGCAACGCCGACGCCCGCGCCGACAGCGACCCCGATGCCCGCGCCGACAGCGACCCCGACGCCTGCGCCGACAGCGACCCCGATGCCCGCACCTACGGCGACGCCTGCGCCTACGGCAGAACCTACGGCGACGCCCGCATCGGAGACAACAACGGATATGGGAACTCCTTATCTCAGAAGAGATACCGAAAAGAATGGCTGGGAATTGATTCAGGAACAGTTGGAGAATATACAGGACAGGGATGTCATTGAGGTTGAGATGAATGGCACAACAACTGTACCGGGAGATATTTTTGCCACTATAAGAGGCAGGAATGTGACAGTCGTTTTCCATATGGGAGATGGTATTACATGGAAGGTGAATGGTAAAGATGTCACGTCAACCGAGGTGAAGGATATTGATTTCGGAGTAGTGCTCGGCGGAGAAGCCGGGAAGACGATTCCGGTTGAGATCATCAACAATGTTACCGGAGAACGATACTTCGTCAACATGACCCTTGCATATGACGGCGAATTTGGCTTTAAGGCGGTACTTACCGTGAATGTGGATAAGAAGAATGCAGGACTCTTTGCGAATCTGTTCTACTATAACGAACAGTCCGGCGGTCTGGAATTTGTCTGTGCCGGAGAGATAGACAGCAAGGGAGAGGTCGAGCTGACTTTCACACATGCCTCGGACTACACGATTATCCTTGACAAACAGTCGATGGAAGCTGGAGCCGTTGAAGATCCCATGAATCCGGTGACTGCGGAGGAGGTAAGCGCAGCTGGCAGCTTTAACCCGATCTGGGTACTCCTGATCGCGCTGGCTGTGATTGTTCTCGGAGTGGGAGGCTTCCTGTTTGTAAGAGTGAGAAGGGAAACGGAAGAATAACTATTATTTCTGAATGACAATATCGGTCGTAAAACAATCGGCGGTGTGGGAGAATTTAGCCATGCCGCCGTATTTTTCTGCCATGGTGGCGATGGAGGTCAGACCGATGCCGGAGCCGCCCTTATGGGTGGAAAGGTAGGCGCCGTCCTTTTGCTTTACAACGCCGTCAAAGCTGTTTGCGGAGATGATGTAGAGACAACTGTCATGCTGAGGCTGGAGGGTTAAGTTGTGATACCTTTTCTCCGGAGCAAGGGTCTGACAGCCGTAATATGCATTTTCCAACAGGTTGCCGAGAAGACCGCAGAGCTCGGTGTCTGTGATCTGAAGGTTTTTCGGGAGACTGATCTTCCAGCTGCGGCGGATACCGTCCGCGTCCATTCTTGCCGCGTAATAGTTCAGCAGGGCGTTGACCGGAATGTTCAGGCAATAAGTTGTCACGGATTCCGGGAGGGAAGAAATGTACTCTGACAGATGGTTTGTCAGCGCCTCGTAGTCCTTATCCTGTGCCATCTGGGCAATGGTTAGGAGATGTTGACGGAAATCGTGGCGCTGTCTCGAGGATTCCGTGATGTAGCGCTGCTGGGCGATATAATGGCTCTCCTGCAACTCGAAAAGCCGAATGCGTTCCCTGTCCTGAGAACTCCGGCGAAGCTCTACCGTCATCATATAGAAGATCACATAGATGACGTTGAACAGGAAGAAGGTAAGGGTTATGTAAAAGAGAAACATGGAGTAGACCCGATTGACATACATGGTTTCGTATTTCTGCGGCATCATCATGATGTTGAGCAGAATAAAAATCAGCGGAACAGGAAGGGCGACGCCCCACACGCGGGGAGATTCCAGAAAATCGACGAGATTTCCGAGAAAGCGGTAGAAGAACCACGCATATAGCAACAGGAACAGGACGCTTATGGCGAGTTGGATGCCGCTGACGAGAGGACAATGGGACATAGAGCTCTCCAACGGATGTACGCGGCAGTCGATGGCAAGTGCGATCAGCGTGGGAAAGGACATCAGAGCCATGACAAGCAGAAAGATGGACGCGCTTGTGCATAAATGTGTCCTGAGCACCTTTTGATAACATAGGAAAAGGATTGCCACCAACGGCAGAAGAACATAGTTGGTCGGAAGATCGGCAAAGGTGACAAGGGCGGCGCAGAGCGGTATCAGGACGACAAACAGTCCGCCCATCATAAGGCACAGCTTTCGGACGGAGATGCACAGCTGATTCCGCACAGGAAGCAGACACAGAATGGCTGCCGGAAGCAGTATTGCAAATGAAAAAATCTCAGATAAATAGTTCATAAGCTTCAATTCCTTTCTGACATGGAGTTATGGAATTTTGCAAAATTGTAATTGTGCCACATCTGGGTCAGCTGGCGCAGCTTCCGCTGCGTGACCGAGACGGTCAGACCATTTTGCAGGAGACAGGTATTGCCCTGAAAGCCGGTGATATAATCCATATTTACAAGGATTCCGCGGCTGACCAGCAGAAAGCGCGCGTCGTCCTCAAGAGGTCTGGTAAAGACAGAA
Source organism: uncultured Acetatifactor sp. (assembly GCA_934402375.1). Lineage (GTDB taxonomy): Bacteria > Bacillota > Clostridia > Lachnospirales > Lachnospiraceae > Acetatifactor. Next base: position 6,557 of record CAKRUB010000040.1, read on the forward strand.
AAGGCAGAGTAGACCGTGTACTCCCTGCCGGAGCTGCACTGCACGACCGTGGAATGTCCGGAAGCGGACAAACAGGTTATTTCGCTGTAGAAGAGCCGGATGTCTAAACCGTTTGAGGAAAAGGACAGATAGTTCTCGGGCTTCGGAAGAAGCGCAAGGGAATCGGTCAGGCAGGTGAAAAATTTATCTTTGTCAAGCGGCTTTTCAATGTAATCAAAGGCGTGGACAGAAAATGCCTGCCCCATGTGCTCACCGCTGGAGGTGAGGAAGATCAGCAGCGAACGGCTGTCGGATTCCCTCAGCTTCTTTGCGGTATCGATTCCACTCATGCCGCCCATATAAATGTCCATAAACACAATGTCATAGGTATAGGGAACAAATGCGGAGAGAAATGCCTCGCCGCTCTCGAACATATCCACTTCAAATTCCGTATGCATTTCCTCGGCGAAGGAAGAAAACAGTCTGCCTGCCAGCTCCCTTTCCGCCGCAGCATCATCGACCAGTGCAAATCGCATCGGCTTCCACACTCCTATTCTATACTTTAAGTGATAGTATAGCACAAACGGGAAGTCCGCGGCATATTTTTTTGAAAGAGATCGCGCGGAGAAAACGGGATGAACCAGAAACTGGAGGATCTGCTGCAGCTGGCGCTGCAGACGCCGGAGGAGACAAGGCTGCGGACGGAGGAACTGAATGTTGGCTTTGATGGTGAGGCGAGAACATGGGAGCTGATCGTGAAGTATCATGGATCTCTGGATGTACTGGAGCGGCTTGGCATAACGGTGGAATATCTGATTGCAGGATATGCTCTGCTGACAGTGCCGGAGGGACTGGTCGAGGACGTTGCGGAGCTGGAAGAGATTGAGTATGTCGAAAAGCCGAAGCGCTTTTTTTATGAGGTGACGGAGCCTGTCGAAGATTCCTGTATCCTGCAGCTGCCTTCGCAGGGACTTTCACTGGCGGGTGAGGGAATCCTGCTGGCAGTGTTAGACAGCGGGGAGCGTGTTACTTTAATGTCAGGTCAGTAAGGGTATGGCGTGGGGAGGGAATGCCTGTGAAAATGGGAGAAATCTTGACAGAACAACAGCTTTTGTGATACTATAATATCTAAGTGTGCCTTTCTGTAAGAAGCGGTGAAAATGGATAGAAAATAGACGTGGAAGCTAAGTGAATGGAGGGAAAGCAAATGACGATTAACAAGAATCTGGAGGGAACCAAACTGGAAATTCTGCTGGAGGGAAGACTTGATACGACAACTTCCCCGATGCTGGAAACAGAGCTGAAGCAGGCACTGGATGGCATCACGGAGCTGACGTTTAATTTTGAAAAACTGGAATACATCTCTTCCGCCGGTCTGCGTATTCTGCTGGCAACGCAGAAGAGAATGAGTAAGCAGGGAAGTATGGTAGTGAAGAATGTAAATGAAGTGATTGCTGAAGTGTTTGAGGTTACGGGCTTTTCAGATATTTTGACAATTATGTAGGCATTGAAAATAAAATGAAAGAAGCAGCAGAAATTAACACTGTTGCTTTTTTTAGATACTATATAGATGAAAGGCACAAAAATATGGAAACAAAATATGCAAAAAGTGCATACAGAACCTTTTTGTTCTGGGGGGTATGCTCTTCTCTGGGAGTTACCGTATCTACGCTCGTGGATGCAACTCTGGTGGGTAACTTTGTGGGGAGTACCGGTCTGGCGGTGGCAAACATTGCAACACCGATTTTCCTGCTTTATTCGCTCATGGGAATTACGTTAGGCGGCGGCGCCGCGGTATCGATTGGGAAAAAGCTTGGTGCGGCGGATGTGAAAGGCGCAAACAGAGCATTGGGTTCGGTATTGAGTGCCGGACTGGCATTGGGAGTGCTTTTTGCAGTGCTGTCCCTTTTGTTTCGCAATGTACTGTGCAGGTTTCTTGGTGCAACACCGGAGCTTTTGTCGCAGGCATTACAATATCTGACGATAGTTTTTTTCTCTGCCCCGATATTTGTACTTTATCACATTCTTTCGGCAGCAGTGCGGACGGATGGAGATCCAAGGCTTGCAGCTATTTCCTCGGCGGGTGTCATTGTTACGAATCTGAGCCTAGATTTACTGTTTATGAAGGTCTGGAACTGGGGACTCGTGGGAGCTTCTGCGTCCTTGTGCATTGCGGAGACAGTGGGAAGCCTGGTGCTTCTTATTCATTTCCTGAAAAAAGAGGCGCTTTTGAAATTCCATTTCCATCTGCCGACAGTCGATGAGATCAAAGAATTTGTGGGAAATGGTTTTGGCGTAGGCTCTGCTTTCATTTTTCAGGCGGTGGTCATGCTGGTATTCAATACAATGCTTTTAAAGGGAAATCCCGGAAACGGTACTTTCTCGGTGGCGGTATTCAGCGTCATATACACCATGAGTACGATTCCGGGTGCAATGTATGACGGCGCCGGAACGGCGGCATCCACGGTAATTTCCATTCTGGGCGGTGAGAAGGATTGGAAGGGAATGCTGGCAGTCTACCGTGACGGACTCCGCATTGTCGTGGCAGCGGGAATCCTGATCGCTCTTTGCTTTGCATTCGGAGCGGAGGGAATACTGGCCTTTTTTGGACTGAATGACAGCGCGGCAATGGGAACAGCGGTCACAGCCTTCCGGATTTACGCAGTCAGTGTGGCGTTGGCGGGAGTGAATGTCGTAACGACTTCCTTCTGGCAGACCATAGGTAAGACGCGCTATGCGTCCGGTCTGTCGCTTCTGCGCAACTTTGTTCTTATGCTGGTGTTTGGCTTCTGGCTGATCGGTAAGAAGGGAATTATTGGTCTTGCGCTTGTTTATGCAATCAGTGAAGCGGTATGTCTGCTGACGGTTCTGCTGGCGCAGGTGTTTGGAAACATCAGAAAATACATCGAAGAAAAATACAAATTTACGAACCGGGTCTATGAAGGCTATTACACAATCGAAGAAGGAAGTATGGAAGAACTGTCGGACAATCTGAATCGATTGTGTGAGGAGTGGGAGCTCGATTATAAGCAGTCCTTTTTCATCAGCCTGATTGTGGAAGAGCTGCTTGTAAATATAATGAAATATGGATTGAACAATACCGGCAAAAAGTATTATGTTTCGGTCAAGGTAATGGATAACGATGGGGAATACATACTGCGTATCCGGGATAATGTCAATTCATATAATCCTTTTGATCTGCGGGGGGATGAGGTGGATCGTGCGGCAATGCGGCTGATAAAGGAAAAATCAAAGTATTACGACTATCAGAGAAAACTGGTGTTTAACTATCTTTATGTGACAATTTAGGAGGGGCAGACGATGGAACAAAATGTATTTTTGGATGAAGCAGAGTTAAAGAGACTGGTGGTACAGGGCAGATTGCTTTCGGAATATGAACAGCCGGTTTATCAGAAGGTAATCGGCGGACGAAAGGGCTTGACCCTTTTGGATGTGGGTTGTAATAACGGCTGGAAGACGAGGGAACGTTTTTCGGATAAAAACTTCAACAAAATCATCGGAATCGATTGCCTGGAGGAACTGATTGAGCAGGCGAGAGAAAAATTCGGAGATGATGTGCTTTCCTTCTATGCCTGTGATGTAGCAAACGAGGATTTTGCGGAGAAGCTCCGGCAGATCATGCAGCGGGAGAATATTCAGGCGTTCGACGTCATTCATTGCTCCTTTATGCTGATGCACACGAAAGAGCAGGAGGATATTTTAAGAAAGCTGAAGGCTTTTCTGGCGCCGGGAGGAAAGCTTGTTGCGATAGAACCGGATGACAGCACAAGCTATATGAAGCCTGACCCGGATGGAATCTATGAGGAATTTCTTAAGGTGCTCTCGACCGACCCGTATGCGGGAAAGCGGACTATGGGCGCGGAGCTGCCCCAATTATTTTCAAACAGCGGATATACGGATATTGAGCTGGAGTGCTCGGAGATAGCTTCCTCGGGGAAAGAGATCTCAAAGAAGGAGCACATATTTGACACCTTCTGTTCCTATCTGCAGGAGGATCTGATCCTGCTCAGGCAGGACGCGGAGGGCGATGCCTACCAGAAGGAATGGGAATGGGTGGAGAAGAACCTTGATAAGCTCCGGCAGCTGATGACGGATGAGGCGTCATCCGTTTCCATGGGAGTTAAAATTTATACCTGTGGATGAGGCAATTCAGGGTAAAGGATCAGAAAGGAATATGGAGCGATGAAGATAAAATTATTGCCTAAATTTATATTGTCTCTGGCTGTACTGGGAGTAGCTTTAACGGTTACGATTTCCGCTTTCAGTTATCTGTCATCAAAGGATTATCTGGAAGAAATGTATGCCCAGAGAGTTATCAGCGGAAGTAAGAGCGTGGCAACGATGCTGGACGTAGACGATGTACGGACGATCATCAGCGACGGAGGAGAGAACAGTGAAGCGTACGGTCGCGTTGAAAATATACTGAATACCATAAAGCGGGATGGGGAAATTACTTATCTGTCCTTGGTAATTCCGGATGAAGACAGTGTGACCTTTTACATTGACGGCTGCGTGCCGGAAATGGGGGATGACCCGGCGAACCAGCTGACTTACGAGACGGATGTATTGTACACGGATGCCGCCAACGATGAAGCGGATCTGCAGAAATATCTCCTGATATGGGGAATGTATGCAGAGAATAAGGGCACAGACGAGCCGCTCGTGACGGACAACAGCTACGGCTATAATTATACGGCTGTTTCCCCGATTCTGGACGAAAACGGGCAGGCAATAGCGGAAATACAGTATATTCTGGATATGCAGGAGGTTCGCGATCACCTCAACGGCTTTTTGTATAATATGCTCGGAATTTCCTTCTGCATTATCTGTGCTGCTTTGCTGCTCTATATCCTGTTAGTAAAATGGATGGTTTTAAATCCGGTAGAAAAGCTCTCCGATTTCACAACGGAAATTACAAAGACAGGAAACTTTGGAAAACAGGAAATTGAAATCAAGACAGGAGATGAGATCGAAGCTCTTGGACAGTCTTTCAACTTTATGATGGAGCGGCTGGATGATTACATTAAAGACCTGACGGTTGTGACGGCAGAAAAGGAGCGTATCGGCGCGGAGCTGAATGTTGCGACACAGATTCAGTCCTCCATGCTGCCCTGCATCTTCCCGGCATTCCCGGACAGGGATGAGCTGGACATCTACGCAACCATGACTCCGGCAAAGGAGGTAGGCGGAGATTTCTATGATTTCTTCATGGTGGATGAGAGACATGTGGCGATTGTAATAGCGGACGTTTCCGGAAAGGGTGTTCCTGCAGCGTTGTTCATGGTAATCGGTAAGACACTGATTAAGGATCACACCCAGCCGGGCAGGGATCTGGGAGAGGTCTTCACGGAAGTTAATAACATTTTGTGTGAATCCAATGATAATGGAATGTTCATCACTGCCTTTGAGGGTGTCCTTGACCTTGTAACGGGTGAGTTCCGCTACGCGAATGCAGGGCATGAGATGCCGTTTATCTACCGCAAGGATGGAGGCTATGAGGCATACAAGATCCGTCCGGGGTTTGTTCTGGCGGGTATGGAGAACATAAAGTATAAGGAGCAGAAAATACAGCTCAATATCGGAGATAAGATTTTCCAGTATACAGACGGTGTGACGGAGGCAACGGATAAGGATAACCAGCTGTACGGAATGGATAGGCTTCATAAGGTCCTGAATGAAAAATGCACAGGCTGCAATCCTGAGCAGACCTTAAAGCTGGTGAAGGAAGATATTGATGCTTTTGTAGGAGGTAACGACCAATTCGATGATATAACGATGCTGTGCCTTGAGTATAAAAAGAAAATGGAGGAATAGCCTATGAAAGAGATAACAGTTGACGCCATTATCGAAAACATAGATGTGGTAACTGAGTTCGTAGATGATTTCCTGGATAGCAATGACTGCCCGATGAAAACGAAGGTGCAGATGGATATTGCAATCGACGAGATATTCAGCAATATTTCCTTTTATGCTTATAAGGACGGCGTTGGAAAGGCAACCGTCAGAGTGGATATACAGGACGATCCGAGGGCAGTCAGTATGACCTTTATAGATGGTGGGATTCCCTATAATCCGTTGGACAAGGAAGACCCGGATGTTACTCTGTCGGCAGAGGAGAGGAAGATAGGAGGACTGGGAATCTATATTGTAAAGAAAAATATGGATGAAATGAGGTATGAGTACAGCGATGGGAAAAATCATCTGTCGCTTAAAAAGTATTTATGAGACAGTAGACCGGGCTCCTGCATGTCATAGGACAGCCTGCAACCGAAATAAAATGAAGGAAAGCAGTTAAAGAAGGCGCCGGTATGGATTTACCAGTATTGCAACAGGAAAAATACCATGTGGCCATTTATCTCCGTCTGAGCCGTGACGACCTCTCCACCGGGCGTGGTATGGATGGCAGCAGGGCGGAGAGCAACAGTATCAGCTCACAGAGGGACATGATCTGCAGCTTCATAAAGAAGCAGGACAACATGGAAATCTATGACAGCTATGCGGATGACGGTTATTCGGGAACGAATTTTGACAGACCGGAATTTAAGCGCATGATGAGAGACGTGGAAGCCGGAAATGTGAACTGTGTGATTGTAAAGGATTTATCCAGATTAGGACGAGATTATATAGAAGCCGGGAGGTTGATTCAAAAGACCTTCCCGGCTTTTTCCGTGCGCTTTATTGCTTTGACAGACCATTTTGATTCGCTGACTGCAGACTATAATGAGATGTCTTTAGTGGTTCCGGTTAAAAATTTTGTGAATGACTCCTATGCCAGAGATATTTCCGCTAAGGTAAGGAGCCACCAGAAGATCAAGCGGGAAAACGGAGAGTTCATTGGCGCGTTTGCGGTTTATGGCTATCAGAAATCCAAGGCTAACAGAAACGTGCTCGTACCGGATGACTACGCGGCGGGGATTGTGAAAAGGATTTTTGTGTGGAAGCTGGAGGGCTACAGTAACCTTGCGATCGCTGAAATGCTCAATGGAATGGGAATCCTCTCACCTATGGAATATAAGAAAATGCAGGGCGAGAGGTTCCAGACGGGATTTGTGACCGGAGCGCAGGCAAAATGGTCGGCGGTTGCGGTGAAAAGGATATTGACCAATGAGAATTATATCGGAACTTCAGTGCAGGGCAAGGAAGAAAAGATCAATTACAAGATAAAGAAATCGGTAAGGAAGCAGGAGGAGGAATGGACAAAGGTGCAGGGGGCACACAAAGCCATTATCTCAAAGGAAGACTTTGGAATCGTTCAGGACTTATTGCAGACCGGCATCCGTGCGGGCGAAAGGGGGAAGCCTTCTCATATTTATGCAGGTCTGTTGTTTTGTGGCGACTGTATGGAGCCGATGATACGCAGGGTAAACCGTTACAAGGGAAAGGTAAGCGTTTCCTTCATCTGCCCGACAAGAAATAAGGGCGGTAATTGCAGCAGACACAGGATTTCAGAGGAAACGTTGAGGCGGCTGGTACTGACCGAACTCCGGGCGCAGACCTATCTGCTGCTGGATGAGGGCAGGATTCTCGACGGTATTGAAAGGATGGAGATCAACTCCGGGGAGGCGGCTGCCTTCGGGAAGGAGCTGGAGAGGCTGCACAGTGAACAGGACAAATATCTCGGACTTAGAGCCGGACTATATGAAGATTTAAAGAAGCGGATCATAACAGAGGAGGATTTCCGAAATTTCGGAGAGATTTTTGAAAAGCGCTATCGGGAGCTGCAGCGGGCAGCCGCGCGTCAGGAAGAAGCGATGAAGAAGCTTTTGAAGCCGGAGCTGGCGGCGGAAAGCAGACGGAAAGAGTTGAAAAACGCGATGCAGATAACGGAGCCTGACCGCCTGACGCTCGTTTCCCTTGTAAAGCGCATTCTTATCTATGAGGATAAAAGGGTATCTCTGGAGCTTCGGTATAGAGCAGGGCTTTTGGGGTGCAAAAGAGCAGCCGGGCGGGAGGAGCCGGTTTGAGCAGGCATGTCTATTCCGCCGGAATTTATGCAAGATTATCGGTGGATTCTGATGGAGATAAGAATGAGTCCATCGAAACGCAGATCGAAATTGCAAAGGCTTATATCAACGGACGTAATGACATGGTCTTATTTGACTGCTACACGGATATAGGGAAGACGGGGACGAACTTTAGGAGAGAGGGTTTTGAACGCATGATGCAGGATGTCAGGATGCGTAAGATAGACTGTATCATTGTGAAGGATTTGTCCCGGTTCGGCAGGAATCATATTGAAACCGGAAGCTATTTGGAAAAGATATTCCCGTTTATGGGGGTGCGTTTCATCGCTGTCACGGATTGCTTTGACAGCATGAATATATCCGGGCAGAATGAAACACTGGGTGTCAATCTGAAAAACCTTGTGAATGAGATGTATGCAAGGGACATCGCAGTGAAGGTGAAATCCAGCAGGCAGGCAAAGCGGGAACAGGGAAGCTTCACAGGCGGTGTGCCTCCCTATGGATACCGGGCGGAGTGGGTCGGCGATAAAAAATGCCTTTTCATAGAAGAAACCACCTCGGAGATTGTGAAAAGGATCTATGAGCTGTTTCTTTCGGGCAGTAGCATGAAACGAATTGCGCTGTGGCTTTATGAGAAGCGGATCGTCAGACCGATGGAATATCATAGGACGGGACAAATTTACCGTCCGGCGGGGGAGTCATTGCAGGAGTGGTCGCGGGGGACGATCCGAATGATTCTGACGAATCCGGTTTATACCGGCTGTCTGCCACAGGGGAGAGACGGCGAGCGGCGTAGCAGGGAGAATACACATGAGGCTTTAGTCAGTGAGGAGATGTTTCTTGCGGCTGCCGGAAGACTGGAAAGGTCTTCGGCGCATTGCGATGAGAAATGCTGTTCCGGGACGGTTCCGGTCGCGGCGGATATTTTTTCGGATGTTCTTTTCTGTGGGGACTGCGGCGCAAAAATGAAGCGTATATCTGCCATAAAAGAGCTTCATTCCAGAGCCAGAGTCAGAAAATACTGCTATAACTGCCCTAAGGCAGAACGTATTGATGATGAGAAATGTGTCACAAAGAGCATAACCCTACAGACCTTAAGCAATATTGTCAAAGAAGCAATCCGGCAGGAGCTTGCGCTGTCTGCCGTGCGGGCGGAGACTTTCACGGAGAGGAACCATCTCGAGGCGGAGAGAGCGAAGGACAAATGGTGGCAGGAGCTTCTGAGACTTAGCAGGAAGATGGAAAATACGAAAAGGCTTGGAAGCGAACAGTATCTGAACTATCGTATGGAGGAAATGGATGAGAGGAGCTTCCGGCGTTTCAAAGAAGAAAATGACAGAAAGAAGCTCGGCTTCCAGAAACAGTGTGCGGAAATTGAGGAAAGGCTTCGGGCAATCGAGGAGGAGACGAACCGGAAAAACCATTTCCTGCGGGCTCTTGTAAAAGGGGACGAAGGGGCAGAGCTGACAGCGGAGGTAATAAATACGCTGATCAGCAGAATTGAGCTCTATCGGGATCACAGAATGAAGGTTATTTTCCGGTTCAGAAGGAGGGAGTGAATGAAAAAGTATCCGATTGCAATTTATATCCGGGTATCGAAGGAGGATGATAAAGAGAAGGTGGAAAGCAATAGCATCGGAATGCAGAGAATGCTTCTGCACAGGTTTGTTGCAGAGAGATTTTCCGATTATGAATTATTTGAGTTTTGCGACGACGGATATACGGGGACGAATTTTGAGCGCCCCGGCGTGCAGAAGCTTTTGGAGCGCGTAAAGGATTCTGAGATAAGCTGCATCGTGGTAAAGGACTTTTCGAGGTTTGCAAGGGATTATATCGAGCTTGGCGCTTATCTGGAACAGATTTTTCCGTTTCTGGGAGTGCGGTTCGTATCGGTAAATGATCATTATGACAGTGCAGACTATCAGGGGAGTATTGCGGGTATTGACGTAAGTTTCAAGAATCTGCTTTATGATCTGTATAGCAGGGATCTGTCGCTGAAGGTGCGGTCTTCCCTTGCCGTGAGAAAGGAGCAGGGGCAGTATATCAGTGGGAACACCCCTTTTGGGTATGAAAAAGATCCTGCTGACAGACACGCATTGATCATTGCACAGGACGAAGCGGAGGTCGTGAAAAAAATCTTCTCTTTAACGGTGGAGGGATATAGCTCCACGCAGATAGCAAGGCTGTTTAACGCAAACCGTGTAAAGACGCCGATCGAATTTAAGATCGAGAAGGGAAGGACGAGGAGAGAGCCAAAGGGCGAGAGATTTCATTGGAGCACTGGCACGATATGCCAGATATTGCGGAATGAAATCTATATCGGAAACATTGTCCAGAAGAAATTTGAAAAGGATTTTGTGGGTGGAAAGAATCATCTGAGGCCTCGTGTGGAATGGCTGACGAGCTATGACCATCATGAACCGATCATCGAGAGGTCGGTGTTTGAGAAGGTGCAGGAAAGGCGGGGAAGAAAACAAAACCCACGACAGGGGGCAGCGCATCCGCTCCGCGGAGAGCTACATGTGGAGTAGGATGCCTTACGTTTTTGCAATTATTTGACAGGAGAGGGGATTAATTACCGGCTACCCGTATTCCAAAGGGAGGACGGCAGTACACGGATTCGCTATCTCTGGGATCAGACACTGAGAACAGACCGGGCACAGCCGCCGGAGGGCTTTCGGGTCGGAGCGGAATTCGATGAGGCACAGATCAATGCCGCGCTGCGGGCGGAGTCGCGGCAGGAGCAATATCAGCTTTTGCCCACGGTTGACACGAGCGGGCACGGTACAGCGGTCGCGGGGATTGCTGCCGGGTACAGCCGGTTCGGAGCAGGAACAGCGCAGCTGACGGAGGCGGGAGCGTACAGTGGCGTCGCGCCGGAGGCGGAACTGTTGATTGTAAAGCTCGGGCTGCCGGATGCGTCAGCCTTCCCAAGAACGACGGAAATCATGCGTGCGGTCACATGGGCGCTTCGGAAGGCGCAGGAGCTGAATATGCCGCTGGTGGTCAATCTCAGCTTCGGAAACAGCTATGGCGCGCATGACGGCAGCTCTCTGTTGGAAAGGTTTCTGGACAATGCCGCAGAGATTGGGAGGACAGTGATCTGCGTCGGAAGCGGGAACGATGGGGCGAGCGCCGGACATCTGGCGGGGAGCTTTGGGCAGGCAGCGCAGGGAGCGGTGGAGAACGTCGAACTGGCAGTTGGAGAGTATGAGAGCAGTCTGAGCATTCAGCTGTGGAAGAATTACAGCGATGTCTATAATATTCGGCTGCGTTCACCCGGCGGGCAGGAGACCCCGTTGCCAGTGAATGTACAGGGAGGGAAATATACCTTACAGCTCGAACAGACACAGATTTTGGTGTATATCGGCGAACCGCAGCCCTATGAGGCGGCGCAGGAAATTTATTTAGAACTGCTTCCGGTGGGAAGACGCTATATTGACAGTGGTGTGTGGACGGTGCGGCTCGAGGCGGTGCGGCTCGTGACAGGGCAATTTTACTTTTATCTGCCGAGCGCAGCGGCGAGGAGCGCGGCGACAAGATTTTTCCTTCCGACCCCGGAGATGACGTTGACGATACCCGCGACCGCCGCGAAGGTTATTACGGTCGGCGCCTACGACAGCACCTATGATTCCTATGCGGACTTCTCCGGCAGGGGTTATGCGGATGCGGAGAGGACAATTGGCGTCGTCACGGCAGGACTGGCGAAGCCGGATTTTGTCGCACCGGGTGTCGGCATTGTTGCGCCTGACCTCTACGGAAGCCTTCTTCCGGTCACAGGGACCTCCTTTGCGACACCGATTGCCGCCGGTGCGTCGGCACTTCTGATGGAGTGGGGGATTGTCAGGGGGAATGATCCTTTTCTCTACGGCGAAAAGGTCAAGGCGTATCTGCGCCGCGGCGCACAGCCCTTACGCGGCGAGACCATTTATCCCAACGCACAGGTCGGGGATAATGGGATTATAGTGTCAAGTCGGTAAGAGACCGGCAATACAGGCAGTTGCTGACTTTATTACAAAGTAATCATGACCTTAAACCAGCCGCCCTCAGCGGAAAAATCATAAAAGGCATTGTGCTTTTCGCAGAAAGCCATAATGGAGCGTGTTCCGAGTCCATGACCTGTCTCGGTGGAATTTGGCAGCCCGTTCCTACCAAAGCTGATCCGTCCCCTATAGGGGTTTTCAACCTCGAACATGAAAGCAGGCTTATGGATACACCGGAGGATAATTTTTCTCTCATTTTCCGGGAGCTTTTCACAGGCCTTTATGGCATTTTCCAAGGCGTTGGCAAAACAGATGGAAAGCTCGGCAGAATCCACGGGGAGCGTTTCGGGGATGGCAAGATGGAGCTTTACGGTAATGCCGGAGCTTTCTGCTTTGCCAAGATAGGCAGTGAGTGTGGCATTTAATATGGGATCGCTGCAGTAATGTGCGGGTGCGGTCAAAGGATTGAGGGCAGTAGATTCAGCTACAAAGCGAAGAATGGCTTCGGCGTTTCCCTCCCTGGCAAGCACAGCAATGCCGGACAGCATCTGGTGAGTGTCCTGCCAGACCCTTCTTACCTCCTCCGCATTTCTTTTGGTATCCTCCGCATGCTTTTTAATGCCCTGCATCTGTATTTCAAAGATTTCTCTGTTTTGTTCATCCAGCTGGTATTGGTACTGCGTCCGCAAGTATTGGAATACGGCGTAGTAAATGATGAGAATGACAGCACCCGTCAGGTAGAACAGGATGGCAAAGGGCGTGTTCTGCGTATAGTGAACCGGATAGAGTACGAGCACCATCACAAAGAGTAAAAAGGAGGCGGGGATCAGGGTCAGAATCCCCCAGCCCTTGGCAACGATTTCTATCATGTCAAGAAAGTAACTTCTGAAAAAGAAAGCTTCCAGAAAAATCATAGCCGTATAGGCGAAAAAGAGCAGTATGGCGTTTGACAGCAGATTGCCTCCTAAAAAGGTGTTGAGCAGCGTCATGCTTATAATCAGATAGAGGGACAGCAGAAGCTGCGACAGGCATTTAAAGATATGCCTTGGGATGGACGTATCCGCAATCAGGTAAATGCTGACCACGCCGGGCAGGGAAACGGTAAGGACGGCGCTCCGCAAAAAAGTCAGGAATCCGAGGAAGCGTAAGGAGAGGCAGGAGAAGACAACTGCATAAACAACATAGCTGCCCAGAATAAGCAGGTTCCTCTTTGGGGATTTCTTCATTGGGGTAATGGAAATGATCATACCGAGTGTGCCGAATATGGAGAGAAGAACTCTGTAAGTCTGGTAAACCATATTATTATCGAATATCATAGGATTCCCTCCGTTATAATGCGACTGTAACCTTAAACCAGCCGTTTTCTGCTGTGAATGAGTAAAAGGCATCATGCTTTTCACAGAATGCCACGATGGAACGGATATGCGTTTCCGTGCCGCCCTCCGGTGATTTCGGAAGCCCGTTTCTGTCAAAGGCAAGCCTGCCCGGATAAGAACTTCCGATCTCAAACATCAGCCTTGGCTTATCTATGCATTTGAAGACAATTTTCCTTTCTTTTTCCGGGAGCTTCTGGCAGCCCTCTATGGCATTTCCCAGCGCATTGGCAAAGCAGATGGCAAGTCCGGCGGTGTCAACCGGAAGTGTATCCGGGATGGCAAGCGAGGTCTGAAGCAGAATACCGGATTCTTCTGCGGACTTAAGATAAGAGCAAAGGGTAGCATCCAGAAGAGGATCCCGGCAGTAACGGCAAAGCTCCGGCATATCGGGACTTCTGTCAGCGGTACCTATAAAGTCAAGGATTGCCTGCATATCCCCGCTCTCTGCCAGAGAGGCAATGGTGGAAAGCATGTGCCGGGTGTCGTGCCGGATGATGGCTGTCTGTTTCGCAAGATTTTCCATAGCAGCGGTTTCCTTTTGCAGATTCTGGACCTGCAGCTTAAGGATTTCCCGGTTCTGCTCAGCGGACTGCCTGTGGTACAGCAGGAAAAGATAGGAACCGATGGCAGCGTAAAGAATGACAATGACAGCGCCGAGCAGATAAATCATCAGGACACCCGTGGGGTATCTGGTATAATGCTCCGGATAGACGGCAAGCGTTACGGAAAGGATGATAAGCGCGCAGGGAATCAGGGAAAGAATCCCCCAGCCCTTTCCGATTTTGGTGATAAAATCCAGATAGATGGGCCGCACATAATGAAAGTCAAGCAGGATGACAAGCAGATAGACGAGCAGGCGCATCAGAATATCCGACAGCTCCGTTCCGTGCAGCACAGTATTGATAAGAGTGATGGAGGCTGCGATGTACAGGGATGCCAGTATATGCGTTGCGCGCGTGAAGACAAGCCGTGGGAAGGGCTCGTCGGAAATATTGTGCAGCAGCAAAATGGCGGGGCAGGATATGGTAAGGATAAATACCCGCAGGAAATGCTCATAATCCAGAAAATAGATAATGGCATAGGTGGAGAGTATGATATACAGGACATAGCCTCCGAAGATGAGAATGCTTACAGGCTTCTCTTTCACAAACTTGTATTTCACGGTGGAACCCATCATGCCAAACGTGCCTGCGCAGGTGATCAGAACCTTCAAAACCAAAAACGTGATATTATCTTCAAAAAGCATGGTATCTGCCTCCATTCAGCCAGAAATCCACCCATTTCTTCTTGACGGATTCATACATACGGCGGGGAACCGGGACATGAAGCTTCCCGGTCAGTATCAGGTCTGATTTTGTAACCTCCGTGACATGGAATAAATTTACGACAAAGGAGGAGCCCACGAGGAGCATTCCCTTGTGCGCCACAAGCTCTGTAACGGCACTCTGGAAAGAGCCGTTGAAGCTGGTGCTGTGTATCACGGTATTATCCGTCAGGTAGTAATCAATATGTTTCTCCATGCGCTCCGCGTACCGTATGTCAGCGATGGGAAGCATACGGATGCTGTCCGCAGTCTTCACGGCAACGACTTCCTGCTTAATCTGCGAAAAAGTGTGGTAAGCCTTGTCGAGACTTTTGAAAAACAAATCCCTGTCCACGGGCTTTAACAGATAATCAAAGGCATCTACCCGATAGGAATCCAGTGCAAAGTCGGGAGATGTGGTAAGGTAGAGCAGGATACCGGCGTCATCACGCCTTCTGAGGGCGGCTCCAAGCTCTATGCCGTTCATTCCCGGCATAATGCAGTCCAGAATATAGAGGTCGAAGCCGCCGTATTCGTCCACATGGTTTAGCAGCTCCCTCCCGGAAGAAAAAGAAGACAGGGAAAAAGTGCGGTCAGAATGTATCAGTTTATACTGTCTGATCAGGTTCTGTATCTTTTCATGATAGATTTCCTCATCATCACATAGGGCAATCTGCAAGGCTTCGATCCTCCTTCCGATTATTTTCTTATAGTGTAGCAAAGAAGAAGGAAGGAGTCAACGAAATGGGGACTGACCAAATTCGACAAAAAAGCTACCAAATCCGCAAAGGTTTACATAAGGAAGAATCGTTTGGGTATATTTTCTACAAGTAAGTTGCGGAAAGGTGTGGTTATTACTATGAAGAGACAGATAGCATATATTTTCATTTATATTTATAATGCAATTCTATACAGCTGTATCCAGTTGAAGGTCAGGGAGAAAATGACGAAGGGCGTGGCGCTTGTCACGACGGTCGTCCTTGTGCTTACCAGTGTTGATTTTACAGTGCTTGCAGCAGACGGAAGTGACAGTGGCGGCACAAAAACCCAGGGAAGGATTGCCGCTTTTGCAAAGCTGGACGAAGCTGTCAGAGTGCAGTCCCTGCCCGTCGGAGCAGGGGAAGACGGGATAGGCTTTCCCGAAGCCCTCGCGGTAACGCTGGAGATGAAGAGCGGGGAAGAGGCGGCAGAACCGGAGGAAGGTTCTGTTTCGCAAAACCTCGTCCCGGACGACACGGAAGCTCTCGTTGCTGTGACGTGGGAGAACAGTACGGCGGACATTTTCGACTCCTCCGCAGCGGGGAACTGTTATGTCTATATGCCGGTCATTCCGGCGGACTATACCGTGGAGGAGGGCGTCAACCTTCCGCAGATTGTCGTGACCATAGCGGAACAGCCCGCGGAGGAAAACCCTGCGGAGGAAAGCCCTGAGGAGGAACAGCCTGTGGAGGAAAGCCCTGCCGGTCTGCTGGAGCTGCTGGAGGAGCTGCCGGATCCGCTTACCTACCTCTCCTCCGGTGAGGCGGACGAGGACTTGATTGACCTTGGACAGCTTGAGGAGGCGCGGAAGGCGCTGGATGAATGGCTCGCGGAGAACGGAGCGGATGCTGCGGAGAACAGCGGCACGGTTTCCGGGGGAGACGGGGAGCGTCTGCCGGAGCTGATCGGGCGTCTGGAGGGGCTGGAGCATATACGCGACACCGAGGCAGACTGTATGGACACGGAATGCCCTTACCACTACCCGGAAATCATACAGCAGAGAGTGGCAGAAAATGAAATTCCCCCGATGCTGACGCTTGCGGAGCTGGTGGAGGAGTATGGTGTGGAGCTGCCAAATGCTCCGGTTGCGGTGCAGACTTTTGCTGTGCAAAATACCGTCACGCATCCGCAGACGCTGATGCTCACCGAGGATAATGAGAACAACAGTCATACGGGAAAGGCGGATGGCGATATAGATGTGA
>CAKRUB010000041.1 GCA_934402375.1 uncultured Acetatifactor sp.
GAAAACCGATGGTTTCGACTTGGGATTAGTCTACACCATCGGTTTATTTGTCGCAAGTTGACCTCTGAACAGTAACCGCCGTGCCATGAGGACAGAAGAACTTGACACTTTTGCTTGACATTGTATAGGAATAAGTTTAAAATTTAACTGTTGTAGAATGCTTGTTTTGTACAATGAAAATCAAATAAAGGAGGTGCTCCTGTAGATGTCGCCATTGATATGGGTTATTATCCTGATAGCGGCTATCGCTGTTACCGCAGTAGTGACCGGGGTGGTTGTTTCGACACTTCAGAAGAAGTCAACTGCTACAACGATAGGAAACGCAGAGGATAAGGCAAGGGAGATTATCGATGAAGCTCTCAAGACGGCTGAAGCAAAGAAGCGGGAATCGCTCCTTGAGGTAAAGGAAGAGTCCATTCGTACCAAGAATGAACTTGACAAGGAGATCAAGGAACGGCGTGCGGAAGCGCAGCGTTATGAGCGCAGGGTTCAGCAGAAGGAAGAGAACATCGATAAGAAAGCAGACGCCATTGAGAAGCGTGAAGCGAGCCTGTCAGCGAAGGAAGAATCTTTGAATCGGATGAAGGAAGAGGTTTCCAAGCTGAACGAGCAGCGCGTACAGGAACTGGAACGAATTTCCGGGTTGACCTCTGAACAAGCAAAAGACTACTTATTGAAAATTGTTGAAGATGAAGTAAAGCATGAAACGGCTGTGATGATCAAGGAAATGGAGAGTCGCGCCAAAGAAGAAGCAGACAAGAAGGCGAAGGAATATGTAGTGAACGCAATCCAGAGATGCGCAGCAGACCACGTCTCTGAGACTACAATTTCCGTCGTACAGCTTCCGAACGATGAGATGAAGGGAAGAATTATCGGTAGAGAGGGTAGAAATATCCGTACCCTTGAAACGATGACGGGTGTGGATCTGATCATTGATGACACACCTGAGGCAGTTATTCTGTCGGGCTTTGATCCTATTCGTCGTGAGGTTGCGAGAATTGCGCTTGAGAAGCTGATCGTGGATGGACGCATCCATCCCGCGAGAATCGAAGAGATGGTTGAGAAAGCGCAGAAGGAAGTCGAGATCATGATGAAGGAGGAAGGTGAAGCCGCAACGCTGGAGGTTGGCGTTCACGGCATCCATCCTGAACTCGTCAGACTGCTGGGTAAGATGAAATTCAGAACCAGCTATGGTCAGAACGCACTGAAGCATTCCATTGAAGTCGCTCAGTTGTCAGGTCTTCTGGCAGCGGAGATGGGACTTGATGTCAGACTTGCGAAGCGGGCAGGTCTGCTCCATGACATCGGTAAATCCGTGGATCATGAAATGGAAGGATCACATATTCAGCTGGGTGTGGAGCTGTGCAGAAAGTACAAGGAAAATTCCGTTGTCATCAATGCAGTAGAATCCCACCACGGCGATGTGGAACCTACATCCCTGATTGCGTGTATTGTACAAGCTGCTGATACAATATCCGCTGCAAGACCGGGGGCTAGAAGGGAGACGCTGGAAACCTATACTAGCAGATTAAAACAATTAGAAGAAATAACAAACAATTTCAAAGGTGTAGATAAATCTTTTGCTATTCAGGCAGGTCGTGAAGTTCGTGTTATGGTTGTGCCGGAACAGATTTCAGATGCCGATATGGTTCTGTTAGCGCGCGATATTTCCAAGAAGATTGAAGCTGAAATGGAATATCCGGGACAGATCAAGGTAAATGTAATCCGTGAAAGCCGCGTGATTGATTATGCGAAGTAACCGTAAGAACAGTTTTGACTTGAAAATTTCATAAGAAAAGAAGACCGTCGTACAGAAAATGTGCGGCGGTTTTTTATTTTCCTCTTGTGAAAAGAGGATGAATGTAGTATTATATTTCCAATGCCATGTATGATTGTATACAATAATTCAATGATAATCTTAAGGAGGACATACGAAATTGTATCAGGAAATGAGTAAAGAGGAACTGTTGTCATTGAAGAGTCAGCTTGAATTGCAGTACGAGGATGCAAAGGGGAAAGGGTTAAAGCTGGACATGTCCAGAGGGAAACCCGCTGTTGCCCAGTTGGACATGGGGATGGACATTTTTGATGTCCTGAACTCCGAGAGCGATATGAAGAGCGCGGATGGAGTAGATACCAGAAATTACGGCGCGTTGGACGGCATCCGCGAGGCGAAACAGATGATGGCGGATATTATGGGAGTTTCTGCGGAGAATGTCATTGTCTACGGAAATGCCAGTCTCTCGATCATGTATGATACTGTTTCAAGATCCATGACGCATGGTGTGCTGGGGAGTACGCCGTGGTGCAAGCTGGATAAGGTGAAGTTTTTATGTCCTGCCCCCGGATATGACAGACATTTTGCAATTACACAGCACTTTGGCATCGAAATGATTACCGTGCCGATGTCGCCGGAAGGCCCGGACATGGACATGGTGGAGAAGCTTGTGGCGGAGGATGCAGCGATCAAGGGCATCTGGTGCGTGCCGAAATACTCTAACCCTCAGGGATATTCCTATTCGGATGAGACGGTGAGAAGGTTTGCGCGGTTAAAGCCCGCCGCTGAGGATTTCCGTATCTTCTGGGACAATGCCTATGCGGTTCATCACCTTTACGAGGACAGACAGGACGAGATTCTGGATATTCTCGGAGAGTGCGCAAAAGCCGGAAACCCGGATATGGTATATGAATTCTGCTCCACCTCGAAAATTACCTTTGCTGGCTCAGGACTTGCGGCAATGGCAGCGTCCGCAGCGAATCTTGAGTATGCGAAAAAGTCCATGACGATTCAGACAATCGGCTATGATAAGATTAATCAGCTTCGTCATGTCCGCTTCTTTAAGGATTTTAAGGGCATTCAGGAGCATATGAAAAAACATGCGGCTCTGCTGAGACCGAAATTTGAGGCGGTGCAGGAAGTCCTTGAAAGGGAGCTTGGCGGGCTCGGGATCGGCACATGGACGAAACCGAACGGCGGATATTTTATTTCATTTGACGCGATGGAGGGCTGTGCGAAGGAGATTGTGGCAAAGTGTAAGGAAGCGGGTATGGTGCTGACCGGAGCCGGAGCTACCTATCCCTACGGCAAGGACCCGAAGGACAGCAATATCCGTATTGCCCCTTCTTTCCCTTCTGCGGAGGAGATGGCGGTAGCAGCGGATCTGTTTGTGCTCTGTGTGAAGCTGGTAAGTGTCAATAAGCTGTTAGAGAATGCAAAGATTGAAAAATAAATTTTTCAATCACGAGATTTGTGTCTGCGCGCACTTGACACAAACTCGCTATGCGCAAAGAGCGCGCGCAGAAATGAGGGAATCATGGAAGAATATAAGCGTTTGAAGCGTGAACTGGTGGCGAAGGGAGCCATTATTGATTATTATCAGGATACTATGCTTATCCCGAATGGAAATACGGCAAAATGGGATCTGATCGACCATAAGGGTGCGGCGGCTGTGGTTGCCGTGCGCGAGGATGGCAAGCTGCTTATGGTGAGGCAGTACAGGAATGCGCTCGAGAGGGAGACTCTCGAGATTCCGGCGGGTGGTCTGAACGGCCGGCAGGAGCCGACGGAGACAGCGGCGAGAAGGGAGCTGGAGGAGGAGACGGGTTATACCTGCGATAAGCTTGAGCTTCTGAACTCCATCTATACCACCGTTGCGTTCTGTAATGAAAAGATTGATATTTATCTCGCAAAGGATCTGAAGCCGGGAAAGCAGCATCTGGACGAGGACGAGTTTCTGAATGTCGAGGCGCATGATCTGGCGGAGCTGAAGCAGATGATATTTGACTGCAAAATTCAGGATTCCAAGACAATCTGCGGCATCCTGACTTATGCGGCAAAGCTGGAGGAGAAATAAACCGGGCGGCATATTCGGCGGGACATTCCGCATACACATAAATGACTGTGTGAGCGGTCAGTGGGAGTAGTGTGGGATGCAGATTTATGCAGGTCGGGTGCATTTTGGAAAAAGAAATCTGATGCCGGTATTTATTTTCGGAATAGTGGGCGGCATATTTATCTTAAATTTAGGAAAGAGCACATTGCTGGAAGGAACAGGCTTGTTCGACGAGTATACGTTGTACGGGATGAAGAACATGACTGTGGATGGCAGTGCTCTTTTTTGTTATGTCTTCCGAAAGCGGATGCTGGCGCTGCTGATCATGGCGATTACGGTAACGACGTACCTCGGCTATGCCGCCTGTATCGGTGCGGCTGCGTGGTGTGGGATGGCAGTCGGAACTTTTCTCGGGGCGCTGACAATCCGCTACGGGCTCAAGGGTGTGATCTTAGGGGTCGTGAGTGTGTTTCCGCAGGCACTCTTTTATTTGCCTGCGATCATTATGATGTTGGGGTGGGGGGAGGAAATTTACAGGGCGATCTATTCCAAAGGCGCCCTGCCAGACGGAACCGACAGGGCGTTCTGGTTGAAGAAGCTGGGAAAGCTCGGGGTGATAGCCGCGATAACGGTGTTGGGCTGTATCATGGAGGGTTATGTGAACCCCGGGCTGCTACTTGGATATTTGAAGGGATTCTGAGTTTATTCGTACTCGGCAATGTCGTAGATCAGTTTTTCGGAGTCCTCCCAGCCGAGACAGGGGTCTGTGATGGATTTTCCGTAGACACCGCCGCCTACCTTCTGGTTTCCTTCCTCGATGTAGCTCTCGATCATAACGCCCTTGACCAGCTTATGAATGTCAGAGTTTAATTTTCTGCTGTGCATGACTTCCTTTGTGATACGGATCTGTTGTGCAAACTGCTTGCCCGAATTTGAATGGTTGGCATCAATGACGCAGGCAGGATTTTTCAGGTTCATCTTTCCGTACAGCTCCAGCAGAAGGTTCAGATCCTCATAGTGATAGTTGGGGATATTATTGCCGTGCTTGTTGGTGGCGCCTCTGAGGACAGCATGGACAAGATCATTTCCCGTCGTGTTGACCTCCCAGCCCCTGTAGATGAAGGAGTGGGGATGCTGCGCCGCATAGATGGAGTTCAGCATGACAGACAGATCGCCGCTTGTCGGATTCTTCATGCCTGCCGCAACGTCAAAGCCGCTGACGGTGAGCCTGTGCTGCTGATCCTCGACAGAGCGGGCGCCGATTGCAACATAAGAGAGAATGTCGGACACATACCGCCAGTTTTCGGGATAAAGCATCTCGTCGGCGGCAGTCAGACCTGTCTCGGCGATGGCACGGATGTGCATCTTCCGCATTGCCATAAGACCGGCAAGAAAGTCTGGCTTCTTTTCGGGGTCGGGCTGATGGACAATGCCCTTGTAGCCCTCGCCTGTGGTGCGGGGCTTGTTGGTATAGATTCTCGGAATCAGGATCAGCTTATCCTTTACCTGTTCATTGACACGCGCCAGACGGTTTACATAATCGCAGACGGAGTCCTCGTTGTCGGCGGAGCAAGGCCCGATAATGACAAGGAATTTATTGCTTTTTCCGGTAAGCACATCACGAATTTCAGCATCCCGCGCTTCCTTTATGCGTGCAAGCTCCTCGGGAAGAGGGAGCATTTCACGGATTTCTGCGGGAGTCGGCAATTTCTTAACAAATTCAAAGCTCATTTCATTTGTGATCCTTTCTAAATCTTTGTAACAGGTAATTGCAAAACTTGTGATTCTGAAAGTGACGTTGCACAAAATGCACAGACCACCGCAGGCACGCTCTCGCTACCTTCCGCTCGCAGCGGCGCGTAAGATGCTACAGTACAGCATCTAAACGCCGGCGGCTCCAGAGTGCGCTGCTTGTGGTCAGGTGCATCTTGTACAACTGGTTCCTTAAATTTGTAAGTTTTGTAATTCCCTGTCTTTGTAAGTTCCGGATGGAACTGAAATCATGGTAGCACACGGAGGAAAATCCTGCAAGTGTCAAGCTTTCTATTGACAAAGTATGGCTGGTAAGCTATGTTGTAAATGAGAACAGCTCTCAAAATTAATAACACTGACACTTTTGACAGAGTGGCATATATTAAATATAACCGAAGGCACTACATAAGTAGGGACAGGAGGCAGATATGGCAGACATCATTATTATTACGATACTTGCGATCACCGTCTTCTTTATCGTGCGGGGCGAGCTCCGCAAGCTGAGAAGAGGGCAGTGCTGCGGTGGATGCAGTGGCTGCAGCGGAAGCTGCGCCGGATGCGGCAGCCCGGTCGACAAGAAAGAAGTACAGATGTGAAATGACCCGCCCAGCAATGGGCGGGTCAAACTGTTTGTGGAGGGTACATGGGAGGAAAAAGCGTCGCCATACCCACATGCGAGGTCGCGGGCATCAACCTTGAACTGTTTTGACGCGCGATGAAATATTGCGTGTAATTTTTTGTTAACAAATTCGCTAAGAGAGAAAATGTTATAAAAAATCTTGCAAAATTACAACTATAGTTGTAAAATGCTTGTAGGTTGAATGACCAAATAAAATAAGTATGACGGAGGAAGAAAATGAGGAAGTATCAAAAGAAGCTTGTTATCCTGACAACAGTCGGGGCATTGGCGGTAGGTTCACTGTCTGTATCGGCAGCGGGACTGAGAGATGTGTTCGATGCGAAGTATTATGCAGATACCTATGAGGATCTGAAAAATGCGTACGGGTACGATGAAGAAGCATTGTTCAACCATTACATGACATGGGGACTCGCCGAGGGAAGAAGTATGAACCCCGTGTTTGATGTACAGGCATATAGAAATGCGTATGGTGATCTGAATGAGGCATTTGGGGAAGATTGGGATGCCTATGTCAACCACTATTTTGCCTATGGCATGAAGGAAGGCAGAAATAGCGGGATTTTGTTTGATCCGGTCGCTTATGCGGAAGCGTACCCTGACATCAAAGAAGCTTTTGGAGATGATTATGCAGCCATCCTGAGACATTATCTTACCTATGGTATTCAGGAGGGAAGAACTGCAGGCGTGACGGTGAAGGAGGAACCGCAGGTTCAGAATATTTCAACATCGGCACAGACACCGGAACCTAGTTCTACGCCAACTCCCGATTCAACAGCAAAAGAAAAACAGTATGAAAGAATTACATTTCCGGATGGCGGCTATATAGAATATTCAATATCCGATGAGGAAAATAAAACGGTCGATCAATATGGGATAAAATATTATTCTTACAAAGAAGGCTTGAACGACAAAATAATGGCGCTCGTAGAGGAACAGATGGCTAACGATCCATATGTTGCGCAGTTTTTGAAACAGTACGGGGATCGCTACAATTTTATAACCTGTTATGATGATGTAAACATTAGTGGCGAGGAATGTCCTTTTGTATATGGTACTTTATATGATGAAGAGGGAAAACTTGCGCTCTACGTATTTGTTTCCGGATCAGAGGATGTAAATGATACGTCATCGGAAGATGAGATTGCAGGAAGATACTATTGGTTTTTTGATGATGTATATCAGGCAGCTTCATGGATTGAAGCTCCTGTTTTGAACAACGAATATGTTTATATTGCACCATTTAACTGTGTATATGATGATATAGATGACAGATATTATTCTATTAGCGGATCTATAGACAGAGATATGGATTTGATGATTGCGCTGGATCAGCTTTGTGAACTTGAGGAAGGTGAGAGCTATACTTTTAATGGACTGGATTTAATCTACCAGGGGTATCGTAATATTGCTGAAGGTGAGGGCAAGTGCTGGGCTGTTGTATTTAAGGACGAAGGTGGAAAAACATATGTTGTTTTACCGCAGATGCAGAATTATTCAGAATATGTTAAAAAATATCCGGAGACAGAGCGGACAGATAATGGATATGGCTTGTTCCTTAATAATTATATGAGCGATGTCATTGGGCATCTGATGAAGCCATACATCGGCGATGCGGCACCGGGCTCTTCTTCGGCTTCTGCATCCAGCCGCAGCTACATATTTACAAAGAACTAACGCATAGGCAGGACATGCCGGGAAACGCAATGGCAGAGTAATGTGTCTGAGAAAATGCATATTGTATAAAAACAAAAACAGAAGCTGTAGTATGAGGGCAACTTCATGCTACAGCTTCATCATTTTCATCTTTTTCAGTGAATTCAGATATTCTATCACCTGTGTCAATTCCTCGGCGGAAAGGTGGTTCGCTATGTCAATGATTGTATCAGGCTTCTTGGCGGCATCTTCCAGGGTGATGCCAAACAGAATATAATCGGAGGATAAATGGAACTGCTGGCAGAGGCGATACAAGGTTTCCTGTGACATTCCTTTTTTCCCGTTTTCAATTTCAGAAAGAAAATTTACCGAAATATCCATGAATTCGGCAAATTGTGCCTGCGTATAGTCGTGTTGTACTCTGAAATCGTGTACTCTTTTTCCTACAGAGCGCTTTAAGTTCTTATCATACTCCATCGTAAGCTCCTCCCGATACTTATCTCATTCTATACCACTTTTGTTTTAATATACACAAACTAAAGAAATGCATTAATCGCTATGAGCGAAGATAAAAATCTCTATTGACATTATGTGGAAAATATAGTATGATTCATTTCATATTAAACAGATAGGAATTATATACATATAAATTCAAGCCATGAGGGGGCATACATATGAAAGAAAAGAAAAAGGTTGTTGAACTCGCAAAATTGACACTGCCGCTTTTATCGATTCTGTTTGCGCTGCTGTTGCATGTGGTGTTGACAAACTCGGAAAAGCACCCGGCAGTAGCCTATCCCTATTATAGTGTGGCACTGCTGATCGGCTTTGTCGCTTATCTGCTGATTCTACTGCTGTCCTTCCGGAAGGAAGCGCTTCGGGCAAAGCTGCTGTATAAGTGTTACTTCATTGCGGGGGCTGTGCTCTTTCTGAATCTGCTGAATCTGATCACGCTGAAGTTTGCACTGCTTCCGGTACTCTATTTCCCGTCTCTGGACAGGATTCTCGGGGCGATGGTGAAGGACAGACTGCTAATTCTGAAATGTCTTGCCTATTCCGCGAGGCTTCTGTTAGGTGGGTATCTGTTCGGGGCACTGTTCGGAATTGCGACGGGTATCCTGATCGGCTTCAGCAAGCGGGCGAATTACTGGATCATGCCGGTGATCCGGGTGCTCGGGCCGATTCCCTCCACCGCATGGATTCCGCTCGTTCTGGTATGCTTTCCCTCCGCGGTCTCCGCGAGCACATTTCTGATCGCGCTTGCCGTCTGGTTTCCGACGACGATCATGACGAGCAGCGGGATTAGCAATGTACCGAACGCATACTTTGAGGTTTCCGGCACGCTGGGAGCAGGGAAGCTGACACAGATTTTTTCGGTGGGTGTCCCGGCGGCCATGCCGTTCATGTTTCTGGGATTGTTTAACGGTACCTGTTCTTCCTTTATCACGCTTGTCACCGCGGAGATGATCGGCGCGAAATACGGAATCGGCTGGTATGTGAACTGGCAGAAGGAAATGTTGTCCTACGCGAATGTGTATGCCGGGCTGATTGTGATCGCGGTAGTATTTTCCATATTGATAACGCTTTTGTTCCGCGTCAGGGATAAGGTGCTTGTATGGCAGAAAGGAGTCATCAAATGGTAGGTGGACTGAGCATCAGGGATGTATCGAAGAGCTTTAACAGAAATGGCGAGGAGCTGGTGGCGCTGAACCATGTGAGTCTGGACATCGAGGCGGGCTCCTTTGTGTCCGTCATCGGGCCGTCCGGCTGCGGCAAGTCGACCCTGCTGCGCCTGATCGCCGGGCTGAATCAGGCGGATGAGGGAGAGCTCCTTCTCGACGGGGAGCCGATCAAGGGGCCGGGGTGCGACAGGGGCCTGGTATTCCAGAATCCGACGCTCTTTCCGTGGCTGAATATCAGCAACAATATCGCCTTCGGACTCAAGGCGGGAAGAAAGCATCTGGATAAGGCGGAAATACAGGAAAAGGTCGCCGCGAATATCAGACTGGTCGGGCTGGAGGGCTTTGAAAAGTCCTATCCGCACCAGCTCTCGGGCGGCATGTGTCAGAGGGCTTCGCTTGCGAGATCACTTGTCGGGAATCCGAGGCTTCTCCTGCTGGATGAGCCGCTGGGGGCGCTGGATGCCTTCACGCGCATGAATATGCAGGATGAGCTGCTGAGAATCTGGGAGCAGGAGAACATGACGATGATTATGGTGACACATGACGTGGACGAGGCAATCTATCTCTCGGACAAAGTAATCGTTATGTCGGCGCGGCCTGCGAAGATCGAGAAAATCATAGACATTAAGATGACGCGCCCCAGGGCGCGGAGCGGGGAGGAGTTTTTGCTCTACCGTTCCAAGATACTGAAGCTGTTGAACTACGGCGGTAAGGAAGTCGAAATCGGCTATTACATATAAGGAGGAGAAGTTATGAAAGGAAATGTACTGAAAAAAGGAGCTATTTTATTGACAGCGGCGGCATTGCTGCTGACCGGCTGCGGCAGCAAGGGGGCGGACGGTGATGCTAAGGGAGCCACAATGAAGATTGGCTATGGAACCGTTCTGTGTCAGGCACCGCTGCAGATCGCCATTGAAAAGGGCTATTTTGACGAAGAAGGTCTGGATTAC
The DNA here is from genome assembly GCA_934402375.1 of uncultured Acetatifactor sp. Lineage (GTDB taxonomy): Bacteria > Bacillota > Clostridia > Lachnospirales > Lachnospiraceae > Acetatifactor. The sequence goes on from CAKRUB010000041.1 coordinate 10,511, forward strand.
GAGGTGGTGAAGATGGATGGCCTTGTGACGGAATATGTCGGCTCGGGTCAGGTGGATGCCGCCTATGGAATGGTGAGCAAATTTATACAGCCCATCGACAACGGACTCGACATCATGATGACCGCCGGTGTACACAACGGCTGCATCAAGGTTCTGGTAAAGCCAACTTCCGGCATTGAGAGCATTGCCGATCTGAAAGGAAAGACGGTCGGCGTGAACGGTCTGGCAGAGGCTCCCGCCGTGCTGTTAAAGCGGGCGCTGAGCAGCGAGGGCATCGGTGTGACCTCCGACAACCTTGAGGTGGATTTCGTGATATACAGCAATTCCGATCTGGCGATGGCGCTGGAGAATGACGCTGTGGACGCAATCTGTCTGGTAGACCCCGCGGCGACGGTGGCTGTCAATCAGTACGGCTACAATATCCTTCTGGACACCGCCAAGGATGAGCCCTATGCGGCGGAATATTGCTGCGCAACCTTTGTGACCGGCGATTTCGCAAGGAATTACCCGGAGGAAGCCGCAAAGTTTACAAGAGCCGTGATGAAGGCTTCCGCATGGGTGGAGGAGCATCCGGATGAGGCGGCACAGCTTTTGATCGAGAAGGAATATCTCTCCGGTAATCCCGAGGTGTTTGCAAACATTCTGAGAAGCTATAACTGCAAGCCCTCCGTGCAGGGCGGCTATGATTCGACGGTAAGCAATGTCGATGAATTTAAGAGAATCGGGCTGCTGAGCGGGGACATCGATACGGATGCATTTGTGAAAAAGGCGTTTATCTTCCTTGACGGAGTGGAAGAGACATATTAAATGGGAGGAACCCGATGCAGGAAATATTTAAAATCAGACCGAATATCTGGCACATACAGGATGTAGAGGGAGTCTTCTTTACAGTGCTTGCAGGGGAGAGGGAAGCGCTTGTCGTTGACAGCGGCTATGGAAAGGCTGACCACAGGGCATTTGTGGAAAGCCTCATCCATACGCCCTACCTCGTCGCCAATTCGCACGGACACCCGGATCATGTCGGCGGCAACAGCCAGTACAACACGGTCTATGTGCATCCGGCGGATCTTGCCATGGCGGAAAAGAAGGGTTCTTTTGCGGCAGACAGACCGTTTCTCAAGCCCTTGCAGGAGGAGACGGTTTACGATCTGGGCGGGCTTCATGTGAGGGTGACGGCGCTTCCCGGGCATACAAAGGGAACCGTTGGATTTCTGGCGGAGGAATACCGGCTGCTGATCGCCGGGGATGCGTTCAATCCTGACATGTGGATGTTCGCGGAGAATCACGACACCCTTGACACTCTGGAGCAGACCTTGGAGAAGGCGCTTACGCTTCCATTTGACAGCTATCTCGGTTCCCATACGACGAAGGAGATACCGCAGAATTTCCTGAGGGAGGCGCTTGCGAATGTCAGGGAGCGGAGGGTGGACTGGCATTCATGGGAAAAAATTCTTGGCAGAGACACCTATGAGATCATCCATCAGGGAAAATACGGCAGATCTTCGATCCGTATCGACGAGGAGGAAGCGCTGCGGATTCAGGCGACGCAGGAGAGGGGCTTTTATACACGTCTGCTGCACGGGAATGACGACACTCATTTCGCCGATGGAGCCACAATTCCACCGGTGTACCAGACGAGCGCATTCAGCCATGAGACGGCGCAGGAGATCGCCGACATTTTTGCCAAAAAGCAGGCGGGCTACAATTACAGCAGGATCGGCAATCCGACGATCCGGGCATTTGAGGAGAGAATCACGGTGCTCGAGGGCGGCGCTATGTCGGTGGCGTTTGCTTCGGGCATGGCGGCAATCACAGCTTCGCTCATGAATGTCCTGTCCGCCGGGGATGCGTTCATCTCGACAACAGGACTTTACGGCGGGACGATAGAGCTGTTCAAGGGACTTGCGCGCTTCGGAATCACAGTGAAATATGTGCCGGTAAATGATTTTGAAGCGATGGAGAAGGCAATTACTCCGGAGGTAAAGCTGATCTTCGCGGAAACCATCAGCAATCCGGGACTGAAGGTGGCCGACATCGGGAAAATGTCGGAGATAGCGCATCAGTTTGGGATTCCGCTGTTTCTGGACAATACGATGGCAACGCCCCTGCTGGTGCGTCCGATTGCATGGGGAGCCGATGTTGTCATCCACTCCTCGTCAAAGTACATCAACGGCAGCGGTGGCGGAATCAGCGGGATTGTGACGGACAGCGGGCGCTTTGCGTGGGATGAGCAGAAATTTCCGTCGCTGGCACCCTTCCTGAAAAATCCGGCGGGACTTCCGGCTTATGCCGTGAGACTCCGCGCCGACATGCTCTGCAATTACGGCGCATGCCTGTCCCCGCAGAATGCCTTCCTGAACATGCTGGGGCTGGAGACGCTGGGACTGCGCGTGGAGCGGGAATGCTCAAATGCGCTGGCACTGGCGCACTATTTCAGCACGATTCCCGGCATCTTGGTCAACTATCCCGGTCTGGAGGACAGCGTGGGCTATCAGACGGCACAGAGGATTCTGAAGAACGGCTACGGTGCAATCCTGACAGTGCGGTTCGGCACGAGGGAAAAGGCGTTTCAGGTGATGGATGCCCTGCACATATCGCAGATCGTCTCCAACATAGGGGACAACCGGACGCTGGTTGTCCATCCGGCATCGACGATGGCGCTGCACTCCACGGAGCAGGAGCGCGAGGACGCCGGAGTCTATGATGATCTGGTCAGGGTCAGCGTGGGCATTGAGGACATTGCGGATATTATCGGCGATTTCGACCGTGCACTGAGCCTCGCGGGAGTGAAAGAAAGGGCTTGCATTTCCTGACGGATAGTGTTATCCTAGGAGCGTAAAAAATATAAAAATTGAAAGAAAATTCTTCGGGGTTGGGTGTAATTCCCTACTGGCGGTAAAGTCCGCGACCCATGGCAGACGGAACCTGCGAAAGCGGGACAGATGTCATGGCTGACTCGGTGAAAGTCCGGGACCAACAGTAAAGTCTGGATGAAAGAAGAAAAGTTCGGCTGCGGCTTCTATTGACCGATTGGATGAAGGATCGGGGAGGCGGCAGTTGGGAGCAGTGTATAACAGACCCCGAATCTTTTCAGGATTCGGGGTCTTTGTGCGTGGTGACATACGTGCATCGCGGCTTCCTATACGAGGCAAGAAGAATTTTCCGACAGAAAAATGGAGGAAAAGTAAAATGAACAAACTGTTTCAAGCTGTAGCAGACAACCTGCTCTACGTCTTAAGTTTTCTGGCAATCATTGTGGCACTCTTTGTGCTGGCGCTTCTTCTGGAGAAGGCGGCACAGAAAAAGAATGGGCGGAAAGAGCCGATATTCAACACGCGGAAGACCGCGATGATCGGTATGTTTTCAGCCATTGCCGCGATTCTGATGTTGTTCGAGTTCCCGCTGCCCTTTGCGCCGTTCTTTTACAAGCTGGATTTCAGCGAACTGCCGATTCTCATTGGCACCTTCGCGTTCGGACCGGCAGCAGGCGTTATGATGGAGTTTATCAAAATACTTCTGAAACTGATCTTCAAGGGGACAACGACAGCCTTTGTGGGCGACCTTGCAAACTTTGTTGTCGGGTGCAGCTTCATTCTTCCGGCATCGGTGGTCTATGCATTTCATAAGAACAAGAAGAGCGCAGTTATTGCCTGCATCACCGGAACGGTAGTCATGACGATCTTTGGAACGGCACTCAACGCAATCTATCTGCTGCCCGCATTCTCCAAGCTCTACGGAATACCCTTGGAGGGACTGATCGCAATGGGGGCGGAGACAAACGGACTGGTGGCAGAGGGCAGCATTGTGAGCTTTGTGATCGCGTGTGTTGCGCCGCTGAACCTGATCAAGGGTGTCAGCGTGTCGGTGATCACGCTGCTTGTGTACAAGCCACTCAGCCCGCTGATCAAGACAGGGCATAGAAAGTAGGGGAAAACCGGAAACGGTGATAAAGCATACGGGGAGGTACAGATTTGTACAGGGTAGCTATATGCGATGACGAAGTCGATACATGCCGTGAAATTGAGCATATAATTCAGGAAAGCAGCCTTATGGTGGAACCCGGATTTCACATAGATGTATTTTATTCGGGAGAAACCTTGATTCATTGCTTGAAATCGGGTACAGAGTATGATTTTCTGATTCTTGACATTGAACTGGCAGAGCTGAGCGGGGTTGACGTAGGAAAATATTTGAGGGAGGACAACCATAATTTTCATACGCAGATTGTTTTTATTTCTTCAAAGGACACCTACGCCATGCAGCTCTTTGCGGTTCAGCCGCTGGACTTTCTGGTAAAGCCGGTAAAGGCGAAAACACTGATGGACACGATCGGGAGAGGGCTGGAAATCATGATGTATTCCGGAGACTTTTTTGTGTGCAAATCAGGGAAAGAGCATATAACACTCAATTACAAGGAAATTTTATACCTGACCAGTAATAAACGGGTGGTAAGTGTTGTCTGCAGGGATGAGACAGTCAGCTATTACGGGAAACTATCGCAGGAAATAGGAAGACTGCCGGATTGTTTCCTGCAAATTCATAATTCATACATCATAAATTTAAATGCAATCAAAAAGAGCGGCAGGGATTATGTGATCATGAATAATGGAGACCATATAAGTATTACCAGAAGGTACTCCGAAATTTTTAAAGAGAGAATGCTGTTAAGATGGAGAAAACTCAGCGGGGGAACACAAGATGGACTACTATCTGATTAATGTTCTTTGTAATGTCTGCCTATTGCTTGTGATAAGAAGGTTTGCATCGGACTTTCTTGAAACGGTCAATGAAAACCGAATTTTAGAAAAAGTTTTTTCGTTGCTGTGGTTTCTGGGAACCTTGCTTGCAAACGAGTTTTTTCATATTACTGTGGTAAATCTGGCGGTGAATCTCCTGCTTATTTTTCTCATTACCAGTACCTACGCGGGAAAGCTTTGGAAAAAAATTTTAGTCTCTGTTTTTATCTCAGTGCTCAGCGCCGCCTGTGACATGCTGTCGTATGTAATTATGATGCCCATACTTGGAAAAGAGAACTATTTCTATAGCTTTGTATTAACAGTAATTTTTATGCTGCTGATTGAACGCATTTTTGGAATGATTCTGAGGCGCGGCTATGCATGGCAAATGCTTAGCAAGGAGATGATACTTCTGTCTTTATTCCCCGTGTTTGCCGCGGTGATTCTATACTGCGTGACATCGATGCCCGGCGGTATCTATCAGCTGGTTGCGAGTATTGCAATAGTGGCAATAACCATTCTTTCTATGGTTTTGCTTAATGGCCTTTCATACAACTTTGAAGAAAAGTGGAAGCGGGAAAATCTGCAGAAAGAAGTGGAAGCCTATCGGCGGGAACTTGAAACGATGCAGTTATCTGACAGAAACCTGCAAAATTTCCGCCATGATTTAAGGCATCATCTGATTGAACTGGAGGGTATGGCAAGGCAGGGGGAAAATGAAAACATAGGCGTATACATTCAGGAAATGAGAACAAGATTTGCAGATGGTAAACGAGCTGTCTGCACTGGAGAACATGAAATAGACGGTCTGGTGAATTACCTGATAGAGGATGCAAAGAACAGGCAGGTTAACGTTGCAACTGATGTGAAATTACCGGAAGATTTAAAACTTTCACAATACAGACTGAATATAATAGTGGGCAATCTGCTTGAAAATGCCATTGAGGCTGCCGCAAAATCACCAGAAAGAAAGGTATTTTTTTCTATGCGTTATTCCGGGGGAATATTGTACCTTCAAATAAAAAATACCTTTGAAGGAACGATATGTGTCAAAAACGGGGCAGTTGTGGGAAAAAGCAAAATGCAGGGACATGGTATAGGCCTGAGAAGCGTGCGCGATCTGGTTAATGAACAGAAGGGGAAAATGGAAATTTCGGTGAATGGTAATTTGTTTATAGCAGAGATAATGATTGCACCGTTATAGATCATATCATTTGCTCGGTTGTTTTTATGTCAATTATTACCATTTTCCCGTCAATTATTACATCTGACGGCACAAAAGATAAATAACTGGTATGCTTTGCTCAACTACTTGCGGGAGGAGGTGAAGCATATGACCCAAATGCGGAATAAGGTTTCTGCGGTGATAATTAAGGTGGGAAAGGCCATGGCAAAAGTAAGCACTAATACAGCTTGTCCTTGGATCAATTATCAGCCGAGAGAACCAAAGGCACTTGAGAAGGTCAGAAGCAAATGATTTTTAAGAAACGTATCTTAAATTAGGAAGGAGATAAAATGAAAAAGATAATTATTACATTTGCATTAGCACTTTGTGTGCTTGCTACGAGCAACATTAAAAGTGAGGCATGTACAAAAACGGCAGAATGTTATGTTACAGCAGAAACGGCTATCTGTGGAACTCTTTACGGAAGCTATATATATTCTCACAGTGTAACTGAAGGAAATGGATATTCCTATAACTGCACTGTTTACAATGAGAGTTCATATCATAGCGTCACATGTTCAGGGTGTGGTGCTTATTTACGAAATGAATTCCGAACTTGTAATATCATACATTCCCACTCAAGATGTCTGTTAAGCCAGCGAGGACTTTGTCAGCAGTAAGCAGAACAAATACTGTAATAACGCCGGTGTTGCAATATTAAAATGCAATACCGGCATTTTTGGGGAGGAAGATAGTTGAAAAGAATATTTGCATTCATATTGATATTTTTGATGTTGGGGTTTGCTGCCTGCAGTTTAGGGGAGACGGTTCTGGATAATAGCTCAGCACCAGATAAAAGTGAGAAAAGCACAATAGATGTTCTGGCAATAGAGTGGAAAGCACCTAAAAAAGCTGAGCCTGCTGAAAAGTGGGAGGTGCTGTCGTATACGCCTATATCGACGAAGACTGATGGCAATGCCTATCTTATTGATAAAAGTGTTCTTTTGGATGAGGGTATGTGTTATGCGTTGCTTTATTACATGTCAGTAGTTGATGAGAAAACATATTATTTTTATGAAATTAAATGCGTAAATCTTATGTCCGAAGACAACAAGGTTATAAGGATTGATATGCGAAATGAGAATATGAGAGATTCGAGGATAGATGAAATTATAGACTCCCTTAATCATAAAATAGAGAACGGTTTTTCTCAAATCACGACATGGGATATTACTGACGATGGATTTTCACTCTTTTTTGCTGAATGGGATGAGGAATGGTATTTGGATGGATTCTATAGGATAGAGTTTAACCTGAATGGCACAATAAATAGCTTGATTGACCTGACAGATGTGGGATTAAAAATAGCCGGGAATGAAGCAAATGCCTTTAATCTGCCTGATGCGGTATGTGGGGAGGATAATTCGGTTTATCTGATTGACCAGCAGAATAAGAACATATGGCGGCACGACAATGAAAGCTGCGAATTGGTCTTAATAGCAAACTCCGAAGGCGATTTTATAAATTTTGCCGGTAAGTCAGGAAACGAAACCCCTGTATTTTCAGTTAATACTGTGGGTGAAGAGACAGTCTTTTTTACAATAGAAGAAGGTAAAGAAAAAGAAATTTTCAAGGCTAGTCTGGGATATTATCAGTGTATCATAGACCATTATGGGAATGTGCTCAGCCTTTCAAACAGTACGCTTTCATCGTGGAATGTTCAGAGCGGTATGGCATTTGATTTATATTCTTTTGAGGGTCTATCCGGTTACTCGTGTATGGATGTTGCTACGGATGCGGATGGACGGATATTAATATGCTATTCCGGTGATGATAGCATTTTTGTATACACGCTTTCTAAAAATGTTAATTTAGACCAGGTACAGCTGAATCTGCTGATGAACTACGAAGATTCATATGTAAAAAAGTGTGTGGCAGATTTTAATCGTACGCATACAGAAATTAAGATTGCAACTGAAATAATGCAGAGCAATGATGATTATGAATGGGCAAAATTATTAGAAAAAATCAAATCCGGTCTGGGTCCTGATATGTTGCTTTTAAATCGAAGCCGGCTGGAAGATTTACAGTCTGCGGGAGTGGTCAGCGACTTGGACGATTTAATGCAACTGGATTCATGTCAAAATATATTTAATGGGGCGCTCAATTTCGGAATAATCAATGGAACTCTTTATGCAGTTCCTTATGAGGCATATATGGGTACGCTATTTGTCGATTCTAAGAATTGGAGCGATTCGGACTGGACTCTTGATGAAACTATAAGGGCGTTTAAAAAGTGGGCGGATTCCGACTCGGAGAGGTTGAAATATGAGAGCCTTAATATGGATGCAGATGCAATGCAGCTTGTTTATGACTTGCTTTTGCAGGGAATTGAGTATTCTGATTTTGTAAGTACCGAAGATGGAAAATGCAATTTTGAATGCGAAGAATTTTACGAGTTTATTAGATTCTGTAAAATGTATGGTAACGCAAATACCGATCCTAATGCCTATTATTCTTTTGGACAGAGAATTGATGAGGTTAAATCAGGGAATTCTTTTACGTTTTCCTTTTCAGGTGGACTTGCTGAATACTCCAAAGCAAGAAGCATGCTCGGAGAGGATTATATTTCCGTCGGATATCCCTTTGCTGCGGGGGCAAAAACGTTTATTTATTGCTTCAGGGGGTGTGCAGTTAATGATCTATCAGAAAACAAGGAAGCAGCAGCTGAATTTCTTAACATGCTTATAGATAAAGAAAATCAGATTAGGTATACAACGTACTGGGTGAGAAAAGATGTCATCGCGGAACAGGTAAAGGATGCGGCTGAACTGGCGGACTTATATTTAGATGGAGACACCGATGCACAGCCTGTATTTATGATTGATGCTAATACATATATGCCACTTGTCGGCAGAGATGACGGTAGCTCTTATGCGGATGAATATATGGAACTTATGGAATGCGGAGCAATGCTGTCGGCAGAATGCGAGATTAGAGACATTATTCTTGAAGAAGTTCAGGCGTATTTTGATGGGGATAAAACTGAGTACGATGTGGCCGGTGTTATACAAAGCAGAGTCAGCCTTTATCTGGCAGAAAAGGATTGATAGATTCTGTTACCAGATCTGCTCATATTATTGACTGGGCGAAGATTGGAAAATAGATTTTTTCAATCACGATATTTGTGTCTGCGCACACTTGACACAAACTCGACATGCAGAACGTGCGCAGAAATGGGGATAAAAATGATAAAGAACATAATCATGGAATCGGATATCACCGACGAGGACAAAGAAATAGCATTATATGGTATGAAACGCCTGACAATGCTGGTCACTTCGATTGGTGTAGCACTGCTAATTGGGATTGCTGTTGGCGAATTGAAAGGCGTGATACTCTTTCTCGCAATGTTTATGCCACTGAGAGTCTTCGCAGGTGGACTGCACATGCCAAGGCTGTGGCTCTGCGGTATTGCATCTTCATTGCTTATTATTTCAGTTGCGCTATTGATTAAATATATTGAACCGGAAAAGATGATTGCCTCGGAATTGTTGATATTATGCATAATTTCGGCAATAATAATTATTATACTGGCACCGGTTGATACGGAAAATAAGCGATTGTTTTTTCATGAAAAGAGAAAGTTCAAAATTATTTCGGCGGTGCTTGTATTGGCAGAAATTGCAGTTATCTTTCTTCCCAGCGTGTCGCCGAGAGTAAGCATGATAGCTGGAATTTCACTAATGGCGGAGAATAGTTATCTTATTATTCAAGCGCTTATAAATACAGCCTTTGAAAAATATAAAACTAATGGAAAATGCCTTTCTGACGGCGGATGAGGACGGAAAAAATGTATACTACGCACTTTGCCTTTTGCGACTTGCTTTGACGATACGCTACGATAAAAATGCAGAGGTGGGCAGGGGTATGATTTTGTTGTTGGTTATCATAAGTGTTATTTTTACCGGCTGTTCGGCTATAGAGGAAGAACCTGGCGTAGAACAGAGGCAGGAGACGGAGCAGTATCCGGCAGCAGAACAGGAGACCACTGCCGTGGAACACGGTTGCCCGGCGGAAATTATGGTGGAACTGCCTGCAGAGTTGACAAACGTGGAACAGCTGGCATTTGTGGGCGAGGATCCATGCATATTGGCGGACGGGACAGCGTACCTGTACGCGGATGGAAAATGGACGGCATATGCAGAGGAAGAGCGGCTGGAAAGACTCTATACCGGTGATGATTTCTGTGCGTTGACGGAAGATGGGCATCTTGTGATTGATGCGGAAGCATTGGAAAATTATGAGGAATATCCGCTGGGGTCTGCGGGAAGATATGACAATGTAGCCCGGATGCTGGAGGAACTGCAGGACAGGGAGGTTACCATAGTAAACGGTAACATTTTCGGACAGAGTGCCATTTGCCTGCTCTCGGATGGAGACCTCCGGGTGTTTTATGCCGGAAAGAGCTTTCCGATCACGCCGCCTGCAGCTGTTGCCGAACTGTCCGGGAATTATCTGCTGACGGAGGCTGGTGGAGTGTATGAAATTCATTTTGACGAGGCGGTGGAAAAGGTGAACATTGTGTCGGTTCCGGGCGAGGGAATCACTGCTGTCTCGGTATGCGCTACGGCATCAAGGTGTGCGGGAATCCGTGAGGACGGAACGGTGGAGCTATGGTCGGATGTTGGTGGGGAGCTGGCCGGGGATTTCCGGAATGTCGAGATGGTCCGGATGGGGTTTCAGTATTGTGCAGCTCTGGATCAGGAGGGAAAGGTTCTGTTTTCTTCCTATGATAAGGGGCAGGAGACCTGTGTGCGCCAGCTGCTTGAAAAACAGGATAGAAGAGCAGTCATGATTGACTGCAATTATCGACGGATTGCTGTTTTATACGAAGATCGCCAAATGGTGCCCTTTGACTTCTGAGCCTCCGAAATAAAGTGTTGAAATTTCAAAATGAAAGTGCTAGCGTACCGACACGTTGATGTTTAGGCAAATATTTCTGGCTTTTATTGCTGTTTTTTGGTATAATAAAAGAAACGGCGGTGATTTCCTATG
>CAKRUB010000042.1 GCA_934402375.1 uncultured Acetatifactor sp.
GGAAGCATCTCCTGTCTTCGGAGCGATTGCCGATGTAACATCTGTCGTATGATCACCGCCTGCATTATTGCTGTTGCTATTACTGCTATTGTCGTTATTATTGCTGTTGTTGCCATTATTACTGTTATTGTTGCCGCTATTACTGTTATTGTTGCCGCTATTATCGCCGGACGTATTCCTTGCAACCGTAAAGCGCGTACTTGCGGAACCATCTGACCATACAATCTCAATGGAATGACTTCCTTCCGATAACGTACTAAGGAAATCTGCCTTTAAGGTGATAATTGTCGACCCCTCTGCAGCCGTATAATTCTCGGTGTCAATTACCTTTCCATCCACCAGTACGTTCTGGAACTTGGCAAACTCACCGTCTCCACTGATCACGAGACTTCCGTCCGTATTCTGTGTCCATGCGCTGTCTGCACCGGAGATAATCCTGTATGGAACCGGTTCGGGGGTAGGCGGTACCTCCTCCGTAACCGCCAGTGTTACCGTATCGGTTGTAACAGAACCCGCTGCGTTGCGGATGATACACTGGTACTTAAAGCCGTTGCAGTCTGCGTCCGTTGCACCCGACGTATAGGCTGCGCTGGTCGCACCGTTGAGATTTACAAAGCCCTTTCCGTCGTTCCTGTCAATCTGCCACTGATACGTTACGTCAGTGCCCGTTGCCGTTACCTCAAAGACTGCCTTTTCCCCTGCTTTCACAGATACATTCTTCGGCTGCGAGGTGATTGCAGGTAAATCCACATGATACAGCTCGACCTCACCGGTCAGGATTTCGTAGTTGGTGTCTGTTGGTGTAAACCGCCACTTGTAGGTCTTGTTGACTTCCACCTTGGTGTCACCGGATAACGCATTACCGTCGTCATCTATCCACTCCAGTGTACCTTCCGTGAGGCTGATCGTGCTGCCAATCAGTGTCAACCCCGCATCTGCCAATGTCTTCCCATGGATAGTGATCTCGGTGAAATTCGGCTCACCGGTAGGGGTAGCCGGGGTGATCGTGATGACAAAGGGAGCACTGGTGATCTCATTGTAAACAGAATCACCCGCTTTGGTTGCAAGGATCGTAATCCTGCCGACCCTTACCGGCGTCAGGACATTGCCTTCGATGGTTGCTTCGCCCGTGCTGTTTTCTGTGTCAATGCGGTAGGTCACCTCACCTGTGCCGGAACCGCCGGTGGTGCCAAGCGTCAGCGTCCCACCGTAAACCACGGTGTTGTCGCCTGTGACAAGCAGCGCCTCCTGATTGTCCTTCTCCGTCAGGGTAATGACCACCCTGACAGTGGTTTCTTCATAGTTGATGGAGGTGATCGTTACCGGCAGGGTCACGGTATTGCCTGCTGCGCCTGTACCAGTCAGCGTGTACTTCAAAACGCCGTCGGCATCTATGGAATAAGCGGAGAGAATCTCCGTGTCTCCGATAGCCGCACCAAGCGTATAGTTCGTTGCGCCTGCCACAAGCTCCGCTAAATGAACCGTCTTCTCGCCGGTCAGCGTGTACCGGCAGCTTTCCTGGATATCCTCCAGTGTAGGAGCGGCAGCCTTCTGAATGGTCAGCGTACCGGCTGCAATGGTCATGTCATTATAGTTACTGCCGTTCTTTGCATCAATGGTCACAGCATAGCTGCCCGCATTGGTGGGAGCCTCTGTGCTGCCGTTGTACTTCACGGTGATGTCGCCCATGCCGCTGATACCAGACTTTGTATTAACTGTCACGGTCTTTGCAGCGCCGTCATAGGTCTGCGCTGTGGTAAGACCAGTCACATCAAAGTCTTCCAGCTTGGGATCGATCTTGGTAATCGTCCATGTCGTTTCCGCCGTTCCGGTGTAGTTGCCCGTACCCTTGATTTTCAGGGTTACAGTACCGGCATCGGTTGCCTTGTCTCCGCTCACAATCTCGTAAGTGATCGTGTCAGACCATCCCTCCAGCGTCACGGAGGTAATGTTCACCGTCTGCCCCGAGCCGTCGTAGGTAAAGCTCTCAGCATCCAGTGCGATGGCTGCGCCATTGATGGACTTCGGCGAGATGGTAAAGTTCTTGTCAGCCGTTCCGGTGTAGTTCCCCTTGCCGGTGATGGTCAGGGTTGCTGTACTGGCATTGGTGTTGCCGGAATAGCTGTAATCAAAATCCGTACCGGGGATCAGCTTCGTCCCGCCGTCCCTGACTTCGGGAGTCGGCTTGATCGCACTGCCGGTATAGTCCTGTGCAGAAATAGCCGCAATCATCTCTTCGGTAATACCCTTCGCAGCCACGGTGATGGTCACGTTAGCGGAACCATAGTGGGTGTCGCTGGAGTAGGTTGCTGTCAGGATCGCAGAACCCACTTTCTTCACCTGAATCGTAGGCGTTTCGGTATCCGCACCGGAGGTAATCTCCAGAACGTCAGAATCAGTACTGCTCCAGCTCCATGTGCCGCCATCAGGGGCGGTCTTGGTTGCTTTCAGTGTAAAGTCTTCATCGCCATAGGTCTTGCTGGCAGGTGCGTTCGTGATGCTGATGCCTGCGTCAGCTTTGTCTACCACCGTCACCGTGATGGTCTGCTCAGCCGGTGCAGTGAAGTTCGTTGTAGCTTCAGCAGTTACCTTGAGCGTGAAGCTGCTGACCGTGGAGTCATTATTTGCAGCCTTCAGCATGTTGCCCGTAAGCGTGATACCTTCGTGCTCACCGTCCAACGTATAGATCAGCGTTCTGTCGTCGGTGTTGTTGGTGGATGCCCACTTGGAAATGTCCACTGCCACACCGTTCTTCACGATCGTCTGCTCGGATGCAGCAACCGTAATAACAGGCGTTACCTGCCTGATCTTCACCGTCGTTTGGGTTGTGTTTCTTCCGCCAAGGTCATAGTTGTTTGCCGCCTTGCCGATCAGTTTTACCGTAACGTCAACGTCGTCCTTCGTGCCGGCATTTGCGTCAGCCATTTCACCGGTCACAGTATAGTCGGTACCTTCTTTCAGCATTGTCCATGGATTACCGTCTTTATCAAGGAAAGTCACGCTGTTGATTGTCACGGACGTATCGTCCTTCTTGTAGTCGCGGTTTTCAGCGGTCACACTTCCGATGCGGATCGACTTCGTCTCGATATTCCCAGCAGTCACATATTTGGTAGCTTCCAATACATATTTCTTTGCGAAATCATCCAGAAGCTCTACCTCGACATCTACCAATTGCTCCCCGGCATTCACATCTCGGTATGTGCCTGTTGCATTGTAGTCTGTACCAAACAGCACATCGCTCAATGGATTGTTCTGCTTATCAGCAAAGTACACATCTGTGACGTTGGCATTCGGGTCACCGTCATAGTACTTCAAACTAACGATAGCCCCCGTGATATGGATTTCCGCCTTATCCACCGTCAATGTGTAGCTCGTCGTGTCTGCCTCATAGTTCTGTGTTTCAGCAGCTGTCGCAGTGATGGTGGTCTCGCCTACGCCGACAATGGTAACTTCACCGGTGCTTTCATCCACCGTTGCAACAGAAGCTTCACTGCTGGTGTAAGTCACCTTGCCGTCACCCTTATTGGTGAGCGGATTCGTGAAAGGTTCATCGATGTAGGTCTTAGTCATGTCGGACGCCTCAAAGCTCAGCTCCGGCTTCGCCTGCTTTATGGTAAAGAACTTTTCAATATCTTCAAACGCATAATTGCCCTTTGCCTTAATCTTAAAAGTACCTGCAAACAAGCCGGCGTTTATGTTCTCGCCATAAATAACGGTGTAGTCCGTACCTTCAACCAGCTCCCTATCCGTATCGACCTCCTTGACCAAAACGGGTGGCGTGATCTGTTCGCCGGTGTAGGTCCATTCGTCGCTGAATCCCACGGTCGGCCGAGCGGTGGTAGGAGCAATCGTGAACGTCCAAGCAGGATCCGTCACAGTTTTGGCATTATAGTTCCTGCCCTCGGTTACATCAATTACAAAGGTATAGGTACCCACGTTTCTGGGCTTAACTTCTGCGCCTTTCGCATCAAAGTACCTCACAGTAAATTCTCCTAGACCATTAGGATACCGATACCAGACATCTTTTACCTCTTTATCAGTGTCGTTATAAACCAAATCTGGCTTAGTAAAACCAAAATTTCCCGCCACGGGATCAGCCCTTTGGACGGTATACTCCACAACGGCAGGGGCGGATTCAGTGCCGTTCGCATATTCGAGGCGAATGCTGGCGGTATAGGTGCCGGCATTTACAGGCCATACGCCTGCACCGAGCGACGTATTATCCGACACGCTTCCCTCCGCGTACTCGATCCAAATTCTATCCTTTTTTATCCCAACCTCTTCTAAAAGCTTGTACTCAAACGTTGCTACTTTGGGATCACCGTCGTAGATTGGATTCTCAGGTGCCACGATGGTTATGCTGCCGCCGTCGCCGTCCTTAACGGGACAGTCCGCTGCTTCACATTTAGCGGTGATGGTCGCACCGCTTGCACTATATTTCCAGTCATGCTTGTGTCTGTGGATGTACAACCAGTTGCTTTCGCCGTTCTCAATTATAATTATGCTATAGTGTGTGTCCTCCAAATCCAGCGTGAAGATATTCCTATAATAGCTCTGCTCTTCCGTCGCATTCTCAGCAATTCCGACCTCATAGCCTTCTCCGGGAAGTTCATCCGCGCTTTTGCTCAAGCCAATCCGGGCGTCCTGCGCTAGTCCTGTTTCTCCAATGGTGATGATTGCAGAGTTAGGTAGGTAGACATTACTTGCCGTGCCATCGCCCCTCTTATATACGCCGGCTTCCAGTTCACCGTTCTTCCAGTTGTCTATAATCTTCGCTGCGCCGGACACAGTAAAACCGCCGTATGTATCTATAAATACGCCGCCTGCGCAACTGTCGTCGGTGGAGGTAGTATTGTTTCCGGTGATTTCGCCGCCGTTCATGGTAAACTTGCCACTGCCTGCTACATACACACCGCCACCACCGTTCGCGGCGCTATTCGTATTTCCGGTAATTTTGCCACCGGTCATGTTGAACGTGCCACCTACATTCACACCGCCTCCGCCGGTCGCGGCGCTATTCACATTCCCGGTGATTTCGCCATTGGTCATGTTGAACGTGCTGTTATAGCTCACATACACACCACTGCTACCGTTTGCGATGGAATTCTCATTTTCGGTGATTTTTCCGCCGCTCATGGTGAACGCGCCACCATATCCTACATACACACCACTACCGCCGCCGTACTCGCTGGTATACTTATTTTTGGTGATTTCGCCGCCGGTCATGGTGAAAGTGCCACTTGCATACACACCACCACTGTCTTTACCCGTATTTTCGGTGATATTGCCACCTTTCATGTAAAACTTACCATCGGCTGCTACATATACACCACCACTGTAGTGCTCACTCGTATTTTGGGTGATTTCACCGCCGGTCATGGTGAACTCGCCGCTGTACACATACACACCACTGTATCCATCCGTATTTAAGGTGATTTCGCCACCATTCATGTAAAACTCGCCACCGGCTACCTGCACACCACCGTTCGTCTTATTTTCAGTGATGGAACCGCCGTTCATTGTGAACGTGCCACCAACTGCTACATGCACAGCACCTTGCTGTAAATGTTTATTTCCGGTGATAGAACCGTTCCACAGAGTGAGAGAACCCCCGACATATATACCGCTGCCGCTTTGGTCGGTATTGTGGGTGATTTTGCCAACCGAAGCGTTGCAGTCAGTGATGGTAAGGGATGCGCCACTTGCAACAATAATGGCATCTACTGCCCTTTTGCTGGTGATTGTATTTCCGTTTAAGCAAAGTTCTACATTATAGCCTTCTATGCAACTCCATGTTCCATCGAGTTCCACATCCTTCGTCAGAAAGTAACTGCCGCTTCCGTTAATTTCACTGAGCGTAGAGATAGCTGTCCACTTCTTATCAGTACCATGATTGTCGCTGCAATTTGCTTTGCCGCAGATAGAATGCTTATGCACGCCTTTTCGGAGGATGATTTGTCCAGTTTGTCCGGCCTCCCACTCCGCAGGGATGTTGTCGTCGCTGCTGAAAGCATTCTTGTCAGCCTCCGTCAGCGGATAGCTGTCTGTGCCTTCGGCAATGATGGCCTCTTCGCCCACCACCGTAATTGGTGTCTCCGTAATCACACCGATCGCGTTCGCGTTCAACTGCCCGCTTACCTTGATGGTCTGACCCTTGGGCAGACAGACATTGCTGGTTTTGCCGCCCTTCGTGTTCCCGGTAATCTTCACGTTCCCGCCGACAGTCACATTGCCATTCTTCACATACACGCCGCCGGCATAGTTGTTAGCGCTTTCGCCGATGCTTTCGTCGGTGGTAAGGGTATTGCCGCTAACCTCGGCATCTCCGGTCATAGTGAACGTACCACCGTTCACATACACGCCCGCCGCACCGTAGTAGCCGGCAGAGTGCTCCCGTGTCGTGAAAGAAGCAGTGTTGCCGCTGATCTTGGCACTGCCGCTCATGTTGAATGTACCGTTTTCGTCCACACGCACGCCGCTGGCGCCGCCGTAAAGGCTGCCGCCATCAACACCTGTATAGCTGTTCCCTTTGATCTCACCGCCATACATGTTAAATGTACCGTTATCCACATACACACCAATCTTATTCCCGGTGATCACGCCGCCGTACATGTCAAGGCTGCTACCCCTCTCCACCTGTATGCTACCATACTGAGAGGTTGATCCGTTGATTGTTCCGGTACCTTTACAGTCACACAGAGTGTAGTTTCCCCCGCTAGGGTTGAGCAACGTATCTCCCCCACTAATTGTCTTACCGTTCAGGCACAGCCTCACATTAAGTGTGACCGACAAATACTTCCCGCCGGCAGTATCAATATCATTGATCAGGTAGTAGTTGCCATCCGCAGTGATATTATTCAGTTCGGTAACGCCTATCCAGATCAGTTCTTCGGTGTGCTTTTCGTCGTCAACATGACTACATTCCTCGCCGCAAATAGGATGCACTTGCGGCTCGTACTTGAACATCCTCACCTCATCGTCCATAAGATAAGGAAAGTATCCCTGGTCACTGCTAAAACAAGCTGCATCACCCTTGGTCAGCACATAATCTTCTCCTGCCTCAGTCACTCCCGCCGTGGCAAACGTCTTGGGCTCGGCTTCCTTTGGCGTATTGAACATAGTCACGCCGATGCTGCCATCACCACCGGTCAGTTCGCCGGCAATCTTGATGGTTTCCGAGTTATAATTGTCCAGATAGACATTGTTGGCCTTGCTATCCCCGTCCTTGTTATCCGTGATCTGTACAGCGCCGGACACGTTGAAGTTATTGCCAGTCTGAACATACACGCCACCGCCGGTTTTGCTACCAGTGTTGTTTGCGATGTTTCCGGTAATCGAACCGCCATTCATGGTGAAGGTATTAGCCTGGTTGTAAAATTCCAAACCCACACCGCCTCCGTAAGAAGACTGGTTTCCGGTGATTGTGCCGCCATTCATGGTGAAGGTACCACCGTTGAGCATGTACACACCGCCTCCGCAGTACCCTTCAGCCGTATTGTTGCTGATGTTTCCGTCCTGCATGATGAACGTGCTACCTTCTACATACACGCCACCTCCGTTGTTACTAGTGATGGTATTGTTGCTGATCGTGCCGTTGTGCATATGAAACGTGCTATTGTACACATACACGCCACCCCCTCCGCTTGCGGCGGAATTGTCGGTGATTGTGCCGCCGTACATATTAAAGCTGGGTGAGTACGTCACATACACGCCGCCTCCGTATGATGAGCTGGAGTTGCCGCTGATCGTGCCGCCGTACATATTAAATACGCCACTACCCACAACTACACCGTTACCGGTGTATGTGGTTGCACCGTCTGTTTGCTTACCGTGGGTAATTGTGCCGCCTCCTTTGCAGTCGCACAGAGTGAAAGTTCTGCCCGACCATGTTACATCGATGGCGTTACCTGTCGCATTCATCGTGATGTTATGCCCATTGAGACAGAGGAAGGTGTCTTTGTCATAAGGAATCTGCCATGTTTCATCCAACTCCACGTTACCGGTCAGATAGTAGTAGCCTCCCTTAGTAATCTCAGACAACCCGGAAACGCCCGTCCATGTCACATTTTCATGCTTATCGTTGTCGTTTTCATCCTTATGGTTGCACTTCGCGCCGCAGATGGGGTGATCAGCATGGTCTGCCTGCACAGCCACAAGCCCGGTCAAAGCCGTGCAAATACTTTCATAGCGCGCCATATCGAGCTTTGCGATCTGCTCGTCGGCGTTTGCATTGTCCGCATTTATGTCGCCCGCATTTGTCTCGCTGGCGTTTACATCGTCCGCGTCGCCATTGCTGACATCATTACCGCTGACATCGCTATTGGTAATACCGTTACCGGTGGTCTCGTTACCAGCGATGTAGACATCGTCAATACTTCCGCCGCTCTGCACCTCCCGTCCTGTCACCGTTTCTGTTGCCTCTGCAAACGACACCGTGGGTGTCATCGAGAGACATAGAGCAAGTGTCATAAATAGACTAAACACTCGTTTCTTCATGGAATCCTCCTTACATTATATAAACTTATACCGTATAAAAAAACACCTTTGTACCTTACAAGTCTTTTACATTTCATTATACAACATTCCACTCTGGACAAGTCAAGTGTTTTTTCCAATGGTTACCAGAGGGACGTTGCTTTCGGCATGATACTAGAGTCAAAAGCCCTGATAGGCTGTAATTGTCTGAATTGTTTGAATGTGTAGAAACCTCTAGTTGTGCTTAGTGGTGACAAAAGAGCGTTATGAGCAAAAATCCACCTGTTTGAGCGTAGCGAGTTAAGGATTTTTGTGAATGCACTTAGCTGTTTGGTCAACACTTAGCACTACTTGGTTTCGGAACCCTGAAAACAATTCCGACAATTTCAGCCAGATGAGGCTTTTGACCCCAGTATCAAAATTTAAAGAACAAAAAACCGCCCATTCCCAACTCAGTGAAAACAGGCGGTTCCCTATCATTTTATTTAAGAATATTTCTGTTATTCCTCTTCCGGTGCGTTCTTAAGCATCAGGTTCGTAAGGATTCCAAGAATCAGAGCACAGGCGATGGATGTGATCGTCACTGCTCCGAAGTTCAGGGTCAGACCACCGATACCGGCGATCAGGATTACGGATACAACGAACAGATTCTTGTTCTTGTTCAGATCAATTTCCTGAATCATCTTCAGACCGGATACCGCGATAAATCCATACAGTGCGATGCAGACGCCACCCATTACGCAGGAAGGAATGGAGTTGACGAACGCGATGAACGGCGAAATGAAGGAAATGAGAATCGCTCCCACCGCTGCCGCCATAATGGTTGCAACGGAAGCGTTCTTCGTGATCGCAACACAGCCAATGGACTCTCCGTAGGTCGTGTTCGGACAGCCGCCGAAGAATGCGCCGACCATGGAGCCGACACCGTCTCCCATAAGCGTTCTGTGAAGTCCCGGCTTTACCAGCAGGTCTCTTTCAATAATGGAGGAAATGTTCTTATGGTCTGCAATATGCTCGGCAAATACAACAAAGGCAACCGGAACATATGCTGCTGCAATCGTAAGAATGTAGGATGCGTTGATCTCGGAAACGCCCTTCGCTGCGGTGAGGAAGGTAAACTCCGGCAGCTTGATAAAGGTTTCCAGTGTCACACCGTTTGCCACAAGATTTGTAAAGTGCTCGAAGTTCAGAAGCTTTAATCCGTCAATGCCTGCCGCTGTACCGATAATCGTGCAGATCAGGCAGAACGCATAGCCCGCAAGAATACCGATGATAAAGGGAATCAGCTTTGCCGTCTTCTTGCCGAAGCTGGAGCAGAGCATTGTGACTGCCAGTGTGATCAGTCCGCCCAGAAACGCCGCAAAGGGATAAGCGATCGATACGCCGTCAACCTTGACTCCGCCTGTTGTCAGATCACCGACTGCATTTCCCGCAAGGGAAAGTCCGATGATTGCAACGGTAGGTCCGATTACGACTGCGGGCATCAGCTTGTTAATCCAGTTTACACCAACCACCTTGACAATAGCCGCAATGATTACATAGACCAGACCAGCAAAAAATGCGCCGAGGATCAGTCCCGCATAGCCGAGCTGCATGGACACACCGCCTGCAAACGCCGCGCACATCGAACCGATGAAGGCAAAGGATGATCCGAGGAACACCGGGCTCTTCTTCGCTGTGAAAGCGACATAGACCAAAGTTCCGACACCCGCGCCGAACAGCGCTGCCGCAGAGCTCATGCCATTTCCGACAATAATGGGAACCACAAGCGTCGCTGCCATAATCGCCAGAAGCTGCTGGATGGCAAACACGATCAAAGCGCCGAATTTCGGTTTGTCTTCCACTTGATAAATCATTTTCATTGTCATTTCCTCCGTTTTTTTGTCATTTTATCTCTAAAATACTATCATAGGGAATGTAATTTGTAAACAAGAGGAAAATAAAAAATAAAAATCCTATAAACTGAGTGCTTCCCTGTAGACCCTGAGAACGTTTCCGCTGAAAATCCGGTCGAGCTGCGATTCGGTAAAGCCGGATGCCTTCAGCGCCTCCCACAGCTTCTCCATGCTCTGTGCCCCGGGCAGCTCTGCATGTGTGTCAATCCCGTCGAAATCGCTCCCCAGTCCAAGCACTTCGATGCCGCCGACCTCCGCGATATGCTTCGCATGGCGGACGATTGCCGCAATGGTTCCGGGATTCTTCCTTCCCGCGGGCACTTCCTCCAGAAAATCCGCATAGTAGTTCAGTCCCATCACACCTCCCCGCTCCGAGAGCCTGCGGATCATGTCATCCGTCATGTTCCTGACATGGGGGCAGACGGCTCTTGCATTGGAATGGCTGGCGACAAAGGGCTTTTTCGTCACCTCAAGCACATCATAAAATCCGGCGTCGGAGAGATGCGAAACATCCGGGATGATTCCCAGACGCTCCATCTCCTCTACAAACTCCCTGCCGCGCTTCGTAAGCCCGTCTTTCAGGTTCGGCGTATGCTTCCTCGCCTCGCCCTCAAGCTCCCTGCTCAGGTTTGGATAGCCCAGCTCGTTCGGGAAATTCCATGTCAGCGTCACCATCCGCACACCCATTTCATAAAGCGCCTCCAGCTTCGCAGGCTCCCCCTTGCACACAGCCCCCTCCTCCACCGTCAGCATCGCGGAGAGCTTCCCTGCTCTCTCATTCGCCGCAATATCCGCATAGTGGTAAACCGGGGCAAGGATGTCAGCATTCTTCTCCAGCTCCTCCCGGTAGCAATCATATAGCGCGCACACCTCCTCCCATGGGTCTCTGCCCTCCCCCAAGTCAACAAAAAGCGCAAAATTCTGCAACAAATAGTTTCCCTGACGCATCCGCATAAGATCCAGATGTCCCGTATTTTCCCGCAGTGGCTCCGGCTTTCCCTCCCTGCGCAGCGCAAGCAGCCTGCTGACCGTATCGCAATGCATATCCACAACTCTCATTTTTCGTCCATCCTTTTTGTATCCATTATATTTAGCTAACTGCGAACCCCATCATTTCACATAACAGTTGTACAGGATGCACCTGACCACAAGCAGTGCACTCTGGAGCCGCCGGCACTTAGATGCCGTACTCTGGCAGGCACCACGTACTTCGGTGCCTTTTATGCTGCCGTTGCGAGCGGAAGGTAGCGCAAGCGTGCCTGCGGTGGTCTGTGCATTCTGTGCAACGTCACTTGCGGCAACGTCACTTGTGGCAATGTCACCTGTGGCAACGTCACTTGTGGCAACGTCACTTTCGCAATCATCTATCCATTATACTCTATTTCCGCTCCTCAAGATACAGACCTACGCGATTTGTCAGATTTTGTATGACAATGTCCTCCGTGACCGTACCATCTAAGTAACTCTGCACCTCCTCCAGGATCAGTCTGCTCAGCTCCCGTGGAAAGCCCGTCCTCGGCTCCGCCTTCTCCAGCAGCCCATACAGCAGCTCCGCATCCTTCCCGTGGTCGACCGCCCCCTCGAGGGAAATCGGTTCAAACCCTGTCGCATATGGCATATCCCATTCGCCCACACCGGCGAGCTGCTCCGCCAGCACATCCTTTCTGACACTGAGCTTATAATTCAAGTCATCGATCGCCTTCGACTGTATCTCCTCCGACAAAAGGATTTCCAGAAATGCATAGGCGAGCCCCTTCTCCTCCTTTGTCGCATTTTTACGCATCACCATCGGATCTCCTCCGCTGATGACAGGTCTTGCACCGTTAACAGACGGAAAACCGATATAATTTACGCGGTCTCCGTAAGCAAGGCGGTACAGTGCAAGCTGCTCAGGCCGTGTAATCGTGATCACATTGCAGAATACCTGTCCGTCCTCTAATCCCTCCACCGCGTTCACAAAATCCTTCCTTTCACAATAGTCCTTTGCAAGGTGCAGGATCGACCGGAATTCCTCACTGTCAAAGTTTGTTGTCGCCGCCTCCGCATCCAGAAAATAGTTGTCCTCCATGCTCTGTATGAAAAATTCCCATATAAAATACCAGCCGTCCTGCGTTGCATAGCTGTTCATGACCGCCTTCAGATTCTTTCTTTCCGACACCAGCTGTAAAAAAAGGTCATAATCCCAGTCTGTCAGTTCCTTATCCGCTGTCACCACGGTCTCAAGATCGAAATCAAGGACAATGCCGTAAAGCGTACCGTTGATCCTGCCCTGATCCATCACCTTATCCACAAGGTTATCCATGACGCCCAGCTGCTGCAATACCTCCTCTATTGGTTCCCACAGCGCTTCCTTATCCGAGAAGCCTGTCAGCAATGTGTCCATCAGCACGGGACCCTTCCCCGCACTCAGCTCTGTCAGCAACGCATCCCTGTCGTTATAATCATAACTCTTCATATTTATATGGCATGCCGGGTATCGCCTGTTAAACTCCACAACAGCCGCTCGATAGATGTCCGCCCTGTAGGAGGGAACAGCAATCGTGATCTCCTTTAACTCTACTTCCTCCGTTGTCGGCTCAATACACAGATAGCCCAGCCCTTTTTCACAGCGGTAGATCAGGCTGATCCTGTCCTCCCGTGCCTGCATCACCAGAATCGAAGACAGCGTCACTCCGTGGTTCATCCACAGATACAACAGCTCCGGCTCACCCCCGGACAGACTTCTCCGGTAGATTCCCATCGCGTTCGCATAGACCAGTGTACTTTCATCCGTCAACGTGTAATAATAATTGAACTTCGCAAGCTCCTTCTCACAGTCAAGAACGGTCGTCAGCCGGTTTGCCCCGACATCCATGCACTGCAGAAGCAGTCTTCCCTGATTCACCTGCTCTGTCGCCAGTGCAACCCGCCCGTCATACAGCGGAACCAGTTCAGCTCCTGTGTCAGCTGTCACATATTCCGCCAGCAGCTCGCCTTCCGCAGAGATTACACAGTAGCGATATTTCTCTTCCGTTACATACCACCCTTCATCCGACCATTTTGCTTTCTCGATAATGGCATGCAGTCTCCCAGCCGTATCCGCCATAAGCTGCGCGATATATTCAAATTCCTTCTCACCCCCGCTCACAAAATCCAGCTGGATCTCCCTCAGGAGCTTCATTCCGCCATCCACCTCAAAGACGGAGTACACCTCCCCGTTTCCTCCATAGAGAAAATAGCTGTCCTTCCCAAGCGCTGTCCCCATACCGGCATAGAACCGATCCTCTGTCAGATCAATCAGACTCTCATCGCCCCCTGTCGTCACCATGGCGAATTCCTTCCGTTCCTCCTCCGGGCTCGGAGCATACATCACGTAACAGGCAGCGCTGTTCTCTCCCAGCGCCACATATCGGAGTTCCCCCATCAGCTCTGCCTTCGGGCACTCCGACGGCAGGATTGCATGTCTGACCGCCGAATAGACGTCCAGCGAATTGTCCCTCTGCGAGAGTTCCTGCAGCGCACGGATGTCCATGACCGACACCGTCTCCGCGCCCTCCTCCGTCTCCTGTCTGTCCGTCTCCTGTCCCTGTAGCTGCTGCCCCTGGCTCCCCTGCATACCGCATCCGCCAAGCATCAGCGCCAGCGCCACTCCTCCTATCACTTCCTTCACAAACCTTTTCATTCTTATCCCCTTTCCTATTCCCAAATTCATAAACGTTTGCAACCCACCACTTCCAGCCAACAGCCGCACAGAATGCACCTGACCACAAGCAGTGCACTCTGGAGCCGCCGACACTTAGATGCTGTACTGTAGCATCTTATGTGCCGTTGCGAGCGGAAGGTAGCGCAAGCGTGCCTGCGGTGGTCTGTGCATTCTGCGCAGCGTCACTCGCAGAATCCTGATCGCTCGCTCCTCACACCGCAAACATACCAGTCCCCACCCGGTAGACACAAGAGACGCTTTGGAAAAGGCAATTCTACTTTTGCTCCACTTGATTTTACTTTTGCTCTAATCTATAATAAACGTAAAAATCTACCAATTTTATCGGAGGAAGAGATGGATAAATTTGCATTCGGAAAATTACTTACAAAGCTGCGCCAGCGGGACAATATGACACAGTCAGACCTTGCGGATGCCCTCAACGTCTCCGTCTCTGCCGTCAGCAAATGGGAAACCGGAAAAAACTTCCCCGACATCCCGGTCTTCGCTGAGCTCAAAAAGCTCTTCGGTCTCTCCTATGACGACCTCTACCACCCCGAGCAGACCATGACCGCATTGGAAGCCGGAACGCTTACCTCCGTCGAGGAGCGGACAGTCTCCTCCGATGCCGCTGCCACGGCTGCCCGGAAAAACCATCTCGCCGTGAGGCTCTTAAGCCTGCTGCTCGCTCTTGTCCTCGGGCTGAATGCCTTCTTCCTCATACGGGAGGTTTTCTTTTCCCCTGCGGATGCCGCCGAGCCCTCCGCGTACTGGGTCTATGCCTCCGAATCCACCTATGACGACAAAGTTTTTCAGGAGGTTCACGAAATTTATCTTGTGGCAGAACATCCTGAAAAAATCACCGACGAAATCTGGCAGGAAGAATTCTACCGATATGCCGAAAACTGGTGGAAGGAAAATTCAGACACAGAAATTCATTACCTTTGGATATATGCCTACGATAATGTAGATGATGCGAAAAAGAAAGCAGAGCCTGTTCACAGCGGCTACACCTATTTCAAGGCGGGGCTGGAATAAGGCTCTGCAAATGTAGAAAATCAACAATCAGCTATTCTCGTCCAAATATAGCTGGACTCTGTTATCTATGATTTTTGCTGTGTCCTCGGCTGATCTGGCATCATTGTAGTAAACATCCGTCTCCTCATATAAAATATTGATAATATCCGCATATTGCTTGCCTAGCGGTCTGCTGTTCTCCAGCAGATTCCAGAACACTTCTATCTGTTCCTCCGTCAGGCGATCATATATTGATGCGTTTTTGTCTTCCGAATTCTTTTTCATCTCCTGCAGACGCCCCTCCAGCGCCTTTTTGTTCGCCGGAAATGCAGTGGTGTATTTCCGCATGGAGTCTTGCACCTCCCATGAGGTGAGGTAGTTTAAAAATTGTATTGCGCCTTCCTGACACTTCGAGGATGCATTCATCACAAAGCCTCTCCCGCCAATCATGGTTCCTCTTCCGTTTTCCACCGGAAATCCTATGAAGGTACACTGATCTCCAAACTCATTCACGTCCCCGGCATACAAATCTATACCATTGAATCCGTATATCCGCTTGCTGAGAATCCGCCTTTCCTTCATATCCGCCAGCTCATGATCCGAAGTCCAATCCCGCTGACTGTCTGCATATTGCTTTGAAAGCTTAAGCAGTTCTATGAATTCCTCTTCTCCGAGGTGAGAAATCCCATGCTCCCAGTCCACAAATCTGTTCGATTCCTCGTCCATGGCAACGCAGGAATAAATAATATCCCATGCTCTCGCACCCATGAAAAAAATCTCCGCCTCTTTCTCCTCGGCAATCTGCCAAAGCTCCGGCAGCGTCCATGTCTGTCTATCACCCACCACTTCGTTTAATGCCATCATTGTATACAAATCAAACGCATATGGCACCATGTAATATTCTTCCCCGACCTTGCCGGACTCCAACACGCCATCGACAAATTCTTCCTGCCTTCCGTTCAAAAGCTCCGTAAGCGGCATCAAATACCCGTTCTTCGCAAAGCTGTTCAGCCTGATCATCTCTTCCTCGATCAGATCCGGTCCACCGCCGGTAGTAACCTCCAATTGAATCCGATTGGCAAAATCATTGTATGTAGCACCTTCCTCGGAATCCCACGGAATCATAGTCACATAATATTCCTTGTTCGTCTTATTAAAATCCAGAATTACCCTGTCCGTGAAAGGGGTCGCGCTTCCGGCAATCACAATCTCCTGCCTTTTATCTGTCTCCACTTCCCCCTCTTTCGCAATCAACAGCTTTCTCTTGCCCCCATCTGCTGCCAACAGATAAAAAGTATTGTCCGCCGCACACTGCAAATCGTTAATTTCATCTGCCCATATATTCTGCTCTAAAAATACAGCCATTGCCTCCAGAGTGTTCTTAAATCTGTATAGTCCTTCCTGATTGGCAAAATAGATTCCGTCATTATCGTCAATGGCAAACTTCCCATACCGCAACTTTCCGGAACTCATTTCCTTGCCCGCAATTATCTCCGACCAATCCTGCATCCGATAGCCTCTCGGCATGTTTACGCCTAAGGGATCGGCAATCCACATTCCGTTTTTACCGGATGCAGACTGTACCAGTTCTTCAATCCCTGTCTGCGACTGATACTGCGGCATAGCTTCAAACGCTTCATTGTAAACGTATAATGTAGTCCCGGAATAAAAATACGAATTTCCTTTGTCATCCTGCGCCCAATTCAGATTCGATGCCTCCCATATCATCGGAATCTCCCGATAGCTTACTACACTGCCATCCTTCCACTTTGCGTACAGGAATTTCGTCTCCGAGCCCAGCAGTAACAAGATATCTCCCTGTGCTGAAGCAATCTGGTTCACGATCGCATAAGGCTGCCCTTCTATCTCAATCCCATGTTTTATCTCATAGGTCTTCCACTTCTCATACGGAGCCGACAGGGTCTGAATATACCTTGTCCCCTTAACATAATTCTGATCCTGAATAACGCTGATGCGGATAATTGTGCCTTCCACTGTCGTATATTGCGTCTCCCTGATCCACTCCTCTTCCTCCGGGATATCCTCATTCGGGTCAGGCAGCTCAATCTCTGTAATGACATACCCGGACACTGTCTCCATCTGTTGTGCCGGTTTGCCGCATCCGCCAAGCTGGGCACAGAGCAGAATACCCAAAATTGCCATCCCTAGTCTTTTCATACGATTCCCCCTTGTTGTAATGTCAATAAGATCCATCCTCCCTCAGCACCGCGTGCTCCTTGAGGAAGTTCTTCCATATCTCTATATATTTTGCTTTCAGATGTACGCCGTCGAAGGTATAGTCCGGCACCATCCCCCCTGTCTCGTCACAGACCAGCGGGTTGACATCGAGATAAAATATCTTCCGGTTGTCGGCGAGCTTTTCCAATTCAAGATTCCTTGCATCGATTCCCTCATTATTAATGTAATCGCCCTGATTCGAGCGTTCGGTCGTCACCTTCATGATGCCCTGAATATAGATAATCGCGTCCGGCTGCAGCTCCTGAAGATGCTGTAAGACCTCTTTGTACTTCTCCGTGAAGGTCTCCACCGTTCCTGTTCCCATCTCATTAATGCCGATCATGAGGTAAATCTTGGCAAAGGAATTCTGCTGCAGCGCCTCCTCCACCGTAATTTTTTTCTTCTGCCCCGGCAGCGAGACAATCTCCGCCGAAAACAGCTTATACACGGTCAGACCCGTGGAGGCATAGAAGGTCGAAATATCCTCCAGTCCTCCGTATTCGTACATTCCCACGGTTCTGGAATCCCCGATGAATACAGCGTCAGAGAAATAGTCGTCCTCCACCGTGACATACACCGGCACACCGTCATTCTCCGGTGGGACATCCCCCTGACCTTCCTGCTCCGTCTCCGTGTTGTCCGGCGCACCGTCTGGCTGCCCTTCACCGGCGCTGCTCCCGTCCGCAGTCACTTCCTCGCCCTGTGACTGCTCTCCTTCCGGCGTTCCGCTCCCCGCTTCGCCGTCTGTCGCAGCGTCCGTTTCGTCCTTTGATACCTCCTCCGCCTTCTGCTGCCCCTCCTCGGCATCACCGTAGATACTTCTCAGCTGCCCGAGCGGGTTCGCATAGACCTGCCATTTATCAATCAGCGTCAGATAACAGAAGCCCGCCGCCAGAAACAAAATCAAATAATACCACTTTTTCAACCACTTCACATAAACTCCCATCTGTCCGGACTGCCGGACATATAAAATAAACCCTAAAACCGGAAATACATAAAAGGATTATTTCCCTCGACCTGCAATCTCCACACACATACCCAGAAGATCACAACAAGGATCACTGCTGCCACAATGCTGTCCTTCCATCTCCGGAACAGCTTTTTCAGCACGGGTGTGCACGCAAACACCCCTGCGGCGAGGAGATAACCGTAATTTGACAACGCCTTCGCCCAGTCCCCCGAACTGACGCGGATTCCCTCGTTCAGGGAGAACATTCTGCCGAGATAGACCTGCAGCTGGGATATATCTGTCACCGCAAAGCAGACCCATGTCACCGGAATGACGATCCACAGATACAGATGCGGTATGCAGCGCAGGAAGCCCTTGCGGAACAGCCTGTCGGCTCCCATTGCTATCAGGCATCTCTCCAGAACGATCAGCAGCCAGAGCAGCATTCCCCAGATGAGGAAATTTGCCGTACTTCCGTGCCAGAACGCGGTCAGTCCCCATACCAGAAGCAGATTACACACCGTGCGGAACTCACCGCGTCGGTTGCCGCCCAGCGGGATATAGACATACCTGCAGAACCACTGTCCCAGCGTAATATGCCATCTGCGGTAAAATTCCCTCACGGTTCCTGACATATATGGTTCCTTAAAGTTCTCCGGGAGCCCGAAGCCCAGCATTCTGCCAAGCCCTATCGCCATCAGCGAATAGCCGTAAAAATCGAAATAGATCTTCATCGAATAGGCGATTGCCGCGATCCATGCCAGAGGCGTGGAGATGCTCTCAAATCCCGTTACCTGTACCTCCTGCCAGAGGAAACCAAGTCTGTCGGCAAGAAGAACCTTAAATGCCAGCCCGACGGTAAATACCTTAAGTCCCTCCTGTAAGCCTGCGGCATCAACCTTGCGCTTACAGATGGAATCCTGCAC
Organism: uncultured Acetatifactor sp.; assembly: GCA_934402375.1. Lineage (GTDB taxonomy): Bacteria > Bacillota > Clostridia > Lachnospirales > Lachnospiraceae > Acetatifactor. The sequence goes on from CAKRUB010000042.1 coordinate 19,180, forward strand.
CTCCCCATAGCCGACAAGAGGTCCCGAGATCAGCTGCGGAAACATAGTGATGTAGGTTGCAAAGTGCAGGAAAGAGGTCTCCCTGCCCACATCACCCCTATACACATCGATCAGATAAGCGAGCACCTGAAAGGTATAGAAGCTGATGCCCAGCGGAAGTCCTATGCCACCGATGCCGCTCTTGAAAAAGCCAAGCACTGCTATGTTCAGGACGACCGCCGCCACAAACAGTTTTTTCCGTCTGCTGTCATATTTTCTTTTCTTTTGTTTTCTATCTTTTCCCTTCTGTCGTGCTCCCTGTCCGATATGCAGTCCGAAAAAAAAGTTTACCAGAACGGATAACATGAGCAGCACAAGATATTTCGGCTCCCCATAAGCGTAAAAAATCAGGCTTCCGAGAAGAAGCACTGCATTTTTCATTCTGTCCGGCACCAGTCGGTATACTACTAAAAAAACAGGCAGAAAGAAGAGTAAAAATTCTATACTGCTGAATATCAAAAAATATCACATCTTTCATCTCATCTTTACTTATATCATATCCTCCAGCAGGGCGTGTGACAACCTAAAAAATCTTAAATTTTAGTTCCAAATTGTTACAAATCAGTAGTATTTATGTAATGAATCCGTGATATGGACAACCCCCAATATCATTCCTGATATTGAGGGTTGTCTGTTCTTTTTCCCACCACGACAAATCTGCCGTCCTCCACATGATAGGAGCAGCAGGAAAGGGTGATAAATTCATCGCCGAATTCGGCTGTCACCCCTGTGTCATAGAGAGACATCTCCTTGATATTTTCGTACCAGTCGTCAAATTCCTCCTGCGTGTCAGCCTGAAAGAAGTTGTAATATTTAAAAACATCTTCATGTGTGTAGAATATCTGGGAATAGAAAACCGCAATCAGCTCGTATTCCCTTTCCTCATAAAGGCTGTCGAAGCGGATGATATTATGTTCTTTCCCGTAGGTTTCATCCGCATACAGCGGCAGCTTGCCAAACATTTCGCCTGATTTCATGGTGTGTCCGTGGATGATCAGGTTCGTCGACGGCGCTGTTCCACTGGCATAGCCGTCAGCCGCCGTTCCGATTCCCACCACCGAATCCGTATCCATGATCAGACAGCCGTTCCGGTTTTTCTTCCCATAAAAGTCAAGTCTCAGATAATGGCATTCATCTTCCAAGGTCTGCATGACGGGATAATCTATATTTGTATTGTCAATAGATAACCAGCCTATGACATCCTGATTCTTTTCGTACAGGTTCCTGTACTCGGGCAGCATCTCCGGTTCTGTGCTGCCCGCCGCATCGTTCAGCTTTTCCGGCTCTGCGCTGTCCGCCACATCGTCCGACGTTACCGGTTCTGCGACGTCCGTCGTCTGCGCCGTTTCCTTTATCTTCTGTAATTCGCTCTGGATATTTTCTGTACTCTTATCCTGTACCAGACCGTGAATTAAAAATCCCGCCGCTAATACCCAGCAAAAAGCACAAAATACGACCAGAATAATCAGAACTCTATACTTAACCTTGTTTTTCATCCGTAAAACTCTTTCTGCATCCCACTACAACCAAACCAATACCAGACAACAGCATAGCGCCGAACAGAAGGATTCCCTGCATTCCATCACCAGTCTTGGGCACGTCATCCTTCACCATGGGTGCAGCAGTTACACTCGGAGCCTCCGTCACTGTTGCCGCCGGTGCCGGTGTGGGTGTCGGTGTCACACCCGGATTGGGGGTAGGTGTCGGTGTCACGCCCGGGTTCGGCGTCGGCGTCGGTGTCACACCCGGATTCGGGGTGGGCGTTGATGCATTCGCCGTAAACTTCGCATATAAGGTCATATTTCCCGTGGCTGCAGCGGATATGGAGGTTACACGCGTCGTAAATGCCGCATCGCTGTACCAGCCATCAAAGGTATAGCCCGTCTTGCTTGCATCCGCCAACGTCACTCCAATTCCGTAGGTATAGCCGGTCGGATTGGTAGTGTCATTTGTTCCTCCGTCCAGCACATAAGTGATCGTATAGCTGTTGGAAGTGAATTTCGCGTACAGGGTCTTATTTCCCATATCCGTAGCGGATATTTCGGTTACACGCGTCGTGAATGCCGCGTCGCTGTACCAGCCATCGAAGTTATAACCCGTCTTGCTTGCATCCGCCAACGTCACTCCAATTCCGTAGGTATAGCCGGTCGGATTGGTAGTGTCATTTGTTCC
>CAKRUB010000043.1 GCA_934402375.1 uncultured Acetatifactor sp.
ATCTTAGAAAGTGGCGTAAAATCAAGGAAAATCAGTATTTTCAAGGAGTTTTTAAGGAATGATAAAAGTACTATTCGTGTGCCACGGCAACATCTGCCGTTCCCCGATGGCGGAGTTCATCCTAAAGAAAAAAGTCAGCGACCTAGGCATAGCCGACCGGTTCTACATTGCCTCCGCGGCGACGAGCACGGAGGAGATCTGGCACGGCGTGGGCAACCCGGTCTATCCGCCGGCGAAGGCGGAGTTGGCGAAGCATGGGATTTCCTGCGAAGGGAAGCGGGCAGTCCAGTTGAAGGCGTCTGACTATGACGATTACGACTTTCTGATCGGCATGGACGACATGAACATCCGCAATATTGAGCGCATGACCGGGCATCAGGGCAGCAAGATCAGGCTGCTGCTTTCCTTCTGCGGGCGGAATGAATCGATAACCGATCCGTGGTACTCCGCGAGATTCGACGATACCTACCGGGACGTCGACGAGGGATGCGACGCCTTTCTGGAATACCTGCGTGAAAACAAGCTTTTATGAAAATTGCTCTGCGGAAAGCTTTTCCACCGCGTCCACAAACCGTCTGACATCCTCGGGTGCTTCCCGGCTGTAGAGCAGCTCGTAGGAAATGCTGTACTGCCAATTCACGGGAATGGAGACAAGCCCGGGGTGGACGTCGCGCCAGCACTCAATGGTGAGGAGAACCTTGCCCGTCTCGGCGCAGCGGTTGAATACGGACATATCGTAAAACTGCGGTGTATCTTCAATGTGAATCTGAGGATGATTCTGCTCAAGGTCGTTTCGGAGAAAATCGTTGACGCCGGAATCCCCGCGGCAGACCATCATCAAGGTCTCGCCGTATAAATCTTCAATTTCTATCACCGGCTTTGCTGCGAGTTGGTGTCCGCGCGGCACGGCGATCATTTTTCTGTAGCGACCCAACGGCAGGAAAGAGCACAGTGACAGCCATGATTTGGAGTCACAGACACCGATCAGAAAATCAAACTTTTCTCCCAGCTTTCCAATTTCAGAGAGAATCCCCTCATGATTATCTTCAAAAGGCACAAGATGCAGCTTATATTCGGGAAAATCCTTATTGACGCGGTACCAGAGATCCATGAAGGGCTTTGCCGGGTTCAGCAGCGATGTCCCGACACAGAAGGTAGTATCAGCGGCATGGGCAGCAGTGTGCAGGATATTAAGAAGCTCTGTCCGAACGCTAAGGTAGAGCCGGGGCTTGCCATTCACGGCGGAAGCGCAGCTCATGCGCAGAAGGAGGTAGAGAAATGGGTATGAAAATAGCTGACAAGAATGAATTTGAGAAGTACAATGTTTTTGGAACGGGAGCCGAGAATACAGGTTATGCACAGTATTTCAGCGGAGCGTCCTTTCTGAATCCTTTGACGGACCCCGGGAAGACGGTGTTTCTGGCAAATGTTACCTTCGAGCCGGGCTGCCGGAACAACTGGCATATCCATCATGCGAAGACCGGCGGCGGTCAGCTGTTGATTTGCACGGCGGGCGAGGGCTGGTATCAGGAGGAGGGAAAAGAGGCGGTGAGTCTTGTCCCCGGAATGGTTATTACGATACCGGCGAATGTCAAGCACTGGCACGGCGCGAAGAAGGACAGCTGGTTTTCCCACATTGCGGTGGAGGTGCCGGGCGAGGAGTGCAGGAATGAGTGGTGCGAGCCGGTTACGGACGAGGAATACGGAAAGTTAGGATAAGTGCTGCTTGCGGTCATGCACATTCTGCACAACTGATGCGCGGGAAAGTGCGAGTTTTGCAATCGACTGAAAAAGAACCGAAAAAAGGAGAAAACATGGAAAAGATTGTTCAGACAGCGGGACGGGACGCGCTGGGGGAGTTTGCCCCCGAGTTTGCGCACTTTAACGACGACGTTTTATTCGGAGAGAACTGGAACAATGAGGCAATAGACCTCAAGACAAGGTGCATCATCACCGTGGTAGCCCTGATGGCATCCGGTGTGACGGATCCCTCACTGGTCTATCATTTGCAGAACGCGAAGAGTCACGGCGTGACGCAGGAGGAGATCGCAGCGATCGTCACGCATGTAGCGTTTTATGCGGGCTGGCCGAAGGCATGGGCGGTGTTCCGCATGGCGAAGGAGGTCTGGAAGAACGCACCGGAAGAGGGAGAAAAATAGCACAAATTGTAAAATTTTTGCTATAATGTACGAATCAGAGGAAAAGCCGTAAAGGAGAACGAATGAAAAACGAAGGAAGAGGTGTACTAAAAAATAAGATTTTCCTGTATCTGACAGAATTTTTTGCAGGAATGTCTGTCATGGCGGTGGAGCTAGGTGCAAGTAGATTGCTTGCACCCTATTTTAGTTCTTCCCAGATCGTGTGGACGATTATCATCGGGACGATCATGATAGCAATGGCTCTCGGCAATATCTATGGAGGAAAGACAGCGGACAAGAACCCGAATCCAGACAAGCTGTATGGAAGGATCATCATTGCCGCCATCTGGATTGCACTGATTCCCATAGTTGGCAAGTACATTATTCTTACGATTTCGGCGCTGCTTATCTTTACGGTCAGCGGCAATTTCCTGATCATAGCGGCGTTTGCGGCGTGTATGGTGATTTTCGTATTTCCCTTATTCCTGCTGGGAACAGTAACGCCGTCACTGGTAAAATATTCTGTGGACAGCCTTGATGACAATGGTAAGACCGTCGGGACGCTCGGCGCTTTTAACACGATAGGCAGTATCATAGGTACCTTTGTCCCGACCTTTGTAACCATTCCGGCGGTCGGAACGTCAATTACCTTTTTGATATTTTCAGGAATTCTGCTCGTGCTGGCTATCGTGTATTTTGTGAGTGTCCATTCGGGCAGGAAAAAGATCATAGCATCTGTGATTATCTTCGTATTGTGCTGTGGACTTGGATATTCCGACTCGTTTGCCTTCTGGCAGAGCGACCTTACCTATGAAGGTGAATCCGTATACAATTATCTGCAAGTTTACGAGAACGAGAATGAGGTGGCGCTGTCCACGAATGTGCTGTTCGGGGTACAGTCTGTTTATATGAAACAGGACACTCTTACGGGGATGTACTATGATTACGCGATGGCTGCCCCGCTCATGCTGGACGGCAGGGATGTGGAAGATATGGATGTGCTGATTCTCGGCATGGGTACAGGCACTTATGCAACACAGTGCAGAAAATACCTCGGCAATATGAACGTTGAGGGTGTTGAGATTGATGATAAAATTATAGACCTGTCGAGACAATATTTTTCCCTTTCGGAGGAGATTCCGGTGACATCCTACGATGGAAGGGCTTTCCTGAATGCGATTGACAAGAAATATGATGTGATCATGGTGGACGCATACCAGGACATCACGATTCCGTTTCAGATGTCGTCCGTAGAATTTTTCAGCCTTGTAAAGGATCATCTGAAGGAAGATGGCGTCATGGTTGTCAACATGAACATGCGCGGCACGAAGGAAGGAAATATTAATCAATATCTGGCAGACACCATCGGAAGTGTATTCCGCGCAGGATATGTAGTCGATGTTGCGGGTACGTCCAACCGTGAACTGTTCGCGTCGGACAATGACAGAGTCATAGAGAATCTTTCCGCAAATACGGAAAAGCTGAGTGACGGCGAATTAAAGCGGATGATGGAAAAGGTGACGGCAAATCTGGAACAATATGAGAAGAGTGACTATATTCTGACGGATGATAAAGCACCGGTCGAGCTTCTCGGTATGCAGGTGATCGATGAGCTGATCAAGGACGAGGTGGCATATTATAAGACAATATACGAAGAGCAGGGCATTCAGGGCCTGCTGGATTCTCTGTAAACAGCTCAGTAGAAATTCCTTGACATGTCTGTGTCCGATGTATTATAAATAGAATATCTAAGCAAAGGAGCTTATTGGCAGATCGCCGATAGGCTCTTTTTTTATTACCTTGCGGAGAAAGAAGGGACATAGAATGATGGAAAAAGAAAAGAAAACAACAGAGGAACCGAAGGCTGAGCTGACGGCGGCGGAGGTGCTTGTAAAATGTCTGGAAAATGAGGGCGTCGAGTACGTTTTCGGTATTCCGGGGGAAGAGAATCTGGACATGATGCGCGCACTGGAAAAGTCGTCAATCCGGGTCATTGTCGTGCGGCACGAGCAGGGCGCGGCATTTATGGCGGATATGTACGGACGGCTGACCGGCAAGGCGGGCGTCTGCTTCTCGACACTGGGGCCGGGTGCAACGAACCTGATCACGGGAACCGCCGACGCCAACAGTGACGGCGCGCCGCTGGTTGCGATCACGGGTCAGGTCGGGACGGAGAGAATGCACCTGACCTCCCATCAGTATCTGAACCTTGTGGAGCTGTTTGCACCGATCACAAAGCGGAGCAAGCAGATCGTCAATCCCGATTCTGTCAGCGAGATCATGCGGATTGCCTTTAAGTATGCGGAGAGTGAGAAGCCGGGCGCCTGTCATGTCGATCTGCCGACCAATGTGGCGGCGATGAAGGTGACGCCCGGACCGGCAGCGCTGCCGTTGAAGAAGCCGGAGCTTGGCAGGGAGAATGCGTCCTTTGGCAGTATCGACAAAGCGGCGGCAATGATCTTCAAGGCGAAGAGACCGGTGATCCTCGTGGGACACAGCGCGGTGCGAAACGGAGCGGGGGAGGCGCTGACAGCGTTCGCCGACACCTTACATATTCCGACGGTCAACACCATGATGGCGAAGGGCATCATTCCTTATACCAACAAATATTCCATGTGGACAATTGGCATTCCCCAGAAGGATTACCAGAATAAAATCATTGACATGGCGGATCTGGTGATTGCGGTCGGGTATGACATCGTGGAGTTTGCGCCGAGAAAATGGAATGCGGAGGGCAGCCACACCATCATCCATATTGATTCCCGCCCCGCCCATATCAATAAGCTCTTCCAGCCGGAGACGGAGGTTATCGGCGATATTTCCTATTCCCTGCAGCAGATCCAGTACCGCTGCGAGCCGAAGGAGGAGCCGGTGGAGTTCCTGAAGCTGAAGCAGGAGATGGTGGAGGAGTACGAGAGCTACCGCGAGGACAGGTCGTTTCCGATGAAGCCGCAGAAAATCCTGCAGGATGTGCGCAGATTCATGGGGGAGGACGATATTGTCATCTCTGATGTCGGCGCCCATAAAATGTGGATTGCGAGAGAGTATAACTGCTATAAGCCCAATACCTGTATCATTTCCAACGGGTTTGCGACCATGGGCATCGCGGTTCCCGGGGCGGTCGCGGCAAAGCTGATCCACCCGGACAAGAAGATTCTTGCCATATCCGGTGACGGCGGCTTCATGATGAACAGTCAGGAATACGAGACGGCGCTGCGCGAGAGGATTCCGATTGTGACGCTGATCTTTTCGGATGCCAGCTATGGGCTGATTAAATGGAAGCAGCAGGATCGCTTCGGCAGCAGTTGTTTTGTGGATTTTACGAACCCGGATTTTGTGAAGTACGCGGAGAGTATGCATGCGAAGGGCTACCGCGTCGAGAGCGCGGAGCAGCTGATTCCGATTCTGGAGGAGGCATTCAGTCAGGATGTGCCTTGTATCATTGACTGTCCGGTAGATTACAGCGAGAATGAGAAGCTGTCGGTTTACTTGAAAAATAAATTTGGGGAGTAGCGGCTACTCCCCAAAAAGATCGTTTACAATATTTGCAAGAATGGAAACAGTTCTGTCTACCCCGAAGCGGGAGGAATCGATCATCAGATCCTTGTTTGTGGACGGGCCGTTGTACTCGGGACAATAGCGCCTGTGGTACAGCTCCCTCGAGCGGTCGACCTCCCGTATCATCTTGCGGGCAATCTTTTCATCCATCTTCAGAATTTCCGTACAATTCCGCAGCCGCGCCTCCACGGGGGCATAGACATAGACGTTCAGATGATTTTCCATGTCCATCAGGATGCTGTCGGCACAGCGGCCGACAATAATGCAGGATTCCTTCTTGGCGAGGTCGCGGATGATATTTTCCTGAATGCTGAAAATTTCATCCTGCATACTGCCCATTCCCATGCCGAGTGGGTACTGCCGCTTGAAAAATGCGGTGTTGGAATTTTCCTCCTTGTTGCTGATCACGGACACCGGAAGACCCATGCGCTTCGCCGTTTCCTCCACAATATCCCTGTCGTAGAAATCGATCTGCAGGGTCTCCGACAGGTGCTGGGCGATTGTGCGCCCCAGACTGCCGAACTGTCTTGAAATAGTAACTACATATTGCTTCATAGATAACACTCGCTTTCTGCTATTCTGCTTTGACGGGAACGACCCGTTTCTTTTTCGCCTGCATTTTTCTGACAATACAGGAGAGAGTAAAGTTAATGACAAAGTAGATCAGGCACGCAAAACCGAACAGGACGAAGACATCCGATACATTTACCGTGTTCAATCCGTTGTAGCGGTGGGCGGAGCTCAACAGCTTTTTCACCCGGGACATCAGCTCGATCGTCGCCACGTTGGCGAGATAGGAGGAGTCCTTTACCGTTGTGATGACCTGACTGAGCAAGGTGGGAACAATGTTGCGGTACGCCTGCGGCAGAACAATATACCACATGATCTGCAGCGTGTGGAAGCCCTGCGCGTGTCCTGCCTCAAACTGTCCGTGTGCAACGGAGTTCAGACCGCCGCGCACGATTTCCGCGATGACGGAAGAGGTGAAGAGGATCAGGGCAATAACGGTTTTGAACAACAGCTTTACCTCTGCGGAGGACAGCCCGAACAGCTTCCTTTCCAGAAAAGCGGGGCAAGGGCAGAAGACCAGGCAGATAAAGAGCCACAACAGCAGGGGAGTGTTCCGGAAAATTTCTATGTAAGCCGTTGCAAGCCATTTCAGGATGCGCCAGCCGCCCTTGTTACAGTAATTCCGCAGCAGAGCCAGAAGGGAGCCGATTATCAGACCGAAGAGAACAGCGGTCACGGAGATGATCAGCGTAAACAGCACGCCCTTCCACAGGTAAAGCAGGACGGCAGAATTTGTGATGATGGAGATGCTTCCCTTTAAGTTTTCCATAAGCTACGCCATCCTTTCTGTATTCTGAAGATCCTTTGCGGTTCGCACATCCCGCTTCTTGAGTGAAATCTCCCACATGCTTGCCAGCGAGGACAGCGGGCAGCACACGAGGAAGAACAGCAGTCCGCTGACGAGATAAGCGGGGGCATAAGCACCGCCGGTCGATTCCCCGGTGACAAAGCTGTAGGTGGCGGAAATCAGGTCGCTTCCGCCGATAATGTAGAGGCAGGATGTATTCTTGATCAGGTTGACAACCTGATTCACCATGGGCGGCAAAATGATCTTGATGCTCTGGGGCAGGATAATAAAGTACATTTTCTGGATATAGCCAAAGCCCTGGGCGTCTGCCGCCTCGAACTGACCCTTGGGTATCGCCTGAATCCCGGCGCGGATTACCTCGGACACATAGGCACCGTGGTAGATGCCCAGAGCGATAATTCCGGCTCTGATAATGCCGAGGCTCATTCCGGCAAAGGCGAGGGAATAGTATAAAAAGCACATCTGCAGGAGGAGCGGCGTATTCTGGATCAGTTCCACATACACTCTCGAGATCGCCCTGAGAATCCGGCTGTTGCCGGTGGCAAACAGACCGGAGATAATGCCGATCACCAGCGCCAGCAGCAGACCGACAAAGGCAGTCAGAGCGGTATTGCCAAGTCCTTGCAGGAAGACCTGCCGGAAAGTCCATATTTTGTTCCAGGCATCTGCGGAGAATAATTCATTCACGTCGCTTACCTCCTTTAAGAAAGAATTTAATAATAATTAGTCAATTCCGTTTTCGGTGATCAGGGCATCAATCGTTCCGTCTGCAAGCCATGTTGTCACCAGCTCCTCGCAAAGCGTGCTGAAGCCCGAGCCCTTTTTGGTTGCGATGCCGTACTCCTGAGGGGAGAACTTGTCGTTGATGTAGGAGCGGGAGTCTGTGTTGTAGACGGCAAGGATGGACTTGTCAACGCAGAAGGCATCTACCTCGCCGGCGCTCAAAGCGGTGGAGATGGTGGGATAGTCGTCGTACTGCTGGAAGCTGATGCCTGTCGTCCAGGTAGCCGCGTCAAAGGTGTCGGGATCGAAGTTCGTTCCGTCGATGAAGCCGCCGTCGATCATTGCCTTAGTCAGGCTCTTTGCCGAGGTAGAACCGGAGGAGACGCCGACCTTCTTGTCTACCAGACCGGAGAGATCGGTGATGCCGGATGCATTCTCGACAAGAACGGTTACATAGTCGGTATAATAAGGGGTTGTGAAGTCCCAGCTCTTCTTTCTCTCGTCGGTGATGGTAAAGGTTGCGAGAACGCAGTCAATGTCGCCGGAATCGAGAAGCTCTGTTCTCGTCGCGGCGGTTACAGCGGTGAACTCGCAGTCTACGCCGAGATAATCTGCAATCTTTTGTGCCAGCTCAATCTCCATGCCGGAGTATTCGCCGGTCAGCTCGTCCTGATAGCCAAAGCCCAGAACAGCATTCTTAACGCCGACGCGGAGAACGCCTCTGTCAACGATTGCCTGTACATCGGGCGAAAGCGTGGTCTCCGTTCCGCTTTCCGAAGAAGTCTTTGAGGAGGTCTCGGAAGACGGAGTGGCAACGGAACCGGTTGTTCCGGATGCCGGGGTGTCGCCTGAACCGCAGCCCGTAAGCACAGATGCGGCCATTACAGTAGCAAATAACAGTGCGGATAACTTTTTCATTTTCATAATTTTCTCCTCTTTTCTGCACACTTGTGTGCTGTATTAGTGCAAGGGATTTCTCCCGTTCACTCTATTTTCGTATGATTTTTCCGAGGAACTGCTTTACTCTCTCATTTTTCGGATTTTCAAAGAATTCCTCCGGCGTTCCCTCCTCCAGAATTTGACCGTCTGCCATGAAAATGATGCGGTCGGCAACCTGTTTCGCAAAGCCCATCTCATGAGTGACGACAACCATTGTGATATTTTCCTTGGCAAGCTTGATCATTACGTCAAGCACCTCCTGAATGGTCTCGGGATCCAACGCGGAGGTCGGCTCATCGAAGAGGATGATCTTTGTCTGCGCACACAGCGCTCTTGCGATAGCGATACGCTGCTGCTGTCCGCCGGAAAGTGTGGTCGGGTAGACATGCGCCTTATCGGTCAGACCGACAACGTCCAGATAATGATAGGCGAGGTCTTCCGCTTCCTTTTTGCTCTTGTGGTGCAGCTTCATGGGAGCCAGCGTCAGGTTTTTCAAGACAGTCATATGCGGATAGAGATTAAACTGTTGGAAAACCATCGAAGTCGTATCCCGTACCAGCTTTGTCTTATTTTTGTGGGTCAGCTCCTGACCGTCTATGTAGATGTGGCCGCTGGTCGGTGTCTCAAGATAATTCATACAGCGGACGGTGGTGGATTTGCCGGAGCCGGACGGCCCGATGATGACCAGCTTTTCCCCCTCCTTTACCTCTAAGTTGACATCCTTAAGTACATGCAGGTCGCCGAAATATTTGTTGACATTTTCCAGTTTGATCATGGGAATCTCCTGCCTTTCCTACAAAATAATCTGTAAAAAAATAAGGCGCTCTCCGTCCCCACCGGGATCGGAAAACGCCTTTGTCTTCCTTTGATTTTACAAAGTATACACGCATACAATAATAATGTCAATACATTTTTTGAGAAATATATCATTGCACAGTTCCTGAGACATTGTTATCCGCCTCCAGCCGTTCCCGCAGCGACAGGAAATCGGCGGGGCCGTTGTCAAGGTAGAAGCTGTGGAAGCGATAGTCCGTGTAGGTGTCACCCCAGAGAGTGCGGGCATCGTTCTGGAGGGACAGGATCTCGAGATAGCCGAGGTAATATTTCAGGTAGTTGCAGGGCTCCTGTGCTATGTAGGTGTAGATTGCCTTTGCGGAGGAGCCGTCTGTAATGCCGAAGCCCTCCAGAACCTTCGCCACGCGGCTGTAAGAGGCGTCTTCATAATGAATCATAATGTCCAGAAGGGAATACAGACAGAGCTGCAGGCTGCGGTTATGCTTTTCGAGCTGCACAAGCAGCGCGTCCTGACCGAGATTGCTCTCCTGTAAAAGTGCCGAAGCATAATCATAGGAAAGAAATTCCACATAGAGCGCCCAGCCCTCCAGATACCCGCCGTACCAGAGAAGCTCCTTCACAGGGCGTTCTCCCTCTGCGAGCGTGCGGCGGTTGCCGTAGACGGTCTGGTAGAGATGTCCGGGATAGCCCTCATGTGCGAGCGTTGTGTAGAGTTCAAGTCCCTTCGGTGTCTTCTGCTGGTTGATGTAGATCACATTCTGGGTCGTATCGTCCAGAGGCGCCGTCAGGTAGAAGGCGGGGGCGCTGTAGCTTTCGAGGCTCTCGGACACAGGTTTGACGGACACGGACACGGCTTCCCCGGAGATGACGGGAAAGCTCCCCTTCATGCGCCCCTGCAGATCGGTCAGCATCTGGCTGATATCGCGGAGCGGGAAGGCAATCTCCTCATCCTGCGTGTAGCGCTTTGCCGCGTCGGGATGCTGGGTCAGAAGACTACGGATGGCCTCATACTCAGCGGTAAACTGCGCGGTGAGCAGCTCCTGTACCTCGCTCACAGGACGGTAGGAGCCGGTTTCCGAGAGGAGCAACGCTTCATAATATTCCTTTCCCTGCGGTTTTGCGGCGAGTCCGGTCAGCGGGACATCAGGGTTCTCCAGCAGGAGCAGGCCGTCCCCGAGTGCGACGTAGGCGGGCAGCAGAACCGTGCGAAGCAGTCTGTCGTTTGTGTCGATGTATTTCTGAGCATCTGCCGCCGTGATGGAGCCGTTTTCGAGAAGGGGTTGCAGGCGCTCGGCGAAGGTAGTCTGTAAAAAGTGACTGTTGCTGTCGAGTGCTTCGCTTGTGACAATGGTGTCACATTGCTTGCGGACACTCTTTAATGAGGAGGCGGGCATCGAGAGCCCGGCGGCAGCCTTTTCCTGCTCATAGACCAGAAGCGAGGCGAAATATTCGTCGGTCTGATCGAGAAGGGAAAGATAGTCCTCCACATCCCGTCTGGTGCGGAAGGTGTACTCTGCGAGCAGAATGGGTAGCTGCGACTGCATGCCGGAGGACGGAGCCAGTGGTTCATTGTAGTAGCGGAAGCTGCCGAGAGCCATGGAATTATCCAGATAGCGGGTCAGCAGTGTGCAGAGATAGGCGTCGGAAGCATTCAGCTTTTCGGCGCGGACGGAGCGTAGGGCGGCAATGGTGTTTTCCAGTGCAAACTGTCCTCTGAGCGTGTTGTCTGCGTCGTAGCCGGGCAGCACCGCGTCGTAATCATAAATGCCGAAGTCTGCGGGATGGGCGAGAGAGTAATGCATGTTCAGGGTACTGGAGGTCATCTCCTCGGTAAAGAGCCTTGAGGTGATATTGGTGAAGCGTTTCTCGTCCTTTTTATACTGAAAGAGGAACAGGGTAAGGCTGCCGAAGGCGAGCAGGACAGCCGCCAGAAATAAAATCTGACGGAGGGATAGAGCAGATTTCTTTTTCAAAGGGAGATCACCTGATTGCGGTCTGTGTTGATTAAGTATATGTCGCTGGGTTCCCCGTCATGCCGTCTCCGGCTTTTTTGTGACCGCTATAGTTGTATGCAATACAACTTGTAAAAATGTACTAAAAAATAAGCAAAGATGTATTGACTTAAAAGTACAACCTGCATATACTTAAGATATGGAAGACAGACAGACGAAGTACAGTGACATTGTTCACTACCTGAAAAACTTTATAGATGAGGAACAGCTGAAGCCGGGGGATAAGCTGCCGTCGGAGAACGAGCTCACGGAGCGGCTCGGCGTCAGCAGGCAGACAATCCGTAAGGCAATCGGAATACTGGAGGAACAGGGGACGGTGCGAAGGGTCAAGGGCAGCGGGACTTATGTGGGCTTTGACCGCAGGGAAAATCTGGAAAAGCGGAACCGGATTGCGGTGCTGACGACGTATGTGGACAGCTATATTTTTCCGAAGACCATACAGGGGATTGAGAGCGCGCTTTTCGAGAGAGGGTATTCGGTACAGATTTCCTTTACAAATAATACGCTGGAGCGGGAGAAGAACGTGCTGACTGACCTCATCAGCCGTGACGATGTTGCCGGAATCATTGTCGAGGGAACGAAGAGCGGGCTTCCGAATCCGAATCTTGCCCTGTACAGGCAGCTCATGAACCGGAGGATTCCCATCCTGTTCATCAACACCTTCTACCCGGAGCTTGCGGTTCCGCATGTCTCCCTGAATGATGTGGAGGCGGCGCAAAAGGCGGTCAATTATCTGATTGCAAGAGGGCACAGGAACATCGGGGCGATTCTCAAGCTGGATGACGGACAGGGACGGCTGCGCTATCTTGGGTACTTAAAGGCGATGGAGGCAGCGGGACTTGCGGTCACGGACTCACGCATGGTCTGGATCGACACGGACGAATCGAAGCAGTTGAATTTCTGCCGGGATAAGATACTGAACCGGGTGGAGGAGTGCAGCGCTCTTTTCTGCTATAACGATCAGATCGCCTTTCAGCTGATAAGGATGTTGCAGGAGAAGGGGATACGGGTGCCGGAGGATGTGTCGGTGATCAGTATTGACGACTCTGACCTTGCGCTCCACAGCGAGGTGCCGATCACATCCCTGCCCCACCCGAAGGAAAAGCTGGGCGCCAGAGCCGCAGAGGTGCTGCTCGATATGATTGATGGGAAGAAGGGGGAGCATACCGTGGAGTTTGAAACCCGCGTGGTGGAGCGGCAGTCAGTTACGGATTGGGCATGATTCTGAAAGTGACGTTGCACAGAATGCACAGACCACCGCAGGCACGCTTTCGCTACCTTCCGCACGCAGCGGTGCGTAAGATGTCAAAGTACGCCATCTAAGCACCGGCGGCTCCAGAGTGCGCTGCTTGTGGTCAGGTGCATTTTGCGCAACTGTAGCCTGAAACCTACAAGATTTGTAAATTCCTAAAAATAAATAGTATGGAGGAAAGAAAAGATGAAGGAAATGAAGAAGTATCAGTTTTGGTTCTGCACTGGTTCGCAGGATCTGTACGGAGAGGAGTGCCTGAAAAAGGTGGCTGCGCATTCCAGAGAGATGGTGGAGGGGCTGAATGCGTGCGGCGCGCTCCCCTATGAGCTGGTCTGGAAGCCGACATTGATCGATCAGGCGTCGATCCGCCGTACCTTTAACGAGGCGAACAACGACGAGAATTGCGCAGGTGTGATTACCTGGATGCACACCTTCTCTCCGGCAAAGATGTGGATCATCGGTCTTCAGGAGTACCACAAGCCGCTATGTCATTTACATACCCAGTATAATGAAGGGATTCCCTATGACACCATCGACATGGATTTCATGAATGAGAATCAGTCTGCACACGGCGACAGAGAGTACGGACATATCGTGACCCGCATGGGTATCGAACGCAAGGTCATTGTCGGACACTGGCAGAATCCGCAGGTGGCGGAAAAGCTGGCTGACTGGATGCGTACAGCTGTAGGCGTTATGGAGTCCTCCCACATCCGCGTTTGCCGTATCGGTGACAACATGAACAATGTTGCCGTCACAGAAGGCGACAAGGTGGAAGCACAGATGAAGTTCGGCTGGGAGATCGACCATTACAACGTCAACGATGCGGTGGAGTATGTTGACGCTGTCTCCAAGGGGGATGTGGACGCTCTGGTCGAGGAATATTACAGCAGGTATGAGATTCTTCTCGAGGGGAGAGACCCGGAGGAATTTAAGAAGCATGTGGCAGTTCAGGCACAGATCGAGATCGGACTTGAGAAATTCCTTGAAGCCGGAAATTATCATGCGCTGGTTGACCACTTCGGAATGCTGGGCGGATTAAAGCAGCTGCCGGGTCTTGCCATCCAGAGGCTGATGGAGAAGGGCTACGGCTTCGGTGCGGAGGGCGACTGGAAGACGGCAGCAATGGTTCGCCTGATGAAGATTATGACGCAGGGAAAGAAGGATGCAAAGGGAACCTCCTTTATGGAGGATTACACCTATAATTTCGTTCCCGGCAAGGAGGGAATTTTGCAGGCGCATATGCTGGAGGTCTGCCCGACGATAGCGGACGGCCCTGTCAGCATCAAGGTACAGCCCCTGTCCATGGGCAACAGGGAGGATCCCGCGCGTCTGGTATTTACCAGCAAGACCGGTCCGGCGGTTGCAACCTCGCTTGTTGACATGGGAAATCATTTCCGTCTGCTGATCAATGCGGTGGATTGCAAGAAGTGTGATAAGCCGATGCCGAAGCTTCCGGTGGCAACAGCCTTCTGGACACCTCAGCCTTCGCTTGCGGTGGGCGCAGAGGCGTGGATTCTCGCGGGCGGCGCACACCACACGGCATTCTCCTATGATCTGAGCGTGCAGCAGATGGTGGATTGGGCGGACGCAATGGGGATTGAGAGTATTGTTATCGATAAGGATACAACGATTCCGGCGCTGAAGAATGAGTTGAAGTGGAATTCGGTTTTTTATAGATAAAAGCAAAGCGAGATAAAAGCGAAACGGAGGGTTTCGGCAAGTGACGTTGCACAGAATGCACAGACCACCGCAGGCACGCTTTCGCTACCTTCCGCACGCAGCGGTGCGTAAGATGTCAAAGTACGCCATCTAAGCACCGGCGGCTCCAGAGTGCGCTGCTTGTGGTCAGGTGCATCCTGTACAACTGTTGTATGGAATGCATGGATTTCGTAGCGTAATTATTCCGGATAAATATGTAAAATAAATTGATAAGCTGGATAAATAGATAAAAATAAGAGGAGGATGTGAGATGACAGAGGAAAGAAAGGTTGCGATCAGGGAGGGAAAGACGGCGCTGGGAATCGAATTCGGTTCCACAAGAATCAAGGCGGTGCTGATCGACGAGAGCCACAACCCGGTCGCTATGGGAACGCATGACTGGGAGAACCGTCTTGAGAACAATATCTGGACCTACAGTCTGGAGGACATCTGGAACGGGTTGCAGGGCTGCTATCGCAGTCTGGCGGAGGATGTCAGCGCGAAGTACGGAGAGAAGCTGACGAAGATCGGAAGTCTGGGTTTCTCCGGCATGATGCACGGCTACATGGCATTTGACGCGGCGGGCGAACTGCTGGTTCCGTTCCGCACATGGCGCAACACCATGACGGAGGAGGCGTGCAAGGCGCTGACACCGCTCTTCCAATTCAATATTCCGCAGAGATGGAGCATCGCCCACCTCTATCAGGCGATTCTCTCCGGGGAGAAGCATGTCGGTGACATTACCTTCTTCACGACGCTTGCGGGCTATATTCACTGGAAGCTCTCCGGAGAAAAGGTGCTCGGCATCGGCGAGGCATCCGGCATGTTCCCGATTGATTCCACCGCGCGCGATTATGACAGGAAGATGATTGAACAGTTTGATGAGCTGATTGCGCCGAAGGGCTATGGCTGGAAGCTGGAGGAAATTCTGCCGAAGGTGCTCTGCGCGGGAGAAAATGCGGGAGCGCTGACCGAGGAGGGAGCGAAGCAGCTGGACCCGACGGGAACCCTGCAGGCAGGGGTGCCGATGTGTCCGCCCGAGGGAGACGCAGGAACCGGCATGGTTGCCACGAACAGCGTCAGAGTGCGCACGGGCAATATTTCCGCAGGAACCTCCATCTTCTCCATGGTTGTCACGGAGAAGGCGCTTGAAAAGGTACATGAGGAGATCGACATGGTGACGACTCCCGACGGAAATCCGGTTGCAATGGTGCACTGCAATAACTGCACCTCCGACCTGAATGCGTGGGTGAATCTTTTCGATGAGTTTGCAGGAAAATTCGGCATGAAGCTCGACAAGAACGAGCTGTACGGAACGCTTTACCGCGAGGCGCTGGCGGCGGACACGGACTGCGGCGGGCTCATGGCATACAACTATTTCTCGGGAGAGCCCGTGACGGGTCTGAACGAGGGAAGACCGATGTTTGTCCGCACACCCGACGCGAAATTCTCTCTGGCAAACTTCATGAGAAGCCACCTTTACAGCGCTATGGCGACGCTGAAGATCGGCAATGACATCCTTCTGAAGGAGGAGCATGTCAAGGTGGATTCCCTGATGGGACACGGCGGACTGTTCAAGACGCCTGTAGTCGGACAGCAGCTCATGGCGGCGGCATTTGATTCTCCTGTGACAGTTATGGACACTGCGAGCGAGGGCGGCGCATGGGGAATGGCGGTTCTGGCGGCATTTATGACGGAAAGAGCGGACGGTGAGACCTTACCTGACTACCTCTCTGACAAGATCTTTGCCGGACAGACGGGAACGACCATCGCACCTAAGGCGGAGGATGTTGCAGGCTTTGATGCCTTTGTTGAGAAATATAAGAGCACTCTTCCTGCGGAGAAGGCAGCAGTTGAGGGCTTGAGATAAGAGATTGAGATAAAGTGAGGGTTTATAACATGCTGGAAGAGTTGAAGAAACTGGTATATGAAGCGAACATGGATCTGCCCCGGTACGGTCTTGTCACCTTTACATGGGGAAATGTCAGCGCCATTGACAGGGAGAGCGGCCTTGTTGTAATCAAGCCGAGCGGCGTGGACTATGACAAGCTGACACCCGCAGACATGGTGGTTGTCGATCTGAACGGTAAGCGCGTGGAGGGAGACTTAAATCCTTCCTCGGATACAGCGACCCATGTAGAGCTGTATAAGGCATTCCCGAAGATCGGCGGTGTGGTGCACACGCATTCCTCCTATGCGACGAGCTGGGCGCAGGCGGGACGCAGCATTCCCTGCTACGGAACGACCCATGCGGACTATATTTACGGGGAGGTTCCCTGCGTGAGATGCCTGACAAAGGAGGAAATCGATCAGGCATATGAGGAGAATACAGGGCATCTGATTGTCAACGAATTTCAGAGAATGGGCAAGGATCCCGTGGCCGTGCCCGCAGTGCTCTGCAAAAATCACGGCCCCTTCGCGTGGGGAAAGGATGCGAAGGAAGCTGTTCACAATGCCGTGGTTCTGGAAGAGGTGGCAAAGATGGCTTACCGCGCGGAGACAATCAATCCCCGCATCCAGCCTGCACCCCGGGAATTACAGGACAAGCATTATTATAGAAAGCACGGTGCAAATGCCTATTACGGGCAGCGCCCCAAGAATGAATGACGACCATCTGCACGATAGGTGTAAAATGGAGTGTGTTCGAGCACACTAAGCGTTTTTAGCAATAAATGACTAGACGCAGGGGGCATTGTGTGGTAGTATGATGGCGATAGAACGAGTTGCCGCGGGGGCGGCAGAATGGAGGAAAGCATGAACAATTTAGAACTGCAGCAGCACGCAAATGACGTGCGAAAAGGCATTGTAACAGCAGTTCACAGTGCAAAGGCGGGGCATCCCGGCGGATCTCTTTCCGCAGCAGACATCTTTACCTATCTGTATTTTGAGAAGATGAATATCGATCCCAAGAATCCTGACAAGGAGGACAGAGACCGTTTCGTACTGTCTAAGGGGCATACAGCTCCCGGACTCTATTCCGCACTGGCATACAGAGGATTTTTCCCGGTTGAGGATCTGAAGACACTGAGACATCTCGGCTCTTATCTTCAGGGTCATCCCTGTATCCACATCCCCGGTGTAGATATGTCATCAGGCTCCCTCGGACAGGGAATTTCCGCAGCGGTCGGAATGGCTCTCGGCGGAAAGCTGGACAATAGAGACTTCCGTGTATACACCCTTCTGGGTGACGGCGAGATCGAGGAAGGTCAGGTCTGGGAGGCAGCCATGTTTGCAGGCTTCCGCAAGCTGGACAACCTCTGTGTCATTGTAGACAACAACAATCTGCAGATCGACGGACCGATCGATCAGGTATGCTCTCCTTATCCGATCGACAAGAAGTTTGAGGCATTTAATTTCCATGTGATCAACGTAGATGCGCATGACTTTGACGCACTCCGCGCAGCCTTCAAGGAGGCAGAGGAGACAAAGGGTATGCCGACCTGTATCGTAGCGCACAGTGTCAAGGGCAAGGGCGTTTCCTTCATGGAGAACAGCGTTGACTGGCACGGCAAGGCTCCGAATGATGAGGAGTATGCGGTAGCTATGGCTGATCTGGAGAAGATCGACGAAGAATTAAAGAAAGCAGGTGAAGCATAATGGCAGAGAATACGGTGAAAAAGATCGCAACCCGTGAAAGCTACGGAAACGCTCTGAAGGAACTGGCAGAAGAGTTCCCGAATCTGGTAGTGCTGGATGCTGACCTTGCAGCAGCTACCAAGACTGGTATTTTTAAGAAAGCATATCCTGACCGCCATATCGACTGCGGTATCGCAGAGAGCAATATGATGGGTGTGGCAGCAGGCTTGTCTCTGGTTGGCAAGATTCCTTTTGTAAGCTCCTTCGCTATGTTTGCGGCGGGACGTGCCTTTGAGCAGGTTCGTAACTCTATCGGTTATCCGCACCTTAACGTAAAGATCGGCGCTACCCATGCGGGCATCACTGTCGGCGAGGACGGCGCTACCCATCAGTGTAACGAGGATATTGCGCTGATGAGAACGATTCCGGGAATGGTTGTTATGTGTCCCGCGGATGATGTGGAGGCAAAG
This sequence comes from uncultured Acetatifactor sp., assembly GCA_934402375.1. Lineage (GTDB taxonomy): Bacteria > Bacillota > Clostridia > Lachnospirales > Lachnospiraceae > Acetatifactor. Next base: position 18,543 of record CAKRUB010000043.1, read on the forward strand.
GCGGCTGTTCGCGCTGCACTGGAATACGACGGACCTGTCTACATCAGATTCGGACGTGCCGCTGTTCCGGTAATCAACGATAAGCCTGACTATAAATTCGAGATCGGCAAGGGAACCGTTGTCCGCGAGGGCAAGGATGTCACGATTGTCGCTACCGGAATCTGTGTGGATTCCGCTCTGGGCGCGGCTGAGAAGCTGGCGGCTGACGGAATTGACGCTGAGGTTATCAGCATCTGCACCATCAAGCCTCTTGACGAGGAGATCATTCTCAACAGTGCAAAGAAGACCGGCAAGGTCGTAACTGTTGAGGAGCATTCCGTGATTGGCGGACTTGGAAGCGCTGTCTGTGACTGCCTGTCCGAGAAGCTGCCTACACCGGTTAAGAAGATCGGTATGCAGGATGTCTTCGGTGAGTCCGGTTCTGCAGCAGCTCTGGTTGCCAAGTACGGTCTGGATGCAGAGGGCGTTTACAAATCCGTAAAGGCATTTCTGTAAACCGGGAAAGTAAATAAAGATTTTTAAAGTCCCTTTTATTGGAAGGTATCTGATAAAAGGGACTTTTTGTGTTTGCTTTTCAATAAGGTTTTTGTTATAAATTTAAGGAAAGTTTAAACAACTTTGATACAATTTGGGTTTATATTATCCTTAGATAAAATACATGAGGGGTACATAGGATGCAGGGCAGTAACGCGGTCAGACGGAGTGAAGAGCCGGAGCTGATCAATATTAAGAGGAATCCTTATCTGGCAGATTACGAGAAACAGAGAAGACGGGACGTTTCTTCTGTGCAGCAAAGAAGAAACGTAAGACGATATGGAAACGAAAAAGTTCCGCAGCGCAGGCAGCCGGGAGACAGTCGGGCGGCGGCACAGGCAAAACGAAGAAAACAGGTGCGCAGACAGCGTGCGGCAGTGTGGGTGATTGCCTGCGGAATCATTCTGATCTTCGGACTGATGCTCTTGCAGAAGAGAATTGCCGGTGCTGCGTCGGAAGACCAGGGCGTTAATTTCATACAAAAGGTACAGGACGAAATTTTTGCTCCGGCAGCCGGCAGCATACAGGGACTTCCGGCGGAAAAATATAATGCGCATCCGGACTGGGCAGAGGATTTCCTGACACCGAATGAATACTCCAGACCGGGAGAACCGCTGGAGACGGTGAAAAATATTTTTGTGCACTATACGGCGAATCCCGGCACGAGCGCAGCCCAGAACAGAAGCTATTTTGAGCAGCAGAAGGACATGCATCAGGCGAGCGTCAGTTCCCATTTTATCATAGGGTGCGACGGAGAAATCTTACAGTGTTTGCCACTGGATGAGATAGGCTATGCCGTACAGACGAGAAATTATGATTCGATTTCCATAGAGTGCTGTTTCAAGGCGAAGGACGGCTCCTTCACGCAGGAGACCTATGACTCGCTGATCGCGCTTCTTGCATGGCTGACGGATGCTTATGGACTTGATACAGAGGACATATTGCGGCACTATGATTGCGGCGGTAAGAAGTGCCCGCTGTACTACACGGAGCACCCGGATGCGTGGGAACGGCTGAAGGATGACGTCGCCGAGTACTCAGAAACGTAAAATAACAGTTGAAAAAATGCCTCAGGGATGCTACACTTTCCTTGGAAGCATTTTTTCTTTTACACTATGTGTGTCTAAAGCCGATCTATTCATCTGAAGGA
>CAKRUB010000044.1 GCA_934402375.1 uncultured Acetatifactor sp.
AGCACTTGTTATGAGGTAACTGTTTAAAGAAAAAAGTCCAAAAATCAATGATTTAGGGCTTGAAATTATAGGAAGGAAAATTTTGATGAAAAAGAAATTAAAGCTTTTATTTATATCTTTAATTCTGTTGGTAGTGTCTGGCTGCGGAAAAGAAAAAGATACGACAGAGGAAGAGATTGAATATCGGGAGACCTCTGTCTTTTTTTCAATTCCTGAGAAGGGAAATTATTTTGAACTTCTCGGGGTGACGGACGATTTCTTCTATTATTCTGTTGTACAAACAAAGGAAACGGAGGGAAATCTGGCGGATGAAAGATTGTTTTATCAAGGAACGCTAGAAGAGAGCCCGAAGACAAAACTTATTGCTGCGTTAGTTGACCCGATCTACAGGGGATGCTTTATGGAGACGGATTCAAAAGGAAATGATGAAATTTATTTGCTTTTGGGGGAAGAAAAGGAAGGAAAGAGAGGGTATTATATCGTAGATATTGAGAAGGAAACCAAATGTTTTCTGGCGGATGAGCTCTTTTCTAACGATGCGCCTAATCGGTTTATCAAGTTGGAAGATGGACGGTTCCTTGTGCTGACTTCTGAGTATTGTGTGCTTGTGGAGGCTGATGGGGCGACTGGCGCTTCAGTGAAGTGTCCGACCGATTCTTACAGGGGGCTAGTGGCGGTTGATAAAGATACCGTCGGAATTACATATTTTGACGGGAATGAACAGACTACATATATGAGCATATTGGACTTGACAACAAACCGTCTGAATGAGGGCATAAAAATTGCAGGGGATGGCACGCTGCTTGCTTCCTCGGCGGGGGAAATAGTCTTTTTTGACGCTGATGCAATCTGGAGTTATGAACCGTACTCGAATCAGGCGGAAGTACTTCTTGGTCTGAAGGGGAGGAACATAGTATCCCGGGATGTGAGTGCAATAAAAGTCGTAGATGAAGGCATTCGGGTGTTCGGGTTGAACAGTGATGGCACTTCGGCGAAATATACTTTGTACACCAGAAATGATGGGGAAAATCTGCCGGAGAGTTCCGCTGACAGCAGTAAAAATAATGCGTATGGGAAACAAGTCATTTACTTATATGATTATGCAGACCAGCTTCCACAAGACATGACAAATCCTGTCGATGCGTTTAATGAACGGAATGACAGTTTTCAGGTGGTTGTAAAGGATTATCAATACAAGGATGAGTACGATGCGGCGCAAATGATTGCATCGGGGGATTATCCGGATATAATTTATTCGACATATAACACATTCATAGCCGGATTAGTGGATAAAGATTGCCTTGAAGATCTATCTGCGTACATAGACAGGTCGTCTAATCTCTCAATGGAGGATCTGTCCGGCAATGTGGTTGAAGCCTATACAGATCAGGTAACCGGAAAATTGTTTGCACTTCCAGACCATTATACAATAGAAACCCTGTATGGTACAAAGGCGGAGCTTGAAGAAGGGGGATGGACAACGGAGGAGTTTCTTGACTGGCTCGCAGAACATCCGAATGCCCAAGCACTGCATTTTCCTACGAAACGGGATATTTTCGATGTATGCATAGACGGGATGTTAGAGCAAAGCAACGGAAAAATTAATCTCAATGAAGAGGAATTAAAGCTTTTTGCAGAAAAATTAAAGAATCTGGAGATGGTTGACACCTCAGAATATAGTTTGAACGAGATGATGGAGCTTTATGAAAATGATGCGAGCAGATTGGGTGATAACATAGAGAATCTGGGACAGATAGCGATTGCAGAAAACGAATATAAAGAGGAATTTGTGGTGAAAGGTTATCCGGGTGCGGACGGAATGCCCCGTGCGTATATAAATTCACCGGCGATGAGCATTTTAAGTACCAGTGAGGTGAAGCAGGGTGCCTATGAATTTCTTGAGTTTTATCTTATGTATGTGGAAAAAACGCAGGGAGAGGCTATGCGGGAGCATGGAACCTTCAGACTAACGATTGACCGTGACAGCATGGAAAAGGCAAAACAGCGTTTGCTGCAAACGACGGATTTTCTTGGAACACCATGTACATTTACCGAGAGACAGGTAGATGAGGTACTTGACATCATTCCGTATGTAAGAAGAAAGGATTATTCGTTGGATATTCTGAGAAATTTAATTTGGGAAGAACTGGAATACTATTTTGAAGGCAAAAAAGAACTGGAGGAGACCTGTCGGATTATCCAAAGCCGTGCACAAATGTATCTGGAGGAACGAGAGATTGCGGAATGAAGCTTTGACGTACATGACCTGCTTGCGGGATTCGGTGTCATGAGGTATAATAACCTTGTCCTAAAATGGAAAGCGTGCGAATGGACATCAATACCATGATTGAGAAACAATCATGGTATAATTAAGAAAAGCGTGGAAGTGATTGCCCATGCATGGAGGTACGGACTGACATGGATTTTTTCGACAATTTCGAGGATGGACAGCTGAGTATGTTTGACATGGCAGAAAGCCTCGAAAATCTACAGACGCCGATGGAGGAGAAGGCAGCTGAGCCAGAGCCGCTTCCGGCTTCGGGCAGCGCAGGTATCCGCATCCAACACTGCAGCAGCTGCGGAAAGCTCCTTTTTGTGAAGGAAGAGGACGGATGCTATGTTTCTGCCTGCAATGCGTGCGGCATACATTATATACAGAAAATGTAACGATTCAGAGCTTGAGAGAAGCAGCCATAGTGATATGGTTGCTTTCTGTGCATTAGAGCAGAATAAAAATTTTTTCAATCATGAGATTTGTGTCTGGGCGCACTTGACACAAACTCGCTATGCGCAAAGAACGTGCGCAGAAATGGGGAAAACTATGGAATTTAGGCTTGCAGCGATTTTCAGTGACAACTGCGTTTTGCAGAGAGGGAAAAACATTGCCGTGTTCGGAACCGGGCCGGAAGGATGCTCTGTGGAGGCATACATCCGGGGAAGAAGGATGGAACAGGGACAGGAGCAGGAAAGCCGTGGAAGGACGGTTGTGCGGAACGGCAGATTTGAGTTACAGCTGCCGCCGCTGGAGGCGGGACTGGAGCATGTCCTGCAGGTAAGCTGCGGCGGGGAGAGTATCTGTCTGCGCAACATTGCCATCGGTGAGGTCTGGCTTGCGGGCGGGCAGTCAAATATGGAGTATGAGCTGCAGAACTGCACGGAGAGTGACGCCCTGAACCGTCCGGCGGACGATCAGATCCGCTTTTATTATACCCAGAAGAAGGCGTATATGGATGAGGACTTCTTCCGGTCGGAAAGACAGAGTGGCTGGGAATGCTTCGGCGGCAATGGGACAAGGTACTGGTCGGCAGTCGGCTATTTCTTTGCGGTGCGGCTCCAGAAGGAGCTTGGTGTGCCGGTCGGAATCATCGGCTGTAACTGGGGCGGTACGTCTGCATCCGCGTGGATGCCGAGAGAGGCAATCGCTTCGGATGAGGATCTGAAGATATATCTCGACACCTACGACGCTGCCGTGGCGGGAAAGACCGAGGAGGAGCAGCGCAGAGAATATGACGAATATGTCATTTATCAGGCGGAATTTGATAAAAAGGCGGAGGCGTGCTATGCGGAGAACCCCGAGATAGAATGGGCGGAGGTGCTGGAGCGCGTCGGTGAGTGTAAATGGCCGGGGCCGATGGGATGCAGCAATCCCTTCCGTCCGGGCGGGCTGTATGAGTGTATGCTGCGGCGCGTGATGCCGTATTCGCTGAAGGGATTTCTATACTATCAGGGAGAGAGCGATGACCATCTGCCGCATCTGTACCGTAAGCTCTTTACACGGATGATTGCACAGTGGCGCGAGGACTGGGACGATGACCGGCTTCCGTTTATCTTTGCCCAGCTTCCGATGCACCGCTATAAGCAGGACCCGGATTTCAAGAACTGGTGCCTGATCAGAGAAGCGCAGAACAGGGTGTATGATACCGTGAAGAATACTGCCATGACCTGTATCATCGATCAGGGCGTCTACAATGACATCCATCCGAAGATGAAGCGGAAGGTCGGCGAGCGCATGTGCGCGCAGGCGTTGGAGCTTGCATATGGCTTTGAGAACGTGGCGGATGCGGAGAGCCCGCTGTTTGACCGCGTGGAATACGGTGAGGGAGAGCTGATTCTGCGCTTCCGGAATGCAGATGGCGGCTTCGTTGTACATAAGGCAGAGCGTGTCAGAAGACCCGGCTATTCCGAGAGTGCGCCGCCGGAGGAGAGTCTGGGCTTTGAAATCGCCGGGGAGGACGGGCAGTATATCCCTGCGGCGGTGAAGATTACGGGCGACAGCATACATGTCTCTGCACCGCAGATCGGTAGACCGGTATTTGCCAGATACCTCTGGACAAATTATGGTGATGTGGAGATTTTCAGAGCGGACGGCATGCCGCTGGCACCGTTCCGCACAGACAGAAACGACGGCTTTGCGCCGCTTGACCGCAGTGCCGAAATCCAGCAGAATATGGAGACGGCGACGAAGGAGTAAGCTGGGCAGGAAGACAAATTACAGGAAGAGAGGAAAACGTAATGTATGAATGTCCGAACTGTGGGGGGAATCTGAAGTTTGACATTTCCTCCCAGAAGATGTTCTGTGCCCATTGCGAATCTCGTTTCGATCCTTATTCGCTCACCAAGGGAGAGGATGCGGAGGAAGGCGGGAGCTTTGAGGCAAATGTCTTTTTATGTCCGCAGTGCGGCGGCGAGATGATCAGTGGAGATAATGACATTACCTCCTTTTGCAGCTACTGCGGGGCGGCAAACATTTTATCCAGCCGTATCAGCCGGGAAAAGCGTCCCCGATATATCATTCCTTTTATGAAGACGAAGGAGGAGTGCAAGAGGGCGTATGAGCAGAAGCTGCGCAAGTCGTTTTTTGCGCCGAAGGAGCTGAAGGATCCGCAGTTTATCGAGGGTTTCCGGGGAATTTATATGCCCTACTGGTCGTACCGTGTCGTTCAGCGGGGAGAGATACAGCTGGACGGATATACCTCGGAGCGCAAGGGCGATTATATTTACACGAATTATTATGCGCTGAAGGGCGAGCTGGATGCGGGGTATGAGGGCTATGCTTTCGATGCTTCGTCCAGCTTTTACGACAATATCAGTGAGGGACTTGCGCCCTATGACGCAAAGAAGATGAAGGATTTTTCGCCTGCGTTTCTCAGCGGGTTTTATGCGGACAGGGCGGATGTGGACGCGGAGCTCTATCAGCAGGAGGCGCTGGAAATTGCGGATAATGCGACCTATGAGGCATTGTGCAAGGATCCGGTATTTGAGAAGCACGGAATCAAGCTGGAGCATGAGGGGAAGAATAAAACCCCGGAAAGGCTGCTGACTGTCAGCGATGGCGAGGACAGCGCATTGTTCCCGGTATGGTTTTTATGTTACCGGAATGGAGACCGGGTCGCCTATGCAGCGGTGAACGGTCAGACCGGCAAGGTGGTGGCGGATATGCCCGTCGATGAAAAAAAGTTTTTCGCCAGTTCGCTGATTCTGGCAATTCCGATCTTTATATTGTTGAATCTTTTTCTCACGCTGCGCCCGAAGATGCTGCTTGACGGCAGTGCGCTCGTTGCGGCGGTGTCGTCGCTGATATATTATTGCGAGCTGGGCGGTATTTTCCGAAATGAGACGCGACAGGAGGACCGTGCCATACAGAAGATGCGGGAACAGGAAAAGAACGCGGAAGAGCAGAAAACTGACAAGATAGAGGAAGCTGAAAAGAACGAGGAAAATGAGAAGAAGGAGAAGAAAAAGGGAAAAGCTTTGACAATTACCATTATGCTGATCTGGCTCGGCATTGTATTTGTCGTTGCAGGAATACGGGGAGGCTTTTTCCCTGCCTTTGCATGGCTGGCATCTGCTATCACGGTCATGGTTGTCAGCATAATGAGTCTCAATCGGTATAGTGACATGAAGAAAAAGAAGTTTACGGAAATACGCGGAGGAAAGGGATGTCTCTTTTCGCTGGCGGCGGTTCTGGTGAGCTTCAGCATCCGGGCGTGTCAGCCGGTGTCTGATTTATGGTACTATGGAGGCGTGCTTGCGATTCTGGCAACGGTGGTCTTTGTCTTTACTGATCTGATACGGAATTATAACAAGCTGACGATGAGAAGTCTGCCTCAGTTTGAGAAAAAGGGGGGTGACGACAGTGCCGAGTAGCAGGAAGAAAACGGCCATAGGGATGGGTGGGCGGCTTGTTACAGCGCTTTTCCTTGTGCTGTTATTGTTTCAGGGAATGAAAATCAACGCACTTGCTGCGCCGGTGTATACCAATCCGGACACGGGTTATGCCGTTATCCTCGAGGACGACGCGGAGCTTATGACAGAAGAGGAGCGGGCTGCGCTGGCGGAGCAGATGAAGGCAATAACGAAATGGGGAAATGTGGGATTTAAGAGTATTTCGCAGAACCCGGGATCGACAGCCGGGTATGTTGAGGACTATTACAAAGAGAAATTTGGCGCTTCCAGCGGAACGATCTTTCTGATCGATATGGATAACCGTAATATCTGGATCAAAAATAACGGAGCTATCAGTAAGGTGATCACAAATGCATATTCCGACACCATCACGGACAACAGCTATCGTTATGCGTCGGACGGCGATTATTACGGCTGTGCCGGGGAAGTCTTTTTCGAGATTGAAACGGTACTTTCCGGTCACAGGATTGCCCAGCCGATGAAATACATCAGCAATGCCCTGTGTGCGGTCATACTTGCGTTCCTGATTAATTATGTGCTGATGCGCTGTCTGTCGGGAGTGGGGAAAGCGGGTGAGAAGGAGCTTCTGAATAATATGAAGCATCATTGCCAGCTGACGAATGCAAGGGCGGAATTAGTGAAACAGACGAAGGTATATCAACCGCCAAGCTCCGACAGTGATGGAAGCTCTGGCGGAGGTGGCGGCGGAAGCTCAGGAAGCGGTGGCGGGCACAGCTTCTAAGGCTTTATTTAGACCACAGCTTAATTGTCTTGATCAGCTTAGCCTTCTGATCATCAGTCATTTTTGAGGCAAGCTGGCGCAGCTCGTTGTCCAGAGCGGTTTCTCTGTAGGCAGGAGCAACCTTTCCAATCAGGGAATCGAGTGAAATATTCATCAGGCGGGCGTAGTAAATCAGTACACGGAGGGACATAGCAGTTCTGTTGTTCTCAACGTTACTGATATAACCGGGGGTAACTTCCAGTGCCTTTGCTACCTCCGCCTGTGTCAGCTTCATCTGGATGCGCAGCTCCTTGATTTGTGAGCCAAGATTGTCAAATTGATCATTCATTGTAATTTCCTCCTAAAATTTTCGGGTGTAAGTGTCTATACCTATAGTATACATGATTTTTATCACTTTGAATAGTAAAACATGAAAAAAGTTATTAGGGGACGAAATAGAAGGGAGGAACCGGATAATATGAAAAATTACAGGTTTGTGATTGAGTATGATGGGACAAGATATTACGGCTGGCAGAGGCAGCCGGGACAGAATACCATACAGGGGAAGCTGGAGAGCGTTCTCGGGCTGATGTGCGGCAGCGAGACGGAGGTCATCGGGGCGGGGCGCACGGACGGCGGCGTGCACGCGAAGGGCATGGTTGCCAACGCAAGGCTGGAGACGACACTTTCTACTGAGGAGATCAGGGACTACCTGAACCGTTACCTGCCGGATGATATTGCTGTCCTCGAGGTGAAGGAGGCGGGACCAAGATTCCATGCCAGATATAACGCAACCGGTAAGACCTACTGCTATACATGCTTTGACGGAGACGTAAAGCCGGTGTTCGACAGAAAATACTATACGCGCCTAGACGAAAAGCCGGATGTCGATAAAATGCGCCGCGCGGCGGAGCTGTTGATCGGAGAACACGATTTCCGCAACTTCTGTGTGAATCCGCGCATGAAGAAATCGACGGTGCGGCTTGTCGACCGGATAGAGATTCAGAGAGAAGGCGGTTATATCCGGTTCTTTTTCCACGGAACAGGCTTTCTGCAGAATATGGTCCGCATCATGGTGGGAACACTGCTGGAGGTGGGCTGCGGACGCATGACGGAACAACAGGTGCGGGCTGTCCTTGAGAACCCCGAACGCCAGAAAGCAGGCCCCACAGCACCCGCCCAGGGACTCTGCATGATGAGCGTGGACTATGACTGAGAAGTACTGGGTGAAAGATAACAGTTGTGCAAGATGCACCTGACCACAAGCAGCGCACTCTGGAGCCGCCGGCACTTAGTCTCCGTGCTGTGGAGACTTATGTGCCGCTGTGTGCGGAAGGTAGCGCGAGCGTGCCTGCGGTGGTCTGTGCATCTTGCGCAACGTCACTTGCAGTAGATAAGGAGGCACACTTATGTTTTATATCGCATTGATTGTACTGATCTTCGCCGGAGATCTCTTCATCAAGAACCGTGTTGAGAAGTATATTGCCATCGGCAATGGGGAGAAGGAGAAGCGTATAGCGCATGGAAAACTGATTCTGCGGAAGCATCATAATCAGGGTATGATGCTGAACATGGGTGAAAAAAAGCGACCTGTTGTGGCCGCAGTTTCTCTTGCGCTGACGATTGTGCTGACACTTGTCTTCCTTCTCAGCCTCGGGCATCGCGGAAACCGGCTGCTACGGTTTGGGCTTGCGCTTCTGCTCGGCGGCTCTTTCAGCAATACCTATGACCGACTGAGAAGAAAGTATGTAGTCGACTATCTCAGCTTTCCCGTAAAGTGGAAATGGTTCAGGAACATTGTATTTAATATTTCGGATTTCTGTATTATGATCGGCGCACTGCTTGCCGCGCTCGGCGCTACGCAGTGATGACTGTGCCTGCTTTTCCTTTCACGGCATCGCGTACCTTGGACATGGAGGTGATGAGAACCCTGCCGTCCCTTTTGCTTTCAAGGTAGCTGATTGCGCCCTCAATCTTAGGAAGCATCGTTCCCTCGCCAAACTGTCCGCGGCGGATTAACTCCTTTGCCTCGTCAACGGTCATAGACGGGATGGGCGTCTGGTTCTCTGTGCCGTAATCCTTGTATACACAATCGACATCCGTCAGGATAATAAGCTCGTCACATGCAAGCTCTGAGGCGAGCTTGGAGGCGATGGCATCCTTTTCGATGACTGCTGATGCGCCCTTCAGATTATGCTGCTGTTCGATGACGGGGATTCCGCCGCCGCCACAGGCGATGACAACCTGATCAGCATCCGCCAGCGTGCGGATCGCATCGATCTCTACAATATCAATCGGCTTGGGAGCCGCAATAACACGGCGGAAGCCCATGCCGGGGTCTTCCTTCACATAATTTCCCTTCTTGATTTCTGTCTCGGCATCTTCCCTTGACATATAGCGTCCGATCACTTTGGTAGGCTCGTAGAACGCCTCGTCGTAGGGGTCTACCGTTACCTGTGTCAGAATTGTGCTGACCGTTTTGGAGATACCGCGGTTTAAAAGCTCCGAGCGGAGTGCATTTTGAATATCATATCCGACATAGCCCTGACTCATGGCAGAGCAGACGCACATAGGGGCGGGGGTGTAGTCGATGTATACGCGGCGCAGCTCGGTCATTGCCTTGTGGATCATGCTGACCTGCGGCCCGTTACTGTGCGTGATAGTCAGCTGGTAGTTCTCCTCGACAAGGTCTGCCAGTGCCTTTGCGGTGATCTTAACGGCATCCCACTGCGCTTCTGTGGTATAGCCTAATGCTTCGTGTCCCAGAGAGACTACGGCTCTTTTCTTACTCATATCGTAACCTGCCTTTTCCTTACTTAATGACCACCTCTATTATATCATTATTTCGCAGAACTGTACAGCAGCTTTTCAGCGACTGCATCCAGTGTTTCAAAGTATTCCTCGAAGGTTTTCCGGCAGCAGCCGGGATCGTTGATAACGATGTCGGGCGCGCGCAGCCCAATCAGTGAAAATCCCATCGCCATACGGTGATCCTCGTAGGTCTCCACGGTCGCGGGGGTCGGTGAGCCGGGATAAATAATGATGCCATCCTCGATTTCCTCGCAGCGGATGCCCATTCTGCCGAGCTCGGTCAAAATGGCATGGATGCGGTCGCTCTCCTGAAGACGGATATGACCGATGCCATGGATCGTGGTCGGGCTGTCTGCGAAGGGTGCGATGGCGGCGAGGGTGATCGCCTGATCCGAACACGCGGACATATCGACGGTCACGCCGTGATAGCTTCCGCCATCTGGGGGCAGTACGACAACACCGGCGGCGGTATCTGCGGTGGTACATCCCATCTGCTCTAATATAGAAAGAAATGCAATGTCCCCTTGCATCGATGAATCGCCGGGGTGCACATTCTCTACCCGCACCGGTAGATTCAACAGAGGTGACATAGCATAGAAATAGCAGGCGGCGGAAACATCGGGTGGAACGAGGTACTCCAGCGCATGATAGCACTGCCCGCCGGGAGTTTTATATGCATAGGGAAGCGAACTGTTGATACAGCCTGTGCAGCTGTGGTTTTCGTTGTTGCCGCTGCAATAATATAACGGAACGGTTGTCACGCCGAACTGTTCCATCATCTTAATTGTCATTTCGACATAGGCTCTGCCGTGTGTACCGTCGATACAGGTGAGAAAATCCTGCCCTGCGAGACAGGAGACGATGAGCAGGGCGCTTAGGAACTGACTGCTCTCCTCGATGCTGACCGTGATGCGGTCGCGGAGGAAGCCGTGTCCCTTGACGGTGAAAGGGAAATGTCCTTCTTCGCCCTGATAGGTGATCTCACACCCTAACGATTTCAGACTGTCCAGCAATGGAGCCATGGGGCGCTTCTGCATCTGCGCGGAGGATTCCATGTGATAGATACCATCCCCGGAAAGTCCAAGATAAGCAGAGAGAAATCTGGCTGCAGTGCCGGCGCTTCCGACATAGAGGGAAGCCTCCTTCTTCGGAAGCTGTCCGCCGAGCCCGGTTACGCGGATCGTCCTTGCAGCCTCGTCGACGGAGGTTTCAAAGCCCAATGTCTGTATGCAGCTTAAGAAGTGCCGGGAGTCGTCGGAGAAAAGGACACCGTTTAAGGTGGACGTGCCCTCTGCCAGTGTCGCAAGGAGGAGAGCCCGGTTAGTGATGCTTTTTGATCCGGGGACAGAGACGGAGAGGGGATGATCTGCGTCAAACCCGTCTGCCCGCTGCCGGATGCAGGGTACGGAATAGGTTGTACTTGTCATGTCAGTTGCCTTTCTGATTTAAAAAATAAAGTGTCATGTAGTCTGTTTCCACATAGTCGGCACCGGAGCAGGTATTTTCAATCCAGTCCGCGACAATATAATTATACGGATTGTAATGGTAAGAGTCTGTCAGCTGAAATGTCTTATCTACAGCAATCACGGTCGGATACTTGTCGGGGTGACGCTCAAGGTAATCCAAAAAGTCCTGATTGAATACGGATGTTCCCTGCACGCTGGCGACTGAAAGCTCTGCCGGTGAGCTGAGGTACAGCAGGGATTCACAGCCGAAATAGAATAATTTATCCTCCTGTGTCACCTTCTGTGAGAGGAGGGCATAGTCGGAGGACAAGGCGTTGTGCAGCTCCCGCGTGATGTAGATTCCCTTCAACGGCCCGTCATTTATCTGTGCCATGTCTGCCCGGACAGTCACAGGCAGGCATCCCGTCACACGTATCAGAAGCAGCTTGCAGACGAGCAGGCTGCCGAGAACGGCTAGGACAGGAAACAGAAAATCCTTCTCAGTCAGCTCGCTGTTATCCGCAGAAAGATAGAGAAACAGCACGGGGACACAGAGGAAAAGCTTGGAATAGGAAGTGTTGACGGACATGTTCGTCAACAGTACAGCGGCAAGTGTCGAGACCAATGACGGTACAATGGCAAAGTAAAACAGTAATTTTTTATGCAGTGTTTTTTTGGCGTCGGTGAGATACAGAACCAGACTGACCAATGCGGCAAGCAGGTAGCGGTTCTGTAGAAAAAACTGGTTCTGATCGAAGAACAGGCAGCCGCACATCTGGATCAGGCAGAGCAGGATCAGCTCGGCAAGCGCGGCAAATAAGAGCAGCGAGCGCCGTGTATACTGCTTTTTTTTCACGAGACAGGAAAGCCCTCTGACCGCAAGCAGACAGAGGATATATAATGCCGCCAACAGTAGAAGGTCAGTCAGAAACTCCAGTCCGAAGTTGCCCAGACGAACTCCGGGCCGAATCTCTGTGTGGGAGGGATCGGCCAGAACATAGGAGAGATTGGGGAACAGTTCGCTCAGGGACATATAGGAACCGAGGTATAGCAGGAAGAGAACTCCGGGGATAAGAGCACCGAGAGTTGTGATGCCGGCATAGCGCCACTTCTCAGCCTTTTTGGGGGTAATTGAAAAAATCCCCGCAATATAGAACGGATAAAGCAGAAGCATGGTCGGGTAGTTGAGCAGTTGAAGCATTATGCAGAAACCGGCGACCAGAAGTAGTCCATAGTGCCTTTTGTCTTCATAGAAACGGACGAGCAACAGAAATGTCAGCAGCAATAGCCAGTACTGCATCAATTCAAATTCCGGTGTCTGAATCCATTTGGCAAGAAAATTCAGATGAAGAAGACTGAGCAGGAGTGCAAATTTCGGGGAGACGAATTTCCGGCAGGTAAAATACAGCCCGATGCCCAATGCCAGATGGAGAATGCTTCCGCAGAGTCTGAGAAAGAGAACCAGTCCTGTCGTGGTTTTGAACAGGAAGAGGTAGAGCGCTATTAATATAGAAGAGAGATAGGCGCTGAACTGGTGCGGCTCCCACATGTCCCGAAGAAGCCGGTCACCCTTTACGAGGCGGTAGGACTGTGTGATGGCATAGGATTCATCAATATCAATGCTGACAAAAACAGTTTTGACGGCAGCAGCGAGAGTAAACATACCGAGCAGAAAAAGTAAAATCGTATATATTCTGTTATGTTTTATGTTAATCATTTAAAAACCTCCCGGGTAGAATCTACTATACTATAACATTTTTTGCCGTAAGCTGAACAGCTATTTCGGAAAATATGATTTAAATTTTTCCACAAATTGCTTGACAAATAAAATAAAAGGTAGTAAAGTCTAATTCATAACAAACCTACTGAATTAGTAGGAAATAAAAAACAGATGCGTGTCAGCCAGAGCGGACGGAAGGGAGTCAAAATGGGAAAGATTTATGAGAATGCGACAGAACTGATAGGACATACACCGCTGATGAAGGTAAGCAACTATGCAAAGGAACAGGGAATAGAGGATGCAACTCTGTTGGTCAAGGTAGAACTGTTTAATCCTGCGGGAAGTGTGAAGGACAGAGTTGCTCTGGCTATGATTGAGGATGCGGAGAAGAAAGGAAAGCTTAAGCCCGGCGCTACCATCATCGAGCCCACCTCGGGAAACACCGGCATCGGTCTTGCAAGCGTTGCCGCAGCGAAGGGCTACCGCACAGTGCTGACACTGCCGGAGACCATGAGCGTGGAGCGCAGAAACCTTTTGAAGGCATATGGCGCGGAGCTTGTGCTGACAGAGGGCACTAAGGGAATGAAGGGTGCGATTGCCAAGGCGGAGGAGCTGCAGAAGGAGATTCCAAACTCCATCATCCTCGGACAGTTTGACAATCCGGCAAACCCTGCGGCACACGCGGCTACGACAGGCCCGGAGATCTGGGAGGACACGGACGGAAAGGTAGACATCTTTGTGGCAGGCGTCGGCACAGGCGGCACGGTTACAGGTATCGGAACCTTCCTGAAATCGAAAAATCCTGACATCAAGGTCGTTGCGGTTGAACCGGCGGATTCACCCGTGCTCTCCGGCGGAAAGCCCGGTCCTCACAAGCTGCAGGGCATTGGCGCAGGCTTTGTTCCTTCTATATTAAATACGGAGATTTATGACGAAGTATTTACGGTGACAACAGAGGAGGCTTTCAGCTCCGGCAGACTGATCGCGCACAAGGAGGGCATTCTGGTAGGCATTACCTCCGGCGCGGCGCTCTATGCGGCGGCACAGATTGCAAAGCGCCCGGAGAACAAGGGAAAGACGATTGTTGCACTGCTTCCCGACTCGGGAGACAGGTATCTTTCCACTCCCATGTTTACAGAAGCCTGAATATGTGATACACTGCGATACAGGCAGTAATTCATATCAACATAGTAGGAACTGCCTGTATCAGAAAGGTGTAGACGATGGAACCTATTATTCAGATTCAAAATGTGACAAAAACGTTTACGGGCAAGGATAATCAGGTGGAAGCGCTGAAGGGAATCACTCTGGATATCGGAAAGGGTGATATTTACGGCATTATCGGTATGAGCGGCGCAGGAAAATCCACACTGGTCCGGTGTCTGAATTTTCTGGAACGACCGACGACGGGAACCGTGCTGGTCGAGGGCAGAGATCTCTCTGCCATGTCCGGAAAGGAGCTGCGCAAGACCCGGACGGGAATTGCCATGATCTTCCAGCATTTCAATCTGCTGATGCAGAGAAGCGTTCTGGACAATGTCTGCTTCCCGATGGAGATTGTCGGTGTAAAGCGGGCGGATGCCAGAAAACGGGCGAAGGAGCTTCTGGAGATCGTAGGGCTGGCGGAGAAGGCGGCGAGCTATCCGGCACAGCTTTCGGGAGGCCAGAAGCAGCGTGTCGCCATTGCGAGAGCGCTGGCAAACAACCCGAAGATTCTGTTGTGCGACGAGGCTACCAGTGCGCTTGACCCGACGACAACAAAATCAATTCTGCAGCTTTTGCAGAAAATCAATAAGGAATTCGGCATTACGATTGTCATTATCACGCATGAGATGGCGGTGGTTCAGGAGATCTGTTCCCATGTTGCAATCATCGACAACGGCAATCTGGCGGAATACGGTACGGTGGAGGAGGTCTTTACCTCTCCGAAATCACCGGCGGCGAAGAAGCTGGTGTTCATGGTAAATTCGCAGGCGTCCGAGATGCGCGGTAAGCGCTGCATCCGCATTGTATTCACGGAGAATTCGTCCTTTGAGCCGGTGATCGCCAATATGGTTCTCGAGTGCAAGGCGCCGGTCAATATCCTTCTGGCGGACACCAAGGACATCAACGGTATTGCGCATGGTCAGATGATCCTGCAGCTGCCGGAGGATGATACTCTGGCGGCGAAGATGATTCATTATCTCCAGGAGAGAAAGCTGACGGTCGAGGAGGTGGATTCCTATGTTGGATAAAGCGGTTGCAATGATGTTGTTGGAAAATACGGGAATTACTCTGTACATGACACTGGTTTCGACAATCGCAGCGTATGTGCTGGGACTGCCGATGGGCATAGCGCTCGTCATTACCGCAGAGGATGGGCTGAGACCGAATAAGCTGATCTATAAACTGATTGACATTATTGTCAATGTTGTGAGAAGCGTGCCGTTTTTGATTCTGCTGATTCTTGTCATTCCGCTGACCCGGGCAATCGTCGGAAAGGCATACGGCCCCACAGCGACCATTGTACCGCTGGTGCTGGCGGCAGCGCCGTTCATTGCGCGAATGGTGGAGTCCTCGCTGCTTGAGGTGGACAAGGGAGTCATCGAGGCGGCGCAGAGTATGGGCGCGAGCCTGTGGACGATCATCGTCAAGGTGATGCTCGGTGAGGCGAGAACGTCTCTCGTCGTCGGCGCGACAATCGTGCTGGGAACCGTGCTCGGCTATTCCGCTATGGCGGGAATCGTCGGCGGAGGCGGACTTGGAGACATTGCGATCCAGTACGGCTATTACCGCTATCAGGCGGACATCATGTGGGTGACTGTGGTTCTGCTGGTTTTGCTGGTGCAGATCATGCAGTATGCAGGTACAAAACTGTCCAAAAAACTGGACAAGAGGATAAGATAACAGCGCGGAAAGCGTTGCTATAGAGGAGGAAATGATTATGAAAAAGAAATTGATTGCACTTTTAAGCGTGGCAGTGCTGGCGGCAACCTCACTGACCGGCTGCGGAAAGAGCGGCGCAGATGACAAGACGATTAAGGTAGCGGCATCTGCAGTTCCGCACGCGGAGATTTTGGAGGAGGCAAAGCCCCTGCTCGAGGCAAAGGGCTATACGCTTGAGGTCAAGGTATTTTCCGATTATGTGCAGCCGAACAACGTTGTAGAGTCTGGAGACTTTGACGCGAACTATTTCCAGCATGTTCCTTATCTGGACAGCTTCAATGAGGAGCAGGGAACCCATCTGGTAAATGCGGGCGGCATCCACTATGAGCCGTTCGGTCTCTATCCTGGAAAGTCTTCGGATCTGGCTGACATGGAGAATGCTTCCATCGCAGTTCCGAACGATACCACAAACGAGGCGCGTGCACTTCTGCTTCTGCAGGACAACGGCTATCTGAAACTGAAGGATGGCGCAGGTCTGACAGCGACCAAGCTGGATATTGTCGAGAACCCTTACAATATCGAGATCGTTGAGCTGGAGGCAGCACAGATTCCCAGAACACTGCAGGATGTCACCTTCGGTATCATGAATGGTAACTATGCAATGGAGGCAGGCTACACAGTCGCAGACAATGCTCTGCTGTATGAGAGCGCTGATTCCGATGCGGCAGCGACCTATGTGAACATTATTGCCGTGAAGGAAGGAAATGAGAATTCCGACAAGATCAAGGCACTGGTTGAGGTGCTGAAGTCCGATGAGATCAAGAACTTTATCAATGAGAAGTACAATGGCGGAGTTATTCCGTATAAGTAAGTTTTATAGCTGATATAGGGGAAGAACGGGGGTAACAATGAAAATTTCTACAAAGGGCAGATATGCAGTCAGAGTCATGCTGGATCTTGCCTTAAATAACACGGGAGAGTGTATCAAGGTAAAGGACATTGCCAGCAGACAGGGAATATCGGAAAAGTATCTGGAGCAGATCATTGCGGTGCTGAATCGGGCGGGATATGTAAACAGTGTCAGAGGCGCTCAGGGCGGCTACCGCATTGCGAAAGATCCGTCGGAATACACGGTTGGAATGATACTGCGTCTGACCGAAGGGTCGATGGCGCCGGTTGCCTGCCTCGATGAGGGGGCGCCGGACTGCGACAGGTGCGATACCTGCGAGACGCTTGAAGTGTGGAAAGATCTCTATGCCGCGATCAACAATGTCATAGACAATGTCACGATCGCGGATCTTGTCGAAAAGAGCAGACAGAGAGCAGAAAATCTGGATTACAGCATTTAGCCTGAAAAGGCGTTCAGCGGTATTCGCAGAAGCCCTGCTCCATATGAAGCGTGTCGATCAGTTCACGACCGCCGGAAAACCTTCTGAAAATCTGGATGGTGCCGATTGCCGAGCCACCTGCCAAAAGCGGGAATCTCGACAGCTGCCCTTCCGGATTTTCGTATTTTATTGACTGCATCTGCGCCTTTGTGCAGCTGCCAGAAATTTTAATGACAGAGGAGCGATTGCGTGCCGTAATGTGCCAGATGTAGCGCTTGTTCGTCTCCTTGGTTTCCCACTTACAGCGGGACAGCAGAAACGGCTGGAAACCGTAACAGAAATCCTCGCCCATGTAGGAGAGCTGGATCAACAGCTTGCGGCGAAGCGGAAAACAGAGAAATCTCGGGCAGCAGCCATTGACGGCAAAAGCAGAATGCTTTAATTCTCTGCCGGTGCGCTCGCTGGTCAGTCTGCCGCACGCAAACTGCATCCAAGGGCGGTTGAAATCCCGGCCCCAGTGCTTGTCGGAATAACCGTAGCTTGTCTCGGGAGTGACGGTATAGGTTTCGCCGTCGAGAAGAACCGTTCCCTTGAAAAAGCTCTTGATACCCTCGCCGTGCCAGTAGCTGTCGAGAGCATTCAAAAACTGGAAGAAAGGGCTTGCAAGAATACCGCTGTGACAGGCGACGGCCTTGTACACCTCGAGATCCCATTCCATCGTGCCGGCATCTGTCATAAACGAGCGATGCCGCGCATCTTTTTCCGTGACATCTATGCAGCCGCTGATGCGGTTTTCGCTGTAAAAACAATCCTCGACCTGCATTACCAGAGGAGTCCCTGTGGCTTTCAGGGAATGGATGGGGTAGAATACATGAAGCTGTCTGCCGTCATTGCCGTCGGCAGACGGAAAAACCCCCGCTTTGACCATGACGTAGGAAGGCTTCATGCCGCGCTTCCGGTAGAAGGGATGCTGTCCCAGAATGGGCTGATCGCCGCCCAGACCCGGATTCATAATCATATATTCCACAAAAAAAGTGCGGACGGCACCTGTGTCTGCCTGAACTCCCGAGAAGGAGTGAAACCAGCGCATGTAGCCCCGCTTTGCGAGTCTTCCCTGCAGCATATATGCATTTCTAGTCAGATCCGACTTATTCATCAGACAGTATTCCCCCACACTTTGTAGTCACTCTTCCAATTATAATACTATATCTTGTAAATGACAATAGTGTCGGATGAAGTTTTGAAATTATTCGTTACAGTTCCCTCTGTTTTCCGTTTTAGGGCTTGCAAAACAGCCATGCATTATGGCAAACTATATCAAAAGCATATATTTTAGAAAATCTGTGGTGAAGCTGCCGGAGGCAAACCGCAGGTACAAGGACACGATTTTCCGCTGCGAAACCTGTTTTACATTGCAAGCGAGTACCAGATCCTTGTGAAGGACAAGTCGCTCTATTCGTCGGTATTATTGAAGCTGCCTGCGCCGAAATTTCTGGTGTTTTATAACGGCACGGGGCGGGTTGCAGACAGGGAGGGGATTCTGTCGGAGTTCCTGTCCCGAAACCGGGCGGAGGTATTGAAGATGAGCATATTTGAGTATGATCAGGAGCTGGAAGAGAAAAAATACCGTGAGGCGGAGTACGAGCATGGAAGGCAGGAGGGATATGACGCTGGAATAAAGGAAGGACGAACTGCTGGAATAAAGGAAGGACGAACTGCTGGAATGCAGGAGGGACGTGCTGCCGGAATTCGTGAGGGAATGGAGACTGGTCGTATCGCCGCGCTCCGTTCCGTGGTAAAGAATCTGGCGAAGCAGAATATCCCCTTACAGCAGATCGCGGAAGCGGCGGGAGTTGATGAAGCAACTGTCCGGAAGTGGATCACAGAGGAAAAGGACACGGAAAATGAATAAATAGCGAAATGTAAGGCGGCAGGGAACAATTCCTGCCGCCTTTGTATGTGCGCCTAGCGGCGCACGTTTCTAACGGGTTAAAGTCCCGAATCCACCCGGTAGTGGGAAGGATATAGC
>CAKRUB010000045.1 GCA_934402375.1 uncultured Acetatifactor sp.
TTGAGTTCATTGTATCCTAAGTTTACAACAGCTTCCGAATAGGAAGTTGTTGTAATGCTAAATATCAATGTGTCGGTACGCTACTATCTGATTACCGTTCTTTGTAATTTCTGCTTATTGCTTGTGATAAGAAGGCTTGCATCGGATTTTCTTGAAACTGTCAGTGAAAATAGAACTTTCACAAATATTCTTTCGATACTATGGTTTCTGGGAACTTTACTTGCAAATGAGTTTTTCCATATTACAGTGCTGAATCTGACGGTTAACCTTTTGCTTATTTTTCTTATCGCCAGTACATACAATGGAAAGCTTTGGAAAAAAATTTAGTCTCTGTTTTTATCTCAGTGCTCAGCGCCGCCTGTGATATGCTGGCATATGCAATTATGATGCCCATACTCGGAGAAAAGAATTATTTTTACAGTTTTATCCTGACCGTAATCTTTATGGTGCTGATGGAACGTATTTTTGGAATCATCCTGAGACGCGGCTGCGCGTGGCAGATGCTTAGCAGGGAGATGATCCTTTTATCCTTATTTCCGGTGTTTGCCGCGGTGATCCTATATTGTGTGACGGTGATGTCCGGCGGCGTCTATCAGATGGTTGCAAGTATTGCGGTAGTGGCAATCATCATTCTTTCGATGGTTTTGTTTAACAGCCTTTCATACAATTTTGAAGAGAAGTGGAAACAGGAAAATCTACAAAAGGAAGTGGAGGCTTATCGGCGGGAGCTTGAAACGATGCAGTCATCCGACAGAAATCTGCAAAATTTCCGCCATGATTTAAGGCATCATCTGATTGAACTGGAGGGCATGGCGAGGCAGGGGGAAAATGACAACATAAGCGCATACCTTCAGGAGATGAGAGCAAGATTCGCAGATAGCAAACGGGCTGTCTGTACCGGAGAACATGAAATAGACGGTCTGGTGAATTACCTGATAGAGGATGCAAAAAGCAGGCAGATTAACGTTGTGACGAATGTGAAATTACCGGAAGATTTAGAGCTTTCACAATACAGACTGAATATAATAGTGGGCAATCTGCTTGAAAATGCCATTGAGGCCGCAGCAAAATCAACAGAAAGAAAGGTATTTTTTTCTATGCGTTATTCCGGGGGAATATTGTACCTTCAAATAAAAAATACCTTTGAAGGAACGATATGTGTCAAAAACGGGGCAGTTGTGGGAAAAAGCAAAATGCAGGGACATGGTATAGGCCTGAGAAGCGTGCGCGATCTGGTTAATGAACAGAAGGGGAAAATGGAAATTTCGGTGAATGGTAATTTGTTTATAGCAGAGATAA
The DNA here is from genome assembly GCA_934402375.1 of uncultured Acetatifactor sp. Taxonomy (GTDB): domain Bacteria; phylum Bacillota; class Clostridia; order Lachnospirales; family Lachnospiraceae; genus Acetatifactor. The sequence continues at coordinate 1,300 of CAKRUB010000045.1, forward strand.
TGATTGCATCATAAGCTATATTTTGCTAATTATTACAGGTTGGGGGTTAATTATTACAAGTGGTTGGCTTGCCTGCATTTTTGTGATAAAATACGGCTATGAACTTAAGCTTGTATTTTGTGTTTGGGGGTGGGGCTTATGAAAAACTTGATGAGAAGAGCGGCTGCTTTGTTCACTATTCCGGTTATTTTGTTGTGTGGGTGCGGTAAGCACGAAGTGTCGAATGCAGGCAGTGAGACGAAGACCGAGATCGCTGTGAACTGGAAGGAAGACGGATTTACCGTTGCCGATACCTCCGGGGAGAAAATGGGTGAAAAGCTGCTCAACGTACAGGGCTTTCAAAAATGGGAAGCGGATGACGATGCGGAATGGGGAATCGTCTCCTCGGGAGCGGTGGGAAACTATTTCTGGAGATTATGCCTCAGCTTGGATGAGGAGGGCGTATACTGTACCGGCAGAACCGCTCTGTACAGGTATGAGAAATATGATACGAACAGCGGGACGACGGAGAGCATTTCCTTTACCCCGGAGGATTTCGGGCTTGAAGATGAAATCGGTTATGTGGAGGGAATGAGCGTCGGCGCAGACGGGAACTGCATCCTGAGGTGGGTTCCGTATGCCATGGATGAAGACGGATTGTACATTCAGACATCGGACAAGATGCTTCTGACAGATTTCGGAGGTGACTGTCAAATATTCGATTTTTATGATCTGTTTCTGGAGAAGGAAATTGAGACGGTTCTTCCCTATGTGCTGCCGATGTGGAATGAACTGCAGTGCAGAGTGGATAAGGATGGAAACATATATGTGCTTTCGGGAGGAGATGGCTCGGGAAGTAATCTGTATGTGTTTGACTATAATAAACAACAGCTCATGGAATTTCAAAGCAGCCGTCAGGAGCAGTTTCTACAGCTGGTTATGACAGACACAGGAGAATATATTGCCGTAACAAACGACGTTTCCCGCGGAAAATATAAATTTCTCTGGGTGGACGCGGAGCATGGTGTGCTGAAGGAGCTGTGCGCGCTGAGTGATTCCACGGCGGACATAGATAAGGTTCTCGGTCTGTGGGGAAATGATATTTTCTATATCGGGAAGGGCGATGCGGCAGCGGGAAACGCCGGTAAATTGGTGAAGTGGGACATTAGCACCGGCGGGAAGGAGCTTGTCCTGAATTTTGCTTCCGCGGGAATCGATACTGCAAATTTCTCTGTTGAGCTTGCGTGCGATGAAAGATCTGACATCTGGCTCTGCCTGAGTGGACGTAGTAATACTTGGATTTCAAGGCTGTCGACGGAGCCTGCAGCTGCAATAGAGAGTGTTGTGGTAGCAGATCTGACAGGCGATGGCGGGCTTCTGGCACGGTGTGCGCTTCAGGCTCAGATGGCTTCGCCTAATTTCAAGTATGATTACATAGATGCCTCGGATAAGGCGGAGAAGGAAAGAACAGAGTTGGAACTGGTTCGGCAGAATGGTCCGGACATACTTTATATTTCCTATGAAGATATGTATAATTATGCGCAAAAAGGTCTGCTATCCGAACTGTCGGAATTTGTTGCGGAGGGAGTCCGGGAAGATATTCTTCCCGGCGCTATTGAACTGGGAACCATGGACGGGAAAATGTACGGACTTCCGCTGGGTGTTGTGGCAAAGACCTTTGTGGCGGCAGAAGACCGGAACATTCCGTCCGCGTGGGATATGAAGAAGCTGTTGGAACTGCTCCTATCAGGCGATTTATCGGGTGAGATCCGTTCGCCGTATGTTTTCGGCGGGGCCATGCCGCCAGCCATGGTAGTACAGGAGTTAATCAGATATAACCTTCAGGATAGCACAGACTATTTTGATGGGGAAGGGTTTGCAGAGCTTCTTGACACGGTAAGGAGTGGGAAGGCACAGACTCTTTCCGACGAGTGGTTTGAAAATCCATCTGACTTATGCTGGGGGTATCTGACATTTTATTCCGATTTTATTAACTTTTTCGATCATATCGAATATGAAAACGGAAAACTCGCCGGCTACCCGACCGGTGACGGATGTGTGGGGTATCTTGTTCCGTCGGGAGGAATGGTGGTCGTGAACAGTAACACGAAGAATCCGGCGGCAGTCAGCGAATTCCTTGCAATCCTTTTCGGAGAGGAAATGCAGCAAAGCTCCGGAAGGGACTGCCTTGGTATCTGTAAGATCATGCCGTCCGATTACTACACACAGGATGAGGACGGAAAGCTGTATTTTCTGGGGAATAAAAGCATCGAGGTCACGGTGTTTGATGATGGAATCAACTCGATGGAGAGGGCGGCGGAATTTTTAAAGCAGTGCAGCGGACAGCCGTATGAGGACAGAAGGATCAGTGCGATCGTCTATGAGGAGGTTTGCTCCATGCTTGAGAGCGGAAGAACCTCTGAGGAAACGGCAGAAATTATCAGCAACAGGGTTCAGTTGTATCTTGACGAGTGATAGCTTCCTATTATAAGGAGTTGCGGATGAAAAAAGTGTTTCTGGTACTGGGCATATTGAGCATTCTGCTCACAGGCTGTGCGGCAGCAGAACCGGAACAAGGCAGTTCGGCGGGAATTGCGGTGGAGCTTCCGGAAGAATGGACAAATGTGGAGCAGCTAGCGTTTGTGGGCGAGAATCCCTGCGTGCTGGCGGATGGAACGGCTTACCTGTATGCGGACGGAGCGTGGAAGGCATATGCGGAGGAAGAGCGGCTGACAAGGCTTTATTCCGGGGATGAATTCTGTGCGTTGACGGAAAGCGGACACCTTGTGACCGATGCGGAATTCCCAGAAGACTACGCGGAATATCCGTTGGGGTCAGCGGGGGTGTATGATAATGCAGACAGGATGCTCGACGAGCTGCAGGACAGAGAGGTCATTCTGGTAAACGGTAACATTTTCAACGAAAATCCCGTCTGTCTGCTCTCAGACGGGAGCCTGCTGTTTTTTCATGCCGGAAAGAGCCTTCCGATCACGCCGCCCGGTACTGTCACAGCGCTGTTCGGAGATTTCCTGCTGACGGATGCCGGTGAGGTATATAGAATACAGTTTAACGAGGAGACGGAAAGGGTGAGTGTCATAGCTGTCTCGGACGGTGGAATCACGGCTGTTTCGGCATGCACTACGGCGGCAAGATGCGCGGGAATCCGAGAGGATGGAGCGGTGGAAATCTGGTCGGATATTGATGGCGATCTGGCGGCGGATTTCCAGAATGTCCGGACGGTTCAGATGGGCTTTCAATACTGCGTGGCGTTGGATCAGGACGGACAGGTTCTGTTTTCTTCCTATAATAAGGAGCAGGAGACAGATATGCGGCAGCGGCTTGCAAAACAGGGTGGGGAGGCGGTTATGATCGGCTGCAGCTATCAGCGGCTGGCGGTTTTGTACGAGAACCGCCGCATGGCACTCTTTGACTTCTGAGCCTCCGAAATATAACTTGCATTTTCATCCCGGCTGGGGTAGAATTTAACATAGTAAATCTGTATAAAGCACCTACGGAATGGTAGGTGCTTTTTCAAGATGGGGTGATTTCTTATATTGCGTTATAGAAAATTGCGGAATTCGTGTTTCCGAAAGTGACGTTGCGCAAAATGCACAGACCACCGCAGGCACGCTTTCGCTACCTTCCGCACGCAGCGGTGCATAAGATGTCAGAGTACGCCATCTAAGCACCGGCGGCTCCAGAGTGCGCTGCTTGTGGTCAGGTGCATTCTGCACAACTGATTTTGAAATTTGCGAGTTTCGCAAATGACGGATTATATTATAATAGAAATGAGGACGAAAATGATAGAGCTGGATGTGAAAATTGATGCAAAGGATCTCTATGATTATCTGCTGCGGCACTCCTACAACAGCGCCTCCGGTATCATCGGCAGCTGCTTCGGCGCACTGATGGTCGTGCTGGCGGTGCTGACGGGACAGTGGCTGTATCTGATCTTCGGAGTGATCATGCTGCTGTATCTGCCGTGGACGCTCTTTATCAGGAGCAAACAGCAGGTTCTCAGCAATCCCGGCTTCCAGCAGCCGCTTCACTATCTGCTGGACGAGCAGGGACTCACCATTTCCCAGGGCGAGGAGACGGTACAGTATCCGTGGGAGGAAATGGATAAGGCAGTATCTACTGGAAGGAGCATCATCGTCTATACCTCGAAGGTGAATGCGACGATCTTTCCAAGAAAGCAGCTGGGGGATAAGCTGCCGGCGGTTGTGGAGATGATTTCCACGCACATGCCCCCCGCAAAGGTAAAAATCCGCAATATATAAAGAAACGACAGGACAGGATATGAAAGAATTCAGTGCAGAATCTATATGGAAACAATTAGAGCAGAACGGTGGGCTGTTGATCGAGACGGAAGCGCCTGAGGACACCTTTGAACTCGGGAAATGCCTCGGAGCGGCGGCGGAGGCGGGACAGGTCTATACGCTGCTGGGGGATCTCGGTGTCGGCAAGACCGTATTCACGCAGGGCTTTGCGGCGGGGCTTGGAATCACCGGACCGGTAAACAGCCCGACCTTCACTATTCTTCAGGTCTATGACGAGGGACACCTGCCCTTCTATCATTTTGATGTCTACCGTATTGCCGATGTGGAAGAGATGGATGAGATTGGCTATGAGGACTGCTTTTACGGCGAAGGCGTCTGCATGATAGAGTGGGCGAATCTGATAGAGGAGATCCTGCCGGAAAAATATGTCTGTGTCACGATAGAAAAGAATCTTGAGAGGGGCTTTGATTATCGCGGAATCAGACTGGAAGTAAAGGAGAGCTGAGAACGAAATGAAAATACTTGGTCTGGACAGCTCGGGTCTTGTGGCAAGCGTTGCAATCGTGGAGGACGGCGTACTGCTTGCAGAATACACAACGGATTATAAGAAAACACATTCCCAGACGCTCCTCCCGATGCTGGACGAGCTGCGGAATATGATCGAACTGGATGTGAATAGCCTTGACGCCATTGCCATAGCCTCCGGCCCCGGCTCTTTTACGGGACTGCGCATCGGCTCGGCGACGGCGAAGGGACTGGGACTGGCGTTGAAAAAGCCGCTGGTCGAGGTGCCGACGCTGGAGGGGCTTGCATGGAATCTGTGGGGGACGGACAGGCTGGTCTGCCCCATCATGGACGCGAGAAGAAATCAGGTTTATACGGCAGTGTATGAATTCCTTGCGCAGGGAGAAGAATTTGTCCTGCATGATGTGATCCCCCAAAGCCCGATGGACATCGGAGAGCTTGTGGAGAGACTGAATGCGATCGGCAGACCGGTGATTTTCCTCGGAGACGGTGTACCGGTGTATCTGTCAAAGATCAGGGGAAAACTCAAGGTCGCGTACAGTCTGGCGCCTGCCGGAAACAACAGACAGCGGGCGGCGAGTGTCGCGGCTTTAGGAGCAGTCTACTATGCACAGGGGAAGACGGTGGATGCGGCAGAGCATCAGCCGGAATACCTTAGAAAGAGTCAGGCGGAGAGGGAGCGCGAGCTTGTCATCCGTGAACTCCGTGAGGAGGATATTCCGAGACTTGCCGAGATTGAGTCAGAGTCCTTTTCCATGCCGTGGTCGGCGGAGCAGTTCAAGGAGCTTTTGGCACATGACTACTGTACTTACGTTGTTGCACTGACGGAGGGAAAGGTTGCCGGATGCTGCGGCTTCACGGATAGCTGTAATGTGGCAAGCATCGATAACGTGGTCGTTGCGCCGGAGTTCCGGAACAGGGGAATCGCTCAGGCAATGCTGCGTGAGCTGATCCGGCGGGGCGAGGAGAAGAAGATAGAAGCCTTCACGCTTGAGGTGCGTGTCGGCAATATGGCGGCTGTTCATGTCTATGAGAAGCTGGGCTTTCTGTCTGAGGGAATTCGACCGAGGTTCTATGAGAAGCCGGTCGAGGACGCCAATATTATGTGGAAGAGATACTGATATTACAACATTTTCCACTGCTTTGACCTCTCCGTTTTGCTATAATAGATGGGTAATTGCGAAACTTATGTTTCTGCGGGTGACGTTGTACAAGATGCACAGACCACCGCAGGCACGCTTGCGCTACCTTCCGCTCGCAGCGGTGCGTAAGTCTCCACAGTACGGAGACTAAGCACCGGCGGCTCCAGAGTGCACTGCTTGCGGTCAGGTGTATCTTGCACAACTGTTAGCTGAAATGTTGGGTTTCGCAATAGAGCCGCGGATTACAAAGGGAGAGGAGAACGAAATGCGGAAGTACGAGGAACAGAAGGAAAAACTGATCGAAGCTGTCTGCAACTGCTGCGGAAGAGCTTTGAAGGTGGAAAATGGTTATCTGAAAGAGGGATGCGTTGCGGTGAATACGGACTTTGGGTATTTCAGCCGGAGGGACGGCATATCGCACCGGTTTGACCTCTGTGAGGATTGTTATGATGAAATTATTTCGCAGTTTAAGGTGCCCGTGGAGGAGAAGGAGGGTACGGAACTGCTCTAGGAGGAAAGAATGCTGGATGTTTGCTTACTGGGAACGGGCGGAATGATGCCCCTTCCCTATCGCTGGCTCACGTCGCTGATGCTCAGATATAACGGGAAAAGTATCCTGATCGACTGCGGCGAGGGAACGCAGATTGCCCTCAGGGAAAAGGGATGGAGCCCTAAACCGATCGATATTATCTGCTTTACGCATTATCATGCGGATCATATCAGCGGTCTTCCCGGCCTGCTCTTGACGATGGGAAATGCGGAGAGGACGGAGCCGCTTCTGCTGATCGGACCGAAGGGGCTGACCAGAACAGTGAATGCGCTCAGGACGATCGCACCGGAGCTGCCGTTCGAGATTAACTGCATGGAGATTGCAGAGAACCAACAGGAATTTGCGTTTGACGGTTTTCGGATGAAGGCGTTCCGGGTGAACCACAGCGTGATCTGCTACGGCTACAGCTTCATGGTCGACAGGGCGGGGCGCTTTGACAAGGATCGCGCCGAGGAGCAGCAGATTCCGATGAAGTACTGGGGCAGGCTGCAAAAGGGCGAAACGATTGAAGACGCAGGGCGGATTTACACGCCGGACATGGTTCTCGGGGCTGCGAGAAAAGGGCTTAAGGTCACATATTGTACGGACACAAGACCGACAGAAGCCATTGCGGAGAATGCGGTCGGAGCTGATCTCCTCGTGCTGGAGGGAATGTACGGGGAGGCGGATAAGCTGGCGAAGGCGAAAGAGAATAAGCATATGACGATGTACGAGGCGGCACGGATTGCGAAGGCGGCACAGGTGCCGGAGCTCTGGCTGACGCACTACAGCCCTTCCCTGACGCATCCCGAGGAATTCCTGGGAGAGGTTCGCAAGATTTTCCCGCAGGCGGTGGCGGCAAAGGACGGAAGAACCGTTGAACTGAATTTTGAGGAAGACTGACGCGGCAGCGAAAGGATGGGATAACATATGAAAAAATCTACCATAGCGATTACAATAGCTCTGATCGTCGTGATTGTTGGCGTCGTCGGTGTCTATGCGATTATGACCGGCAGAGCGAAGACGGAGGCGGAAAAGACGGTCATGACCCCTGTGCAGGAGGCTCTCAGCCGTGACCTCGAGAAGAATTATCCGGCAACGGTGAAGGAAGTGGTCAAATACTACACGGAGCTGGAGAAATGCTTCTATAATGAAGACTGCACGGAGGAAGAGATCGAGCAGCTCGGTATGCAGGCGCGGGGACTGTTTGACGAGGAGCTTCTCGCAAACAACGATGTGGGCACCTACCTGATCCGCTTGAAGAAGGACATCCAGAGCTTTCGGGATGCAAAGCGGCGTATCAGCACGATTGCGGTCGCGTCGAGCACCAGCGTGAAGTTCTTTGAGCAGGACGGCTACAAGTTTGCAAGGATTTACTGTGGCTATGCGGTGAGGGACAGTTCCGGTAAGAGCCTGATGGCGGGAAGGGTGTATCTTCTCCGGCGCAATTCCGACAGACAGTGGAAGATTTACGGCTGGGAGGATGCGGACGCGGTTGACAACTAAAGGCCGGGAGGACAGAGAACACCGGAAAGTGGAGGAACAAGAACGTGATACAGGAAAATGACAGGGATGTCTTGATTCTTGCAATCGAGAGCTCCTGCGACGAGACAGCGGCTGCTGTGGTGAAAAACGGCAGAGAGGTGCTGTCCAACGTTATCTATACACAGATCGCCTTACATACGCAGTACGGCGGAGTAGTGCCGGAGATTGCGTCCAGAAAGCACATCGAGAAGATTAATCAGGTGATCGAGCAGGCGCTTGCGGAGGCGGAGCTGACATTGCAGGATATTACAGCAATCGCAGTCACCTACGGTCCGGGACTTGTCGGTGCATTGCTTGTCGGTGTGGCAGAGGCGAAGGCAATCAGCTTTGCAACAGGCATTCCGCTGGTCGGCGTACACCATATCAGTGGACACATCAGTGCGAATTATATTGAACATAAGGAGCTGGAGCCGCCGTTTGTATGTCTTGTTGCCTCCGGCGGACATTCCCATCTTGTCGTGGTGAAGGATTACGGCGAGTATGAGATTATCGGAAGAACCAGGGACGATGCGGCGGGGGAGGCATTCGATAAGGTGGCACGCGCGATCGGACTCGGATATCCGGGAGGCCCGAAGATTGACCGTCTGGCGAAGGAGGGAAATCCCGATGCAATTCCCTTTCCGAGGGCGAAGGTGGCGGAAAATGAATATGATTTCAGCTTCAGCGGTCTGAAATCGGCGGTGCTGAATTATCTGAACTCCTGTCAGATGAAGGGCGAGGAGGTCAACCGGGCGGATGTGGCGGCGTCCTTCCAGAAGGCGGTTATCGATGTGCTGGTGGAGCATTCCCTGCACGCCGTAAAGGCGTTCGGCTATGACAAATTCGCTATAGCTGGCGGAGTGGCATCCAACTCCTCACTGCGGACAGCGTTTGAGAGGGAATGTGAGAAGCGGAACATCCGTTTTTATCATCCTTCCCCTGTGCTCTGCACGGATAATGCAGCGATGATCGGCGCGGCAGGGTATTATGAGTTTATCAGGGGCGTCAGACATGGCTATGATCTGAATGCTGTGCCGAACTTGAAGCTGGGAGAGTGAGACATCTATGGAAGAGAAGCATTGCGTGATGATCCTGCTGGCTGCGGGAAGCGGATCGAGGATGAAAAGCGGGACGGCAAAGCAGTTTATGCTGCTAAGAGATAAGCCGCTGATCTGGTACTCGCTGGACACGGTGGAAAAATCACCGCTCATCGATGAATGTATTCTTGTCACGGCGGAGAAGGACATTGCCTATATGCGGCACGAGATCGTTGAAAAGTACGGATTCCGTAAGGTATCTGCCATTGTGCCGGGCGGGAGCGAGCGATGGGAGTCGGTGGCAAATGCCGTTCAGGCGTTGGGGAACGGCGGGATGGCGGAGGATGGCTATGTTTTTATCCATGACGGCGCAAGGCCTTTTCTGACACAGCGGATTCTTGAAAATATCTATCTGGAAGTGAAGGAGCATCGTGCGTGTGTGGCTGCAGTGCCGTCCAAGGACACTGTGAGACTGTCAGATGAGAATGGGTTTGCGAGGTGTACGCCGGACAGGCGGGGGGTATGGATTATCCAGACGCCGCAGGCGTTTGAAACCGGATTGCTGGTAAAGGCGTATACGATGCTGCGCGAACGCGCGGACAGGCTGGGAAAAGAAAGTATCGCGGTGACGGATGACGCGGGGGTTGTGGAGTTGTTCACGGAGCAAAGGATCCGGCTGGTGGAAGGCTCTTACGATAACATCAAGGTCACGACACCGGGAGATATGAAAATAGCAGAGGCGTTTCTTGAAGCGTAGGCTTTGAGAAGCGCTTTTTATTTTTGCAGGACACGGCGGGAGCCAGGACAGGCTGTAATTGCCTGACTTGTTTTCAGGGTTCTTACACATTCAAACAATTCAGGCAATTACAGCCTATTGAGGGTTACAATAGGCGATTCAATATGTAAGATGCCTGAAAATTCTTTCATAAAGATAGACACTTGAAATTTAAAATGAAAGAGCTTACAAAGAAAGTGCATAAATTACGGATGCGAAAACATGCCAAAAATTAACAAATTCCACAAAAGTTCATAAAAAAACCAAAGAAATATTAAATATGACTTGTTAAAATGCCCAACTTGTGATAATATGATGATACCGGAAGTAACATAGAAAAGTTACAGGACAGGTGAAACACCTGTAAACACTTACATTTTTAAGGAGGATTTTCTGAATATGAAGAAGTTGAACAAGATCTTCGCTTCTGTTCTCGCAGGAACAATGGTAGTCTCCATGGCAGCCTGCGGAAACGCAGAGGGCAACGGAAACAGCACCGGAGCTGCCAACAATTCTGCTGAAGAGTCCAAGGCAGAGTCTTCTGAGACAACCGGAAGCAGCGAGGCAGATGCCCCTGCTGAAATCGTTAAGCCTGACACAATCAAGGTAATGTGGGATGGAACCGTTTTCAAGGAAGGTGACAACTACGCTGAGGAGTTCTATCAGGCACTGGATGAGGCGCTCGGTCTTCACATCGAGTGGGTACGTCCTGATCACTCCAGCTATGCTGAGCAGGTAGGTATTGCATTCACAGATCCGAACACACTGGCTGATGTTGTTATCATGCCTTCTAACCTGTATGCATCCTATGCATCACAGGGCAGCCTTTGGAATATGACAGATGCTTGGGCAAATTCCGAGACTGCAAATTCCGGCAGACTGACAGAGGCGGCACAGCAGAACATTGCAAACTGGATTGTTGCAGGACCTGACGGAACCGACGGAATTTACGGTATGTACCCTGCGCGTGGTAATGGATGCGTTACCTATATCAAGGCAGTTGCAGCAAAGGCAGCTGGCTATGAAACCCAGGATTCCCTTCCTAAGACATGGGAAGAGTACCAGCAGTTCCTTCTCGCTATGAAGGATGCTACGGGAACAGCACCTGTGCTTGCTGCAGGACTGATTACCCATGAGGCACCTTATGTAAACTATCTGCCCGAGTTCTATCAGGATGCTTATCCTGAGTTCTATCAGAACGAGAACGGCGTATGGGTTGACGGCTTCTCAGAGCAGTCCATGATCGACGCACTCGACAGACTGGCTTGGGGCTATGCAAACGGCGTAATTGATGCTACAATTTTTGAGAACCCTTCTACCTCTGCTGTACGTGACAAATTCTACCTCGAGGATGGAACCAGCGTGTTCACCTACTGGGCAGGTACATGGGCATACAACATCAAGACAAAGCTGGCATCCAACTTTACCGGCGCTGTTTACTCTGATGTTGACGAATACTCCGAAGCATGGGCTATGGAGCCGATCGCAGAAGTAGGAAGCTACATCGAGAGACTTTCTCCCATGATTTGTATCACAAGCTCTTGTAAGAACCCTGAAGGCGTATTCAAGTACTTCATTGACAAGATTCTGGATGGCGGCGATGTACAGATGCTGTTCCAGTACGGTGTTGAGGGCGTTCACTACGAGTGGAACGAGGATCACACCGCAATTACCGGACTTCCTACACAGTCCTCTAAGGATTCCGAGAAGGTTTCCAAGACCACAAAGAACCTGTTCGAGGCTAACCTGAAGCTGGCTAACTTCGTTGGAACAGATCCTTACACCCCTGCAGATCCTGTTATTGACGAGTCCTTCAACCTGTTCAATACACATTCTTCCGCTGCAGCAAAGATTAACTCTTCCGCTGAGTACCTTGAGAACAGCGCTACACTGTGGACCGAGAAGGATCAGCTGATTGCGGCTGTTGCAAAGGGAGAGATGACCGGTGAGCAGGCGATCGCAAAGTACAATGAGGATTGCGGAGCAATCGTACAGCTCATTCTGGATTCCTTCAATAACTAATAAGTAAGGAAACCATCATTAATTAAAGAAAGAGTCCGTTTTACAGCAGGGACAATATTGGGGAGTGCTTTCTCAATATTGTCCGGCTGGAAGCGGCTACGGATTTTTTGCCGGAACAGACGGAAATGAGAGAAAGGTAAGCCTATGTTGTGTAAAACCAGTAACGCTGAAATACCGAAAAAGGTGAAAAAACAGAAAAACGTTTATCCGATTGCGATCGCCGGAGCGGTGATCTCTTTTGCCGGAGGCTTTTTCCCGGCTATTCAGAACTCAGATGCAGTCAAGAAGTTTACCCCTGCCTACGGCTTTATGAATTATGAGCAGCCGGCAGTCTGGTATCTGTTTATTGCACTTCTTGTCGCCTCAGTTATTTTGTGTGCATTTAAACTCGAAAAAATTTCCATTGCAACGACGGCAGCCGCCGGTGTTGTATATTGGATTACATATAATAGTATCTGTAACCGCCACGGTGCGCCGGGCATGCAGAACGGCATTGCGAGCGCGATTGTCATTGTCGGTACAATCGTGGCTGTAGTGGGCGCGTTCCTGGATGTCAATAAAAATGCGGCAGAGCGGAAGCGGAAGAATGGCGAGCTTGATTTCCAGTATACCGGAAACAAGTCTGTATGGCAGAGAGTGTATTACTACAGATGGTTCTATGTAATGTTCCTGCCGGTGCTTGTATTCCTTATTCTGTTCAATTACCTTCCGATGGCGGGATTGAGATATGCTTTCACGGACTATATCTCCGGTACGCAGCCAAAGTACGTCGGAATTAAGCACTTTGTAGATATGTTCGGATTGTCCGAGCTTTCAAAACTGTCGAGCAAGCAGTTTATGAACGCACTTGGCAATACGCTGGTGCTCTCTATTGTAAAGCTGATTCTCAACACCGGTATGGCGGTTTTGATTTCCCTGCTGCTGAATGAAATGCGTCAGATTCATTTCAAGAAGACTGTACAGACAATCATTTATCTGCCGCACTTTATGTCGTGGGTTGTTGTCGCTTCCATCTTTAAGATGATGCTTTCAGCTTCCAATTCGGGAATGGTGAATCAGGCGCTGATCAATATGGGTCTGATTACACAGCCGATCGAGTTCCTGACAGCGGAGTCCAACTGGCGCTGGGTATATTACATGGTAAATATCTGGAAGGATACCGGTTGGGGAACCATTCTGTTCCTCGCAACACTGTCCGGTATCAGCCCTGACCTCTATGAGGCGGCGCAGATCGATGGCGCAAACCGTTTTAACAGAATGCGTTATATTACCATGCCGGCACTGGCAAATACTATCATTACCGTATTTATCCTGAATCTGGCAAAGGTTATGAACCTGTTCGAGTCCGTATTCGTTATGTACAACCCGTCCGTCTACAACGTGTCGGATGTTCTTCAGACCTATATTTACCGGCAGTCGTTCAGTGGCGGCGCGGCAAATTACGGCTATACGACGGCAGTCGGCCTATTCAAGTCCCTTGTGAGCTGCGCGCTCGTCCTGATCTGTAATAAGGCGAGCAAGAAGGTTCGCGGACGCGGAATTGTGTAAAGGAGGGAGAAGAGAATGGAAAGAACTGCTAAGACACAGATAAAAAAGAAAAATAAGATCACTCCCTTCAGCGTGGTGAACACAGTACTGTTTATCCTGATCTCATTGCTGATTCTGATTCCGATCTGGAAAGTCCTTGTGGACTCTCTGGATGCTGCGGCTGGATACGGAATGAGACTCTGGCCGGCGAAGTTTACGTTCGGCGCTTATAAGATGATCCTTGCGAGAGCGGATCTATACAGACCGTTCCTGATTTCTGTGCTGGTGACGGTTGCCGGAACCTTTGTTGGACTGACACTGTCAACACTGGGAGCTTATGTGCTGATTCAGTGGGAGATGCCCGGAAGAAATTTCTTTTCGTGGCTGTTGCTGTTTACAATGCTTTTCAGCGGTGGTATGATTCCGACCTACGTTGTCATGATGAATCTGCATCTGACAAATACCCTGTGGTCCGTTATCCTGCCGTTGGGTATCAACGTCTATAACCTTGTACTGATGAGGAACTTCTTTGAGGGCATTCCGCAGTCTTTGTTTGAATCGGCAAAGCTGGATGGCTGCAGTCCTATCGGTATCTTCTTCCGCATCGTGCTGCCCCTGTCAAAGGCTGCACTGGCGGCGATCGGACTGATGTTTGCGGTAACCTACTGGAATGACTATACAAACTTCAAGATCTACATTGTAGACAATAAGCTGTTTAACTTCCAGATGAAGCTGCGCGCGATGGTTATGGACAATGATCTGCCCATGGATGACGGTTCCATCTCGACAAATACCATCCAGAACGCGGCGATTATTGTTGCAATCATTCCGTTTATGATCCTGTATCCTTTCTGTCAGGATTACTTCGTGCAGGGCGTAAATGTCGGCGCTGTCAAGGAGTAAGGCACAGAGCGGAAAAGAGACCTTGAAGAAGGGTTTACGGAAGATTAAAAATGCCGGGCTGCCATTGGAGCAGTCCGGCACCTTTTGCGTACAGAGAAAAGACTAGGCAGTAAAATCAATATCATATCTTGTGCCATGGGAAAAGAGCACACCGTCTGTGAGCTGTATCTGGAGAATGCAGGTGTTTTCATCATCGAAATTATTGTGGCCGTTGTCAATCCACGTTGAGAAGGCTTCTTTCAGCTTTTGGGCAATCGCGCGATTGGCGTCCTTATAGAAATAGCCGAGATTGATACCTGTACCATGTGCGGTAAACCATTCACCGGCAATTGCTGCAGTCGGCTCCTTTTCGAGCTGCTTCATTTTGTTGGAAAGTGCGTAAGTGATAACGTAGAAGGAACCATCTTCATAATAGGCATTTACATAGCGGACATAGGGGATGCCGTTTTCGGTGGTTGCCAGTGCCATGACGTTATCCTTTGAAAAACGTTCAATCATAATTTCCCGGGTTTTTTCATTTAGTTTTTCCATTTTCATTTTCCTCCATAATAAACTTTGTATTCCTTTTTAGAGATTGCGGTTAAAAATGGTCGCATTAGAAATTTGCAATTTGAAAATGACCAGAGGACGGTCTGCTTCATTTTCATATTTTTGCTTTAAAACAGGGTATGCATTAGTCATATCTTCCATGGCAGAAGCGGAACTTTCAGGCAAGGCCGTTCCGGTTATTCTGATCCATTTATGCGTGTGCAGGTTGTAGGCAGCAATTTCAAACTGAGGATTCTGAACCAGATCCGAATACACATGTTTCTGTCGTTCGGTTGCAATAAAAAGATTCAGCGCATATGAATAGATCATCCCGAAGGGACGCAGTCTGGGCTGACCATCGACGGATGTGGCAAGAAAAAAGTACCCGCAGTCACGGATGAAACTGCAACAATCAATTGGGGAAAGAGCAGCGGAGGACATTTCACATTTCTGAAGACTGTCGTTCAGCAGATAGTCTATGCTGACAGCAAAGATTTTACTGAGCCTGATCAGTTTGTCTGTCTCGGGAAACGCAATGTCCATTTCCCATCTGGAGACAGATTGACGTGATACATTTAGAACTTCGGCTAATTCCTCCTGAGTCATACCTCCTTTCTTTCGCAGTGCTGCTATTTTTTCTCCTGTTGTCATTTTGCCTCCCTGTGCCAGTGCTAGCGTGGCACTATTATTCTAATTTTTGAAAATACAAAAGAAAACCAATCTGAAGGTGCACGATGTAAACTTCAAGGTGCGTATAACATTTTATTCACAGTATACTATGCCAGAGGTACGTGCAGCAAGGGAAAAGCGGGGCGAAAAAGCGGTGTGAGAAATTAAATTTGCAAAAATGTCGAAAAAATTTAAAAAATATGTTGACAGGAGGAGAGGTTTTTGCTAGAATAACTTTTGCCGCACGAAACACGGCAACGCTTGGAGAGATATCGAAGTGGTCATAACGAGGCGGTCTTGAAAACCGTTTGTCCGCAAGGGCGCGTGGGTTCGAATCC
>CAKRUB010000046.1 GCA_934402375.1 uncultured Acetatifactor sp.
TTGGCCTGTGAACAGTAACCCAAGAGCCGGAAAGTCCGCTGTTTATGCGGCTTCCCGGCTCTCTGTTTACTATTCAAACTCTATCGTCCCAGGGGGCTTACTGGTCAAATCATAGAATACTCTATTAACTCCCTTAACCTCATTAATGATCCTGCTCATGACCTTCTGAAGTACCTCGAACGGGATCTCTGCCGCCTCGGCGGTCATGAAGTCCACCGTGTTCACCGCTCTCAGAGCGACTGCATAGTCATAGGTTCTCTCGTCGCCCATAACGCCGACGGAACGCATGTTGGTAAGTGCTGCGAAGTACTGGCCGATTCCTCTGTCCAGACCCGCGTTGGCGATCTCCTCGCGGTAGATATAGTCTGCGTCCTGTACGATGCGAACCTTTTCGGCAGTGACCTCACCGATAATACGGATGCCGAGCCCGGGGCCCGGGAACGGCTGACGGAAGACAAGCTTCTCGGGAATACCGAGCTCCAGTCCTGCCTTTCTGACCTCGTCCTTGAAAAGGTTGCGCAACGGCTCGATAATCTCCTTGAAATCGACATAGTCGGGAAGTCCGCCTACATTGTGGTGTGACTTGATAACGGCGGATTCGCCGCCCAGTCCACTCTCCACGACGTCAGGGTAAATCGTGCCCTGTGCGAGGAAATCAACTGCGCCGATCTTCTTCGCTTCTTCTTCAAATACGCGGATAAACTCCTCGCCGATGATCTTTCTCTTGCGCTCCGGCTCTGTGACGCCCGCGAGCTTACTGTAGTAACGCTCCTGTGCATTGACACGGATGAAGTTCAGGTCGAACTGTCCGCCTTCACCGAAGACAGCCTCAACCTCGTCGCCCTCATTCTTTCTGAGCAGACCGTGATCTACAAAGACACAGGTCAGCTGCTTCCCGATGGCTCTCGAGAGAAGTCCTGCTGCCACAGACGAATCCACTCCGCCGGAAAGAGCCAGAAGAACCTTGCCGTCTCCGACCTTCTCGCGGATTGCCTTGACGCTCTCCTCAACGAAGGAGTCCATGCGCCAGTCGCCGGAACAGCCGCACACATTCTTTACGAAGTTGCCCAGCATCTTCGAGCCCTCTACCGTGTGAAGCACCTCCGGGTGGAACTGGATGGCGTAG
Source organism: uncultured Acetatifactor sp. (assembly GCA_934402375.1). Classification (GTDB taxonomy): domain Bacteria; phylum Bacillota; class Clostridia; order Lachnospirales; family Lachnospiraceae; genus Acetatifactor. The sequence continues at coordinate 1,127 of CAKRUB010000046.1, forward strand.
AGCTTTCTGTCCGTATTCTGGGCTGCCGCCACCGGGCAGTTTACCGTGTGTGCAACAATCTCGAAGCCCGGAGCCACCTCCGAAATATAATCAAAATGACTCATCCAACAGATCGTGTGATCCTGCACATTCTCAAACAGCGGTGATGTCGTGTTGACAAGAACCTCTGTCTTTCCGTATTCGCGGACAGGCGCCTTTTCCACCCTGCCGCCAAGAACGTGCATCATGAGCTGCGCGCCATAGCAGAGTCCCAGCACGGGAATGCCCATCTCAAACAGCTCGGTAGAACAGGTTGCAGCGCCCTCCTCATAACAGCTGCTGGGACCGCCGGTAAGAATGATTCCCTTAGGATTCATCGCCTTGATCTTCGCAAGGTCTGTCTTATAGGAATAGATTTCGCAATAAACGTTGCATTCTCTGACACGCCGTGCAACCAGCTGGTTGTACTGACCGCCAAAATCGATAACAACTACCAGTTCCTTTTGCATTTTGTCCTCCTCGGTATCTACTGATAAACTCCATTATAAGTTAGGTATATCCATTCGTCAAAGGATTTTTGTCAGGTCTTGTTCGGCATACCATCATCCTGTAAAATTCTGCCACCGCCATGATCCGTGCCGTTATCCCCGGCGCTCACACCATCGACAAAATCTGACAGCGGTCGGAAGGTATAGCCCATTCCCTCCCATTTCGTCAGTACCTCATCCAGAATCTCGCCGTTGGTCTTCGAGGTGCTGTGCAGCAGCACAATCGCGCCCGGATGCACCCTTCCCATCAGCTTCTTCATTGCCTCGTCGTGACTCGGCTGATCGTCCTGATTCCAGTCGACATAGGCAAGGCTCCAGAAAAACGTGGAATAGCCCATGTCCTTCGCCATCTGGAGATTTGAGGTACTGTACTTTCCCTGCGGCGGTCTGTAATACATTGCCATCTCCGTTCCGGTGATCTCGCGGAAAAGATCGGCGACATCGCCCACTTCCTTCCGGAACGATGCCTCGTCAGATATTTTTGACATATCGGGATGATGATATGTATGGTTTCCGACAGTGTGCCCATCCTCCACCATGCGCTTCGCGATATCCGGCGCCGACTCAAGGAAATGTCCCACGACGAAGAAGGTCGCCGGCGCATTATGCTTCTTCAGTGCATCCAGAATCGGAATGGTATTTCCGTTTTCATAACCGCAGTCGAACGTCAGATACAGTACCTTTTCATCGCCCTGTGCCATATAATAGGCGTTGTAGTTCTTCATGGCATCCACTGTGGCATTACCCGTTGGTTTTTCACCGCTCTTGCCAAAGCCGAGCCCCCAGTTCTCCGTGTTGTCCAGAAGGATCGTTCCCCCATCCGTCGCGGCAGAATCGACAAATTCCTCCCCGACCTGCCCTGCTGTCTGCTTTGGTTCACTGAAGGATTCCGCCGCAGCCCTGCCCAGCAGAAACATGGCAAACAGGAAAACCGCGGTCGGAATGAGCTTTTTCCAGTTAATGTATTCGTTGTGTAGGATCTTATCCAGTCCGTCTTTCACATAGATGGTTTTCATAATGCATCTCATCAAGTCTTTTTCAAATATATATGCATAAAAACCATTTGAAAGACTGCTTTTTGCCTTACTCCTGCATCTCCTCCAGCTCGGTCTCTGTCTCCAGCATCCTCTCCAGAAGGCTCTCCTGATTTTTCTCCTCCGCATCAATCGCGTTCTGGATCTCCATCAGCTTAGGATAATCGGTGGCAAGCGCCGGATCCATGAGCTGTAATTGCAGCTCGGAGGCCTTCTGCTCGCTCTCCGCAAGCTGCCTCTCATACTTTGCCAGCTGATTCTGAAGCCGGGAACGGATCTTGCCGGGATTGTAATAGGTCTTCTTATCAAAGATATCCTTCAGCGTCGGTGCTTCCGTTCCCGCCTGAGTCCTGTCTGCCTGTCTGCCGCCCGCCGGTGCAGCCGGACGTGAAATTGTTCCCGCTGTTCCCGCCTCCTTCTGCTTTTCCAGAAGGTAATCCTCATAATTCATGTTGTACTGCTTGACCGCGGTCTGGGAAAATTCCAGAATCTGCGTGGCGATCCTGCTGATAAAATAACGGTCGTGGGAGACGAAAAGCACCGTCCCCTCGTACTCGTTGAGCATCTGCTCCAGCGCCTCTTTGCCGATAATGTCCATATGGTTCGTCGGCTCGTCCAGAATCAGCAGATTCGGACGCGTCTGGAGCATCTTACACAGAGAGAGACGCACCTTCTCACCGCCGGAGAGCTGTCCCATCTTTTTCATGACATCCTCGCCGGAAAAGAGAAACCCGCCGAGCGCGCTGCGCACATCCTCCCTGAGATAGTCCGGGTACTCCTGCCAGAAATTGTCCATCACCGTCTGCTCCGGATCGGCGCCGTCCTGCACTGCCTTCTGCTGGTCAAAATATCCCAGCTCCACATTCTGTCCGAACTTGAACTCTCCGCCAAGCGCCGGAATCTCACCGATCAGCGTCTTGAGCAGGGTGGACTTTCCCTTGCCGTTCTCGCCGATGATGGCAAGGCGTTCCTTTTTCTGCAGCAGGAACGAGACCTCGCTCAGGACATGGTCATAGCCGATCTTGAGATTCTTCGCCTGAATCACGTTTGTATAGCTCTCGATACGCGGAATGTATCTCGCGTGGAATGCCCTTGTGTCAAAGCGTCTGGGCTTCTCGATCTTTTCCATGTGCTCGATCGCCATCTGCTTGGAATGGGCGGACGCAACCTTGGTCGGCGTGTTCTTCCATTTTTCGATCCACTCGGTGAGCCGCTTGATCTCCTTCTGCTGCTCCTCGTAGTCCTTCTCCTGCTTAATCAGTGCCTCCTCCTTCAGCTTCATGAAGGTGGAATAGTTGCCGGGATAGCGCTTAATCTTATGGTACTCGATCTCATAGGTCACATCGATGATCTTGTCCAGAAACATCCGGTCGTGGGAAACAATAATGACAGCCTTGTCATATGTTTTCAGGTATCCCTCGAGCCACTCAATCGTCGGCAGGTCAAGGTGGTTGGTCGGCTCGTCGAGCAGCATGATGTCGGGTCTCCCGAGCAGCAGCTTAATAAAGGCCACCTTCGTCTGCTGACCACCGGAAAAGCTGCCGATCGGACGCTTGAGATCCTCCAGCGGGAAACCGAACTTCTGGAACATGATTTCCATGTCATGCTGCCAGGAATACCCTCGCAGCGCCTCCATCTGCCTTTGCAGATGATCGTATTCTCCCATGAGCTGCCTGTCATCCGAGGTCTTCATCTGCTCCTCCAGCTCATTCATGCGTTTTTCACACGCGAAAATGGGGGCAAAGACCTTCTTGATCTCTTCCTCCACCGTAATTTCTTTATCATCAAAATTCACCTGACGCAGAAAGCCGATCTCCTGCTTCCCCGCCATGGTAATGCCGCATTCCTCGTCACTGTCTGGGTTATTCATCTGAATATCCCCGGCAATCAGCTTCAGCAGCGTGGTCTTGCCGCAGCCGTTTCGTCCGACGATTGCGATCTTCTCATTGTCATGCACTTCAAAGTTCACGTCCTGCAATATGACATCCGCGCCAAACTGCACCAGAGCGTGTCTGATCTGATATCTCATCCTTACCCCCATGTCCAAGGCCGCCCATGTCCGTCCGCCCCGAACCGAATCCTGTTTTCGTCATAGTCAAACATCCCCATTATACTACACCCCTATCGGCGCGTCAAAGGTTCCGTCAGGAACATCAGCGAAAGAATGACTGTGGATAGCTGATTGGTAATTGACTAACCGCTATTCACGTGCTAGCATATTTTATGTCAACCGCAGAATGAGAGGGAATATGGTTATAGGTCAGAGAAAAGGCTTTTGGGATAAGCTGAGAGTTTTAGCTACCTGCACAGTAGTATTTCTTCATACATTGACAGGAGCAGTGAATAACACGGCTCCGGCAGTATTTCCAAATGGTGAAAAGAGTTATCTCATCATCATGGATCTAATTTGCTGGTGCGTCCCGATGTTTCTGATGATTTCAGGATACATTTTTCTTCGTCCGTGCTGGGTCCCCGATATGCGGATAATGGCATCAAGATACTGCCCAAGAATTCTATTAGCACTTTCAATTTTTGGTATTCCCTATGCCTGTATCGAGTGAATTGCTGCCGAAAAAGCTTTTCACTGAAAACGGTTGGCATGGGTTTTCTGGATGTTCTCAGAGGTCGGGGTTTGGCACATATGTGGTATCTATATGTAATTTTGATTCTCTATCTGATAACACCGCTGCTCCATCGGCTGATGCATGCACTCCCGGAATGTATTACATTTATACTTATCGGAGTTCTTTTTTTGGGGTGTTCTATGTTCCCAGGTCTGGCTGCCATTCTGCCAAATGTCAGGAATTGGCTGCCTGTTTTACCCGGTTGGATGGTTTATTTTCTATATTATATAATTGGTTTTGTTTTTTCAGAATACTGCTGTCCTGATACAGCAGCCGAAAATAACGGGAAAAAGTTCACTGCATTGCGCTGGTTCTATCTGTTGGCGCTAGGGGCAACCGCAACGGGGATGATCGTCAGCCGACTGGCGGGATTTACTCTTTTGATGGGATATAATTATCCATTGACTGTGGTTTTATCTACATTGATTTTTGGTTGTGCACAATCCCGAGAGCAATGGTTCGAGAAACGGAGAACACAATACAAATGGCAGTGTGATGAAAATACCATGAACCATAGAGACAAAAAAACGAACGATGGGAAAGTGCCGCAAAGCTTTGCTTCGGAATTTACCTCATTCATCCGGTGTTTCTGAATTTCTTTTACAAATTTTTACATATTACACCTCTTACGGTTTCGCTTTCGCTCTGGATATCGCTTCCGCTTTTTTTTGCGGGTGCCTTGCTTTCTTCAGCGATTGCAACGTGGATTCTGCGGAAAATACCGTTTATGCGGAAAGAGGTTCTTTAATTCCTATCCCTTTCCTTGACTCAGAAACTATAAAGACTGGAAAAATTAAGGACAGATGATCCCGCTCATGAGACCATCTGCCCTTAATCCGCAATTTATCAAATCTTGAACTTATCCATGGAATCGTTTAATGTATCCACATCATTCCTTAATGCTTCAACCTCCCTTGCAAGGGAGTTCATTACATTTACCTGCTCACCCAGAGTTGCCGATACTTCCTCTGTTGCTGCTGAAACCTCCTCTGAAGCCGCCGAGATATTCTGAATCGACATTTCAACCATGTCCTTTTCGTTCATGATTGCCTCGAGGCGCTCCATAATTGCGTGGATATCTTCAACCAGACCGCCTACACTCTGGTGAATGGCTGTGAACACCTCTACCGTTTCACTTAATGCCTGCGCCTGCTCCAATACCATTGTTTCTGCCTCTTTCACGGAGACCGAAGTAGTCGAACTTGTCTTTCCAATACTCTCCACAATACCACGGATCTGATTTCCTGATTGATTTGACTGATCTGCCAGTTTCCGGATTTCCTCTGCGACCACCGAAAATCCTCTGCCGGCATCTCCCGCCCTCGCCGCCTCAATGGATGCGTTCAGCGAAAGAAGATTGGTCTGCTCTGCTATATTGTTGATGATTTCGACTATGCCCTTAATCTGTTCTGACTGCTTCTGAACCTTATTGATATCCTCAACAAGCACCTTCGTAATGTCAACCGTCTGAGCTGATTTTTCATTAATGAGCGATACTATATTCTTTCCCTGTTCCACTGTCGCAATCGTATTGTCCGCTGTCTGCACCATATAATTGGCCTTGTCTGTAACAGCATTTATATTATCTGACAGGGACCGCATCTTTTCATGGCTGCTTTCTGTCTCCTGCGCCTGGCTCTGTACACCCTGTGCAACCTCATTCATGGCTGTGGAAATATCTTCCATGGAAATATTAATCGACTCTGTTTTCTCATAAACATTCCCCGACATATCATCCACCCTTGCACTGAAGCCCTTCATATCCTGCATCAGTTTGCGAAGGCTTGTCAGCATGGCATTGAGACTCTTGGTAAGAGATCTAAATTCATCTCTTCTTTCCGTGTGGAATTCATTTGTAAAATCTCCCTGTTCCAATTTGGAAAGACCAGCCGACATGGACTTAACCGTATTACCTATTCCCGTGGAAATAACCAGACCGATAAAAATTGCTATAATTCCGGAAAAAATTACTATAATTGCTGTAATATACCCTATTCTTCCGATCCCTTCCAGCAAATTACTTCTGGGGATCAAGGCACAAATGCTTGCACCCGTCTTAGCAATCGGCGCATATATGTAAACATACCTTTTTCCCTTGATGGAAACATCCATCGCTCCAGGTTCTTCTGCGTCTCTGGTATTTTCATAAAACTTCTGTCCCACAAAATACAAATCCGTCGGAATCTCATCCTGTCCCTGAATCCGGGAAACCTCATATCCATCTCTTGTTATCAGCGCCTTAATGCACCCGTCTCCAAAATCCATATCCTGCGCAACCGAATCGAAAACGCTCATATCAATATCCATAAACAGAACACAGTTCTTCCGCGAAAAGGACTGCAGAAGCGACATGGCATAGCTGCCACTGTCTGTCCCCATTTTATCATCAAAATAGCTATGCTGTCCGATCCACACGTTCTTCGACAAACCATCCTGTTGCAGGTGCATACCCTCCGCAGACTCCAGAAACTCCTCATACGAAAGCAGGGACGGATTTCCGGATATCGTGCTGAGTGACATTCCCTGATCAGCAATTACACTGCAATTATAAATCGTGCTGTTTGTAATTGCTATATTCTGCATCGTCGTCTTGGCGCTCTTCAGTAAGGCAATTGCCTCCGGACTATTCTTGTCATAGCGGCTGTTGTAATAGTCTAACACGTCGCTGTCTGTAACCAGCTCCAGTGCCTTGGAATAAACATTGTCACATATCAGCCCCAAGTAATTTCCCACAGCATCAACCGTAGAAAGGGCTGATTCCTTATACTTCGTCTGTACAGCAGAGGATGCAATGTTATATGATACAACACCAAGAATTATCATCAGAACCACCGGAATGGCAAAGGCAAGCATCAGGGTATTCCGAATACTTTGTTTTCTTTCCGACAAAGCACGATTTTTCAGCAGGATCTTTTTCACGTTCCCGAAATCCGGCTTTTTCATATTCGTTTTTTTCACATCCGACTTTTTACTATTCGGTTTTTTTATATTTGGTTTTCTGATATTCAGCTTCCTCATTTTTTGGACTCCCTTTCTTCGCCAGGTCTTAGCGTGGCATTTTGTCGGAAAGAAAATTGTACATTTTCATATTACCAAACACTTTGAAGGTAGTCAAGATAAATTGTCTCATTATTATACATATCGCGCAGATTATTCATACAAAGAAATTTTCTTTTTGTCATTTGGCACAAATTCAACACTTCACACCCCTATCAGTGCATCAAAAGCTCCTACCATGTTCAGCCGCCCGTAGCCCGCTGATGTCAAGTAATTGTCACGAACTTTTTTCACTTTTTTTCAAGTTAAAAGTCTGCAAACCCGCATATCTTCGTGGGGCTGATGATAAATAGCTGCTAAGTCGCCCGAAAATTGATGGGAAGTTATTGCTAAGTTGTTTTTGTCGGGCTAACCCCCTTGCCGTATTTTGCGGCATTATCCACACTGAAATTCCACTCTATCTCAACCCTCTTGTCCTTATAAGCATATACTCTTTTAATAAAAGTATCAACTACATCCTGCGTCAGTTCTTCTATATGAGAATATCGGATAATCTGTTTCATATCTTCTTCTGCCTTTTGGTATTCTTCTTCCAGTCTGTCGAGCTTTTCTATGGCTTCCTTTTCCAACACGGATAAAGAAGATAACCTCTCTGTCAGTTCCGTTGCCTTTCTTTGATATTCCGCAACCGGAAGCTTTGCAAGCGCATATTTCTCATATAGGGCATCTTTCTCTGCCTGTACCTGCCTTTTGTCCTGCCTGTATCCGTCCAGTTTCTTTTTTAACGCCTGAATACCTGATTTCTGGAAAGAACACATGTTTTCTTTCTGCTTCACGGCATTGCCCCGCAGCATTAGTTCCTTATTCAGCATGAGCAGGACTGTTTCCTCCAATAGATCAGCATTCATATAAGTACAGCACTCAGGTATTTGAAGCAGAGAATGTTTCCTGCACTCAAACCGCCTGTATTTGTTCCTTCCCCGGATTGGTTTATAATTCAGGGAATACCCGCAGCCGCCGCAATACAGTTTCCCGGTCAGCGGATGTTTCTCTCTGTTCCGTGCAGTAGAACTTTCCGGTCTGAACGCCGATACCTGTCTAAAGATTTCCTCTGAAATCAGAGCCTCATGGTGATCAGGTATCACTTTCCAATCCTCTTTCGGCACAGCCAGACCGTTCTTGCTCCCTACCGACTTTCTTACAGATTTCCCATATGCCATTTCCCCAAGATAAAAACGGTTATTCAGGATATTTCTGACTGCCTGACTGCTCCACGTATGAAGTTTTCTATCCTGTATTACCCTGTCAGGCTTACGAGTCTGCGTAATCGTCGGTATATTTTCCTCATAAAGCTGCTTTGCAATCTGCGTACTGCTTTTGCCCTGCATTGCAAGCGAAAAGATATACCGTACAATTCCTGCCTCTTGCTCATTCACTACAACAGCGTTTTTTACTTCCTTGCTTTTCTCATATCCGAAAGGAGCCTGTCCGAAAACATATTCGCCCTTTGCGCATTTGTTTTCAAAAGAAGTCTTTACCTTGACGGATACATCCTTACTGTATAAATCATATAAAAGTGTCTGAAACGCCGTATCAATCTCTATGGTGCTTCCATGATGCTCCCTGCTGTCATAATGATCATTAAGGGCTATAAAACGGATGCCCATGAATGGAAATATCTGGTTCAGGTATGTTCCCATTTCGATATAATCCCTTGAAAACCGGGACATATCTTTGACAATGATACAGCGTATTCTGTTTTCCTTTACCTCCTTCAATAGTTTCTGCATACCCGGTCTTTCCATATTTGTGCCGGAGTAGCCATCATCACTAAATTCCATGACTTCATACTTTGAAAGTTCCGGATCGTGATGTATGTATTCTGAAATCTGCTTCCTCTGATTTCCGATACTGTTGCTCTCGTCCTGAATAAAACTGCCATTTTCGATGGCTCTTTTGTCCTCTAACGATAAGCGTAAATACATTGCCAGCCTATCCATTACCTCACCCCTTCCATGCTGTCAGCCGTAACCGTAAACAAAACCTCTATCCGTTTTCCCGGATAAATATATATCTTTTCGATAAAAGCCTCCACTACATCTTTTGTCAAATCCTTGCCGCTTTTCAGCTTTAAAAGCGCTTTTATGGCTGCCAGATACTTTGTCTCCAGTTTTTCCAATGCCTTTTTTTCTTTTTCCCATTCCTGCTGCTGTTTCCCCAGTTCTGCCAGTCTGTCCTCCTGCTTCATTTTAAATGACACATAATCCTTTTGAAGCATCTTCCCTGCACGGTAATCCATATATACGCTGCCTTCTTCTTCGCGGAAACGTCTTATTCTTGCTTCTGTATCGCTTAACTTTCTTTCTGTCTTTTTTACCGCCTCTGATATCCTTTCCTTTCCAAATTCCATGTAATGCTTTGGTTTGCTAAGGAAAACCTCAAATTCAATACGGATAAGGGGCAGCAATATATCCAAAAGTTCATTTTTGGATATGCGGTTCGCTTCGGGACATACCGCAACCTTAGTCTGTCCGCCATTCAGACAGAAATATCCGTCAAGTCTTGCTTTTTCCCCATCCGCATACTGCTTTACACGGCTGCTACGTGTCATCTTCCTGCCGCATACCCCGCAATACAGCACATTATCAAAGATATTTTCCCCTATCGGACAGCCTTTTGTGGGATGACTGTGCGCCGCTGTCCTTGCTTTTATCTTGTGACGGATTTCCGACGCACTTTTAAACAGTTCTTCCCCGATAAGCGGCTCATGTGCGCCCTCCGTAACCACCCATTCATCCTCCGGCTTATGGACACGGTTTTTCTCATTCCTTGCGGTAATGCTGGTCTTTCCCTGCACTAAAGTTCCGGCATAAGTTTCACTCTTTAAGATTCTCTCTACCGCACCTTTATCCCACCCCTTATAAGAGTCTGTATCGGCAGAATGATATACTTCCTTTGTTTTCTTATACTGATACGGGGGATTGATACGTCTGCGGTTTAGTTCATCTGCAACCGCAACATAACTTTCCGATTCAACAAACTTCTCATAAATAAACTTTACAATGCTTTCCGTATTCTCGTCAGGCAGCAGTACCCGGCGCTTTCCACGCCACTCCGCCCTGTATCCATATGGCGGCGGTCCGCCTACATAGGAACCTTCCTCCCGTCTCTGCTTTAGATGCAGCTTCGCCTTTTTAGAAAAGTCTTTTGCGTACATATCGTTTACAAGGTTCTTGATTTCGGAAGCCATCTGCTTATTTTCATTTCCCTCTTTCCCGGTATCAAAACCATCTGCGACCGCTATAAACCTCACGCCCAAAAAAGGGAATATTTTTTCAATATAATTGCCTGCTTCCAAATAATTCCTTCCAAACCTTGACAGGTCTTTTACAATGACGCAGTTGATTTCTCCAATCCTTATGTCCTGCAGCAGCCGCAGAAAGCCTTCCCTTTCAAAGTTGCTTCCTGTTTTCCCCAAATCCGTATAACATTCCACAACGTCAATCACTTCCCCCTTTTTTTGCCCGTTAAATTCTTCCACAAATTTCTTCGCTATCTCTATCTGAACCTCAACAGATTCATTCTTTTTGACATCCTGATCCGCTGAAAGCCTTGCATATATCCCCGCCTTATATCTTCGTTCATCACGCCCTGCCTCTGCCTGCTGTCCTGACGCTTTTCTTTTGGATACCCTTCCCATTCCTACGCACTCCTTTCTGCCAAGCGGTTATTCGCTTTTTGTTCTTTTACCTTCCTGTTCACTTCCTGCATGATACGGAACTGATTCATATAGTAAAACTCAACTTCCAGCCTTTTATCTTCAAATACCGTAATTGCTTTTACCATACTGCATAGCGTATGGCGGTCTATCTCTTTCAGCTCCGAACTCTCCTGCATTGTCTTTAACCGTGCCGCCGATATAACGCCGTTCCTAAACAGTTCCTTTATCATGCCCTCCTGCTTTTTCTGCGCATCTTCAAATTCCGCCGCCTTCCGTTTGAAAGCCCCGTGCATCCTTTCAAACTCTTCCTTTGTAATAACACCCTGCCGCAGATCTTCATACAGACCGGAGCAGAGGGAATAATATTTATCCTGTTCTTCCTTCAGCCTTGCAATCTCTGTGTCATAGCGGACGATTGATTCAAAATTAGTCTCCATTTCCATAGCCTTTTCAAACATCTGCTTTTCTTGCAGGAAACAGTTCGCATAATGCCTGATCATTTCCACAATGATTTCTTTTAACCGTTCCTCCTCAATGCTGTGTCTGCTGCAGCCGTCTCCCCGGTTCTTTGTGGAACAGATGTAATAGACTCTGCTGGTATCCTTATAACGGTTTATCCGCCTGATCATCTGCTCCCCGCAATCCCCGCAGAATAAAATCCCCGTAAACAGACTGTTTTCCTCCGTTACCGTGCTTACCCTGCCGTCTGCTTTCAATAGATTCCGGACAATCCGGAACTGGTCTTCCGATATGACCGCCTCATGGGTATTCTCCACCTTTATCCATTCTTCCTGCGGTTTATCCACGCTTTTTTTCAGCTTATAATTGATTTTTTCCCTTTTGCCCTGAACCATATGCCCTAAATAGGTTTCGTTTGTGAGTATCCGCTTTACGGTGGCGCTGCTCCAGCTTGACTTTACCGCACCCGAAAATCCGCCTTTATAATTTGCGCCCATAGACTTTTTATATTCCTTCGGGGAAAGAATACCCAGCCCATTCAGCTTTTCCGCAATCGCACATACAGCCATTCCTTCCATCTTCCATGCAAATATCTTCCTGACTATATCCGCTGCATACTCGTCCGGTACAAGGCGGCTTTTATTATTTTCCGCTTTCTTGTATCCGTATGGGGCAAAGGGTGCAATACATTCCCCGTTCTTCCTTTTTACCTCAAACTGGCTTTTTACTTTGGTGGAAATATCCCTGCAATAAGAATCATTGATAAAATTCTTGACCGGAAGAACAATGCCGCTTTCCGCCGTGTCCGCCTGAAAGCTGTCATAATGGTCCGTAAGCGCAATGAAGCGCACTGAAAGAGCCGGAAAGACTTTCTGTATATACCTTCCGGATTCAATGTAGTCACGCCCAAAGCGGGAAAGGTCTTTTACAATGACACAGTTTACCTTTCCTGCCTCAATATCGCTTATCATTCTTTTAAATTCCGGTCTGTCGAAATTACTGCCCGAAAATCCATCATCAACATAGATATCATACAGTTCTATATCCTGCTGCTCATGGATAAAGGCTCTGATCAGCTCCCTCTGATTCCCGATACTGTTACTCTCGGATTTCAGATTGCCCTCTCTGTCTGTCACATCCCCGACATCACTGTCGTCCCTTGAAAGACGGAGATACATAGCTGCTAGAAATTGTTTCCTATTCATTCTATCACTCCTGACTTACGATTATTCAGTTAATATTAACCGTTAATCAAGAGTAACCACTGATTTGTCCTGATTTTAGATTAACATAACTTTTTGATTCTTTCAAGGCTTTTATAGATTCAAATATGAATTTCTGCCAAATGCCTTAAATATTCTTCCATCTTATCATCTATGGTTGGTCCCTCCTTTTGAAACCGGACTTTTACCACATAATCTCCAATACGGTGAATAAAAAGGTTATTTGTCTGCTTTGCAAAAAGCTCCAGCTTTTTTTCAACCGGAAGTTTTGTATCAATCTTAATGTCCCTGATGTCTGTCAGGGTATTGATATCCACTGTCCGTACATCCACCGTTTCCATTGCATCTAATTCTTCATCCGTTATATCAAGCATTACAATCCCCATCCTGCACCATTCCTTACTATATTTATTCTTTTATCAGATTGTCCTATGACATACGGCTTCCGTATGTAAAAAGCCGGACATCTGCCCGGCTTCCCTATGGTATGATAATATGTCCTTTCCTTAATTATATCTGTCAAACACTCCCACCTGCACCTGTACGCCCTCCGTGATCCTGTCAAGCGTTTCTTCATCAACCTTTCCCATGTGTTCTATGATACGGTCAAAGTTCAGCGCCGTTACCTGTTCGCAGAGTGCTATGCTGTGCTGATCCAGCCCCTCCGTCTTGTACGCAGATATGAATACATGGGTGGGCAGGCTTCTTTTCTTGTAAACCTTAGTGGACAGCGGAACAACCGTTAAGACAGTGCTGTGCTTATTTGCCATGTTGTTGCTGACTACCACCACCGGGCGCATACCGCCCTGCATACTTCCCTGATACTGTACGCCCAAGTCGGCATACAGTATATCGCCTCTCCTTATCTTCATCGGCAGCCTATGCCTCCGTCCCATATCGGTCTTTCCTTATCGGCAGTACACTTTGCTGTATCGTACATATGGTACTGCATGGTTGAAAGCTCAAAAAAGCCAACGCCGATATTGGCGGCATCATGCATAAATTCTTCCAGATCGGACTTGTCCGCTGTTATGTCAGTCATATTTTCCACAACGACCGTATCATACCGCCCGGTAATCAGACGGGTAATCAGCATATTTACCGCATCACGGTCAATATCCCTGTCCGGGCCCTTATTGACGATAGTTTCATTCATCAGTGCTATTCCTGCCAGGCTGCACTTCCGGCGGTTTGCCTGAATAATCCTGCGGATATTGCTTTCCGACTTGTTGGAGTTCATAAACATAACTGCCGGATGCACCAATGCCCCGACAGCGACACTTTTCACATTGCACATGATAATCACCTGTTCTTTCTTTTATTTTCATTGACTGAAACAAAAGAGAAGTTTTTGCCGGCATTATCCTCTCATACAGGGAAGCCTTGTCTGCTGTTATCTGATAACTGCAAGGCTTTCCTGTATCAGAGGATAACGTGGCGTTTCCGCCACATTACCTCTCTGTTCAATCTGAAAATATCAGATTGGCTCTCGCTTGTCCCCGAACCGGGTAACATACACTGGGACGGCTCCCATCCCACACTGCACCTCCGCCATGCCCAACCAGACGGAATCCACAGGTAGCCACTCCCGAAAAATGCTTTTCGCTGAAATTCCGGTGCCGTTCTATCTCATTACCTCTGGCTGCCATACCAGTAGGCACAATCCTCTGCTCCATACCTTCACGAGCAACAATGTTATCCATTGCAGGCACATCTTCGCACGAAATGGGATTCTGCCACCCCTTTATCCCTACATAAGCATGAACGGATAAAAAGGCGAAAATAAAATCAGGTGTATGCGTGTCCTATGAAATTGTTTTGGCTTTCTCAAGCCTGCAACTATCATAACTGAAAGGGGATTGTTTTCAGAGTGCCAGATTGCACTATTTGTAGATGATTTATGCCACCTTGAAAATTGAAAAAATCAGTCCTCTAATATAAATAAGAACTGAATCTTTTTTAGTCATTATTCAGCATCTCCAAGAGAAAGTTACAATGACGAATATCATATAAGTCTGATTTTAAATACCTATTTTAATAATTTATTTATAACAATACATATTTTTAGTATAATTAAAATACCAGTTAACTTTTAAGTTCAGAAGTTAGCTGGTATTAACTATTCCTTTTTATTCACCATTTGAGTGATTGCATCAATAGCTATAGTTATGGCTGAAATAATAAAAATAATACCACCAATTTCCCCAATGATTAAAGGAATACCGTAATCAGCATTAAATACTACTATTCCAAAAGATATTACCATGATTAAAGCACTAAGGACTACTGCAAATTTTGATATTATTTTTATCTTCTCCATAAAATCTCCTCAAATTTTACATAGGAACGTTTTCTACTTTAGTTGTATGTGAATGGTTTTCAGAATATGTTACAGGCTGTGTACCCGTAGCATTCGTTGTAATCGAAAAATCCAAAGTAATATCTACGGTCAGCGAAGTAGGTCTTGGAGTTGGTGACAAAGTATAAGTTGCCTTTTTCCATGTAATGCTACATGTATTTGCCCAAGTCCATAATGAAAGTCCCTTCTTATAATGGCAAGTAACATTTACACTCTTAAAGTACCAACCAATTCCTTTTGGCATAGGTGCAACAGTATAATCAACATCATAATACCATGTTACACCAGGAGTTCCTGTATCAAATGTTGCTGATGTAAAAGTACCTGAAACATCACTACTAAAAGTAGAAATATCTGTATTTGCTATGATGTCTTCAATACTCAAAACAGATGATTGTTGAGCAAACTCCTTGTTACCTAATTGAAGAAAATGAACAATTTCATTCACTTCATTAACATCTGGAATTTCAGTCAAATCATACTCTTCGTATCTTTCTTCGCTGTCAAATTCTCTTGAATATTCAGATGCTTTGTAATCTTCCGCCTCGCATTCGGATGGTGCCGCCATAACATTCAGCGAAGATGCCAGCATACAAACGCTTAACAAAGAAGCATATATTAATTTTGAAAACCTTTTTTTCATATTTTATTCTCCTTGCTTTAATATGGTACTGAAACAGGAACTACCTGATGAAAATATGAATCAGCACTTTCTTTTGCTGTCTTTATTGTTTTGGCATTTCCAACAATTATAGTGGCTCAGTTGTCAAGACAAAAATCCGAGTTTTTTATAATGAACTGATAAGGTTGATAAGTTACAAGGA
>CAKRUB010000047.1 GCA_934402375.1 uncultured Acetatifactor sp.
AGTATCTGAAGCGTCAAGGCACGGATGTGCCGTAGTCGCGAAAGATGCTTGAGGGCTTGCCCCGGGGTAGTTCATTGGTTTAAAAGATAGAAAAAGGAAAAGGATAGATTATGAAAGAGATAGAAAATAAAAAGAAGAAGCATCCGGTGCTGAAGGTCGGATTGTGTCTGATTATACTTCTGGCGCTGACAGTCAGAATATACACTTATTTCGGAGGGTTCGGGACGGGATCCTGCGCCGATGTGGAGGAACTGGGAAGATATGCCGAGACGGTAGAGAATATCAGCATTCCCGAGGAGACGCGGATCGTGGCGCTCGGGGAAGCCAGCCATGGAAACATAGAATTTCAACAGCTGAAGCTGGATGTATTCAGGCTGCTGGTGGAAAAGGAAGGCGTGCGTGCCTTCGTGCTGGAAGGCGACTTCGGTGGGTGTGAGTATGTCAATCGTTATATACACGGAGGAGAGGGAACTGCGGAGGAGGCAGCCGCGGCGATCGGGTTTGCCATTTACAGAACGGATGAGATGGCGGAGCTGATTTCCTATATGAGAGAGTACAACGAGAATGCCGGAGAAGGGGATGATCTTCGGTTTTACGGCATCGATATGCAGCAATATGGATATAGCTACCAGTATCTGACGGAGGCGGTAAAAGCCATGGGACTGGATGCCTCGGAGCTTGAACTGATCTGGAATGGGGAGGACATCGACAGCCAGTACAGTGCAGAGCAGAGAGCCGGAATCCTGACAGAAATTCAGGAAGAGCTTGCGGGCATTGAGGGAGAGGAGGCAGCAATGGCGGAGCACTTCGCAGAAATCCTCTTACAGAATATAGAGCTGGAAAAGGTATTTGATTTTTCGGGTGTGGAATACACCGGAATCAATTATACAGTACTCAGGGATAAGCAGATGGCGGAAAATACGATGTGGGTTCTCAGAATGGAGGAGCAGAGAGGTAACAAATGCATCTTTGTTTCGGGACATAACGGGCATGTGGAACGTGTGGGAAATTATGGTTCAGACGACAATAAAGAGATGGGCAATCTTCTGGCGGATGAACTGGGTAGAGAGTACTTTGTGATAGGGACAGACTTTTATAAATCAAGCTGCAATCTTCCAAAAGAAAATGATGGCACAAGAATGAAGCATACCTTCTATTCTTATGATCCGCTTGCAAAGGCGGCAAAGAAAATCGGCGTTGACATGTGCTGGCTCGACTTTTCGAAGATTCCGGAGGATTCCAGTCTGCGGGAACAGATTGCCGGCACAATATACATGGGTTCGCTGGGAGAAGGATATAATGCCTTCTATATGAATTTCTTTCCTGTCACCTATCGGATTCATCGCTGTCCCTCGGAATTGTACGACGGAATGATTCTTGTACCTGAGGCGCATCCGACAGAGATCAGGGATTGATAGCCGGAGCGGGGCAGGCGGTTTTAGATAATGTATTTGTTTTGCGGAGTGGACGCAAATTCCAGTTTTGGAAGGTGCGTCCATTTTTGTGCAATAAATGCTTTAATAATGCAAGATTGCAGAAAATGTGTTCTTTGAGCATGGGAAAATGCTATTTTAGAAAATCTAAAATTTTTATTAATTGTTAATTTGAGATATTGAAAAATTATAACAGATAATATAAACTATAATTATTCAAGACAAAAGGGGATGATTAAATGAATCAGAGAGAGTTAGATGTACTGAAGGCTTTGTTTGTTGCAGGGAAGGAAATGACAAGCACAGATATTGTAAACGCAGTACCCGATCTCATGCAGAGTACGACGATTACCGTCATGCGTGCATTGAAGGACAAGGGGGTTATCGAACCGGGAGGACTGCAGTCGACAAAGAGGGGATTTGTGCAGCAGTACCGTCCCACAGAAAGGGCGAAGGAAGCTTTACTGGAGCATTTTATGGAGGACTATCGCCGTTTTAAGGATGCAGTCTCACCGGGAGAGATGTGTGCTGTGATTCTGGAGAGGACACAGCCGTCGAGAGAGGAGCTGGATAAGCTCAGCGAAATGCTGGAATAACGGGAGCGGTAAATTGGTAAATGTGTAGTATGGAAGGGCGGAGTATGAAAAAAATTAAGGAGAAATATAGAGAGAAATTAGACAAATTTATGGAGGATTTGCTGGAAAAACTTGAAGAATCTAAGGCAATGCATAAAAAGAAAACATTGAAACGCTGGGCTGCGAGAAACGTTCAGACTGCGGTAGGACCTTATATTAAGATCATGACACCTGAATTCTATCTCCTTAACGATAAGAAAACAATCAAAAAGGAGGCATATAGACTTTTCCGTCAAATGGAGAAGCAGCGCGATGAATATGTGAAAGAACAGCAATTGCTCATAAAGCAGCAGGAGCAGAATTGTTGAATTGTATAGTAAAATTTTTTTGCCTTTTTATATTGAATCTGTTATTATAAATTCTCAGCATATATTCTTAATATCAGACAGCGAAAAGCTGTTCCGAGTTCTCTATTTTTCGATGTATTCGGTACAGGTTTCTTCTGTTTCCGGTGCGCTATGGGAACGGAGGGGTTTGGGACTTGTAATCATGCACGTTTCGTGATATACTTAACCGCTGTCGAGAAAATGAATGGAAGATTCTGCTCACTTGTATCGTCGGACATAAGAAGGCACAAGTGAGCAGTTTTGTTGTATCGAAAAATTTTTAAGTATGCGAGAGTGCTGAGAGGGAGACAATAGTGGATAATCAGAATGAGTATGAAACATGGGAAGAAATGATAGATGAGAGAATCTTAAGAGCAGTAAAGGAGATGGGCTTTGAAACCTTTTCTCCAATACAGGAGCAGGCGATTCCGTGTCTGCTGAGCGGGGAGGACATGATCGGACAGGCACAGACCGGAACCGGAAAGACGGCGGCATTTGGCATTCCGGCCCTGCAGAAGATCGATCCCGATCTGAAAAAGCTACAGTGTGTAATTCTTTGTCCGACGAGAGAGCTGGCGATCCAGGCAGCGGAGGAGCTTCGCAAGATTGCAAAGTACATGCATGGCGTAAAGGTGTTGCCCGTTTATGGAGGACAGGAGATCGGAAAGCAGATCAGCGGGCTTCGGGGCGTACAGATTATTGTGGGCACGCCGGGGCGTGTCATGGATCATATGCGCCGTCACACGATCAAGCTCGACTATGTAAATATGGTAGTGCTGGACGAGGCGGACGAAATGCTGAATATGGGCTTTAGAGAGGATATGGAGCTGATTCTGGGACAGATTCCGAATGAGCACCAGACCGCGCTTTTCTCGGCGACGATGCCGCAGCCGATCCTTGAGATTACAGGACAGTTCCAGAAGAACGCGAGACTGGTCAGGGTGGCGGCGAAGGAGCTGACAATTCCACTGGTGTCCCAGAGATATTATAAGGTCAAGAGTCAGGACAAGGATGCGGCGTGCATCCGCCTTCTGGAGTATTACCAGCCGGCGCTGTGCCTGATCTTCTGTAATACGAAGGTCAAGGTAGACGAGCTTGCGGAGGTATTGAAGAAAAACGGCTTCCGCGCAGAGGGCTTACATGGGGATATGTCGCAGCACCAGCGTGATGTTGCCATGCACCGTTTCCGGGCGGGCAGCACGAATATCCTGATTGCGACGGATGTGGCAGCGCGGGGAATCGATGTGGACAATGTGGAGGCTGTCATCAACTATGACATTCCACAGGATATTGAATATTATGTACACCGTATCGGAAGAACGGGGCGCGCGGGGAGAACGGGACGCTCGTTTACCTTCGCCTCAGCCAGAGAGCTTTACCGCATCCGTGAAATCGAGCGCGTCTGCCATACAACCATCGAGGAGAAGAAGCTGCCCGGAGCATCGAAGGTATTAAAGGCGAAGGCGGACAACTATCTGGAGAAGGCATGGGAGCTTCACGAGCATGAGGACATGGAGCTGATGAAGCAGTTCCTCAACAGCAAGCTCGAGAAAGAGGAGTGTGATATTCTGGAGCTGGCGGCAGCAATGCTGAAGCTGCAGGTCGGCGACAAGGGACCCGAAATCGAGGTGGATAAGCCGGTGCGCAGAGAGGGCTTCCGCCGTGGAGATGGACGAAGAGATAACGAGGGACGTTATAGAGGAAGCAGAGAGCGTCGCGGAGACGGCGAGGGACGCTACAGAGGAGACAGAGAACGTCGCGGAGACGGCGAGGGACGCTACAGAGGAGACAGAGAGCGCCGTGGAGACGAGGGACGCGGCAGAGGAGACAGAGAGCGTCGCGGAGATGAAGGACGCGGCAGAGGAAGCAGAGAGCATCGCAGGGAGGACGGCGGAAAGCCGAAGGATCTGAGACGTGACGGCACGGAACGCGGCATCGCATTTGCGCGTCCGAAGAGGAAGAGAAAGGAATAGGAGGAGCTTGGTGAATGAGAATAGGAATGGGCTATGATGTACACAGGCTTGTGGAGGACAGGGCGCTGATCATTGGCGGTGTAGAGATTCCTTATGAAAAAGGACTTCTGGGTCACTCGGATGCGGATGTCTTGCTGCACGCCATCATGGACGCACTCTTAGGGGCGGCAGCGATGGGAGACATCGGAAAACATTTCCCGGATACCGACCCTGAATATAAAGGAATTTCATCACTGGTTCTGATGGAGAAGGTCGGTGAGCTTCTCCGGGAGAACGGATTTATCATAGAAAATATTGACGCGACAATCATTGCGCAGGCGCCAAAGATGCGCCCCTATATTGACAGCATGAGGGAGAATATCGCCAGAGTGCTGGAGGTGGATGTAAGCTGTGTCAATGTCAAGGCGACAACGGAGGAAGGACTTGGTTTCACGGGAGCTGGGGAGGGAATTTCTTCTCAGGCGATCTGTATGCTGACCAGTCCGTTTGATCTCACGGCACAGCAGGTTTCCGGCGGATGTGCGAGCTGCGGCGGGTGTCCTGCACACAAATAAAGGACGTCGGGATCATATTCGGAAAATTAAGTTGACAAAATCATAGATTTTGCATATTCTGGTTAGTAGATAAATGCAGTGAACGGAAAGAGTACCTTTTTCGGAAGAAGGTCAGAGAGGGAGCGCCACTGGGCTGAGAGCGTTCCTCATCGGAGAAAAGGGAAGTGCCTCCGGGAGCAGGTCTGCAGAAAGCCTCATGAGGGCAGGTAGGCAGACACGTCCGGCATGCGTTATATGCCTTGAGTGGAAGACCTATGGTCTTTAAGAAGAGTGGAACCGCGGATAAATTCGTCTCTTGGGATGAAATTTATGCGCGGTTTTTAGCGTAAAGGAGTCATTATGGGGTTTATCAGCAATGTCAGGGATGAAATCAGAATCATACGGGAGCGCGACCCGGCAATTCATTCCTCGATGGAGGTATTTCTCTATCCGAGCTTCAAGGTCATGCTGCATTACAGGATCGCTCATCGTCTGTATGAGAGCGGACACTATTTCTGGGCGAGATGGGTGTCCCAGCGGGGCGTGAGGAAGACTGGTATTGAAATTCATCCGGGCGCAAAAATAGGAAAAGGACTTTTCATCGATCACGGAAACGGCGTCATCATCGGTGAGACGACGATTATCGGGGACAACGTGACGCTATATCAGGGAGTGACGCTGGGTGGAACCGGCAAGGAGCATGGAAAACGTCATCCGACGATCGGGAATAACGTCATGATCAGCGCGGGAGCGAAGGTGCTTGGTTCCTTCACCATCGGAGACAACTCCAAGATAGGAGCCGGGAGCGTGGTTTTGAGTGAGGTGCCGCCAAACTCTACCGTGGTCGGCGTGCCCGGGCGTGTTGTCAAGAGGGGTAATACCGCACTGCCACAGGAGACCATGAACCAGACCGATCTGCCGGATCCCGTAAAAGAGGATATTGTAAATCTCCAGCGCGCCAATTCGGAGCTTACCAACAGGCTTCTGGAGCTGGAGAAGGAAATGCGGCTGCTGCAGCGTGGCTGTGCGGAGGAAAAGCAGGAACAGACCAAATAAAGGAGGAAGAAGAAAATGGAGAACAAGTTATCTTTCTATAATACACTGACAAAGAAGGTGGAGCAGTTTGTACCGAATGTGGACGGCAAGGTTGCAATGTACACCTGCGGACCGACCGTGTATCATTTTGCGCATATCGGCAATCTGAGAAGCTATATCATGGAGGATTTGTTGGAAAAAACACTGCGCTATATCGGCTATGATGTGAAGCGTGTCATGAATATTACGGATGTGGGTCATCTTTCCAGTGATGCCGATACGGGCGAGGATAAGATGTTAAAGGGCGCAAAGCGCGAGCATAAGACGGTTATGGAGATTGCGAAATTCTATACCGACGCTTTCTTTGAGGACTGCCGGAAGCTGAATATCAAGAGACCGGATGTCGTGGAGCCGGCGACAAACTGTATCCCGGAATTCATCCATATGATCGAGGTGCTGCTCGAGAAGGGTTACGCCTATGAGGCGGGTGGGAATATCTATTTCGACACTTCAAAGCTGAAGGAATATTATGTATTCTCCAACCAGAGCGAGAAGGAGCTTCTGGTCGGCGTGCGCGACGACGTGGACGAGGATGAGAATAAGCGTAACAAGAGCGATTTCGTGCTCTGGTTTACAAAGTCAAAGTTTGACGATCAGGAATTAAAGTGGGAAAGCCCGTGGGGGGTCGGCTATCCCGGCTGGCATATAGAGTGCTCCTGCATCAGCATGAAGCATCTCGGCGAGTACATGGACATCCACTGCGGCGGTGTGGACAATATTTTCCCGCACCACACGAACGAGGTGGCGCAGAGCGAGTCCTACCTCGGGCATAAGTGGTGTAATTACTGGTTCCATGTGCATCACTTAAACGATAAGTCCGGCAAGATGAGTAAGTCCAAGGGAGATTTCCTGACGGTTTCGCTGCTGGAATCCAAGGGATATAACCCGCTGGTTTACAGACTCTTCTGCTTACAGTCCCATTACCGCAAGCCGTTGGAGTTCTCTTATGAGGTGCTCGACAATATGAGCGCGGCATACGATAAGCTGGTTAAGAAGATCGGGACGCTGAACCGCGACGGCGAGATCAACGAAGAGGCTTTCAAGGCATACCGGGAGAAATTTGAGGCGGCGCTCTGCGACGATCTGAACTCTTCCATGGCGATCACGGTTCTCTATGATATGCTGAAGGCGGACATTTCGGATGCGACCAAGTATGCGCTGGCAGAGAGCTTCGACTATGTATTGTCCCTGGATCTGACGACTGCCCATGCACAGAAGGAAGAAGATAACAGCGTGGACGCAGAACTGGAGAGCTATGTGCTTCAGAAGATCGAGGAGCGCAAGGCGGCAAAGAAGGAAAAGGATTTTGCCAAGGCTGACGCAATCCGTGCCGAGCTTCTGGAAAAGGGCATTGTTATCGAGGATACGCGCGAGGGTGTAAAATGGAAGAAAGCATAAATACGGTGGAACCGGTGCAGAGCGCGGATGAGAGCCTGTTACAGAGGATTAAGGCAGTATTTCCCGGAAAACAGCAGGATGTCAGAGGTTATTCCCCGCTGGTGCTCGCCTACATCGGGGATGCGGTCTATGACCTGATCATACGTACGGTTGTCGTTGAGCGCGCGAATCGTCCCGCCAACGATCTGCACAGGATAACGGTAAAATATGTCAGTGCCACGGCGCAGGCGCGGATTGTGGACGTACTGATGGACAGGCTGACGGAGGAGGAAGCGGCAGTCTATCGTCGCGGTAAGAACTCCAAACCGCACACGATGGCGAAGAATGCCACGGCGGCAGAATACCTCAAGGCGACCGGTTTTGAGGCGGTGATTGGTTTTCTCTATCTGACAGACCGTATGGAAAGGGTGCTGGAGCTGGTGAAAACTGGAATTGCAGAGGCGGAAATTGCCGGGAAAGGAAAGGGTTACTTTTAATGGCATACGAAGAATTTACGATAGAGGGGCGGAATGCGGTGATAGAGGCGTTCCGTTCCGGCAAGACGATCGATAAGCTGTACATTCTGGACGGCTGTCAGGACGGGCCGATCATGACGATTAAACGAGAGGCGAAAAAGCAGGACTGTATCGTCAAGTTTGTCACGAAGGAGCGGCTTGACCAGATGTCCGGCACCGGGAAGCATCAGGGTGTCATTGCAACGGCGGCGGCATATGAGTACGCAGAGGTGGAGGATATGCTTCAGGCGGCGAGGGACAAAGGAGAACCTCCCTTTCTGATTCTGCTGGATAATATTGAGGATCCGCATAATCTCGGGGCGATCATCCGTACCGCGAATCTTGCTGGGGCACATGGTGTCATCATCCCAAAGAACCGCGCGGTCGGACTGACGGCCACGGTGGCAAGAACCTCCGCCGGGGCATTAAACTATACGCCGGTTGCAAAGGTGACAAATCTTGCGAAGACGATTGAGGACCTGAAAAAGGAGGGCATGTGGTTCGTGTGCGCCGATATGGGCGGAACGACCATGTATGATCTCGATCTCAAGGGGGCGATCGGGCTGGTGATCGGCAACGAGGGAGAGGGTGTCGGCAGACTGGTGAAGGAAAAGTGCGATATGATCGCGTCCATTCCCATGAAGGGAGACATTGACTCTCTGAATGCGTCCGTGGCAGCAGGCGTGCTTGCCTATGAGATCGTGAGACAGAGACTTCAGGCATAACCGGAGGAGGGCAGAATGGCGGGAAAATATTCCGATTACCGGCAGTGCTCAGACGATGAATTGATCGACAGACTCAGAAGAGGTGAGGAGCCGATCATGGACTATATCTGTGACAAGTATAAAAATCTGGTGCGGAGCAAGGCAAAATCCATGTTCATTCTCGGCGCGGACAGTGAGGATCTGATCCAGGAGGGTATGATCGGGCTGTTCAAGGCAGTCAGGGACTACGATATGGGACGTGACGCCAGCTTCTATACCTTCGCGGAGCTGTGTATCAGCCGACAGATGTACACGGCGGTACAGGCATCCAAGCGCCAGAAGCATCTGCCTCTAAATACCTATGTTTCTCTGGACAGCGGAAGCACTCCGGCGGACGGGGAGGGCAGGGAGTCCCAGACGCTCGCGGAGCTTTTAGCCGATAGAACGGAGCTTTCCCCGGAGGAGCTGTTTCTCGACAAGGAGCGGGTAGCCTTTCTGGAAAAGGCGATCGAGGAGGAACTGAGCGACTTCGAGCGGCAGGTGCTGGAGCTTTCCATGACGGGGATGGGCTATGTGCAGATTGCAAAGGTGCTCGGAAGGGATGAGAAGGCGACGGACAATGCACTGCAGAGATTAAAGACGAAGGTTAGAAAGGTGTTGCGGAAGAATTGAAGAAGAAAAGGATAGTGTTGGCAGGCTGTCTGATTGTGCTTGCTGCAGTCGGGATTTTTGCCGCCCTGCGGATAAATGGAGACGAACATTGCTATGTCACCCAGTATGCGGATATGACGGGGCTTCAGGGAATGTTTTACACCGTGGAGACGGAGGATGGCGGACTGATCGTGATTGATAGCGGGAATGCGGGAAACGCGGCATATGTTGTGGAAGTGATCGAGGCGAAGGGGCAGCATGTGGACGCATGGATACTGACGCATCCGCACCCGGATCATGTCGGCGCGTTTAATGAGGCGTGGGAACTGCTGAAGGATGATGTAGACAGGGTTTATGCCATTGAGATGGATTACGCGGCATATCAGGCGAAGGCGCAGGAATGGGATGGCTTCGAGGTTTACGAGCGGTTTCTGGAGCTCATGGACGGCAGCGATAAGCTGGTTTATGTCCATAGCGGGGACAGCTTTGACATATGCGGGCTTTCCTGTGAGGTGCTGAGCGCTTATGACGCATCTGTTGACCAGATCACGCGCGATTTATGCAACGACGGCTCCATGATGTTTAAACTGACAAATCATGAGGAGAGCATGCTTTTCTGTTCGGATGTCGGGATAGGCATGTCGGACAGGATTATAGCGCAGTATGCGGACAGGCTGAAATGTGATTATATCCAGATGGGACATCATGGAAACGGTGGATTGTCGGCGGACTTCTATCGTCTGACACAGCCGAAGGCAGCTTTTTTTGACGCGCCGGAATGGCTGATGAATCCGGCGGAGGGGGCGAATTATACCACGCCCCAGAACAGGCAGCTGATGGAAGAGATGGGTGCTGACATTTATTATTATGCCACGGCACCAAACAGAATTATTTTAAAATAAAAACTTCATTTTTCTTTTATTGACTTTGCAGTCATCCGGGTCTATAATCATCACGACTAAAAACCGACCGACTGGTCGGACGGTCAGACAGGAGAGGAAACGGATGATTTCAAAATTCAGCGTAAAGAAGCCTTATACAGTACTGGTAGGAGTGGTACTGGCGATTATTCTGGGCGTGGTGTCCTTCACAAGGATGACGGCGGATCTTCTGCCGAATATCAGCCTGCCCTATGTGCTCGTCATGACAACCTATCCCGGTGCGAGTCCGGAGACGGTGGAAATGGCAGTGACTCAGCCGGTGGAGGCATCCATGGCAACGGTCAGCAATATCGAGAGCATCAGCTCCATATCAAACGAAAACTATTCTATGGTCATTCTGGAATTTTCCCAGACGGCGGACATGAATGCCGTCTCCCTTGAAATCAGGGAAAGTCTCGATCAGGTAAAGAGCTATTGGGACGATTCCATAGGAAATCCCATTATTATGAAGATGAATCCCGACATGCTGCCGGTAATGATCGCAGCGGTCAGCATGGAAGGGATGGATAACGCGGCGATCAGCGCCTATGTACAGGAGACGGTCGTGCCAGAGCTTGAGAGCATTGAGGGCGTGGCGAGCGTCAGTGCGACAGGACTGCTGGAGGAGAGCGTCAACGTCATTATCCGTCAGGAGAAGATCGACGAAATTAATGAAAAAGTATATGCCGCTATCGACGATAAGATGGTGGACGCTGCGGAAGAACTGGAAAACGGAAAAAAAGAGCTTGAGGACGGGAAGACTGAGCTTGCCGAAAATAAACAGAATCTGCTGGATGCGCAGAGCAAGCTTGACGGAAATCGGGCAGAGCTGGAGAAGGGCAGGAAAGAGCTTGAGGACGGAAAAACTGAGCTGGAAAATCAGCAGAATACCATCAGCAGTCAGCTGGCGGTTCAGAAGAATGCCCTGCTGACGGCGAAGGCAAATCTGGAAGCCATGCAGACGGGACTTGCCACGGCAAAGGGGCTGAATGACGGAATCGGTCAATTGGACGCCGGACTTTCGACGCTGCAGGCATTGCGGACACCGGGCTGTATGCAGTCCTACACGGCTTCCATGAAGAAACTCGGGACAGCGATGGCAACACTGTCCGTAAGTGCCGGAGATGCCGGTGCGGCGACAATGCTCGCCGAGGCACAGGGCGAAATTGCGGCATTAAAGGTTGCAGTGACGGAAAATTCCATGCTCGCAGCGGCGATGGAAAATGCGGGAGCGGCAGCGGGAATGACCCTGCCGACCATGGATGAGCTGAAGGCGCTGGACTGGACGGCAGCTGAAAATGCCAGAACAGTAGGTACTGCCCTGACGGCGGTGGATTATGCGATTCCGACACTGATTGCCAATCTGCAGACGCAGAGGGCGGCGCTGGCGCAGCAGCTTGACTATGCGACGTCAGGACTCGGCTACGAGGGCTATGTGGCGAATGTGAACCGGATGCTGGCAGCGCAGGGCATTACAGACATCGACAAGGCAGTCAGCGAGATCGGCAACGGTCTCATTCAGATTGAGCAGGGGCAGATGGCTGCGGCGATTCAGTTTGCGGACGGCAAGGCACAGATTGCGCTGGGAGAGTACCGGCTTGAGGTTGCGCAGTCCCAGCTGGATTCCGGTGAGGAGCAGATCAAATCCGGGCTGGAACAGCTCGAGGATGCCCAGCAGCAGATGAAGGACGCGGAGGAACAGCTTGCCGACGGGGAGAAGCAGCTGGCGGATGCCAAAGAGGATGCTTACGCACAGGCTGACATGACAAAGGTTCTCACGGCAGACATGATAAAACAGCTTTTAGCTGCGCAGAATTTCTCCATGCCTGCGGGGTATGTGACAGAGGATGGCATTGACTATATGGTGCGTGTGGGTGATAAGCCGTCGGATGCAGAGGAGCTGAAGGCGCTTCCGCTGATGGATCTGCACATGGACGGTGTCCCGGTGATCACACTCGGAGATGTCGCAGATGTGTTCTATGCGGATAACTCGGCAGATATTTATACGAATGTAGATGGAAGTGTAGGTGTCATGCTGACGATCCAGAAGCAGACCGGCTATTCCACGGGTGAGGTTTCTGATCTGCTGGCGGAGCGTTTTCAGGAGCTGATGGATGAGAATGCGGGCTTAAATCTGATCACATTGATGGATCAGGGAATTTATATTGACCTTGTCATGGATGCTATTTTTAACAATATTGTCTTTGGGTTTGGACTTGCAGTACTGATACTGATACTTTTCCTGAAGGATCTCAGACCAACGCTCGTCGTGGCGGTCTCTGTCCCTATCAGCCTGGTGACGGCAGTAGTGTGTATGTATTTCAGCGGCGTTACCCTGAACATCATCTCCTTGTCCGGTCTGGCATTGGGAATCGGAATGCTGGTGGATAATTCAATCGTAGTCATCGAGAACATATATCGTCTGCGAGGGCTTGGATATGATGTCAAACGGGCGGCAATCGAAGGCGCGGGAGAGGTTGCCGGAGCGATAGCCTCCTCGACGCTGACGACGGTGTGTGTCTTCCTGCCGATTGTGTTTACGGAGGGCATTACAAGACAGCTGTTTGTGGATATGGGACTGACGATCGGTTACTCACTGCTGGCAAGCCTTGTGATTGCGCTGACCGTAGTGCCCGCTATGTCTTCCATGGTACTCAGAAAGACAAAGGAGAAGAAGGAGGGGCGGCTCTACGGCGCGCTTGTCAGGGGCTATGAAAAGGTGCTGGGAGGCTCCCTGCGGGTAAAGCCGCTGGTATTGCTGCTGGTAGTCCTGCTGCTGGTGGGAAGCATGGCGCTGGCTTACACGAACGGTACGGCGTTCATGTCGGATATGGATTCCACCCAGCTGACGGTGTCCGTGCAGATGGATAAGGATGCGACGCTCGCAGAGACCGGAGCAGTGTCCGATCAGGTTGTCGATGCAATTCTGGAGCTGGAGGATGTGCAGAATGTCGGTGCCATGACCAGCGCGTCCACAATGTCCCTGCTCGGCGGCGGGGGCGGCAGCACCAACCAGGCGACGATCTACGTTGTTACAAGGGAGAATAAGAAGCTGAGCAACAAGGAGCTGGCGGATGAAATTCTCAGGCGGACGGAAGGGCTTGGAGCGGAAATTTCAGTGGATACCTCCAGCATGGATATGACGGCACTTGGAGGAAGCGGAATTTCCATTCAGGTCAGAGGACGTGAGCTTGACGAGCTGAGCCGTATAGCGCGCGAGGTTGCCTCGATCGTTGAGACGGTGGAGGGAACGGCTGAGGTCAGCAACGGACTGGAAGAAGCGGAGGAGGAGACCCGCGTCATCATTGACCGGGAGAAAGCGGTTCACTACGGACTGACTGTCGCACAGGTATACAGCCAGATTTATGGACGGCTCGCCGAGGCGACAAGCGCAACGACGCTCGTGGCGGCGGATAAGGATTATAATGTCTATGTCAGGAACGGAAACGATATGGAGCTGACAAGAGAGCTTCTAAAGCAGCTCGCTATTAACGGTACGGATGAGAATGGGGAGAGCATTGACATTCCACTGAGTGAGATCGCTGACTTTGAGACAGCGGATGCAATGACCTCCATCAACCGTGTGGATCAGACCAGATATGTGACCGTGTCCGCGTCCATTGCGGACGGCTACAATGTCGGGCTGGTATCGACGGAGGTTGAGAGGGAACTCGCGGATTATGAGATGCCCGCCGGGTACAGACTGGTATTCTCCGGAGAGAATGAGATGATCAATGACGCCATGGGACAGATTCTTCTGATGCTTGTGCTCGCGGTTGCCTTCATGTACCTTATCATGGTGGCACAGTTCCAGTCCCTGAAGTCGCCGTTTATCATTCTGTTCACGATTCCGCTGGCATTTACCGGAGGCTTTCTGGGGCTGTTCCTTGCCGGAAGCGAGATCAGCGTTATCGCGATGATCGGCTTTGTCATGCTGGCGGGCATCATTGTCAATAATGGAATCGTGCTGATTGACTATATGAACCAGCTGCGTGCGGCGGGGATGGAGAAGCGCGAGGCAATTCTGGAAGCGGGCAGAACCAGACTACGTCCGGTGCTGATGACCGCGCTGACGACCATTCTTGCCCTGTCCACGATGGTGTTCAGCGACGACATGGGTTCGGAGATGGCGAGACCTATGGCGTTAGTGACGATTGGCGGTCTGCTGTACGGTACACTGATGACCTTGATTGTCATTCCCTGTATCTATGATCTCTTCAACAGAGAAAAGAAGAGCAGTCTGCCTGAAAAGCAGTTGGAGGAAGCATAATGGGGAAGATTACCGGAAGAGAAGAGCTGGAGAAGGTTCCGCCGAAGGTGCGGCAGATGTACCGGGCGGTCGTGGAGTTGATCGGCGAGGGTGAAGAGATTGCCGAGCTCCGCGTTTCGACCATCACCGGTCGGGCGGGAATCGGCAAGGGAACGGCATACGAGTATTTTGACAGCAAGGAGGAGATCGTTGCCTGTGCGATTACCTATGCCATTGAGAGCAGTTTCCGGCGGCTGGAACGGGAACTCATGGAAAAGGAGGACTTCTGCGGACAGCTGGAGTATCTGCTGGATGAGATCGAGAGAAAGGATGACAGGAAGGTCTGCTTTCTGCGGTTTCTGCACCTTTTAACCGATACTTCGGATTTCAGTGACCTGATCCGGCAGAAGCTCTGTATGGAGAGCACACCGGAGCAGGGAGCTTCCCGGAGGTATACACCGACAACGGTGTTCGGCAAGGTGCTGGAGAGGGCGCGGGAGCGCGGAGAACTGCGGGACGACCTTCCGATGGATTACATGATATATTCTCTGTTTTCGCACCTGATGCTTTACATGATGGCTGTCACCGCGAAGCAGGGAAGCAGTGCGGAAGGAACGGCGATACGCCCTTATGTATGGCAGGCGATAATGAGGGATCTGAAGTAAGTCTACAACTGTATGCAACTGTATTCAATATTTTTCTAAAGAGCTGCTGACGGGAATCGGACCCGTGACCTCCGCACTACCAATGCGACGCTCTACCGACTGAGCCACAGCAGCATCACGCGACTGCTTTTGCAATCACCGTGAAATATTTTAGCAAATTCTGTGGCAGTTTGTCAAGACTCAATTTTGCAAAATGAAACAGTCAAAATGGAACAGCTGTATATATTTTGCTTGCACAAATAAATTCTTTGTGGTAATATACTTTTATAAAGCATATTTCATCTATTGAAATTCAGAGTATTCGATCTATGATTCTTTCTTTATGATTTCAGAAATTCATGCTTTAAATCCAAACACTGTAAGCAGGAGTTTCTGGAATGGGAGCTTCCTGCAAAACTGAAAAGGAGGTTCTATGGGGAAGAATGGAAGGATTCTCTAGTGGCACCCGGCGTTTTATGCGGGAGTGCAGCTTGAACTGGAGAAGGAGGCAGGAGAGCTTACCCTGACATTTGCGGCGGCGAGGTATCCGAGGAAGCTGATTGCGCATCTGACGAAGGAGCGTGGGTACAGCGTGGAGGAAGTGGAACATGGGATATACTATGTGAGGGGAGCGTTTGTGCCAATCCAGATACTGGTGCTCTCAAGATTATCGGAAAAGGAAAATCTGTGGCTGCGGGTGCTGTCCAACGAGCTGAGGGAAAAGGAAATCGCCGGGCGCGCGCTGGCGGAGTACAGAAAGCACCAGAATAACGGACTGTACAGCAGCGTGATTGACATCATGATTCGAGCGAACCGGAAGAGGTTCGTGAAGGAGGGAAGCGGAATGAGTGAAGAATTTGAAAGTCTGTTAAATGAGAAGCTTGCAATGCGGGAGGAGCGGGGGCGGAACATGGGACTCAGAGAAGGTCGGCTCGAGGGAAGACTTGAAGGAAAACTTGAGGGAAAGCGTACAACTGCCACGAATCTGAAGAAAATCAACATGCCCATTGAACAGATCGCGCAGATTGTTGAAGAGAGCCTTGAAACGGTGGAGCAATGGTTAAACTGTTGTTAGCGTTTGCGAGGGAGTCCTGAAGTTAAAAAATATTGGTGCTAGATGAGAGGAAGCCTTGAAAGTGAGGCTTCCTTTTGCATTTTTTTTAGATTTTTATATTGTCATATCTACATAAAATATTCTCGACTATACCGATTTAAATCGGTATACTTTATAAAAAAGAAATTTGGTAATTGCAAAACTCATGTTTTCACAAGTGGCGTTTTGCGAACGACTGGAAAAAAATACTTTAGAAGGAGGGCACTTATATATGCGAAAGAGAAGTTTGAAACAAATAAGTAGAAAACAACCAAGAAATAAAGGGCATAGCAAATAAACCACCTAATCAGCTGGCTTTTGAAAATTGAATATAAACGCAACCCCTAATCAAGAATTAGCCGGAAGCTCATCTTTGATAAGATATCCTCTTTGGAATCCAGTGGAATGATGGCATCTTTGATAATCCGGGAGGAAAGAATCGTTGTGAAACGAATCCAGTTGAT
>CAKRUB010000048.1 GCA_934402375.1 uncultured Acetatifactor sp.
AAGCAATATTCAGCTAAAATACAGTAACTATGTGGCTTTCAGCCACTTTCACGGCTGAGCCGTGAATAATCTAGGATAAAGCAGATTTCAATATTTTCAGATCGCTTGAATAAGATGGGGGAAAATATTGATGTAAAAATTCAGAACATGAATTTTTCTGACGTTAGTCCAATGTTTTCAGATACTATTGATATGATAACAAATTCTTACTATTTAAAAATGTCATTAAACAGAATATGTGATAATGAGAAAGAAGAACTTTTGTTATCAGGAATGCCAGAAGAAATATCATCAAACATACTGTTGGTAAATGATTTTGTTTTTCGGGCAAAAGAAATGGCGGTATCATCAAAAGAAAGCATTCTAAATTTAGCATTATCGGGTATACTTAGGAGCGATGATTACATTATAATGCAAAAACAATTATGTGATATACAGGAACTGACTGAAAAATTTGAAACCATAGAGTGGAATCCGTTATGTTTTAATAAAACATTAGAGAATTCAGAAGGTAATGATTCTGTATTTTCAGAAGGAGATGAATCAGTAAAAATATGACAATGCTTTATATGAATTAAAAATCAAAAATTAAATAAGATTTATCGTCACTGGTGGCAATGGATCATAAACGAACCATAGCCACCTTTTTCATTGCATAAAATTACGAAAACTAAGAAACGGAGGACTGCATGAGAAAGTATAAAATGGTGTCCGCACTGGCAGAGGAAACATCAAAAGAAGTCGTGCGGAATGAAGAAAATTGGATGAGATACTTAAATACAGCATCCAGATTTTACAAGTACCCATTCAAGGAACAGCTTCTGATCTATGCCCAAAGACCGGATGCAACTGCCTGTGCTTCGATAGAAATCTGGAACCAGAAGATGCACTGCTGGGTAAACAAAGGGGCAAAGGGAATTGCACTGCTCGATGAGAAGACACCTTCAGGACTGAAATATGTCTTTGACATTTCCGATGTGCATAAGGCAAGAAGGATCGGGCGTTTCCCGAATGAGTGGAAAATGCGTGATGAGCATATAGATACCGTTATGAAGCGTCTGGAACGCATTTACAGCGAAACGGATAAGAACAGCGGATTTACCGAACGTATCCGGGAGATCGCCGGAAGAATGGCATCTGATTATGCCGGTGAGATTGCCGCAAATATCCAGTACAGTGTCAAAGGCAGCTTTCTGGAGGATCTGGATGACTTAAACCTTGAGGTACGCATCAGGGAAACACTGGCAGACAGTATCACCTATATGGTGTTAAAAGGCTGCGGCTTGGATGAAAAGGAGATTGCCGAGGCAATCCGTTTCCCGTATATCCATGAGTTTAATACAATGGGAGTGCTGGCACATCTTGGTGAGAATGTGGCAGAAATGTCAAAATCCATGCTTTTAGAAGTAGGCAGGGCAGTCAGAAATTATGACAGACAAAATTCTTACCAGAAAGGACTTGCAAACGGTTCCGAAACACGCTATAATGCGTTAAAGCGTGAAAGTGATACGCAGGACGAACAATCTATCGAGCATACCGGAAAAGACGGGGAAAGGGGCAAAAATGATGAAATTAGATTACGAACAGAACGGGGATTACCTGATACCGATGTTACAGGTGGACAAACAGCCGGAGGGAACACTGACGAAATACGGTCACATGAGGGAGAGATTTCTCAAGGAACACCGGAAGGGAGTCCACACAGCACTGTCACTGGAAGGGAAACTGAAAGAACATCTGTTGATGATACAGGAACAGGCAGAGGAGAGAATGGAGTTCCTGACCGAGCAGATGAAACAGAGTCAGGGCGTGACGGAACAGCTCAAAGAGGAAGATCAGATGCTCTGGGTAGCCAAGATGAACAACATCAGACAGGCGGCGGAGGAGATCGTGCTGACGGAACTGATTTACAGCTAAATACCGGGGAAGGCTATCAACAATTAAGCCTGTTCCCAAGTTTCGAGGAACAGGTCGGAACAATCGCAGCAGCGGAAGCAAGTATGCAATATACTATGCCCGCTGCTTTTTCTTTGCCACAGGAACAGCTTGAAGTCATTCTCAGGAGTGGTGGCGGCAGGGATAACAGCAGGAAGCGTATCTATGCGAAGTACCAGCAGGGCAAAAATGCAGAGGAAATGGTGGATTTCCTGAAGAATGAGTACCAGACAACAGGAAAAGGCTTTGAATTTGACAACCAACCGATTGCTTTATGGTTTGATGAAACGGGGATGCGTGTCGGTTATGGAACATCGGCAAAGGAAAATCCGGTGGCACACATGGACTGGCAGGAGGTAGAGAACCATATCCGTTCTATGGTGGAGCAAGGCACATACATGAGTGCCAATGAGGTATTTCTGGTTGATGGTGCGGAGCGTGAGAGGGTTGCAAACCATATTTACAACTTTTTTCGTGACGGCGTACAGGAAATGCCGGAAAGTCTGGAATTAAAGCCTGCAAATTATCCGGACAGTATTTCACACCTGTGTGAGCTTTTATCCGATGAAAAAGGAATAGAGCTGATCGGCGGGGAAGTGGAAAGAGCCAAAGCACAGCTTGAAAGCGGGGAAAAACAGCTTGCGTGGCGGTATGTAAAGCCGCCAGAGTATCTGCTGGAACAGCTTGATGACCTGTCTGCCACAAAACAAGAATTTCCGGTACAGGATAATGTAGAAGTCAGGACAGAAGATTTTATCACACAGGATGAGATTGATTACAGGCTGACGGGCGGAAGCGGGATCGAACATGGAAAATTCCGTATCTATGAATATTTCATGCAGGGACATGAGCCAAAGGACAATATTGCTTTCCTAAAAAATGAATATGGCACTGGCGGCAGTTCCCATGCACTTCCGGGAAGTGACAGCGGACATGAGGATCACGATGCAAAGGGTATCCGTCTGGAAAAAGGAAGTTATACAAATCCTTATGCAAAGGTGCTTTTGAACTGGAGTGTGGTGGAAAAGCGTATCAGGGAGCTTGTAAAGGCGGATAAATACCTTTCCGTAGAGGGAAAGGAAGCCTATGCAGCATATAAGCAGGAACAGGCAGAGAGAGCCATGCGAAGGGAACAGGAAAAGCTGGAGCATGGTGTCCGCATGGAGTGTAAAAAAGCCATTGAGAGAGCGATAGCAGATAATTTTGACGGCTATACCCTGCCGAGGGAGACTGCAAAATCAGTCATTGAGCAGTATGGAAAGGACAGGGTGGAATATGTTCTTGCAAATACCATTACGCATTTATCCTATGACGGACGTTTTTCTGTAAACAACAAGGAATGGGCAAAGGGGATTGTACCCGATGCGGATTGGGAAACAAGGGACTTGATTGTGACCTCACACCCTGCGGTGTTAGATGGATTTACCAATCAGGCAAGGCGTTATCAGAAACTTGAAAAAGAGCCGGAAAAACAGCCTGTACCGGAAAGTGGAGAAAAGGAAAACACAAAAGAAACACCGGAACAGAATACACCGTCCTTAGAAGCCATCAACAGACAGGTGGAAGAAATGAGGGCTGTGGTACAAATCTGTGGTGCGTTGGGCATGGAGGAAGTGATCGGCTGGAACGAAGCAGCACAGGCAGTCACGCTTACCACTGACGGACAGACCATAGAGGGCAAGGCAGTCTATGACCTGATCGTGCCACAGGCGGCAGATTATGTGTTGTTGCAGACGCTTGGCGGGGAAACACAAAAAGCGTTGGATATGGATGTGTTGCTGAAGGTTGCAAGGGAGTATGCCAAACGGTATGAAAATACGGTTGAGCAGTCTATCCCAAAAGAAGAAATATCACAGGAAGAACCGCAAAAAGATGTGGCAGATCATTCCGAACAAAATGCCAGTGCAGAGCCGGAGATACCACAGCCGGGACAGTTGGAAGTAACGGAAACATCAGAGGACTTTATCACAGGGGAAGAAGATACTGCACAGGAGATACCGGCAGACGAGATAGAAAAAACAGAAACAGAGCAGCCCCTAAAACCAGAGATTGACAAGAGCCATGTGGTCAACTTCCATATCACACCGCAGCCGGAGGAATCGGTTGGAAAAGGATTTATACCGAAAGAGAAGTTCCGCCAGAATATCAAAGCGATTCGCACACTGGAAAAGATTGAGAGTGAAAACCGCTTAGCCACACCGGAGGAACAGGAAATTTTGGCAAAGTATGTCGGCTGGGGCGGTCTGTCAGATGCTTTTGATGAAACAAAAGCAAACTGGGCAGCAGAGTATCAGGAATTAAAAGGTCTTTTATCAGAGGAAGAATACAATTCGGCAAGGGAGAGTACCTTAAATGCCCACTATACAAGCCCGGTTATCATACAGGCAATCTATGATGCCCTTGAAAAAATGGGGTATTCCAAAGGAAACCTGTTAGAGCCAGCAATGGGAACCGGAAATTTCTTCGGGATGCTTCCGCAGTCCATGCAGGAGAGCAGACTTTACGGTGTGGAGCTTGACGGACTGACCGGACGCATTGCAAAGCAGCTTTACCCGAAAGCAGACATTAAAATCACAGGCTTTGAAAAGACGGACTATCCAAACGATTTCTTTGATGCTGCGGTGGGAAACGTGCCGTTTGGTCTGTATAAGGTTGCAGACAGGCAGTATGATAAAAATAACTTCCTTGTGCATGATTATTTTTTCGCAAAAACACTGGATAAGGTCAGACCGGGCGGCGTGATTGCATTTGTCACAAGCAAGGGGACAATGGATAAGAAAAATTCGGAAGTCAGAAAATACCTTGCACAGAGGGCAGAGCTTTTGGGCGCGATCCGGCTTCCGAACACGGCGTTTCAGGAAAATGCAGGAACAGAAGTCACTTCGGACATTCTTTTTTTTAAAAAGCGTGACAGGTTAATGAACATTGAGCCGGACTGGGTGCATCTGACGGAAAATGACGATGGCATTGTCATGAACCAGTATTTTGCAGACCACCCGGAAATGGTCATGGGAAAAATGGAAATGGTGTCCGGGGCGTATGGCATGGAAAGCACCTGTGTGCCGGATACGTCCAGACCGTTATCGGAACAGTTGCAGGAAGCTGTCGCAAACATCGAGGGCAGCATAGATGAAATCGAATGGGACGATCTGACAGAGGAACAGAACAATGAGAGCATCCCTGCAGATCCGTCCGTGAAAAATTACAGTTATACCGTTGTGGATGACGGTGTGTATTACAGGGAAAATTCCATGATGAAGCCTGTGGACGTACCGGAAACAACAAAACAGCGCATCAAGGGCATGGTGCAGATCCGTAACTGCACACAGGAATTGATCGACTTTCAGCTTGATGAGTACCCTGAGAGCATGATAAAAGATAAGCAGGCAGAATTAAACCAGCTTTATGATGCGTTCTCTAAAAAATATGGTCTGCTCAATGCCACTGCAAACAAGAGGGCTTTTAATCAGGATGCAAGTTACAGTCTGCTTAGTTCACTGGAAAAATTAGACGATGAGGGCAACTTCAAGGGCAAGGCGGATATGTTTACCAGGCGTACCATAAAAAAGCAGGAAGTGGTCACAAGCGTGGACACGGCAAGCGAAGCACTGGCGGTATCACTGGGAGAAAAAGCAAGAGTAGACCTTGCTTATATGTCAGAGCTTTCCGGCAAAAGCGAGGAGGAAGTGACAAAGGAGCTTGCCGGAGTCATTTTTCAAAATCCGGTGACGGAAAAATGGGAAACCGCAGATGAATATTTAAGTGGGAATGTCAGGGAAAAGCTGGCTACTGCAAAAGTATTTGCCGAAAACCGCCCGGAGTATGCGATCAATGTGAGTGCGCTGGAGAGGGTGCAGCCGAAAGAACTGGATGCAAGTGAGATCGAGGTGCGGATCGGGGCAACATGGATTGACACGAAGTACATCGAGGACTTCATGCGTGAAACCTTTCAGACACCGGAGTATCTGTTTGATCGCAACATTGTGGGCATACAGTATTCCGATGTGACCGGACAGTGGAATGTAAAGGGAAAAAATGCAGACAGGGGCAATTCCCTTGTCAACATGACCTATGGAACCGGCAGGGCAAATGCCTATAAGATTTTGGAGGATTCCTTAAATCTGCGTGATACCCACATCTTTGATACGATTGATGAGGATGGATATGAAAAACGAGTCTTAAATAAAAAGGAAACCATGCTTGCCAGCCAGAAACAGGAAGCCATAAGGGAAGCCTTTAAGGACTGGGTATTCCGTGATCCTGACCGCAGGCAGGTGCTTTGTAAAAAATATAATGAAATATTCAATTCCACCAGACCGAGGGAATATGACGGCTCACATCTGAAATTCCCCGGCATGACACCGGACATCGCACTCCGCCCGCATCAGCTTAATGCGGTGGCACATCAGTTGTATGGAAATAATACGCTGCTTGCCCATTGTGTGGGTGCGGGAAAGACCTTTGAAATGATTGCTGCGGCAATGGAGAGCAAACGGCTTGGGTTGTGTCAAAAGAGCCTGTTTGTCGTGCCGAACCATCTGACGGAGCAGTGGGCGGGCGATTTTTTAAGGCTTTATCCGGGTGCAAATATCCTTGCAGCCACAAAAAAAGACTTTGAGCCAGCCAACCGGAAAAGGTTCTGTTCCCGTATCGCAACCGGGGAATATGATGCCGTTATTATCGGTCACAGCCAGTTTGAAAAAATCCCGCTTTCTGTTGAAAGACAGACTGCGATCATAGAAAAACAGATTGCAGAGATCGAGATTGCCATAGAAGCAGCAAAGGCAGAAAAAGGGGAGCGTTATACCATCAAACAGATGGAAAAAACAAAAAAATCCTTGAGTACAAGGCTTGCAAAATTGAATGACAGTTCCCGCAAGGATAATGTCGTTACCTTTGAGCAGTTGGGCGTGGACAGGCTGTTTGTAGACGAGTCGCATTGGTACAAAAATTTGTTCCTTTATACAAAAATGAGGAACGTTGCGGGCATTGCGCAGACGGAAGCGCAGAAGTCCTCGGATATGTTTGCAAAGTGCCAGTACATGGACGAACTGACGGGTGGAAAGGGCATCACCTTTGCGACAGGAACGCCGATCTCAAACAGTATGACCGAGCTTTACACCAACATGAGGTACTTGCAGTATGATACACTCCAGAAATTAGGACTTGGCAATTTTGACAGTTGGGCGGCTACTTTCGGGGAAACACAGACCGCCATAGAACTTGCACCGGAGGGAACCGGCTACCGGGCAAAGACGAGATTTGCAAAATTCTTTAATCTGCCGGAGCTGATCCGTCTTTTTAAGGAGAGTGCCGACATTCAGACACCGGATATGTTAAAACTCCCTATACCGGAAGCGGAGTATGAAAATGTGGTTTTAAAGCCGAGCGAATACCAGAAAGAAATGGTACAGTCCCTTGCGGATCGTGCCGAAAGAATCCGTAACAGGGAAGTTGAGCCATATTTCGATAATATGCTGAAGGTCACCAACGATGGAAGAAAACTGGCACTTGACCAGCGTTTAATCAATAATATGCTGCCGGATGATGAAAATTCAAAGGCTTCAACCTGTGTCAGTAAGGCATTTGAGATATGGGAGAAAACAAAAGAGCAGAGGTCGACACAGCTTATCTTCTGCGATCTGTCCACACCAAAAGGGGACGGGACATTCAATGTTTATGAGGATATAAGGGATAAGCTGATAGAAAAAGGAGTGCCACCGGAAGAAATTGCATTTATCCATCAGGCGAATACAGAAAACCAGAAAGCGGAGCTGTTTGCAAAAGTAAGAAGCGGACAGGTTCGTTTTTTATTAGGTTCAACCGCAAAAATGGGAGCCGGGACAAATGTGCAGGACAGGCTGATCGCACTCCACCACATAGATGTGCCGTGGAGACCTTCGGACATCGAACAGCAGGAAGGACGTATTCTGCGACAGGGTAATCTCAATCCGAAGGTCAAGATTTTCCGCTATGTGACAGAAAATACCTTCGATTCATACTCTTGGCAGCTCATAGAGAACAAGCAGAAATTTATCGGTCAGATCATGACAAGCAAATCCCCTGTGCGTAGCTGTGAGAATATTGATGAAGCGGCACTTTCCTATGCGGAGGTAAAGGCACTTGCAACCGGTAATCCCTACATAAAAGAGAAGATGGATCTCGATATACAGGTGTCAAAGCTGAAACTTTTAAAGGCAAACCATACCAGCCAGCGTTACCGTTTGGAAGATAATATCACAAAAAATTATCCGACGCAGATCGCAACCATGAAAGAACGGCTTGAGGGGTATCGTGCGGATATACAGACCTATCAGGAACATAAGCCTGTGGACAAAGACAGTTTTTCCATGAAAATCGGAAACCGCATTTATACGGACAAAAAAGAAGCGGGGGCAGCACTGATTGATATGTGCCGGAGTGCGAAACAGCCGAACATGGCAGTTACCATCGGGGAATATCAGGGTTTCCGCATGAAAGTGTCTTACGATACTTTTTTCTCAAAATTCACCATCAATCTCAAAGGGCAGTTGAGCCATGATGTGGAGATCGGTGCTGATCCGCTTGGAAATCTGCAAAGGCTTTCCAATGCCTTAGAGGGCATGGCAGGAAGAATGGAAGATGTAAAACAGAAACTTTCCAATGTGGAGCATCAGCTTGAAACTGCCAAAATCGAGGTAAAAAAGCCATTTGCACAGGAACAGGAGCTTGCGGAGAAGCTGGAGCGTTTAACAGAATTAAATGCCCTGTTAAATATGGATGAAAAGGGCGACAACATGGTTGATTTAGGTGGGGACGAGTCGGAAAGGGGAGGAACAGGCGGTCAGAGTGTCGCAGACAGCAGGCATGAGCGTATTTCCGTAAAAGAAAAACTTGCGGAAATGAAACAGAAGCTGTGTGGACAGAAACCCATGCAGAAACCGGAAATCACAAAGGAAAAGGGCAAAGAGGAAAGCCGCTAACCCATTTCCGTACCAGAAAAATCATAAATTCAGGAGGTCATTATGGAAACAAACCAGACAGTCGAGGAACAGACAACAAACCAGCAGGACACCGCAGAAAATGATGCGGTCAGACTGCTCTTAGAGCTTTTGGAACAGCAGAAAGCACCGTCACAGAACTTTATGGAAGTGTTGCAGTACGTCGCAGGGATGCAGATGCAGC
Source organism: uncultured Acetatifactor sp. (assembly GCA_934402375.1). Classification (GTDB taxonomy): domain Bacteria; phylum Bacillota; class Clostridia; order Lachnospirales; family Lachnospiraceae; genus Acetatifactor. The sequence goes on from CAKRUB010000048.1 coordinate 9,100, forward strand.
TTAATGTAATGGTAAATGAGCTGCAAAGTGTAAAAGAACAGCTTGGGAAGATGCAGGAGAGCCAGCCGGAGGAAAAAAAGCATCCCCTGTTGGAAAAATTATCCCACCTGCAGGAGAAGGTAACAAATCTTGCCACACATTTATCAAAGATAAAAGACCAGTTAGTGGACACCGCGGTACAGGCGGTGTCTGCTTTTAAGGAAAAGGGCAGGGAAGAAATGAACAAGGTGCTTCGGAAAGGACTTTCCGGCGTGAAAGAGGCACTATTGGGACACCGGGAGCATCTGCTTGGCACACTTACCAGTTATGAGCAGACGGCAAACCAGATCGACAGCATCGGTGACGAACTAAAGCAGATCGGAAACAGTGCCGCCAATGTGGGCAGACTCCTGTCCGGGAAAGGGACAAAAGAAGTTTCCGGGGAAGAACCGGGGATTGCAGTTACCAGAGCCATCAATGCACCAGTCAAAAAGCATATCGCAAAATTAAAAAAACAGATGGATGGGATTGATCGGACGATTGAAAAGATAGACGGTATTTCATCTTCCCTCAGTGCCGGAAAAGATGCAGAAAAAGGTACAAGGGTATCCGTAAAGGAAAAATTATCGCAGATGAAAGCAAAATCGCAACAGCAGAAAGCACCGGAAAAGCCGAAAGCGAAAAGCAAAGAAGAATGTTTATAAGAGTTTGAAGAGAGCAGGTAGAGAAATCTATCTGCTTTTTCTGTGGGAAAAAGGAGGGATTTTATCATGGCAGATAATTACACAAACACAGGGAAACAGACAGAAAAGCAGAAAGTACAGGAAATCACGCAAAAGCTGGAGGAAGGTATCAAAGATGTGTTTGAGAGTGAAAAATATAAGGAATACCTGACCACCATGTCAAAATTTCATCATTACAGTTTTAACAATACCATGCTGATCGCCATGCAGAAGCCGGATGCCACACTTGTTGCAGGCTATCAGGCATGGCAGAAAAACTTTGACCGCCATGTAAAGCGTGGGGAAAAGGGTATCCGTATCCTTGCACCCGCACCATATAAGGTAAAGGAAGAACAGGAAAAGACTGATCCGGTGACCGGGGAGCTTGTGTTGGATAAAAACGGGATGCCGGTAATCGAGGAAGTAGAAATAAAAATCCCTGCTTTTCGTGTTGTCCCGGTCTTTGATGTGTCGCAGACAGAAGGGAAGGAACTGCCGGACATTGGGGTAAGTGAATTGTCCGGAAGCGTGCAAGATTATGAGGATTTTATGCAGGCACTCACAGAAATCTCCCCTGTGCCGATCGGATATGAGCAGATCGACGGGGATGCAAAGGGATATTTCCATACAGAGGAACACAGGATTGCTTTGCAGGAGGGCATGAGCCAGAGCCAGACCGTAAAAACGGCTGTCCATGAGGTAGCCCATGCAAAACTCCATGACAGGGAATTAAACAGTGATTTAGAGGAAACCACTCCAAAAGACCGTAACACCAAAGAGGTGGAAGCGGAGAGCGTTGCCTATACGGTATGCCAACACTTCGGAATAGATACCTCAGACTATTCATTTGGATATATCGCAGGCTGGAGCAGCGGAAAAGACATGAAAGAACTGAAATCTTCCCTTGATACCATAAGAAAGACCGCATCGGAACTAATTACAGGCATTTCCGAACGGTTACAGGAATTAAAAAGGGACAGGGGACAGGAACAGGACAAAGAAAATCTTCTCCTGATAGAAAACAGCGACCTCACAAAATACAGTCTTTTGCGTGTCAGTGGAATGGATGTAGAGCAGATGGCGGAAGCACTCTCTGTGATGAGCGAAGATGATAAGCTGAGTATTGCGGCATATCTGGAGAGCAAGGGTGCATGGACTGCGGAGATCGGAAACGAGGACACGAAGGAATTTGGCGTTTACCATCTGGATGTCCGCTACAATACGGATACCAGTGAAATAAAGACATTTTCGGATAAACATACGATAGAACAGGAATTAGAGCAAAATCCGGCAGGAAAGGAAGGAGAAAACATGAATTTGGATCAGGTGTCTTATTATGTGATAGAGGATATTTCTACATGGGCAGATAACAGCCAGAACAGAAGTAAACTGGAGCGTTACGACAGTCTTTCGGACGCAATGGAGCAGTTTGGGAAGTACCGGGCAGATGTTACCGATGAAAGCGAGGACAGGGCGAAAACCACGCTCGGAGCAAGCGTAAACGGCATAGAATTTGATGTAGCCTATGCGATAAAGAGTGAAAATGTCCTGTCCCTTGATTTTACACACAGCCAGACAGCACAGGAGAGCAGCCACTTCATAGAAGCCTTGCAGACCTTGTGTGCAGAACTTCCGGTAGACAAGGTGCGTGTGCATAGGACGATGACACCGGAGGAAAAGAAAGAGTTTGTAAAACAGCGTTTCCAAAACCAGTTAAAGCGGAGTGGGATTGAGGATGACAGTTTTTACATGACAAGATTTGATATGCTGTATGAGCAGGGAAAAATGAATGACCTTATGCCGACAGCCAACCAACAGCAGCTTGTGGAGGATGTGCCATATATAGAATGGGACAATCCTTATTTCCAGATGGAGGAACCGGAACAGTTGGCATTTATGGCTAGGGATAAGTTTGTCAGCATACAGATCTGTGATGATGGATATGATTATTCCATTTTTAACGCAGATTATACACTGTTTGATGGCGGCGTGTATGATGATACGGAAATATCCATTCATGCGGCATTAAAGGAAGTTCTGGAAGATATAGGGGTAAAGGATCAGAAAGAGCTTGTCCCGGTGGACTATGATGAACTCATGGAAAAAACAGAAGCGGCAGAGCAGGCAAAGATACAGACAAAGAACATCGTTTCGGATTTCAAGGCAAAAACAAATGAAATGTTCCATGAAATCAGCGGTCTGAAGGCGGAAGATATGGAAATGACGGCAAGGGCGCATATCCTGTCAAAGCTGGATGATTATGAGCTTGACGCACAGATCGTAGATGTTGTGGTATCAGGAAGCCGGTGCAGAGGTATGGAGCATGAAGGTTCGGACATAGACATTGTAGTGGAATATAAGGGCAGTGAGAACGAAGATACCCTGTTTGCTGCATTGAATGAAGATGGTTTCAGGATTGGTGGTGTCAGAGTAGATATTAACCCGATCACAGAGGGAAAGACAGGCACACTGGAAACCTATCTTCCGGGTGTGGAAAGTTATCTGGAGCAGAAACGGGTGGAAATGGAGAACGCTGTTGCCGAAACAGAAAAAGTACCGGAAAAAACGATTACATGGACAGTTGCGGAATGTGGGGAATTTCACGAACTGGGAGAACTGCATGAAAATGTCGAAACCGTAGAGCAGGCAATCGACCTTTATAATAAAATCCCGCCGGAGAGGATGCATGGCATTCCGAGCATTGGCATCAGGATGCACACAGAGGGGACGGAAGAATATGAGGATGTGCAGATGGATCTCTTTTCCGGAGGGGTGGCAGACCTTGAAGTGCTTGAATATGTACCGGATATAACCGACGATCCGAAAGCGGTTGCAATGATACAGGAATTGATAGATAAGCTGCCGGACATTGAGGTGAGAGGTTCACTGGAAAAATGGCAGGCTGGTTTTCTTGCCGCCGAGATCGACCAGCTTTCCTACGACTATGATACTTACCAGTATAAAGACACCGTAGAGGACAGGGAAGCACAGGTAGCCAATATCACAGAGGATATACGAAGCGGCAACGTGGGATACCTCAATGACTTTTTAAATGCGATCATCGCAGAAGAAGTCAGGGAAGGCATTACAGACATTTTCGGGCAGGGGACGGAGATTTCCGACAGTGAAGCGGTGCAGACCGCAAGAAAGGCAAAGGAACTGCTTGACAAGCTGGCAGAATATAAGCCGCTGGCAAAAATCGAGGAACTGGAAGAACAGAATTATAACATGATAGATAATGTCTTAAATAACGGTGCAGAAAAGAAAGAAGAAAAGGCAAAGACCAGAGTATCCGTCAAGGAAAAGCTGGCGGAGAAAAAAGCGGTCATAGAAAAACGGGATAAGGCAGAGAAAAACTGCCCGGAAAAGGATGCCGAGAAAAAGGCACATAGAGAGATGTAAAAATATAATTCATAAATGAAAAACAGTAGTCAAGGAGAAAAAATCTTCTTAGACTACTGTTTTTTTAGTGATTGAAATATTTAAGCATTTGTACTAAAACCCGGTCATTATCATCAATATCATCAGTCAGACGGATACGCTCGTCAAACGGGAAAAATCCGGCAGATGAATAAAAATCAAATAGCTTTGGCTGGCTGTTACATTCTATGTAAACTGTTTTGCCGCCAATCAGGTGTTCAATCTCAAGAACACGTTCCATAGCAAGCTCTAAAAGGTCGGAACCGGCGATGCTAACGGGATTAGCTGAAGCAAAATTTTTTCCCAACTGGGCGATCAAAGGCATTGAAACCATAAAACGCTCTAAAGAGGGATCGTATTGCGAAAATTTACCTATTTTTTTCTGCATTGTCTTACTGAGTGCAGAACTATTTACGCATACAAATTTGTTCGCAAGTGTATAATATCCTACCAGATACTTTTGTTCTTCCTGTTCCGCAAAAACAAGGTAACTGACAGCAATACGCTGTTTGGCAAATTGTATTGCCTTTGTGTGAATAAAATCTTCAACATCCGGGTTCAGTGGACATATAAAAGAGGAGAGGATGTTTTGGCAGGCATCCTCTCCAATGTATTCAAGTATGTCTAAAATATTGGTTTGCACATAGTTAATCATTGGTTACTACTCCAAAAAATTTTTTAATTTCTTCTTTCGATAAATCTCTGGAAGATACTTTCTTTGGAGTTATCTTATCAGCGGCATCGGCAGCATTTTCTAAAGCAGTTACAAATGCTTCGGCAGTTTTAGAGTCCTGAATAATAATGTTGTGAAAAATACTTTGTGTTGCCATGAAATTCACTCCTTTCGTACTTTCTCATCTTTAGTATATACGAAAAATGAGAAAATAGCAATTTGGAAATTCTGAAAAAAATGAAAAATTACAACTCATGTTTTTTCTCTTTTTTTATCTGCTCCGTATCGTGTTCCGGCGGAACTTCCCGTCCGAGATACCGGTCAAGATTTTCCTGTTTCCGCTTCAAATCCCGTACCTCTTTTTCACAGTTCTTGTAAGTATCGGTCAGTTCTTTTTTCTGCGTTTCCAATGCCTGATACTCGGCTCGTAGCTTATCTACATTCAATCCTTTTAGCTTGATGCCTGCCTGTTCAAGCATACGTCTTGCACCGCCATAGAGGATGATCTGGCTCTCGTATCTGCGGAAATAAGCGTCCGGGTTCTTGGCTTTCTTGTAGGCGATATGATAGGAGCGGTTGTCCTTGTACTGCTCGGCATATTTGATGATTTCCGCAAGGTCTTTCATGCGGTGTTCCAGTTCCACAACGCTCTGCTTGGCGGACTTGCCCGCTTCGGTTTTTACAGTAATCTTATGCTCCAGATCGGAGAGAGAACCAGCTTCATTATAGCTTTGTGCGGCGATTTTCAGATTCTCGATTGCCGCCCACTGTTGCAGTCCGGGACTGTTCTGGAATTTCTCGTCCGAGGTGTCAATGAGCCTGCGGGTGGAGTAATCCTTTTTCGGGATAACTGCCTTTCGTTCCCGCTTCTTTTCAATGCGTTCCAGGATACGTTCCTTTGTGTATTCTTTCCCTAAAGACCTAGCACTGCCACGAACAAAACGCTCCTTGTCCAGAGGTCGGAAAGAGATATATTTCACAGCATCTTCTCCAAAAGTTTCCCCTTTGATTTCGTAACCTTTTGCCCGCATCAGAAGCAGAAATTCTTCGTAAGTGGAAGCCGACTTGATGCAAAAATTGATGTCCCGCCGAAGCTGTGTTTTCCAGGTCGAACCATTCTGATCAGACTGCCATTCCTTGTATTTTTTGCCACGTTCACCGCCGGGAATGATGACAGAAAGATTGTGTTCTTTGCACAGTTCATCACTTAGGTGGCGGATGCGGTGATAGGTCTGTGTGCAGTCGTGGTATTTGTTATATTCAATGTTGTCAGCTGCACAGAAGATGATATGATTGTGTATATGCCCCTTATCAATATGCGTGGTGACAACATACGAATATTTCCCCTCTAAAACCTTATCTGCCAACTCCTTTCCGATGCGGTGAGCTTCCTCATAACCGACCTCGCCCGGAGCAAAAGCCTGTATCAGATGATAGGCTTTGTTGGGACTGTTTTCCCTGCAATGGTCGAGCGTATATTTAAAGTCAATCGCCGCAGTTTCGGGCGCACACGCATAAGACGAAACATAGATTTGTTCATCGGTTTTGTCCGGGTTGCAGATATATTCTATGGCTTTATCAACGGTTGCTTTGATAGCATGGATTTTTGTGTATGCCATACCTCATTCATCAACTCCTTTACTTCGTCTATGTCCTCCTGATAAATGTTTCCGGTGCTGTTTATCCTTTTTGCAATCTGGTTTAAACTGGAGCTGATACGTCCCAGTTCCGTATTATAATTTCGCAGGTAACTGTAATCGACATCATACACATATCCATATAAGATCAGCTTGCGCAGGAAAGCAGACATACTCTTCATGCCGGATGCTTTGAATTTGGTGTTGAGGATGTACTGCTCATCATCGCTGAGATAAAATTGCACCGGATTGGTGCGGTTTCGATTTGCCATTTCTGCCACTTCCTTTCTCTCTTTTGGGTACAAAAAAACTGCTGTAAAATGTTCGATTTTTACAACAGTTCGTTTCA
>CAKRUB010000049.1 GCA_934402375.1 uncultured Acetatifactor sp.
ATTCCATTTTATGTCTCCCCCTTATCCCTGTATGAACTGTTTAAATGTCCATCATTCTATAATTGTAAATTATCCTTTATTCACCTCCATCAGATTCCGTGGATGTTTATTTACGAGAATATCTCTCTGCTTATTATTCGATACATGAGTATAAATTTCCGTCGTGCTGATAGAGCTATGCCCCAGCATTTTCTGGATATAACGTATATCTACATCCTGCTCTAAAAGGAGGGTGGCGAAGGAGTGGCGGAACATATGAGGGGTAATGTGCTGTTCAATACCGGCAAGCCCGGCATAACGGTTTATCATAAAACGCACAGACTGGTCAGATAATTTCCTTTTGAGCTTATTTACGAAGAAATAGCCGCAACAGGAAATATCAGCCTGAAAGGTTTCCTGATATAAAGTTAAGGCAGCGATTACCTCTGGATTTCCGAGCTGAAGAATTCTTTCCTTTGATCCTTTTCCGTAAATCAATACGGTGTGGTTTTCCAAGTCTATATCTGACGGCTTCAATGAACATAATTCTGAGATGCGCATTCCTGTGGCGAATAATAACTCAATCACAGCTATATCCCGAATGCAGCAATGAAGCTGCCAGGTAGAACGGGCTTGCAGCTTCTGTGTGTAGAGCACCGACAGGAATTTTTGAATGGAATGAAACGGAATGGTTTTGGGAAGCAGTTTTGCTTCCCGGAAGTGCACATCCAGTTTGTTAAATGGGTTTTCTTCCAGCAGATCCTTATATTCCATATAATGAAAAAAGGCCTTTAAGCTGGCAATTTTTCTCTTAACGGTTTTGGGCTTGTACTGTTTAAGCAAGTCCGTGATATAGAGGTCTACAGCATTTTTCGACAGACAGTCCTGTTGGTTGCAGAGAGATGAAGCGTATTGTTTTAAATCAATTTTATATGCTTTTAAGCTTTTGGAATCCAGACGTTTCCGATATTTACAATATTCAAGGTATTCAGCAATATAATTATCTAAGGTATTCATGAAAAGATTCTCCTTTGTTTTTTAATAAATTATGATTGTTTGCCTAGCATTTGTCTATTAATTAACCAGAGGGGCGGGCTGGCAGCAGAAATTATAGCCACCGGATTAGAAGCTGGTTTATTCAAGGGGGGAGAGACAGTTATAAGGTTAAACGTTAAAAAAGTCGAAGAAACCATTAAAATAGGTTGCGATAGCAGTTATAGTTAGCTATACTTTAGATTACATATAGCGGTGTGAGGGCTGGTAGATACAAGGAGTGGACGCATATGGAAGAATGGGAAATAAGAGTTGGAATATGCGACGATTGCATAGATGACATTGCAAGGATGGAAGATGCCTTAAGGAAAGGAGTGCAAAGCACAGGGCAGCCGATACAACTGAAGTGTCAAAGGTTTACGAATGGGGAAAAATTATATGAGGCGACCCGGACCGTGAAGTTTGACCTGTTGTTCCTTGACATAGAAATGCCCAAGTTAAGTGGATTTGAATTGGCAGAGAGACTTTGCATGGATCGTCCATCAACTCATCTGATTTTTGTATCTTCTCATGAAAGCTTTGTTTTTGATGCCCCGGAATATATGCCGCTATGGTTTGTACGCAAGAGTAATCTGGAAAAGGATATGTTCCGGGCACTGAGGAAATATTTACAGATCACGGCCTCTACAAGGGTGAATTATCGTTTGAAGGAAGGATTTGCGTTTCGGGAGCTGCCGTTGCGGGACATTCTATATGTCGAAGGCACGGGGCACAGCCTCTTTATACGGAAAACAGATGGAACCTGTTTAAAGAAATATGGTACCCTGAAAGCCATGGAAGAGGAACTGGAGGGGCATCATTTTTTGCGTATCCACAAAAATTATCTGGTGAACCAGAAATACATAAAAGAAGTGGGAAAGAGAGAAGTCTATCTGATGGATGACAGTGTCCTTGAGATGGGAAGGGACAGAAGAGTAAAAATTCGGGAAGCAGTACTTCAGTACGAGAAGGAGTGCTATGGAGATCAGTGAATATGTGATAAATGCTGCGTCTGCGATCGTGGCGATGGAATATATAGATTATGGGTTTCAAAAGAAATACCGTGGCGCCAGAAGGTGGATTTACTTTGCCATAGGCTGTATCGCTTATTTTCTTACAGTTACGACATTGAATTGGGTAATAGATTTTGAAAGTGTGCTGGGCTTCTTTTATGGATTTGTGCTGGTCGTTTATGCATTTTTGGCATTGGAGGGCAAGGCGCAGGATTTTCTGATGGCGGGAGTCCTGTGGGTATTGATTGCGATGTTCAGCACCTATGCGATTTTTAGTGTTCTTGGAATTGTTTCGGGGAAAAATTTGCAGGAAATGCTGCAGATTAACGGAGACCTGTTATTCTATGCATCTTTAGTTGCCTTAGTGGTGAAGTTTTCAATGGGAAAAATTGTCACTGCATTATTGCGTAAGCAGACCGGATTTCATAAAAGGGAGAATTGGATTGTAGCCGGTGCTTTTATGTTAATGACGCTTCTGGCAATGGGATTATTTTGCCTCGAAGTGGGGGATTTAGGGCGTTCTGAGAGACAGTGGCTGACCATAGGAATACTGGTAGACGAAACGGGTATTGTCGTGTTTTTGGTGGAAATTTATCACCGGTTAGGAAAATATCAGCAAAAGGAATTGGAGAAGCAGTATCGGGAGAAGAGGGAGGAAGAACGAAAGGAAGGACTTCTGGATATGTACCGGGTTGGCAGGGAAATCAATCATTGGCGACATGATATGCAGGGAGCATTGGGCGTATTGTATCGCATGCAGAAGAACGGGAAGTATGAAGAAGTAGAAAACTATATGGAAAAGCTGTATGGCGATCTGAAGAATTATCCGGAATTGCCGCAGGATACAGGGAATGAGGGCTTGGACGCTGCGCTGATGAAGACGATCCCGAAGTGCAGGGAGAAGGGCATTCACTTTTGTTATGTCGTGTTGGGAAAGCCATGGAAAATAGACAGTATGGTATTGGGGAATCTTATGGATAATCTGCTGAGTAATGGAATGGAAGCTTGTTTCAAGGTGAATGGAACAAAAGAAATGGAGCTGATGGTGCGGTCGTTGGATACCGGATTGGAGATTTATTTGGAGAACAGCATCGAGGAGTCAGTGATGGCGCACAATCCCAAACTTACCAGCTGCAAGCCGGAAAAGGAAAAGCATGGTTTTGGAATGGAGAGTATCTATCACATTGTAGAAGAGTATGAGGGGACTTACGAATACTGGGAGGAAGAAAAGGCATTCTGCCAGAGGATCTATTTAAGCTATAAGTAGAATAAAGGAATTTAGAGATCCTATGCAAATGCTTGAGGAGATAAGCGAAATAATATATAATGATTCAAACACATAAAAAGCGTTGCATGGACAAGTCTTTTCCGGAACACTAAGAAAGAACGAGGAATTAAAATAATGAAAAAAGCATTGATTACCGGTATCACCGGACAAGATGGATCATATCTGGCGGAGTTTCTGCTGGAGAAGGGGTATGAGGTACATGGAATTACCCGCCGTGCGTCGATTGCAAATACGGCAAGGATTGATCATCTGATTGCGAAAAATGCAATTACGCTCCACGATGGGGATCTCACGGATACGGCGTCCCTGACGAATATTATTGCAAAGGTTCGCCCTGATGAAATTTATAATCTGGCGGCACAGTCCCATGTGCAGGTGTCCTTTGATGTGCCGGAGTATTCCGGGGACGTGGATGCCATTGGCGTGCTCCGTATCCTTGAAGCGATCCGTATTCTCGGGCTTGAGAAGAAGACGAAGTTTTATCAGGCGTCGACATCCGAATTGTACGGTAAAGTAGAGGAAGTGCCGCAGAAGGAGACCACGCCGTTCCATCCTTACAGCCCCTATGCGGTTGCAAAGCAGTACGGTTTCTGGATCACAAAGGAATACCGCGAGGCCTATGGAATGTTTGCGGTCAACGGCATTCTGTTTAATCATGAATCCGAGAGACGCGGCGAGAACTTTGTGACGAGAAAGATCACGTTGGCAGCAGGCAGGATTGCGGAGGGGCTGCAGGATCATCTCGAGCTTGGAAATATGGATTCGTTGCGTGACTGGGGCTATGCAAAGGATTATGTGGAGTGCATGTGGATGATCCTTCAGCACGACATGCCTGAGGACTTTGTCATTGCAACCGGTGAACAGCATACCGTGAGGGATTTCACGGAGCGGGCTTTCAGGGCAAATGGCATCGAGCTCCGGTGGGAGGGTACGGGCATAGACGAGAAGGGATATGACAAGGCAACCGGAAAGATGCTGGTGTGTGTAAATCCCCAGTGGTTCCGCCCGACGGATGTGGATAACCTCTGGGGTGATCCGACTAAGGCGAAGACGGTGCTGGGCTGGAATCCCCAGAAGACCCCTTATGCCGAACTTGTCGAGATCATGGCAAAGCACGACAGAGCGCTTGCAAAGCGGGAGAAAGGAATATGAATATCATTCTGTTGTCCGGCGGCTCCGGGCAGAGATTATGGCCCTTGTCAAACAACGTCCGTTCCAAACAGTTTCTCAAGGTTCTGAAGAACGAGGACGGAGAAGCGGAATCCATGGTGCAGAGGGTCTACCGGCAGATTACCACGGTTGACCCTGAGGCAGAGGTTACGATTGCGACCGGCAGGAAGCAGGTCAGCATGATACGGAACCAGCTGGAGAATAAAGTGAATATATGTGTCGAACCGGATCGCAGGGATACTTTTCCGGCGATTTGTCTTGCTGCCGCATACCTTCATGATGAAAAGAGTGTCAGCCGGGATGAGGCAGTTGTGGTGTGCCCGGTTGATCCTTATGTGGAAAATTCGTATTTTGAGGCATTGAGGGAGCTGGCGTCACTGGCTGCAAAGGGCGATGCAGACATGAGCCTTCTGGGAATTGAGCCGACTTATCCCAGCGAGAAGTACGGTTACATTATCCCGGAGTCGAAGGAGCGGGTCAGCGCGGTCAGAACCTTCCGGGAGAAGCCGGATGAAGAGACGGCGCGGGAATATCTGGAACAGGGAGCGCTTTGGAATGGAGGCGCCTTTGCCTTCCGTCTCGGGTATCTGCTGGATAAGGCGCATGAACTGATGAGCTTTGAGGATTACCGGGATCTTTATGCGCATTATGCCGACCAGAAGAAAATCAGCTTTGACTATGCGGTGGTAGAGAAGGAAAAGAGCATACAGGTGCTTCGTTATTGCGGTTCGTGGAAGGATCTTGGAACGTGGAATACCCTGACTGAGGCAATGGAAAATAATGCGGTTGGCAATGTTACCATGAATGACACCTGTGCCGATACGCATGTGGTGAACGAGCTGAACATTCCGATACTTTGCATGGGATGTAAGAGTATGGTCATAGCGGCGAGCGGCGATGGGATTATTGTTTCCGATAAAGGACAAAGCTCCTATATTAAGCCTTATGTGGACAAGCTTGCGGGACCGGTGATGTATGCTGAAAAATCATGGGGGAGCTTTACCGTCCTGGATGTGCAGAACGACAGCATGACGATAAAGGTAGAGCTTCTGCCCGGGCATCGGCTGCATTATCACAGCCATGAACACAGGGATGAGGTGTGGACGGTTATGAGCGGTGAGGGACGGGTTATCCTTGATGGTGAGGAGCGTAGCGTTCATGCAGGAAGTGTTGTGACTATGCCGGCGGGCTGCAGGCACACAATCATTGCAGATACAAAGCTCAGCGTGATCGAGGTGCAGCTTGGCACGGACATCAATGTGGCGGATAAGCAGAAATATGATCTGGATTTTGAGAAATAAAAAAAGCGCCGGGGCGCTTTTTTTATTTCTCAAGCTCTATCGTGTTGAGCAATTCTTTTATTTCTTCTACCGTGAGCCATTGTGTATTGTTTCCGGAGCTGTAAGAGAAGCCCTCCGGAACCTTCTTGCCGGTGGGAACAGCCCGTCTTGATTCGCTCCACACCATCTGGGGATATACGATAAAATGCTTGTCATATTCGTAGGTGTTCAGAGAGTCTTCGACAGTCACCATGATTTCATGAAGCTTTTCTCCCTCGCGGATGCCGACCTCAGGCATTTTGCAGCTGGGCAGCATTGCCTGTGCAAGATCTGTGATCTTGAAGGAAGGAATTTTTGAGATAAAGGTCTCTCCGCCCTTCGACTCGGCAAGCGCTTTAATCACAAGCTCCACACCCTGTCTGAGACTGATCCAGAATCTTGTCATGCGATAGTCTGTGATGGGCAGCTCGGTTCCGCCGTTCTTGATGATGTTGTGGAAGAAGGGGATGACTGACCCGCGGCTTCCTGCAACGTTTCCATAGCGGACGATGGAGAAGCAGATGTCCTTGCCACCGGCATAGGCGTTGGCTGCAATGAAGAGCTTGTCCGAAACCAGCTTGGTACCGCCGTAGAGGTTGACGGGATTGACTGCCTTGTCTGTGGAAAGCGCAACTACCTTTTTAACACCTGTATCCAGAGCGGCATCAATAACATTCTGCGCACCGTGGATATTTGTCTTGATCGCCTCTGCGGGGTTGTACTCGCAGGCGGGAACCTGCTTCAGGGCAGCGGCATGCACAACATAGTCAACGCCCTCAAAGGCTCTTTTCAGACGTTCCTTATCACGCACATCTCCGATAAAGAAGCGGAGCTTGTCAGAGTATTCCTTAAACTCGTTCTGCATGAGAAACTGCTTAAATTCATCTCTGGAGTAAATGATGATCTTGGTAGGGTTGTAATTCTCCAACACATATCTTGTGAAGGCTTTTCCGAAGCTTCCGGTACCACCGGTGATTAAAATGGATTTATTGTTTAACATATCTTCCTCGCTTTCAACTATGAGAAATCTTCTATTACAATACCATATTGAGGGAGGGATGGCAATGGGGAAATGGCTGAGTAATTGTAAACAGATAATTAAATTTGCAGAAAAGACTTAAAATTTTATCACAAATGAGTTATACTGGCAGTAAGACTAATTGACAGACATATGGTTGGAATGCTGTGAGGTGAGCTATGGTAAAGGAAGAATTCTATTACGACTCCAGAGATGGTAAGAGTAAGCTGCATGCCGTGCGGTACGCGCCGGATGATGCGGAGAATATCTGCTGTGTGGTTCAGATTGTGCACGGAATGGCGGAGTATTTCGAGAGATACGAGGAATTTGCGGAATTTCTTACCTCAAAGGGCTGCGTTGTCACGGGAGAAGACCATATGGGACACGGCAAGTCTGTCGCTGAGAACGGAAAGTACGGTTATTTCTGTGAGCAGGATCCTGCGACGGTTCTGGTGCGCGATGTACACAGACTGAAAAAGGCGACGCAGGCGCTCTATCCGGATGTGCCGTATGTCATCATGGGACACAGCATGGGTTCCTTTATTGTGCGAAACTATATGTTCCGTTATGGGACAGGCATCAGCGCAGCAATCATCATGGGTACGGGAATGCAGCCCCAGGCGCGCCTGACGATGGCGAGGATATTAGGCGGCATACAGAAGGTGTTCTTCGGACCGGAATATGTCAGCCAATTGATGGATAAGATGGCATTCGGAAAATACAATGACCGGATAAAAAACCGCATGACTGATGCTGACTGGCTCAGCAGAGACCCTGAGCGGGTGGATCGGTACCGCAAGGATCCGATGTGCGGCTTTGTGTTTACGGTCAACGGTTTCCTTACCCTGACAGAGCTGACGACCAGGCTGAACAGAAACGAAAATGTTGCCAGAGTGCCCAAGAACCTTCCAGTGCTGATGATTTCCGGTACTGCAGATCCTGTCGGAGATTATGGGGCGGGTGTGCGAAAGGCCTATGACAGCCTTAAAGGGGTCGGCGTAAAGAATATCCGGCTGAAGCTGTATGAGGGTGCGCGGCATGAACTGCTCAACGAGACAAACAGGGATGAAGTTATGCAGGACATCTACGACTGGCTGAAGGAAGTCGTATTGCAGGAAGAAGCAGATGGAAGTGAAGGACGGCGTGGGTGATGGACGCAGAGAAAGAAAGCCGCCCCCTGACGGTTCGCTGGGCGAGAGAAAGTGAATGGGCACCCGCAATGAAGATGATCTGGCGTACCTTCCTGAAATTTGAGGGGAAGGATTATACCAGAGAGGGCATTAAAAACTTTTTTGACTTTATCACGGATGACGACCTGTATGTGGCCTTTTTGAGAGGACGATACCAGATGATGGTGGCTCTGGACGGGGATGAGGTGATCGGTGCGGGCTCACTCCGTAACCGGAATCACCTTTCTCTGCTTTTTGTGGATGAAAAATATCATCGCCGGGGTGTGGGAAGTGCGATACTGAACCGCCTTTGCGACTATCTGGCGCGGGAAGCGGGAGAACAGTTTATCTCGGTAAAGGCGGCGCCTTATGCTGTCGGATTTTATAAAAAGCTTGGTTTTTATGTCGTGAAACCGGAGGCGGAATATTCCGGTATCCGTGTTACGGAAATGATAAAAAATTTTATACGCTGAGGAGATTGCAATGAAATTATTTAATTTGGATAGTCCGTTAATGCAGGCATTGGGTAAAATGGCAGACCTGATGTGGCTCAATGTGCTCACGCTGATCTGTTGTCTGCCGATTATCACGGCGGGGGCATCCCTGACTGCGCTGAACTACATGGCGCTGAAAATCGCCAGAAACGAGGAATGCTATATTACCAAGGGCTTTTTCAAGTCCTTCAAAGAAAATTTCAAACAGGCAACGCTGATCTGGCTGATCCTTCTTGTGGCATTCGCAGTCCTTGCGGGCGACTTTTACATCATGTGGAATTCGGAAGGCGAATTCAGCAAGATCCTGTGGGGCGTTATCATGGCGGTTGCCATTATGCTGGTATTTACCATGATGTTTGTGTTCCCGGTTCAGGCGAAGTTTGCGAATCCGGTGTTCAGAACACTTAAGAATGCTTTTCTGATGAGCCTGATGCAGTTTCCCAAGACAATACTTATGGTTATCATGTATGCGATTCCGGCGCTGCTGTTTTTTACGGTGGTACAGATCATGCCGATCTGCATGATGTTCGGACTTTCCGTTCCGGCGTGGGCATCTGCAAAGCTGTACAACAAGTTCTTCAAGGGACTGGAGGAGCGGACACTGGCGGCAAATGCACCGGCAGAGGAGGAGAAGGAGCCGGAGGAGGACGAGAGGATCTTTAAGGATGAACTTGACCCGACGCTGGCAGACAAGGATGTTACCAAGTAATGGAAACCCCAAACTGATTAGCAAATATGCCTAAGAACATGGACATCAATTTGGGTAAAATGACAGGCAATGAGGAAAAATAATAAGTTTATAAGCAAAACATACAATCTGCCGGAAAATCTTTGTGGAATAGTGGTATGGCGTCGGTGACCTTTTTTCGCTATACTGTTTCTAGGTCAAGCGATAGTAATCGCGTTACAAATGGCGAGTGATTGTATTATGAAAGGAGTCTATTATGGCAAGTTTATCTTTGACAAATGTTTGCAAGGTATATCCTAACGGCTTTGAAGCAGTTAAGAATTTCAACCTTCAGATTGCAGATCAGGAGTTCATTATCTTCGTTGGTCCTTCCGGATGTGGTAAGTCCACAACCCTTCGTATGATCGCAGGTCTGGAAGACATCTCTTCCGGTGAGCTGAAGATTGGTGACAGAGTTGTAAATGATGTAGAGCCTAAGGACCGTGATATCGCAATGGTATTCCAGAACTACGCTCTGTATCCTCATATGTCCGTATATGACAACATGGCATTCGGACTGAAGCTGAGAAAGGTTCCCAAGGATCAGATCGACAAGATGGTTAAGGAAGCAGCTAAGATCCTTGATCTGACTCCTCTTCTTGATCGTAAGCCCAAGGCTCTGTCCGGTGGTCAGAGACAGCGTGTTGCCATGGGTCGTGCAATCGTTCGTAACCCTAAGGTATTCCTGATGGATGAGCCTCTGTCCAACCTGGATGCTAAGCTGCGTGTACAGATGCGTATCGAGATCGCTAAGCTGCATCAGAGACTGGGAACCACCATCATCTACGTTACACATGACCAGACCGAGGCTATGACGCTTGGTACCAGAATCGTTGTTATGAAGGACGGCGTTATCCAGCAGGTTGATACTCCTCAGAATCTGTATGAGAAGCCTTGCAATCTGTTCGTTGCAGGATTCATGGGATCTCCTCAGATGAACTTCCTTGATGCAACCGTTAAGGTAAACGGAAGCACAGCTAACCTTGAGATCGCAGGTCACAGCATTCCTCTGCCTCCTGCAAAGTCCAAGAAGCTGATCGATGGCGGCTATGACGGAAAGACTGTTACCTTCGGTATTCGTCCTGAGGATGTATATGATTCCGAGATGTTCATTGAGAGCTCACCTCAGAGCGTATTTGAGTCTACCGTTAAGGTATACGAGCTTCTCGGTGCAGAAGTTTATCTGTACTTTGATCTCGACGAGTTCCCGATCACGGCAAGAGTTGACTCCCGTACAACTGCAAGACCTGGCGACAGCATCAGATTTGCATTTGATATCGAGAAGATTCATGTATTCGATAAGGAAACCGAGCAGATCATTACCAACTAATCTGAAATATTTCAAAGGGGTGCTGGTGACAGCGCCCCTTTTTTCAACACAGGAAAATGCTTGCGGAGCATAGGAAAATCAGGTATTATGAGTAATAAAGACAGGGAAAGGTGTGGGAGGCAATATGATTTCAAATCAGACAATACAGACCAGCATTGACGAACTGAAGGCAATTACAAAAGTAGATTTGTGCGTATATGATCTCGGCGGGGCGACTCTGGCTTCGACGACCGATCAGATTGACATCAACGGGGATCTGATTGTTGGATTTGCCAATTCTCCGGCGGACAGTCAGGTGATAGGGACACATCATTTGCTGAAAATCCTTGATGAAGGCGAGCTGATGTACATTCTGGTCGCAAAAGGAACCAGCGAAGACGTCTATATGGTGGGAAAGATTGCAGTGTGTCAGATACTGAACCTTGCGATTGCCTATAAGGAGAGATTTGACAGGAACAATTTCTTCCAGAACCTTTTGCTGGATAACCTGTTGCTTGTAGACATCTATAACAGGGCGAAGAAGCTGCACATTGAAGTGTCGATGCCGAGAGCAGTGTTCCTTGTGGAGACAGGGCTTGAGAAGGACGGAATCGTGACGGAGGTTCTGAAAAGTATGTTTTCCAGTCAGGCGGGTGACTACATTACCGCAGTGGACGAGAGCAGCGTCATTCTGATCAAGGCGTTGGAGCCGAATACCACACACGAGGAGCTCATGAGCATTGCTGAGACGATTGTGGCGATGGTGAACGGCGAGGCAATGATGAATGTCAAGGTGGCATTCGGAACGATCGTACCGGAATTGAAGGATGTTTCCAAGTCCTATAAAGAGGCAAAGATGGCGCTTGATGTTGGAAAGATCTTCTATGCGGAGAAAAATGTGGCGGCATACAGCACGCTCGGAATCGGCCGCCTGATCTATCAGCTTCCGATCAATCTCTGCAAGATATTCATTGAGGAGATTTTCGGAGACAATGTGCCGAGTGATCTGGATGAAGAGACCCTGAATACCATCAATAAGTTCTTTGAGAACAACCTGAACGTCTCGGAGACCTCCCGTCAGCTCTTCGTACACAGAAATACGCTTGTGTACAGGATTGAGAAGCTCCAGAAGAGTACCGGACTGGATCTGAGAAACTTTGACGATGCACTGACCTTTAAGATTGCATTGATGGTTGTAAATTATATGAAGTATCTTGACAATAGCGAGTACTAAGCAGACAACCCCTCGAATATATTTTAATCAATCAAAGTATATTCGGGGGTATTTTTATGCGCTATGACAGAAGGATCAAGTATCTGGACTATCTGGAAAACGGTGAACGTGTGCGTGGGTGCGGCTTCGCAAGGCTCGAGCTGCGGGATTCCCGCCTTATTATGGAACTGAATATCAGGGGGCTTCGATGCGCAGAGGGATTGGCATGTGATGTTGTCCTTTGTTCGCGGGTGAGGGAGGCTGTGGTCGGTAAAATCACGTTTTACAGCGGAGAGGGAAAATTTCGCCACGAATGTCATGCGGAAAATGAAATCGGAAAAACTGGGATCGCTTATCAGGAGCTGGCGGAAATCCGTGTCCGGGTAGGAGAGGGGAGAGTAGTTTCCTGCGCGTTCAGGGAAAATGAGAAGGGCGGCGCGGAACTCAATGCCGCGGAGCAGAAGGCAGAGAGGGCGGTTGTGGAGTATGCTGAGGTGAAATATGAGGAGCCGGAAGGCAGTCTGCAAGAGGAAAATGTGCAGGAAGTAAGGCAACCTGAGCTGGAGACACGACAGACGGTAGAACTGTCCGGGCCGGAGACACGACAGGAACGGAATAAGCAGGAAACCATCGAACCGCAGTCAGAAATAACAGAGCTGCCGCAGGGCACACGCAGACGCACACAGAGTGAGCCGGAGCGGAGTGAAATCATGACCCTCAAGGAGGACAAGTGGCTGCAGCTCTGCACGGTTTATCCGCATGTCAAGCCCTTTGGGGATGAAAGGGAGTATCTCTCTGTCGGACCGGCGGATTTCGTGCTGTTTTCAGCGGACTCCTACAGGGCGGCAAACAACAGCTTTCTGCTGCATGGCTTTTATAACTATGGACACCTGATTTTGACCAGAGTTGAGAGGAAAGGCGAGATACTTTATTATCTGGGTGTTCCCGGAAACTATTTTGAGAGGGAAAAACAGGTTGCCGTGATGTTCGGCTTTGAGAGCTTTGAGTGTGCACAGGAACCGGCACAGGCATCTGACTTTGGCTATTATATGATGAAGGTTCAAATGTGACCGGCAGAGCTATATGCCTTCGTAGTCGAAGGGTGGAATAAAGCTCTCCGCCGCAGTGCCGTCCTCCTGCATAAAGCCGTTTTCAATGCCGATCCTGTCCGCGAAATCCAGAACGCGACGATATTCCTCCGGTGTAACCCTGCGGTTTAATTCGGGAAGCCCGCTCACGCCGGCAAGGGGAGTGTACTGGTTCATGATGCTGATATAAATGGCATCACCGTAGGTGGTATGCAGATACCGCAGAATCTTTTTGGAGTCAGCAGCCTGACCGGGGAGCATAAGATGGCGGACGATGATACCACGCCGCATCAAGCCGGTTCCGGAATCGAATACAGCAGCCGGGGTCTGGCGGAACATTTCTGCGATCGCAGCCGTCGCAACCTGGAAATAGTCCGGGGCAGAAGAATAGCGGGCGGAGAGGTCGCCGGAAAAGTATTTCAGATCCGGCAGCCAGATGTCTACGAGACCTTCCAGAAGGCGCAGTGAGGCAGCCTCCTCGTAGCTGCCGGTGTTATAAACAATGGGAATGGACAGGCCGTCTGCCTTGGAAAGCTCGAGGGCACGGCACACCTGCGGGATAAAATGTCCTGCCGTGACGAGGTTGATGTTGGCGGCGCCCTTTTCCTGCAGTTCAAGAAAGATTTGGGACAGGCGTTCTACGGAGATGGATTTGCCGGATTCGCCCAGAGCGATCTCGTGATTCTGGCAGAAAATGCATTGCAGGCTACAGCCGGAGAAGAAGACAGTACCGGAACCGCAATCGCCGGAGATACAGGGCTCCTCCCAGAAATGCAGTGCAGCCCTCGCGGCGCGAAGCTGGGCGGTCTGACCGCAGAAGCCTGTCTGTCCCGCTGCGCGGTTGGCATGGCATCTGCGCGGGCAGAGCGTGCAGTCCGACATATATGAAGTTATCTTTTCGGGAGTCATTGACATAGAAAGATACCTGATCGAAGTATTTTAAAACCGCACACCCGGATACAACTCCACCCGGCTGCCTTGCGGCACATGAAAGGTTCTGCTTAGTGCTGCTTTGTTCCCAACCTGACACGGTTCGCAGATTCTCATTGCGCAAGACCGAATTTCAACATCATATCACGAATGTACGGCTTTATAAGTGTATCGGTTTCCGGGGATTTTGTCAAGGATTTTGCTGTTAATTGTTTGAGGGCTATGTTATACTGAATAAAAATAAAGGCTGTGAGGGCGGGAATACATGAAGATAAAAATTAAAGAGATGAGCTATGCGGATGTGCTGGCGAAGCCGGTCGGACTGCATCGGTTTCCGAGAAGACCGGGAATCGGTTTCCGGACACTGTTGAAGCTATTGTCCGCTTCGGATCTGAAGGCGACGAATTTTACCTGCCGGGAGATTGGAATGGACAGACTCGGGAAAAAAGAGCCATGTCTGATACTGATGAATCATTCCAGCTTTATTGATCTGAAAATCGCTGCGACGATTTTATATCCCAGACCCTTCAATATTGTCTGCACCTCCGACGGATTTGTCGGAAAGAGCGGTCTGATGTACAGGATCGGCTGTATCCCGACAAAAAAGTTTGTGACGGATATGCTTCTTGTCCGCGATATGATGTTTGCGTTTAAAAAGCTGAAAAATTCCGTGCTGATGTTCCCGGAGGCGAGCTACAGCTTTGACGGAACCGCAACCCCGCTGCCGGAAAGCCTTGGAAAGTGCCTGAAAATGCTGGGCGTTCCGGTTGTGATGATCAAGACCTACGGGGCGTTTGCCAGAGATCCCCTGTACAATAATCTTCAGCTGCGCGAGGTGGACGTCTCGGCGGATATGGAGTATCTGCTCTCTCCCGAGGAGATTGCCAACAAGAGCGTTGCGGAGCTGAATGCCATTCTGACGGAGAAGTTTACCTTCGACAACTTCCGCTGGCAGCAGGAGAACAATGTCAGAATCGAGGAGACCTTCCGCGCGGACTGCCTGAACCGTGTCCTCTATAAATGCCCGCACTGCGGCACGGAGGGGAAGATGCTCGGCAAGGGGACGAAGCTCACCTGCCAGAGCTGCGGCAAGGAGTATGCGCTGACGGAGACAGGCTTCATGGAGGCGGCGGACGGCGAAACGGAGTTTGCCCACGTCCCCGACTGGTATCGCTGGGAGCGGGAATGCGTCAGAAAAGAGCTCGAGGAGGGCAGCTATGAGCTGGATGTGGCTGTCGATATCTGCATGATGGTAAACATGAGCTGCATCTATAAGGTCGGGAGCGGAAGGCTGCACCACGGTACAGACGGCTTCCACCTGACGGGCTGTGACGGAAAGCTGGATTATTCCCAGAAGCCGTCGTCTTCCTACAGTCTCTACTCCGACTATTACTGGTACGAGGTGGGTGACATGATCTGTATCGGCAATACGGAGGTGCTGTATTACTGTTTCCCGAAGGAGGGCGGAGATATTGTGGCGAAGACGAGACTTGCAACAGAGGAGCTGTTTAAGCTGACAAGGTCGTCTTCCAACAGGCGGAAGACAAAAACTTCTTGACAACGGGAAGACGGTGTGGTTATATAGGCTTATTAAAAGAGAGTGAGGAATGTTTTTGTCGTCGGTAATTGTAAAGGTAAATGCAAAATAAATATTGCAGGGTGAGCATTCGGGATTTCAGGCTCGAAGTGTGCCCAGATACCATTACAGTTGCGATGGACAGAGTTTGCAATCGGCGGGATTTAATGCAGATTGATACATAGAATGAGCGCGGGTGAGCTAACCTTTGATAGGCTGGCGAACGGCGGTTATGAAGGAAACGATTGGCGGAGCATGGCTGTATGGCTGTGCTCTTTTTTGCGTGTATCATTATAGCAGAGAGAGGGATTGAAATGAATCAGACGGAAAAAATTTTGGAATTTGATAAAATAAACCTAGATTATTCACGGCTCAGCCGTGAAAGTGGCTGAAAGCCACATAGTTACTGTATTTTAGCTGAATATTGCT
>CAKRUB010000050.1 GCA_934402375.1 uncultured Acetatifactor sp.
TTTAGGCTACATGGGTCAATTTTTGGATTCATGGTACAGTTACCAGTTCAGATACTGTTCCGTGAATAATTCAGGTTTATTAAAACATCAATATAAGAAATTTCCACATCCATATCATATGTAAAGTCACTATCCAAAAGTTTTCTTCTGCTTAACTCAAAATTTTCTGTGCTAACTTCTATTTCATAACATTCAATTTCTTTTTCTTTACATAAATCCCATAATAAATGTTTACATATTGGATCTATGTTCATTCCAAAAGTAATTGACTTTACAAATGGCAAATCAATAAATAATGGTGTATTTTCTTCACCTACATTAATTATCCTCCACTCTTGTTCATAATTCCAGCATATATTTTTAGCTAACAAATATGACAGTATCGCTTCCATATTTGGTTCACATGATTTTATGCCTCCCTCTTTTTCCATACTAAAACCTATTATTCCCAAATCCTGCAACGATAATGTAGGTCTTTCCTTAGTATACTCAACTGGATATATAAAACCAATTGGTTCCTTAATTTGATTAAAATCATACTCTATACAAATTCCTGCATAAGAATTGGCATAATGTGACCACATTAATTGATTATCCCATCCGCTCACACTAAAACATGAAACTGTAAGTTTTGCCAAAAATTCTCTTAAACCTGGTATATATACACTATCCTTAATTTCTACTGCCTTTTCATACAATTCTTCTAATATCGTGTCTGCATTTAACATATCAGATATATTTTCTTCTGTAATCTCAACCTTCTCCATTTGATTTACAACCACTAAAAATATTGAAAATGTCTCCTTAGATAAAATATCTTTTAGTTTTTTGGGACATTTTTTATATAATACATTTAGATTATTCTTTATAAAAACTAAATTTGGTATGTTAGTCTGATGCATAGCATTCTTCCTTGAAAATAAATAATCCTTCAGTTCATTAAGCATACATACAAATTCTGCCATTTTCCCTATTGCTTTATATTTCAGCAGCTGAGTAATAATAATTTTCGTAGCTTCATCTTGAATATTTAGCTGATCCACAAGCATTGAAATACAATTTTCATACATCTTGTCTGGCGAATAACCTATCATAGAATCAAACGGATCATTCATATTCAATGGCGTTTGTGCATATACAACCCCATGCTTTATATTTTCTATATCATATATTGTTGCAACATCTCTCCTGCATGGACGATACTGATAAAATAGTCCGCCTGCTTTACTTATTTCATTCTTCATATCTTCAAAATTCAATTTTATATTTTTCAAGCAAAAACCTCCTCACATCATTAAAATACACCTAAATATATATAAATATTATATCACTTTGGAGTTTTGTTTTCTATGCAAATAGGCAGTGAAATATCTCACTTGTCTCACTGCCTATAAACTCTATTTTGAGCCATTCCCATTTCTAAAGTCCCGACAATAAATTTTTCCAACTCCCCGCCATCCAATTCACTTACCACGATCAACTTTGCGAGTGTTTCCTTTTTGACTGCAAGTGCTTAGATTTTCTCATCTGCACACAGTTCATGGAAGCAGACACTAGACACATCTACAATTCTGCACATGATGTTCACTTCCAGCTCTCTGTTTCCTTCCATAATATCAAAAATACTATGTTGCGGCACACCAGAATGGGCGAAAAGCTCCGCCATGCTAATTTCTTCTTTTATCAAATGTAAGTCATTATAAACATCCTGTTTCCCTCCTCTATTTTCTGTTCCCGCCAAATTTCTTCTTTGGAAATTCCATTGTAAATTTATACTGCACACCGGATTTTACCTCTCCGTCTTTGGTATAGCTGTATTCCTCTGTTCCATTCGGAATGATGTAGGCATCATATTTTTTCCCGGCTTTACTGGTCAGTCCTTTGAGCAGGATTTTCTTTCCGGCAAGCAGATTTTCCACCTGGTCATCTGACAGCACCTTTCCCATTACCCTGTTTACATTCATGCCGCATTTTCCAGTGCAGTAAGCCCCGTATTTTCCACTCACGACATCTTTTCCACAATTCGGGCATTTTCCAAACACCTTCTGTTCCTGTGCGAACATTTTTTTCTGCTCGTCACTGACACTGTGATAAGTTTTTACAAGGTCACTTACCATAGCCTTGATCCCCGCCATAAACTGCCCGGCAGATACTTCTCCTTTGGATACCTGTGTCAGCTCATTCTCCCAGTCTGCGGTCAGCTTCGGGGATTTCACAACATCCGGCAGCACTGTGATAAGTTTCATACCGTCCTCTGTCGGGATCATCTGCTTTTTCTCACGCTTTACAAAACCGTCCTTTACCAGCTTTTCAATAATGTCTGCTCTTGTGGCAGGTGTACCAAGTCCCTTACGCTCCACATCATCGTCCATATCTTCACTTCCGGCTCTCTCCATTGCAGATAAAAGGCTATCCTCTGTAAAGTGTTTTGGTGGCTGTGTGAAATGTTCCGATACTCTGGTATCTTCAACCGTTACCGTCATTCCCTCGGTAAGCTCCGGCAGTTTCTTTGTATCATCGGAATCTTTCTTATCTTCCGTGGTCTTATAGGAATTTTTGAAAAAGTCCTCGAAATCTTTCCATCCATTTTTCCAGATTTCTTTGCCGGAAACCTTGAAAACCATGCCATTACAGGTAAGTTCTGCTTTGGTGGAGTTATAAATATGCTTCTCGGCAGTGGCACAAAGCAGGCGGTTGGCGCAAAGGGAAAGTATCTTCATTTCACTCTCCGGTATCGCCTTTAAGTCCTGCTTTACGATTTCCATTGTCGGGATAATGGCATGGTGGTCTGTTACCTTTTTGCTGTTCAGAACCTTTTTCACATCCGGGTTGAACATGATATTCTGCTCAAACAACAGGGAATTGAAAATTGCTTCGATCACATTTCTTGCTGTCCCCTCCATATCATCAGAAAGATACTGACTGTCTGTTCTCGGATATGTCACCAGTTTTTTCTCATAAAGACTCTGCGTATATTCCAAAGTCTGCTTTGCGGTAAACCCAAATAAACGGTTGGCATCCCTCTGTAACGTGGTAAGGTCATAGAGCTTCGGCGGCGCAACCCACTTTTCTTCCTTAACCACTGCGGTCACAAGAGCCTGTCCGTTTGCACAGGTTCCTGCGATTTTTTCTGCTTCTGCCTTGTCACGGATATGCTCCGATACTGCATCCAGACCATTGCCCAGGATATGCGCCACATAGTAGGCTTCTTTCTTGAAATTCATAACCTTTGCTTCACGGTCTACCAGCATGGCAAGGGTGGGTGTCTGCACCCTCCCCACCTTCAATGCCTTTCCGCCATATAACACGGTAAAGAGCCTTGTTCCGTTGATTCCCACAAGCCAGTCTGCTTCCTGCCTGCACAGTGCGGATTCATACAGATGGTCATATTCACTTCCCGGTCTGAGATTGGAAAATCCCTCTTTGATGGCACTTTCCTCCATCGAAGAAATCCATAAACGCTGCATCGGTTTGTCACAGCCTGCCATGTTATAGGTCAGACGGAAAATCAGTTCCCCCTCACGTCCGGCATCGGTGGCACACACTACGGAGTCCACCCTGTTATCGTGCATGAGCTGATACAGCACCTTATACTGCGCTTTTGTATCGCTCTTAACCTCATGCTGCCATGTATCCGGGATGATCGGAAGGCTCTCGTATGTCCATTTCTGCAAGGCTTCATCATAGCTTTCCGGCTGTGCCAGTTCGATCAGATGTCCCACACACCATGACACGATATAATCATTGCCCTCCATGTATCCGTCCTTACGTTCTGTTGCGCCAAGCACACCTGCAATGCTCTGTGCCACGCTCGGCTTCTCTGCAATCACTAACTGCATCTCTTATTCCTCCTCATTCTCTGTATCTTTTTCCTCAGCATCCGTGTTTTTCATAAATTCTTCGTCCGGATCAGCTTCTTCCCCGTCCTCATCGTCGTAATCTTCTTCGTAATCGTCCTCCAGCTCATCCTCATCATCGTCAATGAAGTTTTCCTTTTTCTTCTTTGCCTTTATGACGTAAACCACACCAATCACGGCTGCCGCAGCAATCCCCATGATAAGATAGGAAAAGCCGGAACCATCCTGTTTCTGCTCTGTGGTTTCCGGCTCACTTCCTTCCTCGGTACTATCCTCGGTATTTTCTTCCACCGTTTCCGCATCCTGTTTCTTATTTCCCGTGGCATCGGTATTGTTGTTGTCAAGAGCCGCATCCTTGACCGGGATTGCCGATTCCAGTGCGGCAGAGTTTTTCGGAAGTGTCTCACTGTTATCGGATGTGGTGTTAAGCAGATCATTTTCGCTCACTTCCGTAAGGAAATATACCTTTTCCTCGTCACCATCCCTGTCGATTACAAGATAAAACACCTTTTCCGAAGCAGTCTGTATGGTATAAAACTCTTTGCCCTGCTCCGATGTACTGCTTTCACTGCTTTTATCTGCACTGTCTGTGGTGTCTCCTGTACCCGGAGACTGTTTCGTGGATGAAGTGCCTGTTCCGGTTCCCGTCTCGGAAATGGTATTCCCATTGCTGTCTGTTTTGGTATGCTCCGTAACCTGTGCGGTTGCGGAACTCGGCTGTGTTGCAGACGCATCCACCGGGAGCTGTTCTGCCGGATCTTTTTCATTGCTGTCCTTCGTCTCCGGATCGGTGTAATAAGGATTGGCAGTTTTGTAAATCTCCGATATATTTCCTGCATTGTCCATAGCGGAAATCGTAAAATACTGATACCCGGCATCAAACTGTTGCAGGCGGATATTCAATGCCCCATTCGTATGCTCCGTAAATTCATAGCCGTTCACATAAATTGCCTTGATACCGGAATCCGTATCATGTGCCTGAATGCTCAAAAGACCGTCACTGACTGCTGCATTTAAGGTAGGCTTTGTAAAATCAAAGCACTTGATATAGCGGTTTTTCTCATAGGTCTTTCCCTTCTGGTCAGTGACCTGCACATAAATGGTGCTGTTCTCGGAAATCTCCACATACATATCCTCTGTGATGTCCGTCCAGCTTCCATTCTGCGCTACCTTTGCCTGCACTTTCTGAATGGTAAAGTTGCCGGACTTTCTCGTATCTTCCACCGAAATATGTACCTTTGTGGTATCGTTATGCCATCCGGTCGGTGTGGCGATTGTGATTTTTACACTGGGATTTACATAGGCACATTCCTTGTAATCCTTACTGCATACCGCACAATCCTTATCCACCTCATACTGGCTGCACTTTTCTGTACAGGTACACTTCACTGGCTCTGTCTCCTCGGTTGTTTCTTCCGTTGTACCCTCTGTGGAATCTTCTGTTTTTCCCTCCCCGGCAGTTCCTCCGGAGTTTTCTTCCTTGCCATTGCCGGGTGTCACCGTGTTCCCGGTACTGCCCATACTTTCTGTATCCCCTGTACTGCCTGTATTTTCTGTACTCTCTGTCTGCTGTTCTGCGGTATCCTCCGCATGAACCTCCACCGTATTTGCCCTGTTAGCGAAAAATGCCCCTGCCGGCATACAAAACAGTATTGCCGACAGAACAAGGGACATCAGTGCCTTAACGGATAACTTCTTCTTTTTCATTGGTCGAACCCTCCTTTTCCTGTTCCCGTTTCTGTAATAATTGTCTGACTTCATCCTCACTGAGCCTGTTTAACATCTGTAAACGCTCGGATGAGATTTTATATTTCTTTATGATCTTCATGGTTTCGGCATCCTCTGCCATCTGTTTCTGCTCTGCAAGGTCTTTTTCCTTTGCCTGAAGCTGTGCGATCTGTTCCCTGACCTTTTTAAGCTGTGAATTGATTCTCTCTACTGACAACCTGTGTTTCCTCCCTCCGTTAATTTAATCTTCCAAAGCCGTAAAAATGGCTCTGCCAGTAAGATGTGTTGATGGATGTGTACTGGATCGGATCACCGCAATGCACCATCGTACCATTTCCGCAGTAGATACCAACGTGCGTGACCGGACGCCCTGCGTTGTATGTCCCGGTAAAAAAGATAATATCCCCCGCCTTCGCATCTGCCGCTGACACCGGAGTACACTGGTCATAAATGCCCTGCGCCGTGGTTCGTGGCAGGTCATGCACCCCGCTGTTGGAAAATACCCAGCAGACAAACGCTGAACAGTCAAAACTTGACGGCGGTGTGCCGCCAAAGGTGTATGGCATACCAAGATATTTGTTGGCTTCTGTCATAAGTGCCTGTACGGTTGCATCATCATAGGAATCCGGCGGTATGACATTTCCTGTTCCCCCTCCGGTTCCGCCCGGTGTCTCCCCGTAAATCGTCTGTGTGCCTACTTCAAAATAAAATAACGGGTTATAATACTCCCCGTTATACAGACACTCAATATGAAGATGGCTTCCGGTACTGCTTCCCGTATTACCGCTTTTTCCAACGGTATCGCCCTTTTTTACACTCTGCCCTGCGGATACCGTTAAGCTGTCCATGTGGGCATATTTTGTGGTATATCCCTTACTGTCCGTGATCACCACATAATTCCCATAATAGGAATCGTAAGCCGCCTGCATAACCGTTCCGTCATGCGCCGCATACACAACCGTACCTGTCGGCACTGCAATGTCCACGCCCCTGTGAAGTTCCTCGGCTCCGGTGTTCGGATTTTTCCGGTATCCATAATAACTGCTGATATAATAATACCAGTAGTAATCCACGGGTGTTCCAAATACCTGCAACCCGCCTTTTGTCTCCGTATAGGCGGCAAAAATTTCTGCCTGTTCCGTATCCATGCGTCCGGCAACAATGCTCTCAAGAGGTGTGACCGTAAGCGTGACACGCAAAATAGTTACCGTGTATTCTTCCTCTGTTTCATTCCCCTCTGCATCTGTGCCTGTCCTCGTCCTTGTTTCTTCCACTTCCTCCGTGGTAAGGGAATACATGGCATCAAATAGTTGCTGTATCTCATTTTCCACATCCGCTGCGGTAAATTCTGTATAGACTGCCGAAAGATAACTGATCAGCGTAAACGGATCATGACCGATTGCGCCAAGGTTATAATCATACTCATCGTATCCCGGATGATCGGTTTCCATCGAATCAATCGTATTTTGCAGTGCCATTTCTTTCTGTGTGAAAGATAAATCTGCCGCATCAATCTCTGCCGGAAGGCTTAAATAAGTGCCTGCCAGCGTCGTTGTCACAGTTCCCATAAACATGGAACCACAGCTTGATAGTGATGACATAATCATGATAAAAAGCAATGCAAAAATCCCCGCTGTCATAATCAGTGATTTGTTCTTTGCGGCAATCTCCCGTAACTTCTTTGCAATCCCGGTTGCGGTATTGGATGTCCTTACAAACGTTTCTTTTGCTGTCTTTGCTTCTGCTCCTGCCCTCCTTGCTCTTGCATACTCCCGTTTGATACGCTGTTTCTGTAACTGCCTTTGCAACTGCTTTTTCGGACTGTTGCCTTTTAAATGTGGATTTTCACTCAGGAATTTCTCATACTCCAGCTTCATATCCGCTGTGACCTGCTTTTTCTGAAGCCTTTCCAACCTGTCCTTTTTGCGTTGTGCCTTGCTTTTACGATGGTATTTCATGTAATGGTACACATCTTCTGCCCGCTGTTCGGTCTTATGTGCGCCCTCCACCGCAGAATTGTCTTTTTCTGTTTCTGCAATCTTACGATGCACAAAATACATATTTTCCGTTTGCAGCTTATGAACCGCAGCTTTTCCGATGCTCTCCGGCTTAAATGGCATCTCCACTTCTACCGGGACTACCACATACTTTGCCTTTCCTGTCTGTTCGTCAAAGACACGCTTCATTTCATACTGCCGCTTCTTCGGCATCTTATCCTTTGCCTTCTGCAACTTCCGGCGGTTCTTCTCCGATTTATCAGCAGCCTTTTGTACCCTCTTATCCGTAAATCCTTCTGTCTGCCCCTGCGTAAAAGTATCATCCTTCGTCTGGAACTCTCCACTGTCGGACTGCCCCGGCTTTTCTGACTTTGCACATTCTTTGTATGCGTGTTCTCTTTGCACACGCTTTTTGTGATATTTTCCTTTTTTCTCAGACCGTTGGTAGGTATCCCTTACATGAACCTCATTTTCCATTGTGCTATCAGAATTGCCCTGCTGTTCCTCCTGCATGAAGCTGTTTTCCTTTAAGAACGCCTTTTCCGCATCGGCTTGTGACTTCTGGACGTTGTGACCAGAAGTGTCCTGTTGCTGTTGCAACTGACGGTAATATTTCTTTTTATTGCTCGTTTTTCTCTCTGCACCAGCTTCCGACTTTTGGACATTGTGACCAGAAGTTACATTTTTTGTATCACTGCCATGATTTGCATCCCGTGGCAGATTACTCACAGGCTTCTCATTGGCATGAAACTGATTTTCCGTAGGAAAGGTGTTATCCTGCCTGTGTTCTGCGTACTTTGCTCCAGTCACTACCTTATCCTTGGAAAATTTCTCTTTTTCAAATGCTTTTACCGCCTGCTTTTTCTGTCTCTCATCTGCCATTTACATTGCGTCCTCCTTCTGTACCGATTCCTCCGGCTTAGTATTCATGATCTTGTAAGTCTTTGTGTCTGTCGGGTATTTATCCACGAACGGGATTACCACGTTATCAAACAGTATCAGACCGCTTCCCTGTTCAGAGTTGGTGACATAGGAGAGCTGTTTATCAGACAGTCCCAGCTTATCCGCAAGTATCGCCTGATCTTTGGCATTCTGGTTTAAGAGATAAATAAAATCGCTGTTTCCCAAGATACCCTCGATTTCCTCCGAGCGCAAAAAATCTCCGACGTTCTGCGTCAAACCTGTGGGTATGCCACCCCATTTACGAAATCGCTTCCATATTTCCACCGAATAAATGGCAGTCTGTTTTTCCTTCAGAAGAAGATGGAACTCATCACAGTAATAGCGGGTGGCAATCTTTCGCTCCCGGTTCTGCGATACCCTGTTCCACACCGCATCCTGTACGATCAACATTCCAAGCTCTTTTAACTGGTTGCCCAAGTCCCGGATGTCAAAGCACATGATACGGTTGCCGCTGTCCACGTTAGTATGGTGGTTAAAATAATTCTGGGAACCATGCACATACAGCACAAGGCTGTTGGCGATACGTTCCGCCTTCGGGTTCTTATGTTTCAGGAGCGCATTATATAAATCTTCCAGTATCGGCATATTCTCCGGCACCGGATTTTCAAAATATTTGTCATAAATCTGACGGATACATTCATCAATGATACCTTTCTCATCGTTTTCCAGACCGTCCTTACCTCCTGCGATCAGGTCACACAAAGTGATGATAAAATCCGATTTCAGCTTTAAGGCTTCCTTATCGCCCTTATGTGACAACTGGATGTCCATCGGGTTTAAGTAATCTTTGGAATTGGTGGCAAGTTTCACGACCTGTCCATGTAATGCCGCCACCAGTGCAAAATACTCACCCTCTGGATCGCAGATGATAATATCGTCCTTCGTGATAAGAAAGCAGCTTAAAATCTCACGCTTTGCACTGAAACTCTTACCGCTTCCCGGTGTACCAAGTATCACACCGTTTGGTGTACGCAGCCTTTTCCGGTCTGCCATAATCATGTTGTTGCTGAGTGCATTTAAGCCGTAATAGATTGCCGGAGCTGGCATGAACAGCTCCTGTGTGCAGAACGGAACCAAGATTGCTGTGCTTTTCGTTGACAGGGTACGTTCAATCCCTGTTTCATTACAGCCGATCGGCGCAGATGCCATAAGTCCCTGTTCCTGCAAATACTGTAAACAGCGCAGGTCACAGTTTGCCTGCTGAATGATACCGGACACCCTCTGCATCAGGCTCTCCAGTTCCCGCTTTGTTCTTCCGTAGCAGGTAATGAGAAATGTCATGTTGATCATCTTCTGGTTGCTTGTGTTCAGGTCATCCAGAAACTCCAGTGTATCCTTTTCATAAGTCACAATGTCCGTCGGTAAAATATCCATATCATATCCACTGCGGACTGCCTTTTTCTGCTCCTCAATCTTCATTTTCTGGATATTGGAAATGACCGCTTTCAGCTTCTTGATTGCCTTTACCGGATCTTCCGTCTGCATATGCATGGAAATGGTAAGGTTTGCATCAATGTCAAGAAGCTGCTTGATCAGCTCGTCCGTAAACTTCGGTGCCAAAATGTCCAGATAGGACACACAGCCATACATATTTCCCGACTTGAAGCGGTTCGGGTAACGGAAATCGAACCCCGGCGGTGCGATATAGTCCTTTACCGATTTGCCGGACTCCGCCACATCCTTAAATGAAAAACGGAAAGGCTTCATGGTATCCTGATTGAAATATTCATGCAGGATGCGCAGTCGTTCCTTTCCGTCCAGTCCTTTGGCAGTTGTGCCTATGTTATTTAAGTTTCGTATCACATCTTTCTCGATGTTATTAAGGCGGCTTTTGGCTTCCTTGTAGCCGTTGCTCTCCACACCAAAGATCAGGTATTTTGACTTGATGATGCCGTTATTTCCCTTTGCCGCCTGTTTTTTGAGCATTTCCGTATATTCTTCACGAATATCGTTAAAATCATCCTCCTGCCGTGGAATATCGAACTGCTCCGTAAGTACCTGCTCATTGACCTGCCGGTTGAATAACACCAGTTCAAATTTCACAGACGGATCAAAATAATTGATGAGCTTACTGTACTGTGCCAGGATGTCCGCCTGGTCATCCACTTCCAGCAGCTCATAGTTTATATCATAAAATTCCACCATTTTCGTATAATAACGGTGGCTGACCTGACAGATCCCGTCACGGAACATCTTTTCAAAAGTAATCGTCTTTTGTGCGGTAGTCGGCTTTTCTTTCTCTTTGCCTTTGCCGGATAAAATATGTTTCAGTTCTACCAGACGTTTCTTCTCGGAAAAGGTAAGTCCGCCGCTACTTTTTCTGCGGCTTTTCGGCTCTGCCTTTTGCTTTGTTTTCAAGATAACGAACCTCCCTTCGTAATTTTTCTTTCTCCTCCAACTGCTTGTAGAGATTTTCTGACCGGTATGGTCTGATTCCCGGCGTGAGTATCTTCTGCCGGAGCATGAAGTATAAAATCTTCTCCGCCGGAAAGCCGTTTTTCTCATACATTGCAAAAAAGAAAAATGGAAGCATTGCCCCCATCATTAAAAGTGATGCCGCTGATGTCCCGATCAGTCCCTTTATCAGAAAATACAGAGGGATGCCCGTGACTGCCGCACCACTGAAACAGATGATCTGTCTCTTTGTTAAATTCAGTGCCACTTTTGTCTTGATCCCGGACAAATCCTTTGGCACCTGCACAGATATTGCCATGTCGTTCCTCCATTAGTGCGCATTCCAGATAGATTTTGACAGAGAACCTGTCTTAAACAGGGAAAAACATAAAATCACGGTATATGCCGCCACCGACCAGAGTGCCGTATGCAGGTTGTCGGCTACCGCCACGCCTGCCACCAGCACCGCATAGATTGCGACGCACACTATCATAAAAAATCCCTGAAATGCCAATGCACAAAGTCCCTTAAAATAATTGGTTCCTATCGTTCCCCATTCCCGGTTGGTTACGGTTGCACAGGGAACGGGTGCTACTGATACATAAAGGTATATTTCAATCATTCGTCCATATAAAATGACGGTGATGAGGACTGACATGATTTTCATACATAAACTGACGATCATGGTCTCCATCCCCAGTCCTAACAGCTCGCCTATGCTCATCTCCGAAAACTGGTCATTGAACATCGTCTGCAGCGTGTCTGTCACATCAATGCTGGTTTCCCCGCTGATTGCTGCCGCTGCGGAATTGACGATGTGGCTTCCCACATCAAATACAGCCATGACAATATCAAAGGTCTTGCTTAAGAGCATGACTGCAATACACGCTTTCATAAAAAAACGGATAAAGATCGCTGTATTGAAGTCATGCAGGTTATTCTTGTCAATGACCATAGAAATAAGCTCGTAGACGAGTACAAAACTGATGATCATGCCTGCTATGGGGATCATCACGTTATCGGACAGGGTTTTTATCATGTCAAAAATGCCGGAGTTCCAAGTGCTGGGAGTTTTGCTGACCTCCCCTGCAATCGTGCCTACCTTGTCATTGACATCGGTAAACATGGTTTCAAAGTTTGTCAGCACCCATCCCTGCAACAGTTCCTTTATGAATTCAGTAATCTTATCAATGATCCCGCCCATGAATTATGAGAACAGTGTGGTAAGCTGTGGAATTACCGTCTGTGCCACAATGATGATGCCACCGCCACTCATAAGCTGCTTAATCCCCTGCGATTTTACTGATGTGTGATAAAGAAGTAATAGAAGTGTAAAAAATTTTGCCGTTCCTATCCGGCACATGAGGTATGTCGGATAGGTCGGGCGGTTATTCGGGCAAGTCCACCTTGCCAACAA
>CAKRUB010000051.1 GCA_934402375.1 uncultured Acetatifactor sp.
GAGGCAATGTATCAGTTCCTAAGAGAACAGGCTAAGAAGAAAGCCAATATAAAACCGATAGATTATAGTATGTTTTTCATAGATAAAACTGCATTAGACGTATTACAGTCTGCGGTTCAGGGATATATTCAAATGAGTCATCAGGAGGAAATGCTGAATTTCTATAAGGTAATCTATTCTGAAAGAAGCTTAAATCCTATGGCAGCAAAAATTGTTGCAGAAGAGACGAATAAGATGATTATTGCAACTAAGCAGTTGTTTTATGCAATGGAAGTACATAAGATGCTTCATTTTAAAAATCCGGATATGAGTGCTGTGAGTTTTGCAATGACGATTCATGGACTGATGGATTATGAAATGGATAAAAGTAATTGTGAGTGCAAAGATGAGGCAGATAAGAATCTTTTGGAAGAATATCTGAAGTGGTTTTGTGAGGAGAATGCGGTATGAAAAAGAATTTAATGAGTTATTGCGGATTGATTGGAATAGTGGCTTTTTGTCGCGTACAGCAGCTGTAGCGTTTTCTCCACTTGCCTATCTTGGTTATAACTGGATGGCGCAGGCTAGTGCATCGAATGCACCATCACTTCGGTTAGGGAACCAGCTCAGTAGTCTGTATTCGGTGTGAATAAGTATGTTCATTGTGGTTCCCTATATGAATAAGGGCTACTGGTTCCAACAGGGTAAAGCAATCTACCTGATTCTGGGATTTTTGCTTGTTGGTTTGTACTGTCTTGGCTGGATCGTTTTCTGGAAGGAAAATTCTATAAGGAAATCGTTATATTTGTCGATGATACCATCCTTGCTCTTTTTAGAGAGCGGTGTTGTGAGTGGAAACATTTTGTTGCTGATATTTGCTGTTATCTTTGCGCCATGCCATATTTTGATCAGTTATTGGAACGCGGTTTTAAAGTAAATGGAAACAATATTGTTGACAAGTTACCCATCGGTCACTATAATGTGAAGTAACCGATGGGTAACTACATAAAGAGGATACTTTCAAAACACCCCAAATCCTGTATTTTAGATGTTTTGTTTCTGGCATTGCTGACTATGAGAGCGTCGGTCTGCAGAAAGGAGGATTAGGACAATGGATAAAGTGATAGACAGGTTGTTGACGACAGATGAAAAGGCAGTTTTTCAGCTGTTTGAATTGATTACGGAAGCGGAAAAGCATGAATTGTGGACGGATAATGACAGCTATATTATTGCACAGTCGAATGAGAATGCGCCGATCTGGATCTGGCTGAGTGAGGGAATAGGCGATAACAAACAAAAAATAAATCAGGTAACTGATATTATAAAAGAGAGAATCTCTAAAAATCCAAACGTTCATTTTAATGCGGCGCCGGAAAGGTTTTCGGCAATACTACCGCACTTAGAAGCGCAGATAAACGAAAAGGTAGTCTGTGTCATGCAAATGAATACCTATGTGTTGGTGAATTCTCCGGCAGTAAATGAAAAAGGCAGCATGATCTTGGCAAGCGATCAATATGCGACTGTAATGGAAGCATTATTGATCCAGCTTGTGGAGGATGGCGAGCATGGAACTTTGCCTGCGGAGATAGCAAAGCAGGCAGTGGCTTCCATGATTGCCTCCGGAAATATGTTTTTATGGAAGGACGAGGGGGAAATCTGCGCTATGGCAATGATCGCCCATAGAGGGGAGCAGTTCACGAGAATTAACACCGTTGTGACAGATCGGGGCAAAAGGGGCAAAGGATATGCGGCAATGTTAGTTTCGGCAATGTGCAGGAACGAGCGCCAGAATGGGAAGACGGTGATGCTGTATGCGGATGCGGATAATCCGGCATCCAACCGGACATACCGGAAAATTGGCTTTCAACAGACTGGGCAGATTGCTGAATACAAATTGGGCAGATAAGGATATGGAAGGGACTGTGAGATAACAGCAGATCGGCAGGATATTTTAGATTATGTCAGGGAGGAAATACGAAATCCGGACAAATATAGAGATGTCCGCAGACCTGAAGTGATTCGGGAATGCACTGCATGCACAGCCCGTGGAGGGTGTATGACGGATCTGGTATGCCACACGGCACCTTTAGAGAATGCACTTTCCATCATAAAAAGTGAGTCATTGCTTTCGGCGGTAAATGTGAGAAAGCTCCCGGATACCGTATTGCAGAAAGAAAAAAGAAATGCAGCGAATGATCCGCCGGATTTTTTTCACTATGCCATGTTTTCGTGGGGAAACTGTCAGGCTGGAGACAGGCTGGTAATGGAGAGAAAATTGGGAAGAAGTCCAAGTGCAGAAGAAATGGGAGCCGGTTTTACACCGGGAGTGCGTTTTTACTTTAAGTATGGGGAGCTGGAAAAGCATCCGCAGGCGGTGCACGATGGTTTTTTGCCGATAAAGGTGAAAGATGAAGTAAAACTGGCGGACTATGTGTATGTCATCGTAATTCCGTCAGAGTATAAAGAACAAATTATGGCAAACATGCCTGAAAATCTGATGGACAGAGCTTATTGCCTGGATCAGGAGAATCTGGATGTCTGGCAATGGTCAGAAAAAGTTTATTCCTTTGTGCATGAGTTAAGGGAGCGCATTGCGGAATAGGACATTGGAGATCACAGAAAATTATTCAATAGATGGAGGATGAGATTATGAAAAAATTAACAGTAGTAGCTTTAGTGACAATGGCGGTAACATTAAGTGCCTGCGGAGAGGACAATACCTTGAAGGAAGAGAGCTCGGCTTTACAGACAGAGCAGACTTCTGAGGAAGTTGAGACAAGCATGGAAACGGGAGAGCCTGCGGCGGATGTAGAAACGCAAGAACCCACGGTGGATTTGGGAACAGAAGAGCCTGCTGCGGAAATAAAAGAGCAAGAGCCTGTTGTATCGGAGAGTGATGCAGCAGATCCATATCATGAGATTCTTTCAAATTATTCGACAGCTTTATCGGAGCAATGGACAGGTCAGAATCTGTGGGATCATGATCTGAACTATATGATTGCAGACTGCTATGGAGAGGAACCCTTTGAAAATATCGGGTATGTGATAAAGGATATTGATGGGAATGGCACGGCAGAGCTGTTGATTGGTACGACAGCGAGTGTTACGGATGAATTTTTTGGAAAAATGATCTTTGATCTGTACGGTCTGGATGGAAACGGAAACACTGTGCAGATATTCCGCAGTGGAGAGCGTGACAGATATTATTATGCGGGTTCCAATTTATTTGTAAATCAGGGTTCAAGCGGAGCCGCTGACAGTATTGATACGACAGTAAGCCTGAATAATGGGGAGCTGACAGACCTTGGATATGTAACGGAAGCGTCCGCTTATCAGCAGATAGAATTGCAGCAGTTTGAGCGGATGCAGACGGACGGAGACAATGGAAATGCTTCTTACATACAGATGCCGATTCTGGATGAAATCAATCAAAACACATCAGTAGGAACCACAGGCGCCTATATGACAGCAGTACAGTTAGCCGTAAAGCTGCTGGACTGGGGAACGACAACAGGACTTGATCCACAGGAGATTAAGGAGGCCACAGTTGCATGGCTGTTGGATAAGGGAAACGATGTGCAGGTTGCCTTCTCGGAGAAACTGGCGGCTGTGGATGAGGCATATCAGAAGCTGCTTGGAGAGCAGGCGGATGCAATGGAACTTCTGGAATCCGCAGGGTGTGGGGATGCTGCATATCCATGGAGTGATGCTCCAGTGGAAAGCATTGAGGCAATTATGGAAGCGGTTGGATTGCGGTAACATTTCAATCAAGGGGGATGCAGATGGAAAGCAGAGAGAAGAACACAAAAGCAAGAATATTGGAAGAGGCACTAAAACTCTTTTCCCAGAGTGGTTATATGGGAACTTCCATGAATGATATTGCGGCAAGGCTTGGAGTTACCAAGGCTGCATTGTACAAACATTATCAGAGCAAACAGGAGATTCTGGACAGTATCGTAGATAAAATGAACGAAATGGATATGGAAAGAGTAAAGCAATATGAGATGCCGGAAGGGAAAATGGAAGATGTGATTGCCGGATACAAGGGAACTGCGTTCGATAAGATCAGGCAGTTTACAAAAATACAGTTTCTTCATTGGACAGAGGAAGAATTTCCATGCTGTTTCCGAAAGATGCTGACGCTGGAACAGTACAGAGATCCGCAGCTGGCAGCGCTTTATCAGAAATATCTTGCCGCCGGTCCGCTGTCTTACATAGAGACTTTGTTTGCCGGACTTTTGGAAGATGCCGGAGAAGCCAGACAGCTGGCGCTTGATTTTTATGGTCCGATCTTTTTGCTCTATAGCATTTATGATGGCACAAATGACAGACAAAAGGTGGTTGAGCTTCTGGAACACCATGTGGATCATTTTGCTGAGATACATAAGAGAATTGTCTTAGGAGAACAAAGGGAATGAAGGCGATTGTTTATACATCCAACACCGGCAGTACCGCCCGATATGCAAAAATGTTGGGACATGAGTTAAGAGTATCCGTTTATAGTGCTGATGAAGCAAAGAAAAACGTTCCTGCAGGGGCGGAGATTCTTTATCTTGGATGGATCATGGCAAGTGGTATCAAGGGATATGCAGACATTGTAAAGAGGTATAAGGTGCTTGCGGTGTGTGCTGTCGGTATGGGACAGACCGGAACACAGGTGAAGGAGATCAGGGCAAAGAATGCGATTCCTGATCAGATTCCACTGTTCACATTACAGGGAAACTTTGATGTGGCGAAGCTCCATGGTGCATATAAGCTTATGATGGGAATGATGGTAAAAACGGCGGGGAAGGCATTGGCAGATAAGGCGGATCGTACCCCGGAAGAAGACGATATGCTGGATATGATGATGAATGGTGGAAACCGTGTGCAGTTTGAAAATCTGAAAGCGGTTATTGACTGGGCGCGGGATAGAGCGCAGCAGGGAGGCAGATAAGGATGAAACTTTATTTTGGAAACACAGTAACGACAATAACAACCGTTATGATAGTATCTCTGGTCGGTTTTATCGGCTATTCCTTCTGGAATCGGGGAAGCATAAATTTCTGGGGGCGCAGGAGTCTGTTTGTGCTGGTATATGGTCTTGTCATATGCTGTATGGCGGCAGCAAGGGACGGACTGGATAAAACGATTCAGACGGCAATCGATGGCAGTTGTGCACCGGGCATCTTTCCGCTGGTAAGTATTCCTAATCTGATCGGATGCATCGGCGCTACAATTATTATCATCGCGGCGATTGCGACACCCATTGCGAAATCACAGCATGCGCGGGAGGTCTGGTTTTATATTATGTCCGGCGGCGTAATGCTGAAAATTATTGTCATGGAATTTTCGAGGATTTTCAGGTAATGAGCGAAAGACCAAATCTGAGCAAGGAATTAGACGGAGCAACGTTCCGAAGTTTTTATTATCTGAAACAGGAATTAGTTAATTTTTGCCGGGACAACGGCCTGCCGGCTTCGGGCGGTAAGATAGAACTCACAGACAGAATTGCATATTTTCTTGATACCGGGAAGGTGTCTGCGGTCCCGGCAGGGAAAAGATCAACTGTAAACGTCGGCATGATTACCGAGGACACGAAAATAGAGAAGAATATTGTTTGCTCTGAAAAGCACAGAGCTTTTTTCCGAGAAAAGATCGGAAAAGGGTTTTCGTTTAATGTACAATTCCAGAAATGGCTGAAGGCAAATGCCGGAGAGACTTACGGAGATGCAATTAAAGCATATTATCGGATTTTAGAGGAAAAGAAGCAAGGACAGACGACGATCGACAGGCAGTTTGAATATAACACCTATATCCGTGACTTCTTTGAAGATAATCAGGGGAGAAGTCTGGAAGAAGCGATTGCATGCTGGAAATACAAAAAGAGCCTGCCGGGACATAACCGTTATGAGCAGTCTGACCTTATTGCGTTAGACTGATATGATCTGGGAGATAGAATCTAATTTGTGGAGGAACACATGGAACCGGTAGTAATAGATCCGAAGACGACAATGCGTGCCGAGGCGTTTGAATTGTGGATGGATGCGCCTAATCCAATGGTAACTTTTTTTAAGACACTGGATGTTACACGGCTGGTGAAGATGAGCGGCAGGTATCATTTGAAATTTAATAACCCGTTTCTCATCTGGGGCAGGTATCGGCGCGGCTTTATGAAGACAACGCTGACAATATCCTTCCAGTTTCATCATACTCAGATGGATGGCGCACATGCGGGGCGTTTTCTGGCATTGGTGCAGGAAAATATCAATCGTATAGAACACGCAGTCTATCGCCCCGGAAAATGAAGCAAAGATTCAGGAAGCAATCGGAAAGCTGATTGAAAATAAGACGGTTCTGATCATTGTGCATAAGCTGTATTCCATGCAAAACGGGTCGTTAAGGCATAGAAAACCTTATAGCTGACCGTGGACGAAACAGGCGGAAGGTGTTATGATGAAAGCATACCGCCTGTTCTTTTGACGCGGTATTTTATCCGAAAGAAAACACGAAATAATGGCGGGTGTTCACCATGAACAGAGTATATTTGGTAGAGGATGATCCTGTGATTGCTGGGGCAGTTGCAGAGCATCTGAAGGGCTGGCAGATGCAGTGCCAGTGCGCGGAAAATTTTGAGGACATTATGGGGGAGATGCAACGCTTCCAGCCGGATCTTGTCTTATTGGACATCAAGCTTCCGTATTACAACGGCTTTTACTGGTGCAGTGAAATACGGAAGGTGTCCAAGATCCCGATTGTGTTCATTTCATCGGCGGATGACAACATGAATATTGTCATGGCGATGAATATGGGTGCGGACGATTTTATTTCCAAGCCCTTTGACCTGCAGGTGCTGACGGCTAAGCTGCAGGCGGTTCTGCGCAGAAGCTATGGCACGAATCTGGAGAGACATGTGCTGGTGTGCGGAGAGGTGGTTCTGAATTTAGACGACACCTCTGTGATGGTCAAGGGGAAAAGGCTGGAGCTCACCAAAAATGAGTTCCTGATGCTGAAGGTACTCATGGAGCGGCAGGGGCAGGTCGTAGGCCGGGAAGAGATGATGGAGAGACTGTGGGGAGCGGAGGAATTTGTGGATGACAACACGCTGACAGTCAACATGGCGCGGCTCAGAAAGAAGATTGAGGCGGCAGGAATTACGGATTTTATCAAGACGAAGAGAGGGCTGGGGTACATTGTCTGAACGGCGGAGCTTTTTAAAAGAAAATAGAGCATTTTTCTGGGTTTGTCCTTTTTTCATAGCAATGATAGCTGTGATAACGATATTGTATGATGTCAACATAGAGTACATTTTTTATATTGCCGGTTTCTATCTCGTTTTCTGGTTTGTTGCCATGGGTATGCAGTATAAGGCGTTTAAGGAGCGGAGAGCGAGGGAAGCGGAGAAGAGTAATCTGACGGACTCCGAAGACCAGATGAAGTGGCAGAAGTATCAGGAGGAAGAGGATTTCTTCGTGCTCTGGACACATCAGATCAAGACGCCGATTTCCGCGCTGAATGTGCTGTTGCAGGCAAAGGACATTTCTGCAATCGCGTGCCGGCAGGAGCTGATCAAGATAGAGGGCTATGTAGAAATGGCGCTGGGCTATACGCGCTATGAAAACATGGGAAACGACATGATCCTGCAGAACTGTGATCTGGAAGCGATCGTGAAGGGTGTGGTGAAGAAATATTCCACGATATTTATCTATAAGCACCTTGCTATTAAATTAGAACAGCTTGATTACCAGGTGCTGACGGATGAAAAGTGGCTTGCCTTTGTGCTGGAGCAGGTGTTGTCAAATGCTCTTAAATATACGATGCGTGGAGAAATCTGCATTTCGGGAGAGGAGTGCGGGGACGGCTTGCGGATTGTGGTCAGCGATACCGGAATCGGAATCAAAGAGGAGGACATGCCTAGGATTTTTGAAAAGGGCTTTACCGGATACAATGGCAGAATGGATAAGAAGGCAAGCGGGCTCGGCCTTTATCTGTGCAGGGAAATATGCAGGAAGCTCGGGCATTCCATCGCGGTCGAATCGAAGGTGAATGAGGGAACAAGGGTCGCTATTTTAATGCAGTACGAGAAAGTGAATCAGTCGGACCTTACAAAAATGTAAGATTTCGGAAGGGAAATGTAAGCTAATGAGAGGGCAATGCATTTCCCTTTTTGTTATGATGGATACATCAAAGGAAGGGAGCAAAAGAGATGGCAATTTTAGAGGTCAGTCATGTGAAAAAGGTTTATAAATCAAGGCTTGGTGGAAATGAGGTTACCGCCCTGCAGGATGTTCATTTTACGGTGGAGCGGGGAGAGTTCGTCGCAATCATGGGAGAATCGGGAAGCGGAAAAACTACCCTTTTGAATATTCTTGCATGTCTGGATCGTCCCACGGCGGGAAAGGTTTTGATCGATGGAAAGGATTATGCAACGTTAAAGGATGACGAAAGGGCGATTTTCAGAAGGAAGAATCTTGGCTTTATCTTTCAGGATTTCAATCTTCTGGATAATTTTTCGATAGAGGACAATATCAAGCTGCCGCTTGTTCTTGCAAACGAGGACATCAAGAAGATGGATGACAAGGTACATCAGGTTGCAAAGCAGCTCGGTATCGAGGAGCTTCTGAAGAAATATCCCTACGAGGTGTCCGGCGGACAAAAGCAGAGGACAGCGGTGGCAAGAGCGTTGATCTCGCAGCCTCAGATTCTTTTTGCGGACGAGCCGACCGGTGCGTTGGACTCAAGGGCATCCACAAACCTGTTGAGACAGCTCCGCAGCATCAATGAGAGCGGGCAGACGATTCTGATGGTAACGCACAGCAATGTGGCGGCAAGCTATGCGAACCGCGTGATGTTCATCAAGGACGGCGAGGTATTCCATCAGATTTACAAAGGAGAAATGTCGAGGAATGAGATGCTTGACAAGATATGTGATTCCGTGACGGTTCTCATGAGGGGAGGCGAGGACAGTGAGTCATAAGCTCCTGA
This sequence comes from uncultured Acetatifactor sp., assembly GCA_934402375.1. Classification (GTDB taxonomy): domain Bacteria; phylum Bacillota; class Clostridia; order Lachnospirales; family Lachnospiraceae; genus Acetatifactor. The sequence continues at coordinate 8,944 of CAKRUB010000051.1, forward strand.
CAAGATTTGTATTCACCGGAATGCAGAAGAATAAAAGAGTTTTACTGCCCTATCTGGCAGCAGGTTCTCTCACGGTCATGATCTTTTATATTTTGAATACACTGGCATACTGCCCTTATATTTATGCAGATCACAAGGAGGCATTTTATGGGGCACAGACCATTGCGATCCTGTTGGAGATTGCCGGACAGATTGTTGGGTTCTTTTCTATCTTTTTTATTGTTTATGCGAACCAGTTTGTCATAAAGGGACGGAAAAAGGAGATGGCGCTTTACGGAGTGCTTGGAATGTCGAAGAAAAATATCACCTTCATCATGGCGCTGGAGAGCCTGATGCATGCGGTAATCTGTATTTTTACAGGGATGCTCGCCGGAACCTTTCTGAGTAAGCTGATGCTGCTCATCCTGTATAAAATTATCGGGCAGGCGCCTGTGAGCGGGCTGATTTTTTCCGCCCGCAGTGTGAAAAATACGTTAATTATTTTCGCTATCATTTACGCTAGCTGCCTGATTTACAATGTCAGCTGTATCCGTGTCGGCAACCCGATCGAACTGTTACACAGCAACACCACGGGAGAGCGGGAGCCGAAGGTGAAGATTATTCCCTTAATCATCGGTATTCTGACTCTCGCGGGCGGCTATTCGCTGGCAATTACGGCAAATTCTGTAGGGGATGCGCTCGGGGTCATGTTCGTCAGCATCCTACTCGTAATTATTGCAACCTATTGTCTGTTTACATCGGGAAGCATTTTCCTGCTGAAGCTGCTGAAACGGAATCAGAAATATTATTTCAAGACACGGAATTTCATCAGCGTGTCGAACCTGATGTTCCGTATGAAGCATAATGCTGCAGGTCTTGCATCTATATGTGTCCTTTCTACAGGCGTTATTATCCTGCTCACCTGCGGTTCTTCCCTTATGATGCTTGGGGAGAAAAATATCAACGATAAATTTCCGACGGATGTCAAGATTGAGACACAGGCGGAAAACAGCGGGATGGAAGAGGCATACACAGACGCGGTAAGACGCGCGGCGGAGGCTGCGGACATTCCTGCCGACGAAATTATTTACAGACAGTTTCGGACTACAGTCATGCTGAAGAATGGAGCAGCGCTGGAGCCAATGACTGCGGACGGATTTTCTGATCTGGCGAGCTGCGTGGATCTGTATTTTGTGACACTGGAGGACTATAACCGTTATGCAGGAACGGAGCTTACGCTGGCGGAGAATGAGATATTGATCTGTCGGTCAGACGAGCGTGAAAAAGAGGACAGACTGACACTCAAGGGAAAGGATTATGAGGTGGTCGGCGAGGCAGACAGAGGGGTACTGTATTATATTTTTGACCCGACCATGAGCCTGTTTGAGAGGGAAATTATTGTATTGAGGGATGAGGAGGAGTTGAACCGCATTTTACAGGATGACACTTACATCGGGAATACCCATGCATACAGCGTCTACATTGGATTCAATACGCAGAAAGAGATTTCTGAACAGGAAATGACAACTTTTACCGAGGAGCTGAACCGGGCGGGATATGGTTTTGAAACCAGTTTAAAAGCAAAGGATCGTATGTTCTTTTACAATCTGTATGGGGGAGCGTTCTTTGTGGGAATCTTTCTGGCGGTTCTCTTCCTTCTGGCTACCGTTCTGATTATCTATTACAAGCAGACGTCAGAGGGCTTTGAGGATCAGAGAAGATTTAAGATTCTTTCACAGGTCGGACTTACGGAGAAGGAAGCAAAGAGCACCATAAAGAGACAGGTGATGATTCTGTTCTTCCTTCCCGTGGCAGGAGCGATTCTGCACGTTGTAGTTGCAAGCAAGGTGCTCAGGCTGTTTTTGCGCATGGTACTGATTGTGGATGGACTTACCTTTGCGATTTCCATTGCGGTGGTGTGTATGCTCTTTATTGTGGTATATGCGATTGTATATAAGGTGACTTCGGGACAGTATTACCGTATTGTGTACGGGAATGAAAGATAGGGACTGGTGTGACGTTGCACGAGATGCACAGACCACCGCAGGCACGCTTTCGCTTTGCTTCGCTCGCAGCGGCACATAAGATGTCAAAGTACGCCATCTAAGTGCCGGCGGCTCCAGATTGTGGTCAGGTGCATCTTGTGCAACTGTTATCAGCAGTTTAATGCAAAGTGGGTATAATTCCCCGCGGCTTGCCGCGTAACAAACTTTATTTAACTATAACATGGTGATACAA
>CAKRUB010000052.1 GCA_934402375.1 uncultured Acetatifactor sp.
TGCTTTCCGGTCAGGGCACTCTCAGCAAAATATTCTAACTCGATTGCGGCGGAAGCCCCGGCTACAGTACAGGTCGTAGTTTTTTTCTGATTTTTCAGCTCTGCGGTTCCGGGAATGTTCTGGCTTCCCACCAGTCTTACATCATATACCGTAAGCTGCAGCGTGTATGCCACTCCCTCAGGGTCTTTGGGGCTTATCGTTCCTGTAACATCCAGCTTTGCCTCCCCGCCAATGCGGATACTGCCGCCATTATATTCGTTGTCTCCTGTTCCGTAGCCGATATTTCCGTCTGCGGTGATTTCGCCGCCCGTAATGGAAATCTCCCCGCAGGGCAGCGCCTCCTTAGAGTTTCCATTGTAGCCGCTGCCGATCGCCGCTCCCTGAATTGTGGAATTGGTTTTATCTCCCACGGCGGTGGCTGTCACCTTGCCGCCGGTAATCTCGATCTTATCCACATGACCGGCGCATCCGCCGCCGATGCCGGCTGCGCCGGTTCCTCCGACGGCATTGACAACGCCGCCACTGATGATAATGGTTCCCTCGGAGCCATAGCCGGAGCCGCCGATTCCGGCTCCCGAGGTTTCCAGAACGCCCCTGTAGGAATAGGTTCCGCCCTCTGCATTGACCGTGCCGCCCTCTATGATGATGGTTCCGAACTTCTGGATCACCTCTCTCGGCTTACCCGCATAAGCTCCCGTTCCGTTGGCGCCGATGCCCGCTGCACCTCCGTAATAGCTGCCGCCCACCGCTTTCAGCGTCCCGGTGCTCTGTGCGGTGATCGTCAAGGTGCAGTCCTCCCCGACACCGATGCCTGCGCCGCCGATGCTGCCCTTGAGCGCATTATCCCCCTCCAGCGTCAGATTCAGCTTTGCGCCGTTGATTAACTCGATTGCCGCCGTCGTGGCGTACCATGCGTTGCGATCGATGTTCACATCCCGTATCGTCAGGTTGACGGTCGTACCGTCTATCACGATCCTCTTTCGCGCGATATTTCCTTCCTCGTCCGAGAAGCTGCCTGTCAGAACCGCATTGTCGTACTTGGATACATTGCCCGCATTGATCGTAAAGTCAAGGCGCTGAGCGTTGTCCGCTGTGAGCGGCAGTTTGCTCAGCTCCAGCGCCGCAGCCTGCGTCTGTATTGTCTGCGCCGCGCTTACGCTGTCCATGCCCGGCGCCCCGAAGGAGGCACCCGCAAGGAAGCCCGCAAGCAAAAATGCCGCTGCCCATCTTCCCGCTCTGCGCAGACCGTCCACGCTCCGCTTTCCGCTGTTTCCGTTTTCCATTTCCTGCTGCTTCACCATCTGATTTTTCATAATCCGCTTCCTCATTTTCCGAAAATTGTTACTCCCACAATGCCCCTGCCGCGCGCATGCCCTGCACCGTCTTACATCCGTCATGACGTGTTTCCCACCGCTTTCCTGACGGCGTCCCGGTAACGGACGCCCGGATAGGGGCGCACGATGAAATCAAAAATGTGATTTCTGATCGCGGTCCGCCCGAAATACTGGTCATCTGTGATCCAGATGATCCTGCACGCGGGGTGTCTGCTCTGATAGGTCTGCATGACTTCCATGCCCATCGCACCGTTGAGCGCAACAACGGCGATATCACTGTCCTCCTCCACATGGAAATGTCCATCCATGAGAACCTGCTTGACAATGATACCGTCAACCTCTTCCTCCATAATCTTCCGCAAAAGCTGATACTCCTGCTCGCTGTTTGTGTAGATCAGTGCCCTCATACCTTCTCCTGTCATGTAAACGTTTTTGTTCCCCTAAGTCTATATTATGAATATATATGACGACATTCCCTCTGCGCAAGCCCTCCGGCACGAGATGACGTCTATCGTCACGAAATGACATGAAAAAGGCGCCCGCCTGTTATACAGGCGAACGCCGCAGCGTGATTAATCTTAATATTCTGAACTGCACAGGAAGTCTGCAATGTGTACCGTTTTAATCCCCTTATGATTTCCTCCCGCAAATTCATCTGTCCGTAAAACATATTTAGGATAATTGTCCGAAATTTCAAGCAAACGGTCATACTCCCGTTTTTCCGTCTTTTCAGAACGAATTTCCTGCGCAACCTGAACATATATCTTTTCATTTTGCCGTGTTGCGACAAAGTCAATCTCACCATCACGAGTTTTCCCTACATTGACGCTATATCCCCTCCGGCAAAGCTCCAAATATACAATGTTTTCAAGGCTTGCCGAGAAACTGTCGGCGTTATATCCGAGAACGCTATAGCGTAGTGCAACATCCGCAAGATAAAACTTTTCCTGTGTTTTCAGAATTTCCTTCCCCTGTAAGTCATAGCGTGAGCAACGGTGAAGTAAATATGCCTTTTCCAGCTTCTCCAGATAACCGTAAACCGTCTCGTTGTCAATTTGCCGGTGCTCTGACTTCAAATAGTCTGCAATCGACTTTGCCGAAAAGGTATTGCCTACATTATTAAAAGTATACTTTACAACACGTTCCAACTGATCGATTTTTCTGACTTGATTTCGCTTAACAATATCCGAAAAAATTGTCGAATTATAAATATCTCTGACTATAGTATATATTTCATCCTGAGAATACGGCTGTAAATGAGTTGCCGGAAACCCTCCCATCCGAACATAATTAGCCAGTTCTGTTTTCGGATCGCCAACGGCTGCATACTTCGCCTTAAACATCAGATACTCGCTGAATGACAGGGTATAAATTCGGAACGTAATATATCTTCCTGTCAGATAGGTGGATATTTCGGACGACATCATCCGGGAATTCGATCCTGTTACATAAAGGTCAACATCGAAATCCGATGTCAGGGAATTAACCACTCTTTCCCATCCTTTGATTTCCTGAACTTCATCAAGAAACAGATACGTTTTTCCTTCTTCCGAAAGCCGCTCCTTCAGCTGGGTGTACATCTGTTTCGCCGTCATATCCTCATATTCCATCGAATCATACCGGCAGCTTATAATACGGTCTTCAGGCACCTTCCGCTCCGTTTTCAGTTTTTCCATAATCATTTTTAATATTGTGGACTTTCCGCAGCGGCGTACTCCTGTCAGTATCTTCACAAAAGGAGTATCCACATAAGCCATTATCCTATCGACATACATAGGTCTGTAAATCATAGCGATCACCTCCGTTTGTGAATATTATAACCGCAAAACTTGTTTTATTCAAATACTTTTGCGGTTATAAACCGCAAAACTTTTTATGATGTGATTCTCACTCGCCGAAAAATACCTTCAGCATATCCACCGCATACTTCGTATCGCGCATACCAGCGGTCTCCACCGCCGAGTGCATGGCGAGCTGCGGCAGTCCGATGTCCACGCTGGATACAGAGACATGCGCTGTGGAAATATTCCCGAGCGTGCTTCCCCCCGCAATGTCCGACCGGTTGGCATAGGTCTGGAACGGCACGTCCGCGCGCTTGCAGAGCGCCTTCAGCTTCGCCGCCGACACAGCATCCGTCGTATACTTCTGGCTGCCGTGGTACTTGATGACAATGCCGCCGTTGAGATAGGGTCTGTTCGTCGGATCTGCCTTTTCCGGGTGGTTCGGGTGCACCGCATGGGCATTGTCTGCCGAGATCAGGAAGCTCTCCGCGAGCAATCTCAGGTACTCGCTCCTCGACAGTCCCAACGCCTCACAGACTCTCCAAAGGACATCCTCGAGGAAGGTCGAGTCCGCTCCCTGCTTCGTCCCGCTCCCCACCTCTTCATTGTCAAAGACCGCACAGACATTGACATACTGCTCCGGCGTGCTCTCCGCAAACGCCTTCGCCACGGAAAATGCGCACTGCAGGTCATCGAGCCTCGGCGCAAGCACAAACTCTCCGCTCTCACCCAACAGCCTTCCCTTCTCTCTGGTGTAGAGGAACAGATCATGTCCCATAATGTCCTCTTCGTTTACTCCCGCCGCCTCTGCCACGCAGGACATCAGGCTCCGCTTTTCCCCATCGCTGCAATCGGCAAACAGCGGCAACATATCCACCTGCGGATTATAAGCGACACCGCTGTTCATATCCCTATTCATATGGATCGCCACATTCGGAATGACAAGCAGATCTTTATCCACATTGACCAGTCTGGTCTCTATTCCCTTCTCTCCGTTCACGGCGATCCTGCCCGCTACCGAGAGTGCCCTGTCAAGCCATGTCGATAGAATCATTCCGCCGTACTTTTCCGTGTTCAGCCGCACATAATGCTCCTCGACCGTGCTCTCCGGTGATTCCTTTACCTTAAAAGAAGGTGAGTCGCTGTGTGCCGCCGCAATGTGAAAACCTGAGAGCTGCTCCGGGATGCGGAATGCGATCACAGAGGACTCATTTCTTGTCACAAAATAGCCCTTTCCCTTCTCAAGCTTCCACTCGTCAGCTTCCCCCAGCTCCGCAAAGCCAGCTGCCGTAAGCATGTCACAGACATTCTTCACCGCTTGAAAGCAGGTGGGACTTTTATCGATAAACTCCAGCATCTCCCTTGCGCATTCGATATATTCCTTCATTCTTATCTCCACTTCTGCGCACGTTCCTTGCGCATATTTTCAATCTATTTCCTCTCGGCATCCACAGACCTGTCAGCGCTCCGCGCGCATCGGATTCTCAAGGAAATCCTGATAGGCAAGTCTGATTCCGTCCTCAAGCTCCGTCGTATAATGGTAGCCCAACGCCTCGAGCTTGCTGACATCCAGCAGCTTTCTAGGCGTGCCGTCCGGCTTCGACGCATCCCAGCTGATCCTTCCGGTATAGCCGACTACCTTTGCAACCAGCTCCGCCAGCTCCTTTATTGTCAGTTCCTTTCCGGTTCCGAGGTTCACCGTCTCATTGCCGCTGTAGGTATTCATAAGGTAAACGCAGGCATCCGCCAGATCGTCCACATACAGGAACTCACGCAGCGCCGAGCCTGTTCCCCAACATACCACTTCCTCCGCTCCTGCAACCTTTGCCTCATGGAAACGCCGGATCAGCGCCGGGAGCACATGACTGTGCGTCGGGTGATAGTTGTCATTGGGTCCGTAAAGATTCGTCGGCATGACGCTGATATAATCCGTGCCGTACTGCCGGTTCAGGAACTCACAGTATTTCAGTCCCGAGATCTTCGCCAACGCATATGCCTCGTTTGTCTTCTCCAGCTCCGAGGTCAGCAGGCAGCTCTCCTTCATGGGCTGCGGCGCCATTCTCGGATAGATACAGCTGCTGCCGAGGAACATCAGCTTCTTGCAGCCGTTCTGCCACGCGGAATGGATGGCGTTCATCTCAAGGATCATGTTGTCATACATGAAATCCGCCAGTGCCTCACTGTTTGCCATGATGCCGCCGACCTTTGCCGCCGCAAGAAAGACATAATCCGGCTTCTCCTGCGCGAAAAATTCCTCGACCTGATCCTGCCTGCGCAGGTCAAGCTCCGCATGGGTTCTTGTCACAATATTCCGATACCCATTTCTCTCCAGTGCACGGCAGATGGCGCTTCCGACCATGCCTCTGTGCCCTGCAACATAGATTTTTCCGTTCTTATCCATCATGCCTGTCTCCGTTCTGCATAGATAATGCTCTCTGCAAGCTTATCCGCCGCTTCTTTTCCCTTGAATACGCTCACGATTGCAAGTCCAAATGCGATCGCCGTTCCCATACCTCTGGATGTGATGACATTGCCGGAAATCTCCACCGGCTCCTCCGTCACCTCCGCACCTGTCAGATGGCTCTCAAAGGAAGGATAGCAGCATGCCCTGCGTCCCTTCAATATTCCCCTGTGTCCGAAAATACTGGGCGCCGCACAGATCGCGGCAAGATATTTCCCCTTGGCAGCGAACTCGTCCACGCGCTCCATCAGTCCCGCGTGATCCTCAAGATTCCTTGTACCGGGCATTCCGCCGGGCAGCACGAGCATATCATAATCCTCAAAATCAACGTTCCCGAATTCCTTATCCATGCTGACGCAGATACTGTGTGAGCCTGTCACCTCAGTTTCTCCGCTGACGGAGACCATGTCCACCTCCAGCCCGCCTCTGCGGCAAATGTCCACAACCGTCAGCGCCTCTATCTCCTCATAACCCGCAGCAAAAAATACAGCTAACCTGTTCATCTTAATCCTCCTTTACTCAGGTATTACACTCAGAGTAAGTATACACAGTTTAGAGAAATTTTTCAATTTATTCCACGGGATTTCATAGCAAATACGTTTAAATAGTGTTATACTGAAAGAAGTGGCGGCATTTGCCACCAAAATGCGCAAAGAGCATGCGCAGAAATGGGGTTAAAAATGGAAATCGAACGGAAATTTACAATCAGAAGACTACCGGAAAATCTGGAAAGCTATCCCTCACATCACATAGAACAGGCTTATCTCTGCACCTCCCCCGTCGTCCGTGTGCGCAAGGAGGATGACGATTACATCCTCACCTACAAGGGCAGCGGCATGATGGCAAGAGAAGAACATAACCTTGCGCTGAACAGGGATGCCTATTATCATCTGCGCGAAAAGGCTGACGGTAACATCATATCGAAGAAGCGTTATCTGATTCCTCTTGTAAATCCGGTCTTTGCAGAGGGCGCTCCGACCCCGCCGGAGGGCTACGAGCTGACCATCGAGCTGGATGTCTTCGACCCGCCCTTCGACCCGCTCATCATGGCAGAGGTGGAGTTCGGCAGCAAGGAAGCCGCCGAGGCATTCATTCCGCCGGATTGGTTCAGCGAGGATGTCACCTACCGCAAAGAGTACCACAACTCCTATATGGCGCTCCAGACATGGCGCTGAGCCTATTCACATGAGAAAAAGTCGTTACCACAGGCAACCTATGGTAACGACTTAATTTTTGCAAGAAATTCTCTCTCCGGTACCGGCTCGGAGAAATAATATCCCTGTAGATATTCACAGCCCATCTCTGTAAGAAGCTCCTGCTGCTGTTCTGTCTCAACGCCCTCCGCAACGATATGCATATGTATGTCCCGAATCATTGCCGCCGTGTGACGCAGCGCACACATCGCGTTCTCATTCTCCATCGCGTACCAGACCATTGATTTGTCCAGCTTGATGATGCGGAACGGATGCTTCAGGACATTGCAGAGATTGGAATAGCCTGTGCCATAATCATCCAGCGAAAAGGTCACACCTCCGACCGACATGCACTCCATGGTATTCCAGAGAACCTCCTCGTCCATGGTCGTCTCTGTCACCTCAAGGTTAATCCTGTCATACGGGATTCCATATTCATCCATGATCCCGTACAGCATCTCGCAGATATCCTCCTGCATACACTGTACGACAGAAAGATTCACTTCTATGAAGTCGATTCCCTTTTCCCATATCTTTTCGCGCGCCATCATCTCACAGACAGTGCGGAAAACAAATTCCCCGATCTTTAAGATCATGCCGTTGCGCTCCGCCATCGGAATAAACTCCTCCGGACTGATAAAGCCCATTTCCGGGTCAAAGAGACGGATCAGCGCCTCCGCGGAGTGATACCTCTTTCCGGTCGATGAATAGATCGGCTGATAGTAAACCTGAAATGTGCCCTGCTTTAACGCGCGCTGCATGCAATGCTGTATCTGAAGCTCTCTCTTTCTCTTTGCCAGTATCTCTTCACCGACATGGAGAGCCTGCCCGTCATTCTGTTCAAAGGGAACCATTGCGGAATAGTCGATTGCATCCATGATGTCCTCGACGGTCTTGACTTCCTTGGGATAATCCAGCTGGATCAACACTGTCTCAAGCTGCAAATTCATGTCCTCGCTGATGACGCCCTGACCGATCCTGTTTCTCAGGATGTCAACCACACATTCGAGCTTTCCCTGATCATCTTCCACAAAGACCGCCAGTCTGCCGTCCGCCAGATAGAAAAGCTCCACCGGCCCCAGCGCCGTTTTCAGCTGCTCCACCGCTTCCTTCAGCAGTGTCTTTCCCAGTTCAAGCCCGACCGCCTCGCGTAGGGACTGGAAATTTGTCACATTGATAATCAGCAGGTGGAATTTCTCCTGCTTCCTGACCGCGCTTATAACGACCTTTTCAAAGCCCCGCCTGTTATACACTCCGAGATATTTATCCTCATCCCCGTCAGGACTTTCCAGTGCCATATAGAGAAGCAGCAGGGAAATCGAGGTTGCAAACTGCAATACCAGCGCATGAGGAATCAATGCCTGAACGACACAGCCGATCACCGACGCCGTAAGGTACAGACCAACGGAAGTAATCTGCCATTTTGTCAGAACAGTTTTGTATCTCGCTGTCGTCACCACCGTGGCTACCATGTAATATACGGTAACAGCATACAAAAGCAGGAAACCTACACCATGCTGATAGCCGTCCGCCTGAGTATAATGAAATATAAAGCCCGTGAAAGGGGACAGCATGATCATAAGAACCGATACCGCGAGCGGTGCAAACAGGACAAGCCGATCCCTCATACCCCACTTGCTCCGATCCTTTCCGGTGGAGATATAGAGGTAGAGATAATATAAAAAGGGAAGCGTGTTAAACAGACTCAGATAGATTACGTTCACAAGATACACGACCCACGGCACATAGCGGATCTCATCCAGCACAACCGTCAGAATATCCACAATGTCCGTAAGCAGGGACAGCCAGATCAGCCATACGAACGCAAAGGACTGAGGCATACGAATGCTCTTCTTATGGTAGAAATGTATCAATATGACAACAGCCAGGACCATGGCTGCAATATCATAATGCAAAATATAACTCATCTTTTCCCCCAAAATCTGCACATTTTTCTAAAAGCAAAAAGAGCGAACCTCTGAAGAGGCTGCTCATGCTTCGATCTGCTCACGCAGGATGCGGATAACAGGACTTGAACCTGCACGTCAAGGACACCAGAACCTAAATCTGGCGCGTCTGCCAATTCCGCCATATCCGCTTAAAATATATTTCCTATCACTTTTTTTATTATAGCGTGGCTTTTCTGTTTTTGTCAAGGATTCCCAATATTTCTCCTGCCGGTTTCTCCCGCCGCGGTTACTGTTCACTCCGTTCACAGCAACACGCTTCGCGATGCACACAAAATGCATTTTCAATGCATTTTGGCGCCTGCAAGTCTCGCAAAATTGCATTTCATGCAATTTTGACTTCGCGGAATATGGACTGTGAACAGTAACCCCGCCGCGTTACTGTTCTGCCCTGTATTCCGGCATTCGCTGCCGCGGCGGAGGCTTACATCGGTCCCTTGTCCCGCAGAAAGGTATGCCACAGCTTCTTCCGGCACTGCATCGGCGAGGCATAGCCGCCGGCTTTTCCGTCAAACAGCCTGAAGCCTCTCTGTCTCCTGGAGACAGGCTTCCACTCCGGTAGCCCATCCCCGTTCGGGTTGCCGCCGCTCCTCACAAAGTTTGCGACATAATCTATCATCTGTCTGCTGAGTTCGTGATCCGTCTCCTCAAAGGTTCGCCAGCATCTGTCCATATTGCCGAACATATACCAGAGGTCTGCCGCGTGATACGCCTTAAACTTCTTTCCCGGCAGCTCCCTGTCAAAGAGGTAGCCGTACACCGGCTTTCTGCCCACTCTGGCATTGCGGCGCGCGTAGCCGTACGCCATCTCATAGATCAGATAGGGCATAAAGTCCTGTGAGGTGATTCCCACGATCAGCGGAATATCCAGATCTGTCCCATCCTTTCGGATCTTCTGCGGCAGTTCCGGAATAATCTTCCCGTCAATTCCCGGCTGTAAATAATGCAGGTCTCCATGCTCTCTCGACACGGTATACCATGCCTCCCATACTTCCTTCGCAGGCAGAGCACGGAATGCCGCCTCATCCGCTGCCCCCGCTCTCTCCCTGACCTCCGCCCAGAAGCTCTCTGCCTCCTGCTCCGTATAAGGTCTGGCAAGCTTCGGTACACAGCCTGCACCGGACATCATGATCGCCCCAGTGATGATTCCCCTGAGCTGATTTGTATAGAGCAGGTCATTAATGCTCATCGCCCCTGCGGATTGCCCCATCAATGTGATTCTTCCGGGATTGCCGCCGAACGCCGCTATGTTCTCCTTCACCCACCGGATCGCCGCCATCTGGTCATGCAGTCCGTAATTTCTCGACCGGTAAAGCGAGAACACGTTCAGCCGGTAGCCGACGGAAACATAGACGATTCCCCGCTTTGTGTACTCCCTGCCATCCCCGTAGGGCATCTCGCCGATGGTTCCCGTCTCATGCCCTCCACCGTGAATAAAGACAAGTACCGGACAGTTCTCTCCCCGCAGCGGCTTTTGGATGTTCAGCTCCAGCGCATCCTCCTCATAGCGAAAGCTGCTGCCCTTTCGGAACTCCTCGTAGTAAAAGTTTCCCACGTCCTTCGACTCGTCCCGGAAGGTATCATACTGCAGGCAGTCCGTCTCCTGCACTGTCGCATCATAGATGCCTTCCCAGTGCGTAACCGACACCGGATACTCAAACCGCTCCGCCGTCGCATAGCGTATCCCATGGAAAAAAATGTCGTCTGCGCGCTCCGTTCCCCTAATCTTTCCGCACTTTGTGTCTAAAATAATATCCTTCGTCATGTGTACCCTCTCCCATTGCAGACCAATAAGATTTACTTAAGCTCATTTTAGCACATCTGCCAATAATTTGCTACCATGCTCTCTCTTCGGTCTCCTCTTCTTCGCAGATGCCGAGGACAAAAGCCCTGATGGGCTGCTGGAAGTCAGCGAGCCGTTCCTTACGCCACGATACTAGACCGGTGGGCTGTAATTGGCTGAATTGTTTGAATGTGCAGGAGCCTCTAGTTGTGCTTAGTGGTGACAAAAGAGCGTTATGAGCAAAAATCCGCCTGTTTGAGCGCAGCGAGTTAAGGATTTTTGCGAGTGCACTTAGCTGTTTGATCAACACTTAGCACAACTTGGTTCCGGAACCCTGAAAACAATTCATGCAATTTCAGACAGGCGAGGCGTCTGCTCCGCAGCCGGCGCCGCTCTGCGGCTCATCTTTTATTTCATTGCACGGGCAC
>CAKRUB010000053.1 GCA_934402375.1 uncultured Acetatifactor sp.
TAAGTGCAAGCAGTCCGGCTATTCCTGTCCGGATAAGTTTCTTCATCCTCTTCCTCCCTTCATAACCATCCTGTTAATCTGCCGCCTTCTTAACCGACACTGATCTCCAGCTCTCTCAGATCTCCTTTGGCGCCAAACAGATCATAACCGTTAAGTAACTAAAACTTGGCATTGAACAGCTTTTAAACCGTTCATTTAAGACCAATGATCCGATTTTTAAGGCTGTACTTGAAAAGTCTGCGTTAGCATCTCAACCAACGGTATCAGGATTTTATAACCGCATGGACGAAGACACTTTAATTCAGTTTCTGAAAATCAGTCGGATACTCAGAAAAAGGATCTACAGCATCCAGATGCCTCAGGCAGTGATTCTGGATCTTGCTTCCACTCTTCTTGAAGCATACGGCAGACAGGATTCAGCACATGCTCTTGCCTATAACATATTTAATTGGTTCAGACGATTGGTGTTATCAGCAAAAATGCGGAAACATCGCATTGATACCGTCCGTTTAAAACTGCTGAAGATTGCTGCAAAAGTAGTTCATTCAGCAAGATATGTCACATTCAAGCTGTGTAGCAGTTGCCCATACAAAGAAGAATTCTATGATACCCTTTCTACGATAAGCAAGCTGAATGTACAGCTGGAATAGCAACTGTTAACAAACCTTGACAGCCTAATAGGAATCCCATTCAAAGGTGTACGCCGTATGTTCCAGTCCGTCATAAAGCGCTCTTCCGTCCTCATGAACAATATCCATATGTGTCTCATCTACCAGTTGTATCGAATAAACTCCCCAAAATTCATCCGCCGGGTCATCCACATTGGTCATGGAAAAGGTAACGCGCATCACCCCATCTTTTTCTGCCTCGTCATCAACACTCCACGTTCCCACATACGCGGCAAGGAGCTCACCGTTTCCATATCCGTAGCTATAGGACATATGGTATCCGGGACGCTGGAAATTCAGAATCATGGAAATCTCACTGCCATCCTCTGTGATTGCCGACCACCATCCGAAAAACGGCTGACTGTTATAATCGGTCATATCGCAGACACCGGGTGAATACCAAGGGGTATTCATGCTTCCATCGTACAAAGACAGGGAAGGGTTCCAATCCAGTACCTGTCCGTCACTGTCCACAATGACTACCTGCGTTCCGGGCATGGCATCACTGGGATTGGCGCGCAGCAATATCGGCTCTCCGCTCTCGCTGCGATAGAGAACCTGCCCGGTTTCCCCATAATATCCGTTACTCTCGTTCATAATCCATTCGTTTACCACTACAGAAGCCGTCGGGTCTGCGGAGATAATACAGTAAATTTCCGTGCCCCCGTCCGGTTCTTCCACATAATTCTCTCTTGGTATTTCCGCCAGAAAAGGATAATCCGACAAATCATTTTCTGTCAGATAAGAATCAATGTCCGTGGCATATCCAAGAAACATGGCAGCACATATATCGCCATTTGCGGCAACAATATCGCGAATGGCGTCTATGGACAGACCTTCCGCAGATGCCGTGTTCTGCTCCAGCGGCTCTGTTTCTATCAGAAGCAGTCTGCCAAAAAGATTCTGGATAATCTCTTCCATTCCGTCATAGGCATCCGACCATACATAAACCGCATAGACATAGGTATATCCTTTTGCTTCCGTCACAAAGACATTCCAATAGCTTGTGTCCTCTACCTGACCTACCGAAAATTTTACAACATAAACCGGATACCCGATATTTTCACTATAGGTATCATTCTTTTCAACAGTAACATTTTCTGCCTCGTAAAGGGACTGACCTGTGGCCGCACGCAGGGCGTAATCCTCTGACGACTCGCCATCCTCTCTGGTACTGGCATAGGAACAGTTGATCACACTGACAAAGCCGTCCTCCGTCATGTCTTCGTAATAATAACTGGCATCCGGATGATTGATGCTTTGAACAATGGTCATATTGGTAAAGGGAAGTGCGCCGCCGGTAAGAACCGCAGGGTTCATCATTTCCACCGCATCCTCCTGCTGCGCTTCATCCTCCTTCACAACACCTGTTTCCCCCTGTATTTCCGTTTCCTGAGTTGTTTTTGTGGCTTCCTCCTGCACACTTCCTGTTGCAGAGGGAAAGCTCTCTTCGGTGTTGCCACAGCCTGTCATGCAAAAAATACCGGCAAATACCACCATCATTTCCCGAATCTTTTTCATACTCTCCTCCGTTTTCATTACGCCCAGGGATCCTCAGCTTTGGGCTGCCGTATTGCGGTCAGCAGATATTGTTCCCACAAAAACCATCTGCCGTCTCCCTTTTGGCGCAGCTTCACAGGACGAGGACTGTCCGCGCCTCCGCAAGGAATAAAGAGTTTCTTATATCCCTCCTCCGCATCGGAAGTCTGATTGCCCCCAATTACGATTCGGAAGGGTTCATCGGGTTTGTAATTGTTATCCGCTGTCGCACCCACGAAATAGGAAAACGGCAGATAGGTTTTTCCTCCCCGGAACCGGTCATCCAAAAAGGATATTTCCTGCCCATTGAGCGGTCTTGGTCCGCGCAGCCAGTTCAGCATCTCCAACCCGGCTTTTTTATCCGCGCTGTAGGTGCTTATCTGCCCCTCTCATCCGCTGGCTATAATATATCAGGGAGAACCTTAAAAATATATACTCACCATTCGTATTTTGGAGCATCTCCCTTCAAATACGAATGGCTGGTATACAATATATAGATGTATGTAATGTGCTCATACAATATATAGTTTTTAATCCGTACGAGTAAGTTCCTCCAGCCTGTCGCACCTGCGGAACAAATCAATGTAAACCATCAACTCTTCCCGATTGGAAACACCAAGTTTTCGGTTCAGATTCGTATTGTGTTTTCTTGCCGTTCCGATGCTGATGTACAGTTGCTCCGCCACTTCATTGATATCGCAGCCTTCGATAAACAGCCGTAACACCGTTTTTTCCGTAGGTGTCAGGCCCTGCACCCGTTTAGCAAAATCCCGTAACAGTTCTTCTATATCCGGCGGCAGATCTCCCGGTGCCAGCATTTGGTTTTTATGGGAATTAACAAAGGCAATCAGCGCATCAATTTCCGAAATTCCAGAGCGGTGCTCTCCTATCCCATCCTCCTGCATGGCCTTCAGACTCTTTACAATCGGAGAAACAAAATGCTTTGACAAAAAAACAGAGAGTAGCACAATCACCACCAAAAAACCAAGGGAACCAAGCACCCACAACTGCCTGCGGGTCAGGGAAGCCTGCCAGTAGCTGTTTTCCGAAATCAGCGTCATGACGGTAAGTGGCAGTCCGCTCGCCGTTTTTACCGCAAGAGGCTGGCACGCCCCAAAATACCGATAATTACCGGCAACACAATTTTGGTAATACTTTCCTTTCCGCATTTCCATAATGCCCTCCGGCATCAGATATGTTCCGGCTGAATTACCAATCATCGCTTTTTCCAAAAACACATGATCGCTCTCCATCGGGGCAAGTACCGCCACCATATTTCCGAAGGGACTGTCCGTTACCGGATAGGAAAGCGAAAAATAAAGCTCGCTCAGCTCCACTCCGCAAATACCCAAAACCCGCCCTTTACCATCCAGAATAGGTACACATAACAGCAGTGCATCCTCCCAGGTATCCTTTAATTGCACCCGCTCCGTCCACAAAACGCCTTCCGCCAGCCGGGTTCCCGAAAATGCCATCAACGAATCATAACCCGGAATGCAAGAAGTATCATATTCCAGATTCCACCGGTTGTGCATCTGCACCTGCTTCTTACGAGCCACATCCGCCGCACCGCGAAAATACACGATATGCTGATCAGCGGCGCCTACTGCCTTCAGATCGGAAAAACGCAGATAGACACCCATACGGGAAGAATCCGCATTTTCCGTTCCAGTATTCACTGTTGCATCCAAAAGGAAAAATGCGCCGCTGCAGGAATTGGATTTTAAAACTGTCTCCAGTACATTGTACAGGGAATCCTCCACCTCTGAAATCAGTGCCGCATTATCGTTTAAATTGTCAAATGTCTTATCCTCCACAATCAGAATATTGTCCAGCTCCCGCGTAATTTCTCCGGAAAGGGTAATACTTCTTGCTGTCAGAATATCCATCTGCGTGGAAAGCATGGTTGCCGTATTCTGCTGCTGTATACTGAGTGCTTCTCCAAGGCTACGCTCCGAGCCAGGAATCACTCCGGCAATGCTCAGTAACAAAATTGCTCCCACAAAGATAGCCATCGTCATACAACACCAGTATAATGCCAGCTTCCGGTGCATACTGACGCTGTATTTTCGCGCCTGTCGAATCGTAAGCCATATGTTCTTTATCCATGTCCCCATTTCCCTACCCCGATCAAATTTCATCCGTTCTATTCTTGAAAATCTGCTTTAAATGCATCCAGAATCCGCTCCGAAAGCTCTTTTACAGACTGCGCAGGGGCATCTAAATATGTATTACGCCCCATGCGAAGCTCGCGTCGAATGGATTCTTCAAATTTAGTTTCCAGTGAAAGATAGGTTACCATCTGCGGTGCCGTATAAAAAGTATATGAATCCTGCGTTTCCATAAATGCCTGATACAGTGAGACATACATGGGATTTTCCAAATGGTCTATTGTCTCCGGCAGACAGGCGTCAAAGGCTTCCCGCTTCACCGGCATATATCCTAACTTCGTAACAAAGTCCACATTTGTCTGCGCATCTGTCAGCCACTTCAAAAAGGTCATACATGCCTTTTCTCGCTCTGGCGTGGATTTCACCGTGCAGATTCCCGCACCTCTCTGCATCACCAGCTTTTTCCCCTGTTCAAAAATAGGGCATGGCATGGAAACAATATCTACCTTTTCCGTTGTATTGTCTGCATAAGTAACCGTGTCGGAATAATAAAGCACACTGGCGGAGGAGGCAACCGACACAATGGCATCACCTGTCCGCAGCGGTTCAGTGGCATACCCGCTCTGCAGCCAGACCCCACCCTGCAACGCAGCCTTTGCATAGGGCTTCCATACCTTTTCAAAAACAGGGCTAAATTTTATCTGGTTTTGGTCAAAAAAGCTTTCCCCTAAAGATTCCACTCCCACCTGAAAATAGTTAAATGGATAGTCATGTACAAAAAAAGTCTTGCCGTCCGTCCACTCCGCATAAGCTTCCGCCAGATGATATAATCCTTCCCACGTTTTCAGCTCCTCCACACTTGCACCTGTCGCCGCAGCAAACCGATCAAACGCAGTCTGGTTGACAAATAAAATTTCCGTGGACTTTGCCACCGGAAGAATAAGCAGTCTATCCCCTATCACGCCTTCCTCCACAAAGTCAGGAATAAATTCTGCCAGCTCCTCCTCCGTAAAATAATCCCGATAATCCACAAGCACCGTATCATCGGGCAACGACAGAACCGTTTTGGGATAGGATACAAACATATCCGGAAGTTCTGCGGCTCCGGGGTCTCCAAAAGCAGAAGATAAAACGTTATCGTGAATCGTATTGGTATTGGTAACACTTCCCACCTGTACCTGAATATTCTGCTCCTGCCCTACTGTTTCATTAAATAGAGCAATCATGTCATTTAACGGCGATTTCGCCTGTCCACCGTATACATGCCAGATAGTGACTGTCACCGGTTCCCTTTTCTGGCTGCAGCCGGTACTGCCAAACGCCAAAAAAGCAATCAATGCAAGTGCAATATATTTTTTATATCTAAACCTTTGTCTCATCCGATACTTTCCTCTTAATGCTTCTGCTACTTTGTATTTTCTATTATAAAGATTTTCTAAAACAGAAAAACCCCCCATATGGGGAGTTTCATATGGGGATGTTACTTCTAAAACCCGTTAATAATTAAATTCTTTTTTGTCACTGCCACTGCCAGTTTTGTTTTGGAATCAAAACCCGTTTTCCGTAACAGGTTGCCAATATGCCATTTCACAGTTTCCGGTGAGACGGACAGACTTTCGGAAATCTGCTTATAGGATTTTCCCTCCACCACCAGCCGCAGGACATCCAGCTCCGTCTTGGTGAAATCACAGCTTTTTGCCGCCCCAACCATAACGGTCGGGGAAGCGTCCGGATATATGGATTGCCCGTCCATAGTGCGATCCATGACCTCCAACAGTTCCTCTTTACTTGCATCCTTATACCAGAAGCTTTCGGCACCCGCCTTGCGGGCACGCTCCAGAAAACTGTATTCTGCCATGGATGTGACGATAATCACCTTCACCTGCGGCATGGATTGCTTTATTCGCTCCGCCGCTTTCAATCCACTTTCATCATTCTCCGTACAGACATCCATCAAAACCAGATCGCATTCTGTCTTGCGGCACACATCTTCCGCCATTGCGGCATTAGTTATAGAACCGGCAAATTCATATCGTCCACTGGCAAGAATATGATGTTCCATATCCTCCCTTGCCATCCTCTGATCCTCAACCACCAATACCTTTGTCATGCGTTTACTCCTCCGATTCCTCTATAATTTTGGGAATCCGAAATGTCACGGAAAACACCGGTGCGACGGAAACTGCCATCCGGCAGCCGCTGGTCTCCACGCGCCGCCGGAGTGCAGACAATCCGCCCCCCTCCACAACGCTTTCTTCCAGCACACTTCCGTTGTTACTCACCCTGACCGTATCATAGTCTTTCTGGTTCGTAAAGTCTATCTCTAATTTCGTTGCCCCACCATGCCGGACACTATTGGTCATGCATTCCAACAGGGCAGGCACCAGCCAATCTTCCCTTTTTTCAGTGGCTGACAATTCTCCCCGAACGATCACCTTTAACCCGAGCATTTTGCCGCGTTCCTCCAACTGTATCCGCCAATCCCTATCCGGGCTGTCCGCTTCATTTGTCCGAAGCAGCCACAGGGCATTGTTCCATCGCTTAAGCAGCTCCTTTTCCTGCACCTCTTCCATCTCGTTTGTCAAAAGACGATTCGTAGCAAAAACCATATGTCCCAGTTCGTCATGAACCCGCATTTTCATTTGCAGAATTTCTTCCTCTCTGGTCAGGGTAAGAATATTACGGGAAAGTTCTTTCATAGATAATGCCACTTCTTTTAAGTGTTTATTTTCCCGCTCTAACTCCTCACTCTTCTCATAGAGAGCAGTTACATTTCCGGCAAGAAACTGAACAAACCTTTCCCCGGACTTTGTAACAATATTGCTCTCCGAGAATCTCCAGACTTCTCCCTCCGGGAATCGGTAAATCATCGTTTCAGGATTTAAAATACTCACCGTTTCACACGGTTTCTCCAGTGCCTCACGAAACTCCTGAATGCATTGAATATCCCTGCCCGCCAAAAGATGTTCCAGAAAATACATCCTGCGGTTACACAGTCTGGGTAGTCCATTCTTGTCAAAAAAAACAATTCCGCTGGGAAGATTATCCAGGCTCTCCTGCACCTGTTTTGCGGAGGAGCCCTCCTTGGAATGTCCCCAAACTATGGACCAAAGGAGTCTCAACATCATAACCATTCCTGTTACCCCTGTCATAAACACCACGACTGCAAGCCAATCCGTCACTGTCCTTCACCTCCCGTACCTTCCGGGTTATCCACAGAATAGGAGATGACCCACGAACCATCCACATCGCGGCTGACTTCGCCCTCCCGAAAAGAAAGGCCTCCGGACAAATCCGTTTTACATTCCATATTCATGGACAGCTTCACATTCTCTTTTTTAAAGGAAATGAAACAATACAGAACAGTAATTCCTCCCAATGTCTTTTCCAACACGCTTCCATAAAAATCAAAAATCTGCATTGCCGTCTCTCCGGCAACATCCTTCCCACCTTCCGTCCTCCAGCTGCACAGAACCCCATATGTCCGCAGATACCGCATTGTCTCTTCAAAACACAGCTCCAACTCCTTTACCGGAATGACCGAATTTTGTGCCGTAATAAAAATAAGATTACTCCGACGCTTTAAATATGCCCCAATTACGGTAATCTTGTGGAAAAGCAGTCTCTTCTCTGACTCCTCCTCCGTTTCGGAGCACTGTTGAACCAGCCTCGACAAAATCTGTATCTGATGTGTTGTCTGTACCTGTACCGTGTCGTATAAGTGATTTTTTACTTCCAGCTGCGCAATCTTCTTTCTGGTTTTCAGATTTTCTTCCTCTATCAGATTTATGTCCTTTAATTCTTCTTTTGCCTCCTCCAATGCCTTTAATGTCTCCAAAAGCTCCGATATGTCCTCCTGCCACCGGACATATCCGCCTTTTATGGGAGCTTCGGATACCCGCACCCCCTCCTCACTGCCCCACTCTTTTGCGGCATAACAGATCTTATGATTTTCATCTGTTATCTGCGCCGCGATGGTAGATGCCATAAAAAGATGTTCATAACCGTTGTTAGAGGGAATCAGCCCCGACTGAATACAGCTTTCAAAAATTGCCGCATTCAACAGACAAAAGGCTGCTGTCATATCTCCAAAAAGAACCTTCCACAAGGGGATGCGTAAACAATAACCAATGGTGTAGAACACCGCCATTCCGAAAACTGCGAAGGGAAACCAGATAAATTTTTTGGTCTTGGGAATCCTGCATTTTAACAAAATCAGAAACAATGCTGTCAGAAAACAGACTGCCATCCACCCGGCAGCCAGATAATACACTACACCATATCGATAGAAATCCTCTATCCACGGTCTTTCCCCCAAAAACCGAAAGGCAAGCTGGTGTATATCATTGCTTAAAATCAAAAGAATCAAAAGTACTGACGGGAGAAACAAAGAAAATAGCCTGAATTATTCACGGAACAGTATCTGAACTGGTAACTGTACCATGAATCCAAAAATTGACCCATGTAGCCTAA
>CAKRUB010000054.1 GCA_934402375.1 uncultured Acetatifactor sp.
CACTTGTTATGAGGTAACTGTTTAAAGAAAAAAGTCCAAAAATCAATGATTTAGGGCTTGAAATTATAGGAAGGGAAAGTATTAATGATATTGTTTGCTTCTACTTTGCTCCATGATACAATATAGGAATAATCAGTTTGAATCTGCGGAGGTAAAGCGTGTGATCGAAATAAAAATTATTGATGCCAAGCATAAGACAGACATTAACATTCCCAATCAACCGTTTCTGCTGCATGGGAAAATGATACCCAGTTACATAAATGGAAAGTGGAGTTACACTGTCGAGAAATTTCCGGAGCAAAAGGAAATGTGTTTTCCCGATGAAAATTATAATTATGATGAAATGATAAAGGATTGTACGTTTATCGGTGCTTACGACAATGAGACCTGCATCGGGCTTGCCATTATGCAAAACGGATTTTTCAAATATATGTATCTTAATGATTTAAAAGTCAATTCGGACTATCGCGGAAAAGGTGTGGCAAAACGACTGCTGGAAAAGGCAGATGAAGTCGCAGCTTCAAAAGGATATAACGGTATTTATACCCAGGGACAGGACAACAATCTGGGTGCGTGCCTTTTCTATATTAATTCCGGATTTCATATCGGCGGACTGGATACCAACGTATACAAGGGAACAAAACAGGAAGGCAAAGCGGATATTATCTTTTATCGGGATTGACTGCTGCGCGTGCGCTGGCAAGGAAAGGCTGGCGGGAAACTGCCCGGAGACAGGAGAGGAATGATTAACGATGAACAATTTAGATGAATTATCCCTAAAACACTTACAAAGCATCCGGGCGGAACTGGATTTATATCTCGAGCAAAGGCTGGAAGCAGCTATAGCCCGGACACCTTCCCAGCAGGGGGCTCGGCAGCAGAAGTGTTCGCCATTTCAGGTTGCGGGGACAATGTGCGTTGCGAGCCAGAGTGTGCCGTCAGCCGTTCCTGCCGAGGACATCCGGATTCCGGATTTTTTAAGACATGAGAAGAAGCATCAGGAGCTCGACCGTGTGTTGGAAAATAGAGAGGAGTCCTTTTCGGAAATGCTGCTGCGCATGATTGACGAAAAGGGACTGAAGGACTCGGAGGTATACAAGAACGCCAACATTGACCGGAGACTTTTTTCAAAGATCCGCGGCGATGAGGATTATGTGCCGAGCAAGAAGACGGCAATATCTTTTTGTCTGGCTCTGCGGCTTGGCATGGATGAGGCGAAGAAGCTGCTCGCCGCCGCCGGGTACACCCTGTCGATGTCCTCCCGGTTCGACCTGATTATTATGTATTTAATTGAAAATCATGAGTTTAACGTCCATTTTGCAAATATCGTTCTGGATGACTACGGAGAGGGAACACTCTCAAGATAAAATGTCCCCTCGGAAGCGACCGGTTCTGTTCATGAATTTTGTAATATGTGTCTATCAAGAGAAAGGCAGGTAACGCATATGAAAAAAGGATTGACAGAACTGGTTTTTATTTTGGACAGAAGCGGCTCCATGGGAGGGCTGGAAAGCGATACGATCGGCGGCTTCAACGGCATGCTCCAAAAGCAGAAAAAGGAAGAGGGAGAAGCTAACGTGACAACGGTTCTCTTCGACGACCAGATCGACATGATCCATGACCGGTTTCCGATCGGTGCGGTGAAGCCGCTGACGGACGAGGATTATTTTGTGAGAGGCTGCACGGCGCTGCTGGACGCTGTCGGGAGCACGGTAAAGAAAATGGAGAACATCCAGAAACGGCTACCGGATTCCTGTGACAGACGAAATGGATAAAAAAGAGAAGATCGACCTGTTGGCGGAGAGGCTGATAAAGCTCTTTACGGAGGATGATCTGGAGGCGTTCAGCCGCCATTCTTATGAAAAGGCGAGAGTTTATCTGACGAGCGAGGTGGAGAAGAGATGGAACAGCTTAATCAATCAGGTGGAATAGTTCTTTTGTTTGATAACTACTCCACGGAGAGCAGAAATCTGTATGAGTCCTTTCAGAATGCAGGAATTCAGGTCAGCGCCGCCGTCATTGAAGATGACGGATTTCTGCCGGATGGCCTGATTTCGGTTTACGGATATTTCCTTGGCGATTTCAGCCAGACTGCCGGGAGGCAGGGAAGACCGCTTTTCTTTAATGAGCTGCAGGTTCCTGACTTCTGGGAAATAGAGAGCTCCAATGCCAGCGGAAGGGTAATGAATTACAATAGGGAGCGGGCGAGAATCTATTATGCAGAGCCCACCAACAGGAGACTGGTTAAGCTGGTGGACTGGGTGGATGAGAACGGCGTTGTGCGGCTTTGTGAGCATTATAATAAATACGGGGCATTGTTCTGCCGGACGACCTTTAACAAAAAGGGGGAAAAGGTATCCCGGAATTTCTTTTCCGCGGAAGGAAAAGAGGTCATTGTCGAAAACTTTGTCACCTCCGATATTATTGTAACCATGGGCGGAAAGGACAGGATCCTGCACGGCAAGCGGGAATTTGTCCGGTTCTTTCTACAGGTGACGGGGCTGGGGCAGCAGAGGTTATTCTTCAACTCGCTGTCGTTTCCCTTCTTCGCTTCGCTTGATCTGCCGGACAACGGTCAGAGGGATGCACTGTTCTGGGAGGAAGAAATCTATGACGGGATTCCGGGCAATATGCAGATGATCCTGAACCACAGCGCGCCCAGAACGAAAATCATTTATGTGCAGAAGCGTGAGGCATATGAGAAGCTGATAAAGCTGGGCGCTTCCAAGGAAATGGTAAAGGAACTGGGCTATGTCTACAGCTTTGCGCGGGAAAATCAGGGAAATAAGGAGGCGCTGATCTGTACAAACTCGGATCAGGTCGAGAGACTGACGGAGCTTGTGGAGGCATTGCCGGAGCTGCATTTCCATATCGCGGCGCTGACCGAGATGTCGCAGAGGCTGCATGATTTTGAAAAGTACGAAAATGTGTCTCTCTATCCGGGGGTGAAGCTGTCAGTGCTGGATAAGCTTTTTGCCAGATGCGATTACTACTTTGACAACAATCATGAGGCTGAAATTGTGGATGCGGTACATAGGGCATTCCTGAATCAGATGCTGATTTTCGGAGTGAAAGAGTATGTCCACAACCGGAATTATATAGCGGAGGAGCATATCTTTGAGAGCGGTCGGATCGACGGGCTGGTCGTTGCTGTGAAAACGGTCATGGAATCGCCTGAAAAGAGAGAGGAATTCCTGCGGAGACAGGAGAATGCCGCGCTTTCGCTGGACAGGGAAGGCTTTCTTGCTGTGACAGGGAAGTAAGGCGCCGGATGGTATTCTGGCAAATTTGTACGATTGTGTTTGCGGAAAAGACCCTATATAATAATTAGATGTAGTTTATGCTTGTAAAATGAGGAGGCAGAAGTATGAAAGAAAAGAAGGTTCAGGATGGAAAGCGGTTAATCAGGACTCTTACAATTATGGCCTATGCCCTATTGATTGTGGGGCTGCTGATTATTGCGCCGGTGGTATGTCCGCCGGTATTCGGATACCATACCTATACGGTTTCGGAGGATTATTCGGGAAATATGAAGCCTTCCGGTACTCTGGTATATGTGGAAGCATTAAGCGGGTATAATACGGGAAATATAGTCGCTGTTGGAAATCCGGACGGTGGCAGGGATGTTGATGTGTATTATGTAGGCTCTGTGCAGGGCGGCAAGGTTACATTGGAGGAGGGTGACACCGTGGATGCGGATCAGGTTGTCGGCAGGGTTGTGGCAAAGACTCCCTTCTTCGGGTATCTGAGCCGGCTGTGCTTTTCTACGGGGGGGATCATTTTGACAGCTGCTCTTTTTGCAGTGGGAATTGGTCTGGCGGCTTATGGAAATATCCGCACATCGGTCTTGCGCAAAAAATCCCAGGATTGCCCCGTGGCTGACGGTGGGAAGATTTGAAAAAGAGACAATAAAAGCGCATAAAGAAACGAGAGTCTTAGAGATGATAAAAATATTTGTCAATTTGTTCGTACTAAACATCATTGAATGGTGAGCCGCAGGCGGGTACTATAAAGGTAACAGGATGTCAGACGATACCCTGCGGATGAGCTACGGACAGCTGCTGTTTTATACCCGGCGGCGCGATGAGTCATAAAAATAGGAGGGTTTAGCATGAAGAACAAGAAGATGAGTACGGTTATTACAGTGACAATCTCTCTGGTGATGGCGGCGTGTCTGCTGCTGCTGTTTCTGATTGCGAATCGGAACATGCGGATATCCATGCAGGATTCAGCAATGGAAAATATGTCGAGCTCGCTGGGAGCGAAGGCGGAGATTGTGGAGCAGTATGTGGATCAGGCGGAGAAGCAGCTTATTTCGTTCAGCAAGGCGCCCATTGTAGCGGAGTTTTTAAAGAATCCGAAAAATACGGAGCTTGCAAAGAAGGCACAGGCTTATACGGAAAGCTACTTTGCAGGGCTTGAGGGATGGGAAGGAATCTATATATCTGAATGGAATACCCATGTCGTTACCCATTCCAACACCAGCGCCGTGGGCATGATCATGCGTGAAGGAGAATCGCTGACCAAGCTGCAGGACTCCATAACCGCAGCCGGAGATGTCTACAATACGGGAATGCTGATTTCGCCAGCGTCAAAGCAGATGGTGCTGTCTCTGTATGTACCGGTTTATGATAAAGACGGAGGCAAAATCCTTGGTCTTGTGGGCGGAGCCCAGCTGGCGGAGACTCTGAAGGCAATTTTGGAGGGGCTCAATGTTGAAGGCATGGAAAATGCAAGAAACTACATGATTAATACAGAGACAGGAGTACATATTTTCGATGAGGATGCATCGCTGATGGCAACACCTGTCGAAGACCAGATGCTGCTCTCAGTGATTGATGCCATCCGGCAGAATCCGGAGGCTGCGGTCGGAAATCTTGAGTACAAGGATGCAAACGGAGTTAAGAGCGTTGCGGTATATCAGGCGCTCCCGGAGCGTAACTGGGCAGTGGTGCTGAGTGATAGCAATAAGGAGATATACGCTAAGGCGGATGCAAGCAGAAATGTTTTCGGTCTGATCTGTCTCTGCGTCTATGCGGTGATTCTGGTTCTCTGCTGGCTTGCAGTCCGGCTTTGCGTTAAACCTTTACAGATCGTGGAGAAAGCGGTTGTCCGGCTTCAGAAGCTGGAGCTGGAAACCCCTGAGGAGCTGAAAGGATATATTGGCGCCCGCAGTGAGGCAGGGCAGATTGCAACGGCTCTCAGTTCCCTGTATGAAACCTTCAGAGGAATCGTTGCCACACTCCGGGAGTGTGCGACAACACTGAATACCTCTACGGATAAGATGAATCATGCAGCGCATATGCTGATTGAGGGTATGGGTGATAATTCCGCCACGACGGAGGAGCTTGCTGCAAGCATTACAACAACCAACAACGCGATCGAGCAGGTGACAGGTGAGGTAGTGACTATATCCGAGCTGGTGGCGAAGGTTGAAGAAAAGGTGAAGGCAGGAGACCAGAAGAGTGAGAAGCTGTTAGCGACGGCACAGAATATGCGTGCAATGGCTGACAGTACACTGGAGGGAACGGGAGATAAGATTGAAAAGAACCGGACGCATGTGGAAACGGCCATGGTGAATCTGAAGTCCCTGACACGTATTAATGATATGGCAAAGCAGATTCTGGATATTGCCAACCAGACCAATCTCCTTTCGCTGAACGCCTCCATCGAGGCTGCCAGAGCGGGAGAAAATGGAAGAGGCTTCGCGGTTGTGGCGCAGGAAATCGGTAATCTTGCTTCCAATTCTTCTGCAACAGCGAAGGAAATTCAGGATATCTGTAAGGATATCAATGAGAATGTCCAGAATGTGCAGAACTGTATTAACGATATTATGGGCTTCATGGAGGGAGATGTATCTGAGAAGTTCAAGGAATTTGTCGGCATTGCAAATGAGTATAGCATCTCAGTCGAAGAGATCCGTGATGCCATCGGCGAGATCGAGGAAACCTCGAACGGTGTAGTGGATTCTGTGACCAGTATCCGGGAGAAAATGGATGTTATCCATACGGCATCGTCTGAAAATGAAATAGGCGTTGACGAGATTGTCAAGAAAATTGAGCAGACCAATGTGACTGCCGAAGAGCTTGAGAGTGTCGGAAAGGTTAATCAGGATAATGCACAGGAGCTGAGCGCTATTGTAGAGAAATTCAGCGAGTAATATCGGAAGGATCAAGCTCCCTTCCACCCAGATTGTTATGGGTGGGAGGGATTTTTGCATGTGCGCCTAGCGGCGCACGTTTCTAACGGGTTAAAGTCCCGAATCCACCCGGTAGTGGGAAGGATATAGCCGAA
>CAKRUB010000055.1 GCA_934402375.1 uncultured Acetatifactor sp.
GAGGAGAGCCAGGAGTCGAGCGAGGCGGAGGAGTCTTCTGAGGAGAGTCAGGAGTCAAGCGAGGCGGAGGAGTCTTCCGAGGAGAGTCAGGAGTCGAGCGAGGCGGAGGAGTCTTCTGAGGAGAGCCAGGAGTCAAGCGAGGCGGAGGAGTCCTCCGAGGAGAGCCGGGAGTCGAGTGAGGCGGAGGAGTCTTCTGAGGAGAGTCAGGAGTCAAGCGAGGCGGAGGAGTCTTCCGAGGAGAGCCGGGAGTCAAGCGAGGCGGAGGAGCCTTCCGAGGAGAGCCAGGAGTCGAGTGAGACAGAGGAATCTTCCGAGGAGAGTCAGGAAGAGGAATTGATAGACGGAGAGGACTCAGAGGTTGTTTATTCGGGAATTGCCGATGGATGGATTTATTCCGTGGACGGAAATCAGGCATCGATTGGTGGCTATGTAGGAACAAGCACGCAGCTTGAGATTCCGGCGACTATTAAGGATAGCAGAACCGGTCAGGTTTATAAGGTGACTGAGATCGCAAACGGTGCATTTGAGAATAATACCACCATAACGAGGGCGACCGTTCCGGATTCCATCGTGAAAATCGGAAGCAAGGCTTTTGCCAATTGTTCAAATCTTGCGGAGATCAGCCTTGGCAATGGTGTGACGGAAATGGGAGAATATTCACTGTCCGCTTCCGGAATCAGGAGCATTCAGTTCCCTGCCGGTCTGAAGACGGTTGGTGATTATATTCTCTTTAACTGTGACAATCTGATCGCACTTGAGGTTGACTGCCAGGTGAGCAAGCTGCCGCGCTGCTTTGCATCTGATTGTGACAGCCTCAGAAGTGTGAAGCTGGGTGCAAAAATAACGGACTGTGAAAGCTATGCATTTTCTTTCACCCCGAGATTGATGTCATTATATGTTTCTGAAAACTATGGCACGGGTTCATGCGCAAACACCGCTTTTGCTTTTTCGGGAATGCAGAATGAAGAGGCTACTCTTTATTGTACATATGATTCGGCAGTAGATTTCTATTCTTCTTTGTATGGGCTGGATAAGTGCAAGAAGAACTATGTGGGTCCGGTGGCAAGCGCGCCGGAGCTTAAGAAGGTGGAGAGTACAAGCTCCCGGAGCGTGTACATGAGTACGTCCACCGAGGGAGGAATGATTTTCTATTCTACGAAGAATGATATCAGCCTTCAGAGCACATGGGTAGAGAGCGGCAGCAATATTGACTTCACTTATTTCAAGGGAACGGTTTATGCGCGGACTTATCTTTGCGGACAGTGGAGTTCCACAACCACAATCACGCTGAGCGAGCGCAAAGTGCCGAAGCCGACTTATACGGTAAAGGGTGTGATCGGCGGAAGAAATGTTACCCTTACAAGTACACAGAGTGGCGCGGAGATCTATTATTCGACGAAGGGCGCAAATGATATTACAACGAAGTCTTCACATATCAAAAACGGTGGAACTATATTTTTTGAGAATTTCTACGGAAGCGTTTATGCGAAGACCTATTATAAGGGGCAGTGGAGTGACCCGACAAGACTGATCCTGAAAATTCCGGTAACACAGGATCCCGTGATTACATGTAATGGAAATCAGGTGACAATCAGAACCTCGACTCCGAATGCGTATATTTATTATACGACGGATGGCTCAACCCCTACCGTCAATAACGGGAAGAAGCTTTCCGGTTCAACGGGAACATTTACGATGGACAGCGGTATTGTTAAGGCGATTGCCGTCCGGAGCTGCTTTACGAACAGTAATGTGACATCGAAAAAGGTTATGCCGGTGGTAGATTCAAACGTCAAGGTGCCTTCCTTCAAGGTGCAGGGCGTAATCGGCGGACGTACCGTGACCTTTAACACGACACAGCCCAATGCATGTATTTATTACTCTACTTCGTCCTCGAACATAACCACCGCGGACTGCAAAGTAGACAATGGCGGCAGCGTTACCTTCACGGATTATTACGGAACGGTTTATGCGCGGACATACTGCAACGGAAAGTGGAGCAATGTTTCCAAGCTGATTCTGAAAATTCCGGTAGTCAACAAACCGACAATCAGCTATGACCGCAACGGATACTACAGGATATCCTCGACAACACCGGATTGTATGATTTACTATACGGTTGATGGAACGACGCCCTCCCCGACAAACGGAAGAATGATCAGTGCTTCCTCCGGAAGGGTATATATAGGAACAGGAAAGACCATTAAGGCAATCGCAGTGAGAAGCTGCTTTACGAACAGCCAGATGGCAACCTATTAAAAAATGACAGGAATCGGCAATTCTGCTTAACGCGGTTTTGCCGATTTTTTTGTGAATGTCCTTTTTTCCCAGATCGGTTGACCCCACGCTGCAAAAATAGTATGATATTATAGAAAAAATCTTATCGATTGAATAAGGTAAGAAAAAGAGGTAAATCATGGGAAAATATTTTGGCACTGACGGTTTCCGCGGAGAAGCCAACAAGACATTAACTTCGGATCATGCATACAGAATCGGACGGTTCTTAGGTTGGTACTATCAGCATGAGAATCATAAGTGCAAAATTGTGATTGGCAAGGATACACGCCGCTCCTCGTACATGTTTGAATATGCGCTGGCTGGCGGACTTACGGCTTCTGGAGCGGATGTTTATCTGCTTCATGTTACGACAACCCCCAGCGTGTCCTATGTGACGAGGACAGAGGATTTTGACTGTGGGATTATGATCTCCGCAAGCCATAATCCCTATTTCGACAACGGAATTAAGCTGATAAATTCCAACGGGGAAAAGATGGATGAGGAGACGATTCTGAAAATTGAGGATTATCTGGATGGCAAGGTGGATGAAGTACCTTACGCGGAGCGGGAGAATATAGGCTGTACCGTGGACTATGCGGTGGGCAGAAACCGTTATATCGGCTATCTGATCTCGCTGGCGACCCGTTCTTACCGTGAGAAAAGGGTAGGACTGGACTGCGCCAACGGTAGCTCGTGGATGATCGCCAAGAGTGTGTTTGATGCGCTGGGCGCCAAGACCTATGTGATTAATAATCAGCCTGACGGCTTGAATATCAATACGAATTGCGGCTCGACACATATCGAGGGCTTACAGAAGTTTGTGGTGGAGAATGGTCTGGACGTGGGATTTGCCTTTGACGGTGATGCTGACCGCTGCCTGTGTGTGGATGAGCAGGGAAATGTGGTAGATGGAGATGGAATCATCTATATCTACGGAAGGTATCTGAAGGAGCGCGGAAAGCTGCTGGGAAATAAGGTTGTCACAACGATCATGTCTAACTTTGGACTGTACAAGGCACTGGATGCAATCGATGTTGAGTACGAGAAGACGGCTGTCGGGGATAAGTATGTCTATGAAAACATGCTGCAGAACGGTTATCGTCTGGGCGGCGAGCAGTCTGGACATATTATTTTCAAGAAGTATGCAACCACCGGAGACGGCATATTGACCGCGATTAAGATGATGGAAGTCATGCTGGAGAAGAAGCAGCCGCTGAGTGAGCTTGCAAAGCCCTTTAAGGTTTATCCGCAGGTATTGAAAAATGTGCGTGTGTCCGACAAGCAGACGGTGGCAGAGGATGCTGAAATTCAGAAGAGAGTCAGTGATATCGGGTCGGAGCTTGGCGGGGAGGGAAGGATACTTCTCCGCGAGAGCGGAACGGAGCCGGTCATTCGTGTCATGGTGGAAGCTTCGGATAAAGACACCTGTGAGCAGTATGTGGATGAGGTCGTAAAACTGATTCAGAGTAAGGGCTATGTGACGGAATAGGTGCTGCCGGAAAGAGTAGAGGATTAATATATGTGCGGTATTGTAGGTTATATAGGGAAAGAGGCAGCAGCCCCCATTCTTCTGGAGGGCTTGTCAAAGCTGGAATACAGGGGCTATGACTCTGCCGGAATCGCAGTGAGGGACAGACAGAGCGGAGAGATAGAGCTTGTCAAGGCAAAGGGGCGCCTGAAGATCTTGTCTGAGAAGACGGACGGCGGCAGAGCTATGCACGGAACGGTCGGAATCGGTCATACCCGCTGGGCAACACACGGTGAGCCTTCCGAGGATAATGCGCATCCGCATTGCAGTGACGATCATGCGGTCGTGCTGGTGCATAACGGCATTATAGAAAACTATCTGGAATTGAAGGAGAAGCTGCGCAAGGCGGGCTATACCTTTTATTCCCAGACGGATACTGAGGTTGCGGTAAAATTATTAGATTACTACGACAAGAAGGTGAATGGGGATCATCTGGAGGCGCTTTCACGCACTATGCTGCGTATCCGTGGCTCCTATGCCTTTGGCGTGCTGTTCAAGGACTGCGCGGATAAGCTGTATGCGGTCAGGAAGGATAGTCCTCTTATTGTCGGCAAAGGCGAGGACGGAAGCTATATTGCTTCGGATGTCCCTGCAATTTTAAAATATACCAGACAGGTTTATTATATCGGCAATATGGAAATTGCTGTGCTGGAAGATTCGGCAATTCATTTTTACAATATTGACAGGGAAGAAATTCAGAAAGAGGCTGTAACAATAGAGTGGGATGCCGAGGCGGCGGAAAAGGGCGGCTTTGAGCATTTCATGATGAAGGAGATTTATGAGCAGCCAAAGGTTGTCGGCGATACGCTGCATCATTATCTGAAGGATGGGAGCATTGACTTCTCCGAGGTGGGTATCAGCGATGAGCAGCTGCGCGGTCTGGAGAGAATTTACATTGTAGCCTGTGGCTCTGCCTACCATGTGGGTGTTGCGGCAAGATATGTGTTTGAAGGAATGGCGGGAATCCCGGTGGAGGTGGAGCTTGCCTCCGAATTCCGTTACCGTGAGCCGCGGCTCGTCAAAAATTCTCTTGTGATTATTATTTCCCAGTCGGGAGAGACGGCGGACAGTCTGGCGGCTCTGCGGCTTGCAAAGGAAAAGGGCGTTGACACACTCGGTATTGTGAATGTGTTAGGTTCCAGCATAGCCAGAGAGGCAGACCGGGTAATGTATACGCTGGCGGGACCGGAAATATCCGTGGCGACGACAAAGGCGTACAGTACGCAGCTGATGGCGGTATATCTGCTTGCAGTTCAGAGCGCTTTTGTGAAGGAAGAGATCACAGAAGAGCAGTACAAGGCGCTTTTGCAGGAATTAGAGACGATTCCTGACAAGATTCAGAAAATACTGGACGACAAGGAACGTATTCAGTGGTTTGCAAATAAGCATGCCAACAATAAGGACATTTTCTTTATCGGAAGAGGCATAGACTATGCCATCAGCATGGAGGGAAGTCTGAAGCTTAAGGAAATCAGTTATATCCATTCCGAGGCATATGCGGCAGGCGAACTCAAGCACGGCACGATCAGCCTGATCGAAGATGGTACACTGGTAATCGGTGTCATGACGCAGGAGGCGCTGTTTGAGAAGACCCTCAGCAACATGGTGGAGGTCAAGAGCCGCGGCGCATACCTGATGGGTGTGACCAGCTACGGAAATTACAGTATCGAGGACACTGCCGGCTTTACGGTGTATGTCCCCAAAATCTACCATTATTTCGCCACAAGCCTTGCTGTCGTGCCTTTGCAGCTGCTCGCGTATTATGTCAGCGTCGCTAAGGGTCTGGATGTGGATAAACCAAGAAATCTGGCAAAAAGCGTGACGGTGGAGTAAAATTATATAGCTGATTGAAACTATGAAATCCCGGTGCATGGAGAAAGTTTTCTTGTGCTGGGATTTATTTTTGCAAATTTTAAAAATTAGTAAAGGAGTCCGCCTATACATGTTTAATGAAAAAAGTAAAAATGGATTGAATTGTGAAAGATAAAAGAGTATAATAGTAATCGCTAACGAAGGATAATTTACAATTATAGAATGAT
>CAKRUB010000056.1 GCA_934402375.1 uncultured Acetatifactor sp.
AAATGCGTCCCCGGCGGTGGAAGAGCCAGCAACGGGCGGAAATGCGTCCCCGGCGGTGGAAGAGCCAGCAACGGGCGAAAATGCGTCCCCGACGGCAGACAGCGCAGCCCTCGTGGCGAAAAAGAAGAACATGACCGGCGTGATTGTCTCGGCGGCGGTGATCGTTGTGGCGACGGTCTGCAGCATCCGGTACACCCCTTCCCTTGTCACACGCTTTCAAAATTCCTATGCCAGCGGAATCGTGCAGATGCGGGAGTGCGCCGAGAACGGGGATTATGTTGCGGCATCGAAGATATATAAGGAGCTGTATGCAGAGCTGGATGCATGGGCGGCAGCTCTGGAGCAAAACAGCGGTACAATCGAATCTATTAATCGGGAATACCCGGATAACGCTACGGTTGCTTATTTGCAGGCAGCCGGAAAGTCAGACAGCAGCTACCGTCTGGCAGCGCTGGAGAAGCTGTATATGACCGGAAAGGTTGACACAAATCTCTGGTACACAATCCTCACGGAATATAAGAACGCGGAGAGCCTTACGGACGAGCAGAAAAACCGGCAGCGCGAAATCCTTTCCCGGCTTGCGGCAATGCGGATTTATACGGGCGGCTATGACTCCATAGAGGAGCTGAGGGCTGACGGCACGAAGCTGACGGAAAGCATTGATGAGCTGAAAAATCTTCTCGACAATCAGGAAGTTATTGTCCTGATGGGGCAGATGCAGATGGGAGATCTGACGTATCAGGGCGGTATCCTTGTTGCGATGGGGTTTAGCGATTCCCTACGGCGGCAGATCTTCTATGAGGCACAGGATCATCCTGACAACTTTACGAAACAGTTTCTGGCACTGTATGCACTGGTAAACTCGGATGGTACGGTGGCAACAGAGGGTGCCTATTTTGGCGGCGATCAATATGTCGGTGTAATCGACCGGTTCACGGAGCTTCTCGATGAGAAACAGGAGGAATTTTCCGGAGAAGCGCTGCAAACCCTGCAGCAGCTGGCAGTCAAGGCTTATATGACGTATATGGCAACGGAAAAGTGTGCCGACTACTGTGAAAAGCTCATGGAAAGCAGCGACGACTACTCCATAAAGCTGAGCGCAATGTATTGTTATCTGGATTCCGGCAGACCGGAGAAATGCGCGGCGCTTGTGGAGAGTCTGCTTGCGGAGAAAAAGGATGATGTAGCGGGACTTTATTACATGGGGGCAGCATCGGTCGTTCTCAAGGACACGGATACGGTCATCGACTGCGCGGAAAACCTTGCGGAACAGCTGAAGACGACAGAATATCCGGATTATGTCGACCGTTATCTGTCCCAGCTCATCTCAGAGATCACGGTTTACCGGTCTTCTACCCTTGCGGAATATCATTTGGAAGGCTGCTATGACGATTTCACAGACAGCCAGATGCAGCGGATCGAACAGAATACATTTCTGAACGCCTATATTCAGGCATACCGGGCAGCCATTGACCCGGATGGCGTCAACCGTTATGCCGAGGACACGGATGCGGGCTTTGACTATATCGACCAGATGCTTGCAGTCCGTCAGGATCTGGGCTATGCATGGTACTTAAAGGGTGCGATTTATAACGACCGCTGGGAGGACGAGAAGGCGGCTGCCTGCTTTGAGGAGGCGGTCAAATATCAGCAGGATGATCCGATGCTCTGGTATGCTTTGTATGATGCCTGCGATGCAATCGGTGAGTATGAGAAGGCGTATTACGCACTCTCAGTCTGTCGGGAATTTATGCCGTGGGAGGACTATTACGGCAGCTTTGACAACGGACTTCCACATGTAGGGGTGTACCGTGCCGGTCTGATCAGTGATCTGGAACGTGAGCATAAGGAACTGTTGAACAAAATAGCCGGGGAGGTGGAGCAGAAATGATAGCGTATTTGATTTTTGGCATATTGGGGGCAGGCTTCCTGCTTTCCATAATCTTTACGGACAGTTCGGTGGTAATGTGCATTCTCGGACTCCTGCTCTGCATCGGTGGCATCGGCTGTAAGGCATTCCTTGCTGCAAAGCTGAAAAAAAGCCTGGGCAGGGCGCTGCGGATCATACTTCCGGCAGCGGCGGTTCTCGTCGGACTGTTTACCTTCTCGTCGGACGGAGCCGGTACGCTTGCGGCACGGGCAAAGGCAGCAGAGCGCGTCTATCAGCTGACGTCGGGAAATGATCTGGAGGCAGCAAAGAGCTTTCTGGAAA
Source organism: uncultured Acetatifactor sp. (assembly GCA_934402375.1). Taxonomy (GTDB): domain Bacteria; phylum Bacillota; class Clostridia; order Lachnospirales; family Lachnospiraceae; genus Acetatifactor. Next base: position 2,213 of record CAKRUB010000056.1, read on the forward strand.
ACTATTATGATACTTACGGCGAGAATGATGATGTCGCGCTTACCGCCGCAGAGGGCTATCTCTCGGTGGTAAAGACGCTTCGCGACAAGGACAGTGACAGGGCAGAGGAATATTACTGGGCGGGCAGCGACCAGCTGAACTACCATGTGGAGAATACAAAGTCGAAGAAGTATTATCTTCTTCAGGGGGAGTATTATCTCTATAGTGGCAGCAGTCATTGGAAAGTTGCGTTCTGGCAGCAGGCGGTTGAGGACTATCCCGACTGGGGCGAGGCGCATATGATGGTTGCGATGGCGCTGGCAGAAGATGATTCGTTAAATTATGCCATGCGGGAATATTACCTGAAGCTTGCGCTGGAGCTGGAGCCGGAAAATGCCTATGCCGCCGCAGAGCTTGGACGCGTGTACTTTGAACAGGGCTACTACGATCATGCCGGGGCATGTTACACGATGGCAAAGGAGATCGGAGCCGGAAACGAATATATAGAGGGCATGGCTGATTTCTATCTTCGTGCAATCGGGGAGGTGCAGAAATGAGAAAGATAACGGTTAAGACATTGATTGTTTCACTGTGTGCGGTTGCCCTGCTGACGGCAGCGCTTGTGCCGGATAAGGTGCAGGCGAGAGGAGAGGCTGGCAGCGACGGAGACCGGTCGAGTGTAAATTATTATTCTTCAAAGAACATTTTGCAACAGGCGATGGATTATGTGAGCAATAACTATAACGCGGCAGTTGACTGGGTGACAAGCACCTCTGCGTACCAGTTTACCGCTGACTGCGCATATGACATCGGCAATGGGGACAGCTGGACAGGTGTTTTCGGAGGCACCGCTTACGATCTGGCGATCGGATATGGAACGCAAGGGCTGGAATGGGGCGCGATTAAGGTTAGCGAGCTTGCACCGGCTATTGGCGCGAGTACAACATGGATCAAGTCGATGGGGGTTGCCGGTACGATTGTCGGAGGTGTCAATGGGGCTGTGAACCTTTATGATAACATCGTGACCAGTCCGTATGCCTCAACTCCGGTAATGGATACGATGACATCAGCTCTGGACTTCTTTTCGTTATTCTCGGGGTTTGCCCCGAATACTGAAATACAGCTCGCGGGAGCGGGAGCAGGGCTTACATCAAGTGCGCTCCGGCACCCATATGTGGCGAATTTTTTGAATAATTATTATTATCAGATGGCGAACCATCCGGTCATCAAATGGCTGCCGCCGGGGCTGGCTGTCCGCGGGCACAACTTTTTCACGGCTGAACTGCAGGCGGGCTATATGAATATGATGGGTTATGATGGGCGTGATGCGTTGAGACATTATGGCTATCTGGATTCCAATGAGCTGACTGCGCAGGAATACAAGGATAAGTTCTATTGGGACCGGATGAATCTTTATGCCCAGATGGTTGCAGAGGGGCGCGAGAAGGAATTTGAGTGGCTGAGAGACTGGCTCCTAAACAATAAGAGAAAGAACAGCAATGCCATGCCGAATAATGTGGCGGCGAAGAAGCCAAATATTTACCTCTATCCGACGGAGGAGACAGAGGTTTCGGTTTGCTTTGCTTATCCGAACCTTGTGACGAAATCCGAGCCGGAATACGGAAACGGATGGACTGTTACGGCGCAGCCGGACGGCATGCTCTGCACCGCAGACGGAGAGAAGCAGGGGTATCTGTTCTACGAGAGCAACACGCTCGCTTCCTTCTTCCAGACGGACGAGGGCTTTATCGTAATGGCAGACGAGAGGGGGGAGACCTATCGCCGGGTTCTGGAGAGCTATGGCTTCAATGAGCAGGAGATTCTGGACTTTATCGAGTATTGGAGCGTTTACCTTGAGGCGGGAGCGGACTATGTGATGTACCCGGTCCTCACGGATGTTGTGGATGAGGCGATGCCGGTCAGCTTCTCCGTGGAACCGGACAGCATCTACCGTATCTGGTTCGGCTTTGCAAGATATGACGGCGGTGCGATAACGGAGCCGGAGATTGATCCGATTATCCGGAATGGCTTTACAGTCGTGGAATGGGGCGGCGCTGTGCTGAATTGACGGTATCGGCAGAGAAGAGCAGGTGTGCTTCGGCATACCTGCTCTTTTGCATGAAAAAACCTGCTTCAAAATTGAAACAGGTTCGTATGAGACATAGGAGACTCGAACTCCCGACACCTTGATTAAAAGTCAAGTGCTCTACCAACTGAGCTAATGTCCCGCATAATATAAAAAAAACAGGGCTAGCTGGATTCGAACCAGCGTCTGCAGCAGTCAAAGTGCTGTGCCTTACCGCTTGGCGATAGCCCTATATATGACACCAAACGTACCACAATGACACGGACAAGATCAAAAAGGTGGATAAAGGGATTCGAACCCTTGGCCTCCAGAGCCACAATCTGGCGCGCTAACCAGCTGCGCTATACCCACCATGTTTCACAAAATGTGAACGCAGCAAATTCCTTCAAGAGAAGATGCTGCAAAATGTGCCCGAAGGGATTCGAACCCCCGACCCACGGCTTAGAAGGCCGTTGCTCTATCCAGCTGAGCTACGGACA
>CAKRUB010000057.1 GCA_934402375.1 uncultured Acetatifactor sp.
ATAAGTCGGAAACCTATAAAGAACAGACTGTCCGGCATCCGCCACATCTTCACTCCAAGGTCTCCTGCTGTCAATGGATATTCGTTGAAAAGCATAGATTCCTTCAGATGTTTCAGATTCGCTTCAGACACATATAGTGTAAAAGAAAAAATGCTTCCAAGGAAAGTGTAGCATCCCCGAAGCATTTTTTCAACTGTTTTATTTTCTCTTAGCAACATTTATTTTTTCTTGGTAACGTTATATCAATAGTATACTCGGATCCAGAATGTGAAAAGACTCATGACGTACATGATTAGGATGCCAAAAGGATGCTTTTTGAAGGTTTTGGCACAATTTTTACATATCATCCTCTGACACCCTAATCTATACGCTTTGCGCTCTTACAGACGTTTACCTTCTCGTCTGTGCGCAATAAAATAATACCACACAAAAGATAAAATAAAAAGGGACAGAGTTGTTCCCAAAATTATAATTTCTTTCCTGAATCCTGCAACGTTGTAAAATCCAGTCCATATTTTCTCTGCATTGCTTCCAGTACTTCGGGATTCTCCAACTGTACGATCTTGTCCCCGTCGCCCCCGGCTGTCATCTTGGGAATCAGGGTCAGCAACATACTTCTTTCTTCCGCCCGTCCCTCTGTCCGTCCTCTGTCCAGTCCCTCGCTCAGCCCCGCTGCCCTGCCCTCTTCCCTGACGTCATCATCATGCAATAGCTCTTTCATGTACTCGGGCCTCCACTCTTCATTTCTCCGGGCTCTGCCTACCGCTTCCTCAATCTTTCGCGTCAGCGCACTTTCGGCTCTTCCCGTCCTGATATAATCATACAGTTCCTTCAGATGCTCCGGCACCTCTTCGGCGCTGCTGACACAGTTATAAAAAATCTTCTCCGTCCCATCCCGCAGACATAACTCCTGATTCTCCTCACAGCGGTTCTGAAAAGAGTACTTCACATACCCCATTCCAAAGGGATCGAAGGTACAGATAAACAGCACCTTTCCCTCCGGCAGCTCCCGGTAAGACTTCCCCTTGTCCAGATGATCCATGTCCATCGCCGCCTGATAAAACCGGCTCCGCCTTGGCAGCTCCAGCTTCTCCACCGCCTGATGATTCAGATTCTGCATCTCCGCATCATAGACATGGTTCCGATCCCTCGTATACACATCCAGACGAATCGGCTTGCCATCCGTTGTGTACCGGAATTGCCGCTCCGTCTGAACATCTTCCAGTTCCCCGACCGGCTGCTCCAACAGGCATTCCAATACCTCCCGGCAAAGCTGCTTATCCTCCATCACCTTGCCAAACATAAAATCATCCGCAATCGTCAGTTCCTCATACCTTTTTGCCATCCACATCCTCCTCGCACTTTCCGCAGGAGAATCTACTGGCACAAAAGCAAGCTTCCGCCTCTCGCCATGTCTTCCCCCGCTCTAACATTGTCATTGGGTAACTAAGCAGGGATTTCCTTGGACTCATAGACATCGGCTTGCGCCGGCACAGAAATTTGAATATAGAAAATCTGCTTATAAGTAAAGAATAGCAAAGGACTATTTATTTGTCAACACCGAAAAATGCAGTTCCATCAGAAAACGCCAGTCCCGGCAAAATACCAGTTCTGACGTCCACCATTCCTCATTCCGACAGCCACTGCTCCACAACTTCCACTTTTTCCTCGAGTACCTGTGCAATCTGTTCTATCGGCATATTCATGGCTTTTAGATTTATGGCGGCAGCTCTCCTGCCCGCTGCCCTGCCTCTGTCCAGTCCCTCACTCAGGCCCTCACGCCGTCCTCTGTCCAGTCCCTCGCTCAGGCCCGCTGCCCTGCCTTCTTCCCTGACGTCATCATCATGCAATAGCTCTTTCATGTACTCCGTTCTCCATTCCTCATTTCTCCGGGCTCTGCCTACCGCTTCCTCTATCTTGCGCGTCAATGCGTTTTCGGCTCTTCCCGTCCTGATATAATCATACAGCTCCTTCAGCTGCTCCGGCACCTCTTCGGCGCTGCTGACACAGTTATAAAAAATCTTCTCCGTTCCATCCCGCAGGCACAGCTCCTGATTCTCCTCACAGCGGTTCTGAAAAGAATATTTCACATACCCCATTCCAAAGGGATCAAAGGTACAGATAAACAGCACCTTTCCCTCTGGCAGCTCCCGGTAAGACTTCCCCTTGTCCAGATGATCCATATCCATCGCCGCCTGATAAAACCGGCTTCGCCTTGGCAGCTCCAGCTTCTCCACCGCCTGATGATTCAGGTTCTGCATCTCCGCATCATAGACATGGTTCCGATCCCTTGTATACACATCCAGCCGGATTGGCTTGCCATCCGTTGTGTACCGGAACTGCCGCTCCGTCTGAACATCTTCCAGTTCCCCGACCGGCTGCCCTAACAGGCACTCCAAGACCTCCCGGCAAAGCTCCTTATCCTCCATCACCTTGCCAAACATAAAATCATCCGCAATCGTCAGTTCCTCATACCTTTTTGCCATTCGTATCCTCCTCGCACTTTCCGCAGGAGAATCTACTGGCACAAAAGCAAGCTTCCGGTTCTCGCCATATCTTCCCCCGCTCTATCATTGTCATTGGGTAACTAAGCAGGGATTTCCTTGAACTTATAGACATCGGCTTACGCCGGCACAGAACTTTGAAAATAGAAAATCTGCTTATAAGTAAAGAATAGCAAAGAATTATTTATTTGTCAACACCGGAAACCGCGGTCTCGCAGTTTTATCGTAAGCACCCCATAGCAATTTCCCGTCAGATACAGGCGTTGTAACAAGTATCTTCGCCGGGAGATGCTCTGTCAGGTGCCGGACAGCTAGGCGGTCTGATTTAGAAATGAATTTTAAAAAAACTATTGACAATATCATGTTGCATTGCATGTGTGTATTTACAATTAATGTAAAAATAATGTCATTTAATGGTAAACTGAATAGAGAAAAGAGATTTTATACTTTCCCCCAAAATAAAACTATCGTATTGCTGAACAGTTACTAAAATCCGTAACCAAACCCCATTAGTAATTTAAACCCTGGTTGACATCGAATGGTTCTGTAATGTCTGATTGGTTCAATGTAACCGCTCCATAGCAGGTACCTTGACAATTATAAACCGTTTTCGCGGCCTGCTGTAAATTTTATTTTCGAATGGGAGTTCATATACATCAAGGACATCTTCCATACATGCTATAAATTCGGCATCGTTTTTTGCAGGGATGCACC